>CAWGQZ010000089.1:0-8795 GCA_963824805.1 uncultured Acidobacteriaceae bacterium | reverse complement strand
AGGTAATGACTGACAATCGAGCACAGGCGATTCACTGAAAACGACCTGCGCCTGCTTCAACTGATTGCCGACCGGGTGGGGCTGGCAATCGAGCGAGCGCGACTCTATGAAGCCGAGACAGCGCGCCTTCAGGCTGAGACAACGAGCCGGCTGAAGGATGAATTTCTGGCAACGGTGTCACATGAGTTGCGCTCGCCTCTGAATTCGATTCTCGGATGGTTAAGATCCTTCGCGACGGAAAACTGAGCGACGACGCGGTCGCTCGGGCGTTGGAGACCGTGGAGCGAAGCGCGCGAATGCAGAACCGGATCATCAATGATTTGCTCACGTGTCGCGAATAATCGCCGGCAAGCTCAGATTGAATATGAGGCCGCTCGAACCGAGCCGTATGGTGGAGGCCGCTGTAGAAGCCGCACGTCCGGCGGCTGAAGCCAAGGCGATCAAATTGGAGATGACACTGGACCGGTTGGCGGGGCCGATCTCCGGAGACCCTGAGAGGCTGCAGCAACTCGTGTGGAATCTGGTTTCTAACGCGATAAAGTTCACTCCGACCGGAGGGGATGTACAGATTGAGCTTGCGCCCTCCGGTTCTTCCGCGGAGATCACGGTACGTGATAGCGGTGTCGGGATCAGCGCGGCCTTCCTGCCTCACGTGTTCGACAGGTTTCGCCAGGCAGACAGTTCGAGACCCGAAGGCAGGCGGGCTGGGCTCGGACTCGCTCGCGAAATATCTTGCTGAATTGCATGGTGGGACCGTCAGCGTCGATAGCGATGGCGAGGGTAAGGGAGCAACGTTCACGATTCGCTTGCCGCGAGTGGCCATCGCCAGGGGAGAAGGAGTAGCGGGAGGTCAACGGGGTTTGCTGTTCGGGCAGAATGGTGGAATCTCCGATCCGATGACCAACTCAATGGGTTGCGCGTCCTTGTTGTGGACAACGATGCGGACGCGCGAGACCTCGTGACAACGGTGTTGACTCAGAGTAATGCCGAGATTAAGAGTGCGGGTTCTGTAGATGAGGCGCTTGAAATCCTTGCCGGATGCGAGGAGTGGCCCGAGGTTTTGATTTCTGACGTCGAGATGCCCGAAGCCGATGGTTATGCTCTGATTCGGCGGATCCGATCGCTGGAGGCAGAACGAGGCGTCGCCCGTCGATTGCCAGCGGTGGCGCTCACAGCCTACGCCCGGGTGGAGGACCGCACTCGCGGACTGGCTGCTGGATTTCAGAGGTATATTTCCAAGCCTCTTCTTGAGCCGGCGGAGCTGCTCGCGGTCGTGGCGAGTCTTACCGGGAGAGTCCGGGGCGCCGCAGAACAGAACACGGAGTAGGTTCTTTTGACTGGCAGATCAATGTCAAACAAAGTGTCTGAAATCACGATCCTGAATGTAGAGGACTACGAGGGAAGCCGCGAGGCTACCAGATCGACGACCTCCCACTCGCGCGCCTCTCCCCCGATCAGGACATCAACCTCGGGCCGCGCCAGCAAATTAATTCCGGGCAACTGGCTGATGTATCCCCAGCTGGCGATCACCTTGCGAACCGGCAAATGTGGATCCCCAACCACACGCATGCTTTGTGGTTTCAGCTGGGCTTTAATGGTTGCTACAAACTGAGATAAAGGAGTGGGCGGAAAAGAAAATAGGTGAGGATCTTGCGCGTCGACATTCTTCTCCCAACCCAGCTCCCGCGTCATCCCGAGCGCGATTCCATCTGGATTCCGTCTATGCCAGTGATCATGGAAGCGGAAGACAACCAGATTATTCTTGCGGATGAACTCAGCCTTGTATTGAAACGTCGCATCGGCCTTCAGTTCGCCGGTGGCGTCTTCATGGGAATAAAAAGTGGGTTCGTGGGTAATCACCATATTCGTGCCGGCGGCAACAGCCTTCTGCAACACTTCAAGCGTCGCCATCATCGTGGTTGCAATGCCATGAATTGGAGTAGCACCGTCCCCGGCAATGATGCGATCGACAGTCTTATCCAACCATGCAGTGCCAACGTTGTCCTTGATGCGCTGAATGACTCCATCAGCGGTAAGACGCACATCGCCGACTCCCGGCAAAGCGAGGGCAACCGCCGGCAGAGTCATGCCGGCAAGAACAAAACTGCGGCGCGATATCGGAGAATTCTTCATATTAGCCGCTCGTGCAGCAGAGGATAGGCCATAAGCAAGTCTCCGGCAACCGCGAGATTTCAGTCTGTGGCACAACTCTAAAACTGGACAAGGAAACCTGCTGAAGCACGGAAAGCAGTGCGGAGACGGCAGCCAGAAACATTTGTACCACGACCCTGGCAGCGGATTTGGTCTGGAGAAATCCCTTGCCCCGGACCACGCGATCTCGGAATCTGGATTAACGTTCCCGCTCTCAACCAAAGTGCGCTTATCCAAATCTCCCGCCCAGTAGTACACTCAGGCGGTTTTCTGATCGGTCAATTAAGGAGAGGCGATGAAATACGTGATTAGCTGGAACGAACGTCCGCAGGGCTCACCTGCGGAATATGAAAATGCTCAGACAAGAATCCTTGAAGTATTTGGTCAGTGGAAGGCTCCGGCCAATTTCAAGATCGAGTTCTTCGTGGTGCGCGTGGGCGATTGGGGAGGCCATCTGCTTGTCGACTGCGACGATCCGCTCACCATCCACAAATTTTGCTCGATGCTCCCGGCATTCAGCATGGAGGCCCGGCCCGTCATCCCCGTCATGGATGCCGTCAAGGCCGAACTGGAGGTCATGGCCTGGCGCGATGGACTGAAACCTAAAACACCGTAGTCCGGCCTGGCCGCTTTTGTCGAGAAGGTGCCCCGTCCAGGCTCAACCTGGGCGGGAGTTTTGGTTTGAAGGCCAGGGGTACACCTGAGCGCTAGTTATTCCTAAGTTCTACAATTTAAGGATACAAATGTAGACTTTCTCACCCTGCCCAAACTACACCTTGCCTCACCCCCGGCCCACGGCTAGACTTCCCTCGTACTGTGGAGGCCCTTGATGCAACGCCCCAATGTGAACGAATATGCACACCCTATGTCCAAACGCCACGAGTCCAGGAACGAGGAATTGCGCCACGAACGCAAAACCGAGGACCTGCGACTGGATAGCCTGAAGAAGACCCTGCAAGCAAAGATCAAGATCGTCGATTCCCGCAAACCCTACATCGCCGCCTGACTGACAACTCCCCCCGGTTCTCCTTATATAGTCCCTCTGGTGGTTGTCGACTTTCCACGAAAAGGTTCCTTTTCAATAACTTAGCTCCATCCACTGCTTGTTTTTACCACTAAACCCCCGTTTTTCCCCTTTCGTTGGGATATTGTGGCCTTCCCTATAACAATCAATAAGATACAAATAGTGAATTAGCCTGCAACCGCGGTAGTCCGCAGGCGATCACACAGGGTAGAGCCCCAGGGCTGAGTCGCAAAACTTTGCTGCACATCCCGGTTCATGGAGAGCGATAAAAAATGCATAAGCCAGTCAAGTACGTAGAGAAGGCAGTAACCATCGCCGCCAAAGGTGCGTGGGCAATTTTCGATCGGGTCAACAGCGTTAACAAAAACCCGTCGCCCACTCCGAAGTGGTCCGATAAGCCGCTGCTGAAGTCCTACGAAAAGAGCAAGCCGCCACTGGGATGGCCGCGCTCCACCGATTCGCTTTGCCCCAAGTGCGTACCTGAAATCCGCCAGCAGATCCTCGACGGCAAGCTTCCCTACGAAGTGCTGATGAATGAGAAGGTCGGAGAAATCAAGGCCACCATCATCGAGCGCGATGGCCAGATCCTGATGGTCAAGGATTGCGAGAAGCACGGCCACTTCGAAGACGTGATGTCGATCGACACCGAATTTTCGAAGCATTTGGAAGACGTCTTCCCCGGCCGCGACATCCGCGCCCACAATGACGAGAAGCTCCATCACCACGGCTCCTCCACCGTCAAGTACGGACGCGGCTCCGTGCTGACCATCGACCTCACCAACCGCTGCAACATGATGTGCGACCCCTGCTTTATGGACGCCAACCAGGTTGGGTTCGTCCACGAGTTGAGCTGGGAAGACATTAAGACCATGCTCGACAACGCGATCACGATTAAGCCGCGCCGCCAGATGAGCGTGCAGTTCTCCGGTGGCGAGCCGACGTTGTCGCCCTATTTCCTCGATGCCGTCCGCTACGCCCGCAAAGTCGGATACAACAGCGTGCAGGCCGCAACTAACGGAATTGAATTTGCCAAGAGCTTCGAGTTCTGCCAGCAGGCAGTCGAAGCCGGCATGCGCTACGCCTACCTGCAATTCGACGGAATCGGCAACGCCGCCAACGCTCACCGCAAGGTCGGTAACCTGTTCGACGTAAAGCTTAAAGCCATCGACAACCTGCATCGCGCCGGAGTCGAGATCGTTCCGGTCGTCACCATCGTCAACGGCATCAACAACGAGCAAGTCGGACGCATCATCAAGTTCGCCCTCGACAATCCGAAAAAGATCGGCTTCCTGAGCTTCCAGCCGGTCAGCTTCACCGGACGCGACGAAGCCGTCACCGATGACCGCCGTCACGCCCAGCGCTACACCCTGAGCCACTTGGCGCACGACGTAAAAAACCAAACCGGCCTGGGCGAACCCGCAAGAGATTGGTTCCCGATTTCATTCATGTCCACCTTCAGCGACTGGGCCGACCTCATGCACTCGAGCGACGCCGACAACAACTGGGGCCAACTCTCCTGTGGCTGCCACCCTAATTGCGGGACGGGGATGGCTGTGATGATCGACAAGGAAACCAAGGAAGCAGTGCCGGTTACGGCGTTCCTCAAAGGCGACCAGTTGGCTCTGGACATTCAGAAGGTCAACGATGCGGCCCGCGGAAAGTTTCTGACGATTGTTGGGATGGCGCTGTGTTTGATGAAGAATTACGATCCGTTTCAGTCGCCAACGCATTTTAAGCTGATGGATTTGCTTAAGAAGTTCGACAAGAACTTCAACGCAACCGGCAAGAACTACGGCAAGGTTGGTCCGGACCGTACCGTTGAAGACGTCATGAAGCGCCGGCAAGATCGCTGGAACTTCCTGTTCATCGCTGGCATGTGGTTTCAGGACCTTTTTAACTACGACTTCCGGCGGACCGAGCAGTGCATCATTCCTTACGCGACGCAGGAAGGCGAAATTTCGTTCTGCGCTTACAACACTGGCGTGGGATGGCGGAACATTATCGAGAAGATGCACATGACGGCCACGCTCACCAAATGGTACGAAGAGCATGGACGCCACGAGATCTTCGCCGGTGGCAAAAACGTGAAGATGGAAAACGTCAATCACGGGCTGCTGCTGAAAGATGAGTTGGTCACCACCGAAGAACAGCACGATCTCGACAAGCTGGGCATCGCCAAGAACTCCGGCGAAGAAAAGAAGCGGGCACGGGACGCCAACGCCAAGGCCCGCGGCGCACAGAAGAACGATGCCGCCTACGACGCCCGCATGGCCGCGCTGTATCGCGAGGTCGTGCTCAAAGAAAAGCCGGCGGTGAGCGAAGGCGGATTCATTCCGCTGGATTCATTGGCCAAACCAAACGGGAATGGCAACGGGCTGCACGGGATTGCCCCGGCACCAGCACCTGCCGCTAAGCCGGAAGTTGGCGAGCCGGTCGCGGGAGACTAGAGACCATTTCGCAATCGGGTAATTTGGTAATCTCAGGGCTGCCAACAGGCAGCCCTTTTTGTTGGAGACAAGACTCCGCCACCACGTCGTGAATTCTCACGTGTTATTCCCCCGAACCACGGCGCATGTCCCCATGACGCTCGATCGCCCATCCCTTGGCGGTCTTCCTACCGCAGTGATAATCTTGGGCCGCCAATCTTGCCAGTGAATGGAGGTGGCCATGAGGGTCGCTTTGATGTTGGCAGTAGCCATGTTGAGTTCCATGCTGCGCGCCCAGACACCGGATGACGCCGCAATCCGAAGAGTTATTCAAGATGAGGTGACTGCCTGGAACCATGGTGATGCCGACGCCTATTCGCAACATGTCGTCGAGGACGTCACTTTTACCAATCTGGCGGGGATGTTTTTCACCGGGCGGCAGGCATTCCATGATCGGCATGACCAGATACTAAAGACGGTGTATCGCGGTAGCAAAAAGCAGGAGGATATTGTTGCGATCAAGTTCCTGCGTCCGGATGTCGCCCTGGTTGATATTCTTCAAACCATCACCGGATATCAAAAACTACTGCCGGGAACCACTGCGGACAGCAAGGGGCGTCTTCGATCCAGGCTCTTGCAGGTCATGGTAAAGAACGGCGGCGAGTGGCGAGTCGCGGCCTACCACAATGTCGACGTCAAACCGGGTACACCGGTGCCAGAACCGCAATGACCGCATCCTGGCGTCAATTCCCTCCCCTATCCGCAGGCGCCTATGCCCGGAAGTCCGCGCTATACTGCAGGTGTCATGTTCCAACGTAAATTTGCGCTGTTGCTTGCGCTGGCGATTGCGCCGTGGATGTGCGCCCAAACCGCCGACCAGCTAACACCTCACCAAGTCAGAGTTGCACAGGTTGATTACCAGGGTAAACGCGCAATCCGAATCGTCGAAGACGGGCAAATAGCCAACGGAGAGGCCTATGCATTGGTTAAGAACGCGCCGTTTCACAATGGAGAGATTGAGGTAGACCTTGCCGGGCGTCCCGCAGGCAGCGCCGATGCCGGTGCACGCGGTTTCATTGGAGTTGCATTCCGCATGCAGGACGGCCAGTACGAATACATCTACTTGCGCCCTACCAACGGTCGCGCCGACGACCAGGTCCGCCGCAATCATTCCACCCAGTACGGTTCACATCCGAAATTCGACTTCGCCGAACTTCGCAAGGAATCGCCCGAAAAGTATGAAAGTTATGTCGACCTCGAGGCGGGAACATGGACCCATGTTCGGATTACGGTCGAAGGCACGAAAGCTCGGCTTTATGTTCATGGCGTGGCCCAGCCCTGTCTGATTGTGAATGATCTCAAGCGCGGCGATTCCTCCGGCGGCGTGGCCCTATGGATTGGTCCAGGCACCGAGGGATACTTCGCCAATCTCAAGATCACCCCCGCCAGCTAGTGGCGCCTTCCATTCATCAATATGCGGTCGGATCTTCGATCGCACCCATGAACAAGATCGTGTCGGTGGAATTGTCGCAGATCGTAAAGAAGAATGGACGATCAACAATCATGCGAAATGTACGTGTTGGCCTGGCTTTCATGGATGCCATTGTCATTGGGATTGCCGCTGTCGCAGCCGCGGCCTCAGTCCCACTTTCTGTGACCTCGATGTAGGCCTGATGTCGAACTTGGTCGATCCACGTCGCCGGCGGCGGAACCTGGATCCCATCGAACTGGGCACTTTCGGGATCGAAGGCGATACCCATTCCAAGGTTGGTCAACGCCGTCCTCAAGTTTGCACCATATTCCAGTTTGAAGCGAGGAACACGTAGCAGTCCGGGCACTTCGTCAAAGTTATGAGTGCAATGGTGCCATGTCCCCGAGTCGAAATGTTGCAGGAAGCTTACGAGGTTCGAGCCTTCCGCCGGCAGAAAGACCCACATCGACAGACGGCTCGTCCGGTAAGGGATACGCACCGCCTGGAATATTTTCTCCTCATAGTACGAATACGAACCGAACTGAATCATAAGCGGGACCTTCACTTGCCGGTCATTGCTGGTGTGGAATGTCTCGTCCCGGGTATCGGCTGTCTCAAACGGAACCCGCCATAGATCCTTGAAGTAAATAGCATTGATGGCAACGAGAGAAGTAAGCGAGTCGAGATTGTGAATCACATTCTGAATCTTGCCATGGGTCTTCTCCGATACCCAGGAGTTGATCTCCGCAACCGCCCCGGGACCACCAAGTTCGAGTGACTCTGACCTCACTCTCATAGGCGGTGATGACTTCTTTGATGAACTCAGGATTTACCTGCAGCTTGTGATCACACCAAAGCGAGTTAGCGACTTCCAGTTGTAAGGCCGGTTCCCGCATTCGCAGACTTGACCGCAGGGCAGCAATCATCAGCCTGAACTGTTCGGGCTCCAGGCCCGTGACTTGCAAAGCTCTGGCAATGGCTTGTCGAGTTTCTCCGGCCGCACCTTCATGCAACATCCCCAAACAAAGCAATATGCTTGCCGGGGAGAAGAAAGTGTTCGCAACCCCGGACGTAGATTTGAGTTCCCGCAGAAGTCTGAAGGAAAATCGTGTGCTTGAGGTCGCACTTGTCTCAGGCAGAACTTGCGCCTGCGCACTCTTCGAAAATAATGGCCAACGCATTGGTCACCTCATGCCCCGACAGGTTGTCCAGCATTTATTAAAATGACCAATGCGTAAGATTCTACGGCGAAACGAATCTCTGACGGATGGCCCACCCGCCTGGACGAAAAAAAGTATACCCTTCCAGACGTAATGCTCATTTTCAATCTAGGTACCGCATGTTGCCGACATGGGCAAATAAACATAGAGCGTGGCAAAACGGCGGGAATAACGACGCTGGTAACTGTTCGTAGCGGAGTCCAAGGTCTTAAAGTCTCGGGGGAAATGGAAACAGACGAGACTTCCCCAGCCTCATAATCTGCACGCCCTCTCCCCATCCCTTCAGCTCCCAAGTTGTTTTTGAACACTCAAAAAGCAGACTCCTGATTCCCAATTCAAAGGCCCCTCAATTTCCCTGGAACCTGCGATCAATCGGTTTGGACCATGAGCTGGTTGCGCCGATCCAGTTGTGAACTGGCCGAGCGGTGAAAGCGAAATGCCATGGCCGTGGCTTCTTCGGAAGAATTTAGAATCCGGGCCAGGGTCGCCTTCAAGGTGCAGAT
>CAWGQZ010000088.1:0-56906 GCA_963824805.1 uncultured Acidobacteriaceae bacterium | reverse complement strand
CTCGCACCTCCGTGGTTCTTCCCGTTCCCTTCCCGGCGGCGGGCCGCTACTCTGGATGAAATCCTCATGGGACTCGACCGCCTCGACCTCATCATCATCGCGATCTACCTTGCGGGAATCACGCTGTTCGGCCTGCGGTTTCGCAAGCGGCAGCGCTCGATGCGGGATTATTTTCTGGCCGACCGCAATATTCCCTGGTGGGCGATTTCGCTGTCTATCGTTGCCGCCGAAACCAGCACGCTCACCATCATCAGCATTCCCGGCTTCGCCTACGACACCAACCTGATGTTCCTGCAGGTAGTTATGGGATACGTCGTCGGCCGTGTGGTCATCAGCTTCGTGTTGCTTCCCCAATATTTTCGGGGAGATCTTTATACCGCTTACGAACTGATCGAGCGCCGCTTCGGCGGCCGGCTACGCTCTCTGACGGCCGGCCTATTTCTCATAACCCGCGCCGCCGCCGAAGGAGTACGCGTCTATGCAGTTTCGATCGTTGTCGGGATTGCTCTCGGCACCGGCGAAGTCGCCTCGATCGCTATCATCACCGCCCTGACGCTGATCTACACCTTTGAAGGCGGATTGGCCGCGGTGATCTGGACCGACGTGGTGCAGACCGTGATTTACGTCGGCGGAACCTTGGTCGGAGTTTTCACCATACTGCATCTCGTCCCCGGCGGATGGACCGCCATCCACAGCCTGGCCGAGAGCACTGGCAAGTTGCAGATGTTTGACTTCACCCCAACTCTGTGGAAGCCGTATACCTTTTGGGCGGGACTGACTGGGCGGAGCATTCTTGACCACCGCCAGCCACGGCACCGATCAACTGATCGTGCAGCGATTGTTGGCAGCGCGTAATCAGAAGCAGTCGGTGACTGCACTACTTTCGAGCGGAGGCGCGATTCTATTTCAATTTGCGCTGTTCCTGATGGTCGGCGTGATGCTTTTCGCCTTCTATCACCAGCAACCCTCAGCAGCTTTCGGCAAGGCAGACAGAATTTATCCAACCTTCATCGTGCATGAGATGCCGCACGGAATATCCGGACTGCTGATCGCGGCTATCCTGGCGGCGGCGATGTCGAACCTGAGCGCGGCCTTGAACTCACTTTCTTCTAGTTCGATGATGGATTTCTATCTCCGCCGCAAGCCCAATATCGATGAGCGTACCAAGATGCGGATCTCACGCATTTCCACCGTGCTCTGGGCAGCGCTGCTGTTTGCCCTTGCGGTGCTCTCACTGCACAAAGTTGGACGTGTCATCGAAGTGGGATTACAGATTGCGTCGGTGGCTTATGGCGCGTTGCTGGGCGTCTTTCTGTTAGGAGTGCTCACCAAACGCGCCCACCAACGGGGCGCGACCATTGCTCTGTTCTGCGGCTTTGTAATGGATTTGTACGTGTGGCTATTCACAAAAATTCCCTGGACCTGGTACGTGCTGATCGGTTCAGTCATCACATTTGCGATTGGATACGCCGCTAGTCTGTTTACCGCTGAGGGTGATTCGGTGTTGGAAAGCGATTCTTAATCAGTTCTTGGCTCTCAGTTCGCAGCTAAGCCGCTTCACGTATACTGCACTTCGTTTCCATGTCCCCGGAAAACCAGCTAACTTCGAACGAACTTTCCCGCGAACTTGGCGCTGGTCAAGCCACCGCGGTTGTCGTCGGCACCGTAATTGGCAGCGGCATATTCCTGGTTCCGGCGGAAATGATTCAGGCCGTGGGCTCGGCACAACTGGTCTACCTGGCATGGATTGTTGGCGGACTGCTCTCGCTATTTGGAGCGATGACCTACGCCGAACTTGGCGCGATGCGCCCGCAGGCGGGCGGCGAGTACGTGTATGTACGCGACGCCTACGGACCTTTGCCGGCGTTTCTCTACGCATGGACATGGTTCGTAATCGCAAAGCCAGGATCGATCGCTACCATCACCGTGGGACTGGTACGAATACTGGGCACGTTTTCGGTTTTTGCGTTCTTCTCCAATCCGGCTTTTACCACGCCCTTCGCCGTCACCTACGGCCAGCTGTTCGCGATCCTGATGACAATTGCTATCTCGATCATGAATTACCTCGGCGTAAAGAAGGCGGGAGAATTCCAGTTCGTCTTCACCTTGTTGAAAGTCGCCATCATTATCGGGATTGTCGTCATTGGATTCAGTTATAGCCAGGGATCATTTCATCATTTTGCGGAAGGCTACCCGCTGGCGCGCGGAGGCATGGCGGGCTTCATGGCGGCCCTGGTGGCGGCATTATGGGCCTATGACGGCTGGAATGATCTCAACATGGTGTCGGAGGAAGTTCGCAATCCCGCGCGCAATATTCCCATTGCATTGATCGCCGGAGTTGCCACCATCGGAGTGCTCTACATTTCAGTCAATGCGGCGGTTCAATATGTCTTGCCGGTTTCGGTGATTGCCGGCTCCGAACGTCCTGCATCGGACGCAATTCGTGCGGTGCTCGGAAGTATGGGCGCAGGCATTGTCTCGGCGGGGATGGCGGTTTCGATGATGGTCGCGCTCAACGGCACTATCATGAGCGGTGCCCGTATTCCATTCGCGGTTGCCCGCGACCGTTATTTTTTTGCGTCCCTGGCCAAGGTGCACCCGCGCTTCCATACTCCTTCGGTTGCCATCATTGTGCAGGCGTTGCTTGCCATCACGTTGCTATTGGTAGGCGCAAGTTTTAAGCAACTTTTTTCCATTACGATCTTTGCTGAGTGGCTCTTTTATATGATTGCGGGCAGCACAATTTTTATCTTTCGCCGCCGTAAGGCGGATGCGCCCAGTCCTTACCGGGTTTGGGGATATCCCTGGGTGCCGATTTTGTTTGTTGTCGCCTCTGCAATCCTTCTTTACTACACCTTCACTGACAACGTCAGGAATTCAGCGCTTGGCATCGCTTTGATCCTGTCTGGCGTACCTTTCTTTTGGGTTTTTAACCGCCAGCGTACCCTCTGAAACCCCGCTACTGGCGCGGATTTCCCGTTCTGCGTTAGGAATTATTGCGATTACCAAGGTACACCAGCGCCGGGCACGTTTACCGCGATACCGAACTCCCCTACTTTAAACACTCCACCCGGTGCACTCTCCCCACGGTTGGGTTCCCCGTCTGGAGCAAAAAACATAATGGCTACGGCTGATGACTTTCAGTTAGGACTTTTACCAGAACGCAAAATGGACTGGCGAACTTTAGTAACCAGTTACGGTTTTGAGGTTCTGCTGCTGCTGTTCTTGATCAATGTCGGCCTCATTTGGCCGGATCGTCTGCAATTAGCGCAGAAATATCACGTGACGGAACTAGTGCCTTTGCCCAGCTTGCGACACAAGCCGTTGGAGATTAAGCACAAAGCACGCGTGCTGCGGGCCAAATTGCTGCCCCCAGCGCCGGTGCTCACCACTCCCAAACTGACAGTGCCGCGGGAAGTGCACGTAGCGCGGGTGAAGCCGCAGGAAGTTGCGGCGCCAAAAGTGATTGTTAATACCTTTCAGGCTCCGCGTCTGATCCAGACTGCGGGTGGCGCGCGGCTGGCGCGACTGGTGCGGACAGGCGAATTCGGCAGTTCCGCAGTTCCAACCGTCAATGCCCCGATCCAGAAAGTGCAGACCGGTGGCTTTGGCGATCCCAATGGCGTGAAGGGCGAAGGCAAAGAAAATGCCCATCTGACGGTTGCTAGGCTCGGGTCTTTTGAACTGCCCCAAGGCCCCGGACAGGGCAACGGCGCGGGCGGCGCCCACGGAATTAAAGGCACAGTCGCCAGCGCAGGCTTCGGAAATGGCATCGCGGTGCCCGGCAACGGCGACGGCCGCAGCAACGGGCGCGGCTCGGTAAACACCGGTGGCTTCGGTGGTCCGCAGATCGCCCAGAATACCGGCGGCAAAGCATTACGGACGCTGGAAACCGGCCCGGCCACCACTCCGGTAGAGATCTTGTACAAGCCCCAACCCAACTACACGTCGGAAGCTCGCGCGCTGAAGCTGGAAGGTGAAGTTTTGATTGAAGTCATGTTCGGTGCTAACGGCCAGTTGCAGGTACAGCGAGTAGTCCGCGGCCTGGGGCATGGCTTGGATGAATCCGGCGTAGAGGCAGCCAACAAAATCCGCTTCAAGCCGGCGCTGCGCAATGGCTCCCCGGTAGATTCGACCGCAGTTGTTCATGTGGTGTTCCAACTAGCGTACTAAGAACCAAAAGTTTTCTAGAGAAACGAGAGGATTCGAGTCATGCGTATCACGAAATGGATGATCACTGCTTCCCTGCTGGCCGCGATGGCTGCGGCCGCCCAGACGGGAGCCCAGCCGGCTAATGCGCCTGCCGCTGCACCAGCCTCCACACAAGGCGCCGCCACCACCCTTGACCAGGTCGTGGACCGTAGCATCGAACGCGAGCATGCGTTGATTCAGTTGCTGCAGGAGCGCACCCCGCTAGTTGAGACATACCTGCAAGATCTGCGGCCGGACCCGAAACTGGGACCGACCCCGGTTGACGACCACTATTTCTTTGGGCGACTGGACCTCAACAGCGAAAAGGGCCGCCGCGACTTCCTTACCAAGGGGAGCATGCAGCGCCAGTTGCTGGGTGGATTTACCTCTGCCTTCAAACTCCAGTACAAGCCGACCGGCTTTTCCTGGATGGTCTTTGTTGACCGCAACGATTTCGATCGCGCGCACTATGATTTCACCTACATTCGCCGCGAATTTCTCGGCGACGTGCGTTGCATCTCGTTCGATGTAACCCCGAAGAAGGGATCCGGAAACGGCCGCTTCCATGGCCGCATCTGGGTCGAGGATCAGGATTACAACATCGTCCGCCTAAACGGGACCTACGAACCGCGTCCCCGGAATTCTTTCTTCTTCCACATGGATAGCTGGCGTCTGAACCTGGTGGCCGGCTACTGGGTGCCGTCGTATATTTACAGTGAAGAAGGCGACTTCGGTTACGGTTCGAAGGACAAGATCGCTTTCAAGGCCCAAACCCGCATCTGGGGCTACAACCTCAAGGTCAATGGTAAAGAGGACGAGCTAACGCAACTGGTGGTCGACTCCAATGTGAACGACCAGAGCGCGGCGGCCCAGGATGCTTCTCCGCTCGAGGCCGAGCACAAGTGGCAGCAGCAGGCGGAAGACAACGTGGTTGACCGGCTGGAGCGCGCAGGATTGGTCGCACCCTCCGGTGAACTCGATAAGGTTCTGCAGACCGTCGTAGCCAACCTTGAAATCACCAACAACGTTGAGCTTTCGCGCCCAGTCCGCACCCGCGTACTGCTCACCTCGCCGCTGGAAACATTCAGCGTCGGCAACACGATTGTGATCAGTCGTGGCTTGATCGATGTACTTCCCGATGAAGCCAGCCTGGCGACCGTCCTTTCACACGAACTGGCGCACATCGTGCTCGGACACAATCTGGGCAGCAAGTTCGCGTTCAACGACCGTATGTTGTTCTCGGATGAATCGTCTTACCAGAACCTTGGCTTCCGCCACATTCCGGAAGAAGAAGCGGCGGCGGACGCAAAAGCGGTTGAGTTTCTGCAGCATTCGCCCTACAGCCAGAAGCTTGATGCTCCCGGCCTTTTCTTGAAGCAGTTGGCCGACCGTTCGAAGTCGTTGCAAGGATTGCTTACCGCACATCTGGGCAACAGCTTCACTGACAAAGAAGGCACCGTTCAACGATTGACAGCAATCATGAACCAGGCCCCGGCACTCAATCCTGACAAGCTTGATCAGATCTCGGCTCTGCCCCTGGGCGGCCGGGTGAAGCTCAATCCCTGGACGGATCAGGTGGAGATGACCAAGACGGCGCCCATCGGAATCACTTCGGCTCGTGACAAGATGCCGCTGGAAGTGACGCCATTTTACCCGCGGCTTACCCGCATCGGCGCTGCGCCGAGTGGCGAACCGGCGACTGCGGCCAACACCGCCAAGCCGTCCACCAACAACTAGCTATTTCGAGTTGAAGTAAGCGCAGGCCGGTTCCAGAGCATTCTGGTGCCGGCCTTTTGCTTTCTGACAAGGCCAACCGCAGAGTTCGCGGATCTTCACACATTCAAGATCTGTTGAAATCTGTGGTTAGTTTTTGGGCTTTCTCTCTGGCAGACTTTCGTGGGTTCGTTCGCGGAAGCTGCCTTTCATTCCGCCAGCGAGATGCACACTCTGCTCCCCGAACTTGTCCCGCAAGCGGTCCGCGGCGGAAAGGGCCTTTTGCCAGCGCTGACGGCGATCGTCCTCCAGAAGGTTTCCCTGACCTGCGGCAGCTTCGAAACCGGAAACGTGGACGCCCAGCAGCCGCACCTGAATTCCCGTCTTCCAGTTCTTGCGAAACAACAGCCGGATCTGCTCGAAGATTTCTGTGTCGAGTTGGGTGGCGGATGGAAGCGAGTGGGCGCGGGTAATGGTAGTGAAATCTTTATAGCGCAGCTTGAGCTGCATGGTGCGGGCAAAAAGTCCAGCTTCCCGCAAGCGGCGTCCCACCATCTCTGACAAGCGCATCAACGTGGATTCGATCTGCTCCACGTTGGCCGTGTCTTCGTTGTAGGTGTGCTCGTGGCTGATGGATTTGGCGTCGCTGTCGGCCCCGACTTCGTTGTCGAACCATCCGCCGGCATCTTCCCCGCGGGATTTGCCGGCGAGAGCCAGTCCCCACTTTCCGAATTTTTCTTCCAGCACCGAATCTTCGAAGCGGGTCAAGTCACATACTTGGCGAATTCCCAGCGCGTGCAGGTTTTGCTCGGTTATTTTGCCTACGCCGGGGATGTCGCGCACGTCGAGCGGCGCCAGGAACTTGGCCTCCTGCCCGGGGACAACCCAGAGCACACCGTTGGGCTTCGCTTTAGCGGAAGAAACTTTAGCGATTAGCCGGGAGATCCCGATGCCCACGGAGCAATTCAGCTGAGTTTCCGACTTCATCTTCGCGTGCAGCGCATGAGCCGCACGCAACGGCGGCCCGTGCAGCCGCTCGGTGCCAGTCATATCGAGATAGGCTTCGTCGATCGAGGCCATCTCCACCAGCGGCGAAAAAGATGTCAGCACACGATGGACTTTTTCCGAGCACTCGCGATAGCGGTCAGGATGCCCATGTACGAAAATGGCATGCGGACACATCTTCGCCGCGGTACGCAACGGCATGGCTGAGTGCACGCCGAATTTACGGGCTTCGTAGGAGGCGGCGGAAACGACACCGCGCTCGTCCCGGTCTCCCGCCGACGACGACAGCTTTGCCTTTCAGGCTCGGGTCGAAGAGTTCTTCCACCGAAACGAAGAAGGCGTCCATGTCGACGTGGAAGATGGTTTTGGGAAACGCATGCACATAGATAGTTTACTCGCGTGGCGCGGACACTCTTCCGCGACGAGCGAGAAGAATTCACCGGCCATTCGCGGCCGCCCTACATCTTGTCTTATTCGTAACGGAGGGCTTCTATGGGATCCAGATTTGCGGCCCGGAGGGCTGGGAACATGCCGCTACCACGCCCACAACTGCCAGGATCGAGGTGGCGACGATCAAAATTCCGGGGGCCACGATCAGGCGGATGTCACCAGCCTCGGCATGTTGTGCCAGCGCGCTATAGAACGTCAGAGTTCCCACCGAGACCGACACCAGATAAGAGAGAAGTATGCCAAAGATTCCACCGACGCCGGTGATCACCAGCGCTTCCGCAAGAAACTGAAAGAGAATGTCGCGCTTGCGGGCGCCCAAGGCTTTCTCCACGCCAATTTCCCGGGTGCGCTGGGTCACCGAAACCAGCATGATGTTCATCAGGCCGATGCCGCCGATACCCAGGGTGATAGTTCCGATGAACGCCAGCAGAATCTTCAGTCCCAGCGAGATGATGCTGAACTGTTCCAGCTGTTTCTGCGCATCGAAAATATGCACTGCGCGATCATCGCTGGCCCGGTAGCGATGCGCTAACGCCAGTGAATCTCGAATAGTTTGGGTTAACTTGGTGTGGTCCAGACCCTCTGAGCTAAGCCAGATTCCAGTGATGTAGTGGTTGTCCTGCAAAACGTCCATCGCATTGAACGGGAGGTAGATGATGCGGTTGTCGTTATCATCGCCTTCCTGCGGCCGGGCTTTGCCGACCCCGACCACCTGGAAGCTGACACCATTAATGCGAATGTTCGCGCCCTCAGCGGGGACCCCGGAAAATAACTTTTCTTTAGCCTCCGAACCTAACACCACAGTGTGGGCGTGGCTGAGATTGTCCTGATCGTTGAAAAAGCGCCCTGACTGCATATCCAGCGCCCAGATGCTCTGTATGGAAGGGTCGGCGGCCGTTACTGGGAAGGTAAACGACCGTTGACCGTTCTGCACCGTGCAATCCTTGTGGATGACCCTCGATATGTGCCGCACCAGCGGAACTACGTTGCGAAGCAACTCTACGTCTTCATCGGTGAAGCGGATCTCGACTCCAGCCTTGTTCCCTCCAGCCTGCTGTGAAGTTCGGCCTCCATAGATTCCGACGCCGGTCGCACCGTAGCTTTCGAATATCCCCTGAATGGCGCGGCCGAAGCCTTCTCCATAAGCCAGCAACAGGACGACGGTGGCGATTCCCCATGCCATTCCGAGCATGGTAAGAATCGTCTTGCGCAAGTCGTGGCGCATGGCGCTATAGGCCTGGGTGAGAATTTCGCGGGTCATGCTACTCCTTGCGCAAAGCTTCTACCGGCTGAAGCAGCGCTGCCTTTCTGGCGGGATAAAGTCCGGCAACAACACCTGCGATGGCCAACGAACCGATGGCGACAGCGGCCGTCATCGGCACCAGACGAGGCGTATCGAATCCCGGCGGTTGGGGAAGTTGAGCCAGAGCGCTCATTAAAGCCGCAGCCCCGCCCATTCCGAGAAAACCGCTCAGCAGCGTCAGGAATGCGCCTTCCACAAAAAACTGGAACATGATGCTGTGATTGGTCGCGCCCAAAGCTTTGCGCAGTCCAATCTCGCGCGTGCGGTCGGCGACCGCGACCAGCATGATGTTGATAATTCCGATTGCGCCCAGCGCCAGCGTTACCAGCCCTACGCCGTTCCGAGAAATGCGTTCATGGCATCGAAGATCTTGCCGATGGATTCCGCGGTCTTGACCGAATCCCATTCGTCGAAGGCATCGGGATCCAGTGGGTTGAATCCGTGATTACGCCCGATCACCTGGTGCACTTCCTTCTGCGCGACAGTGTGCAACTCGCGTGACCGCGGCTGGTAGTTGATGAAGGAGATGACATCCTGGGCCGATCCCACATTGATTCGCGGGAAAAGCTGCTGCATGGTGTTGAAGGGAATGAAAATCCTCAGATTCATTCCGTTGTTGTCACCGTGGCCAATCCGTTTCAGGGTTCCAACCACCTGGAAGCGGGTCCCATTCAGCAAAATCGTGCTACCGATCGAAGGCCGACCGGGGAACAACAGATGGCGAGATTCATCGCCCAAAACGACCACTGCCCGCTTCTGCGAATCGTCGAAGTCATTGACCCAGCGCCCGTCAGCCATGGGCATGTAGCGAAGCTGGTTAAACTTCGCCGGTACTCCCATCAGGCTTCCGCTGCTCTGGAAGAAGTCGCTAACCGCCCGGATGTCTCCTCTCTGCAGGATAGGGACGGCGTCTTTCACATCAGTGCACTCGCGCAGAATGTCCTGATAGTCGCGGTAGGTCAGGTAATACTCGTGCATGCTGTTGAAACTGCCGGCTACGGCGGGAGCGCGTCCGCCAAAGATGAACATAACGTTCTCGCCCAGTTCATCAAATTGCCGCCGATTGCCGGAGCGGAACCCTTCTCCGAGACCCACCAACAGCAGCAACGAGCCCACCCCCCATGCGATGCCGAACATAGTGAGGAATGAGCGCAGCTTGTGCGCCCACAAGGTGCGGAGTGTCTGGCCGAAAATATCGAGTAAAAGGCGCATTATCTGTTAGATAGAGCTAAAACCACTTCGCGAGGGGACACTACCAGCCTACCAAAAGATCGGGGCGATCGCGAATGCCGCGGCCAACTTCTACTTAGACTACGCAGACCGATTACGGATAGTTCATTTTGCCGGATCGGCCGTGGCCTTCTGGCCCCAAATGCTACAATCCGCAGCATCTTGTACCAGGCTGGGAACCGTGGCCCACGACGTTTTCATCAGCTATTCCTCGAAAGACAAAGTCATCGCCGACGCGGTTTGCGCCCGGTTGGAGGGACGCGGCATCCGCTGCTGGATTGCACCGCGCGATGTGCAGCCCGGCCTGCCATATGGCGAAGAGATCATCGACGCCATTCACGGCTCCAAGGTAATGGTGCTAGTGTTCTCCTCGAACGCCAATGCGTCGCCGCATATCCCGAAAGAGATTGAGCGCGCAGTAAGCCACGGCGTGTCGATCATCCCATTGCGGGTGGAGGCGGTTGCCCCAGGCAAGTCCCTTGATTACTTCATCAGTTCGGTGCATTGGCTGGACGCGATCACGCCTCCGCTGGAAAGCCATCTGGAGAGCCTGGCTAATACGATCCTGACGCTCTTGCCCCAGGATCAACCTCGACCACCGATCGCGACGTCTCGACTGCCTCTGCCTCAACCGCTGACTCCCCCGGCGCCGCCTAAAAAGAGCAAGACCGGATTGTTTGTGGGAATTGCCGCCGCTGTAGTTTTGCTCGCAGGTGCAGCCGCGTACTTCTTGCTAGCGCCGAACAAAGCCGAGCAGGCGCCGTATTCGGCGAGCACCTACGAAACGCCGCAGAGTAAATTTCCACCACCGAAATCTCCTGGCGGTGTCCGCGACCCCATTCTCGGCTGCTGGCAATGGTTCAACAATGTGCCGGTCACCATTAATTCCGACGGGCGGCTGGTAGCTGGGCCTTTTACCGCTCGCTGGCAGCGGGCCGGAGGGCGCACCTACCACTTCACCTGGCCGGAGGCAGTCGACACGGTTACGCTTTCATCCGATGGCAATAGCCTGCGCGGCGGCAATCAATATGGCTTTCCAATGTCGGCAACCCGCGTCTCTCCCGGGGCCGGAATTGCCGGAGCGTGGCGTTGGGCCAACGGCGGCATTGTGCTGATTAATCCCGCTGGGACCTTCAATGCAGGGCCGTTCAACGGGCGTTGGAACTCGACCAGTGGCAACACGTTTAATCTCGCTTGGCCCAAGCCGGTCGACAGCGTCTCTCTGTCCTCCGATTCTCAGCGGCTCTCGGGACACAATCAGTATGGAATTGCAATTTCCGGAGTTAAGACATCAGGCGCTTGTGGCGGGTAGTAACTATCGGCATTCGCGGGCGAGCGCGCCCGCCACCCAATCTTTTTACTTCCACCATTTGGGCGGAATTCCTCTTGCCTGCACGATCGCCCAGTGCCATTCCTGATCGGGCGTCAACGAAATTAATTTGAACTGTGTTAGAGCAATTGCTTTTGCTAGCCTTGGCTTGACGTACTAAAAACGTTGCCCCAGTCTTTCACCATAACCAAGCTAAGATTGCGAAAGCCGGGATGAGCCCCATGCAACCCGGGAATTGTTGGGATTCGGCTGTGCAGCTTCCCGCTCGACCGACTCCTTCGGTAAAGTGAAAGTCAACACGGCGAAACCAGCCAGTATGATGTGGTAGGATACCAGGCATTTTAACGCTGCCGTATCGCTGTCGCGTTTACAAATCATGATCAAGTCAGTATTGCTAATCTTGGGAATTCAATGCTTATGCCTAGCCGGTTGCGATTTAGCGACCCCTGTTATCACCAAACAGCCCATCAGCATTTCAGCCAACCAAGGGGATCCAATAGAATTCGAAGTGGCTGCCATAGGCGGTGTGGACCTGAGCTATCAATGGCAAGTCGACGGCACTCCCATCGAAAATGCAACGCTTCCCATTTACGCAACCCAGGCCGCATTCAAGCATAACGGTGCAAGATTTACGGTAGTGGTCAGTAATCATTCGGCGAGCGTGACCAGCGAATCGGCAACGTTGTCGGTGATTCCCGGCTCACCCGACACGCTTACGTTCCACAACGATACTGCACGTACGGGGCAGAATTTGCACGAAACCATTCTCAATCTGGAGAATGTCAACCCCGCCACGTTTGGAAAGATCGGTTTTTTACCGGTGGATGGCAAAGTCGATGCGCAACCTTTGTACCTGTCCCAGGTTGCAATACCAGGTATAGGGTTCCGCAATGTCGTCTACGTCGTAACCGAGCACGACAGCGTCTATGCTTTTGACGCGGACAGCGGAGGTTTGCTCTGGCAGTTGTCTGCACTCAACCTGGATGAAACCCCCAGCGATTGGCGCAGTTGCGGAAATCTTATGCCGGAGAAGGGGATTACGGCGACGCCGGTAATCGACCGCAATCGGGGACCCAATGGTGTGATGTATCTGGTGTCGATGTCTAAGGACAGCACGGGGAAATTCTCTCAACGACTGCATGCGATCGATGTGGCCACGGGAAGCGAAATGTTTGGCGCTCCTATAGATATTCGAGCAACCTTTCCTGGAAATGGGCCGAACAGTCTGAACGGCAACTTGATTTTCGATCCTGCCCAGTACCTCGAAAGGGCGGCGCTCCTGCTTTTGAATTCCGTGGTTTACACCACGTGGTCTTCGCACTGCGACATAGCGCCTTACAATGGTTGGATCATCGGATATGACGCAGACACACTCGCACAAGTCAAAGTTCTCAACCTGACTCCAAACGGGAGTCAGGGGGCGATCTGGATGTCGGGAAGTGGGCCGGCTGCTGACCCTGAGGGGAATATTTTCATACTCGACGCCAATGGCACATTCGACACCAGCCTGGATGAACGTGGACATCCGTCGCATGGAAATTATGGGAATTCATTTGTAAAAATTACGACGACCAACGATTTTTCAGTTGCCGACTATTTCACTATGTTAAATGTCGATAACGAAAACGAACATGATACCGACCTGGGTTCAGGCGGCGCCGTAGTGTTGCCGGACCTCACCGATGCCGATGGAAAGGTGCGTCATCTCGCGGTTGGTGGCGGAAAGGATAGGGGCATTTATCTGGTGGATCGAGAGAACATGGGAAAATTCGATCCCTCGTCCAACGATATCTACCAGCAGATAAACGAGCTGGGCGGTGCGATTTTTTCCACACCTGCCTATTTCAACCAGGCGATTTATTATGGGGCTCTCCACGACTCCATCAAGCGATTCCCATTTGTGGCGGGCCGATTAGCCGAGACGCCGGCTTCGCAGACTGCGATTGTTTTCGGCTACCCAGGCGTGACGCCTACCATCTCGGGGGATGGCGGGACTGACGCCATTCTTTGGGCAGCCGAGAACGGAAGCACGGCTGCGCTACATGCCTATGCCGCTGAAGATCTCTCGCGCGAACTTTACAACAGCAACCAAGCTAGCGGAGGTCGAGACCAGTTCGGAGCGGGGAACAAATACATTGCGCCGACGGTTGCAGACGGTAGAGTGTTTGTTGGCACCCAGAATGGAGTTGCGGTGTTCGGACTCCTTCCTAAATAGGAGAGACAGAAGAGAGGCAGAACTGGAATAGAGAGCCTTTCGCCCTTGAGGCACAGACCCGGTCAACCTCGCGAAGTATCACGGCTTCGGTGATTGAGACACACTCAATTCCTAGGCTCCAGCTAATTCCTTCCCCGGCGTGATCTTCCCTGCGACATTCACCCAGGAATTTCCTGAGACCCGACGTCTTTTATTTGGGCGGAATTCCTCTTGCCTGCACGATCGCCCAGTGCCATTCCTGATCGGGCGTCAACGAAATTCCTATCGACTGCTTGAACAGCGCGCTGCTGAAGGGAGAGGCTGATCCCTTGAGGTGGTAAAGCACAGTCAAGTCAGAATGCTTGGGGCTGGAGGTGTCAGCACCAGCCGCGGCGGGTAGCAGCCGAGCGGATCCATAGTTGGTTGCGCTGCTGGAGTCTGGGCGCAGAATGGTCAGTCCCACCGTAATTTCGTCTATCTTCCATCCGGTGGGATTGTAGACAGAAACTTGCAGCGTGTCTCCGTTGATCGAGGCGGGGCCGTCTAGCTTGACCAGTTCGCTGCTGGGAAGATCGAGCGGCGATGAGGAATCTGCCGACGCAGTGAGCCCTTCCCCGTTGAATGAGAGGCTGCATGTAACGTCGGGCGAAGAAACCTGAATATCTTTGCCGGATCCTTCGAAGTTAAGCTTCACCGTGCCTTTGGTCCGCCGGCTCTCGGCCTCATCCATGACCTTGGAGAGATTGTCGTTATCGACGACGGTCTGCTCGGCGGCCTTCTTGCTCTTGCGCAAGGCGCGGGCAATGTCGCCCAGTGGAGTTTCCTGTTCCTGCGCAAACAGAAGCGGTGCGGGTAGCAGACCTAGCACCAGGACAATGGGGAAAATGCGTCTCATAAAAACTTCATTCATTTTGCCGCAATTGGCAGCGATGTCGTAGCTATCGAACGTAACTGGAATTCATCTGGTCAACCTAGAGTCGCCTGCCGAGTCACCTCCTGCTGCTGAGCTTAGAGGGCTCAAGACGCAGCGAAGCGGCGTCTCTACTCGGAATTAGCGCTATACCGAATTTTACTCAGGAGTTGGAAAGAAAATCGCGGGTTAGGCCGGAACGTAGGTCGTAGCACTACAGGAAGGATGGCTTGTCTGGAAGGCTCGAACGCTTAGCGAAGTGGTGCGCAACAGGGCGCAGCAGATCGAACCCTCCAGCGATTACAGCAAGCCTGACATTCGAAGCCGCGCAACCGGGTCAATCGACGCAGAGCGTTTAAAGACCCAGCGGGCCACCGCAAATCCGAACGCCACGTAACAAAGATGAATGAACTTCATGTCTCTCACCCCGAACCGCGTTAGATGCGACTGCATCCCGAGGGAGTGGACTTACATGCTGAAAGTATCAAGCGTCAGAAAGTCGGTCAATGCACCGTTGTGCCATACACATGGCACGAAGGTGGTACTAAAGTAACCACCTTGATTCCTGGCTAACGCGAGTTTTCCACCAGCGCTTCCTTGGTGTGCGGGGCGGAGACCGCACCCTTCAGGGCATGCGCCCGGTCCCGGTGGAAGAAGATCATGTGCACGACAAACATCAGGATGAGCACGGCTCCAAAGGTGCAAACGATAGCAGCGCCGGTCGGTAAATCCCACAAAACAGAGAAATAAACACCGAGCGCAGAAACCAGGGTGCCCATCGTCCAACCGATCGCCAAACGGCGACCCACCCGGTCGGCAAACAGCATGGCACCCACCGACGGAACAATCAGGTAGCAGAAGACCAGCAGCACGCCGGCAATCGCCACCGATGACGTGACCACAAATCCGAACGAAGCGTAGAAGAGGAAATCCCAGAAGCGCACGTTAAGCCCGCTGGATTCTGCCTTCTCGTGGCTGGTCGAAATCAGCAGGAAGCGGCGGCGGAAGATGTAGTGGAACGCTCCTACCAGGCCATAGAGCACGGCCGTTTTCATGACTTCGTGACGGTCAACGGCTAGTATGTTCCCTACCAGCATGTCTTTCAGGTGCTCGGTTTCGCCGGTGGCCTTGCTCATCGCCAAGATTGCAGCGGCGGACGCCACGGCGTAGGCAATTCCGATAAATGCCTCCTGCGGAATATGGCCGCGGCGTGTCCGAGCCAAGGAAAAGATAGCCGCGCCGACGAAGGTGAAGGCGAGGCTCACCCAGTAGGCGCCCTGGCCGTGGGGATCCATTCCGGCCAGGATGGCGATGGTCGCGCCCAACGCAGCGATCTGGGCCAGCGCAAGGTCAACGAAAATGACACCGCGCTCGACCACGTGAACGCCCAGATAGGCGTGAATACCGGTCAAGATGAGGCTAGCTATGAACGGCCAGACTAGAAACGGAAGAATCTCCATGTAGCTCCTTGAGACGGTCGCTGGTGATCGTATCTGCGTCGCCTGGAAAGCTTTTGTCAGCAAATCAATGTTGTAGTCGAAAAGTCTAAAGTAATCCGTAACCTCTTTTTCGCCCCCTACCGATGGCATGTATTGCACCACTTTGCCGCCGGTTTGCGCCGCCACTGAATTCGGGGTCTTCAAATCAAAATACGGTTCCACCAGGATGACCTTGCAGTTCTCCCGCTTCATCAAGCCGATCAGTTCGATGGTGTGGCTCGGCGTGGGAGGAATTCCCGGCCGCGGCTCGACGTACCCGATCACATTCAGCCCGAAATGCTTGGCGAAGTTGGGGAATGAATTGTGATAGGTCACGACCTTCTTGCCCTGAAACGGCTTCATTTCCGCATCCCATTTTTGCTCCGCCGCTGTCAGGCGCTTGTCGAAATCCTGAAAGCGCTGCTGGAAGTAGGCGGCGTCGGGCGGATCCATCTCCCCCAACTTGGAGGCCAGTCCTTTGGCAATGCGGCGGCCGTTATCGGGATCAAGCCAGTAGTGCGGATTCCCCAATGGATGCACGTCGCCCATGGCGCGGGTTACAGTGCCCGTGGGAATGTCAAGGATTTCGGCAAATTGTGAGGCGTCGAGATAGCCGGCGGACCCGACTTGAATCCTCGAGTTGCCGCTTTGTGCGATCAGCGGCGGCAGCCAGCCGATTTCCAGCTGCAGGCCGACCGTGACCAGCAGATCCGCTTGGCGCAGTTTCAGCAGAAAGCTGGGCTTGGCTTCGACGAAGTGGGGATCCTGGTAGCCGCGGGCCATTGCCTCCACGCTCACCCTGTCTCCACCCACTTCCTGGGTTAGAGCCGCCATATCAGTGGTGGCAGTAATGATGTTGAGTTTTTTGGCCTGGGCCGCGCCCGACAATAGTCCTGCCAACGATATTGCCGCCAGGAAACGGACTGCAACTTGCATATTCTTCATTTAATTCTCCGTAGGCGGTATCGCACCAGCCACCGCTCACAACTTTCAGAAAGGATGGGCACCGTGCGCTCCCAGCGAGAAGATCAACTGCATCAGGAACTCGTTTGCCTTGATGCCTTCCGCGTAATCGGTGTAACGATATTGCCCTCGCACCTGGCTGAACTCGCTGGGCCAATATGTAACCACCACCGAAGTTCCCTTGTCGGTTAGGTTGGCAAAGCGAGCGCGGTCCGACCGATCGTAGCGTGCGCCTACGAACCAACGGCGGCCTAACTGGTAATCCGCCGAGGTGTAAAAGCCGAAGCCTCTCTGCTCCTGCCCAATCTCCTGACGCTGGCTCCAGATAAACTCACTGCGTCCGATGAACGAATGGTAAATGGAGCGCCGCAACGGCTTCCAGCGAACCGTTGCATCCACCCCGTACAACTGGGTCAGAAAATCGGACCCCACGTCATTATGGCCGCGCGAGTAGGAAAGGCCAATATCAACGTTGGTGGATTCAGTAATGTCTTTGTAGCCGCGCAGGTGTTCGACCGTGCTCAGGTCGCCACGATCCGTGGCATGAAACACCGGGCTGTTTTCGTCGCCGAATCCCCACGAAATACCTGGCCGGTGGCTTCAAGAAAAATTCCTTTGGGGGCAGGGATGATTCGCTGGAGAGAAACGCCTGCATCATCTATTCCGTCTTCGCCGCCAACCAGGTTCGTAGTGACCAGAGGGCGATCGATCCATGGCAGCACGTGATTGTGCAGAGTGTTCACCTTGCCGAATGCGGAACGCATTTTGCCGACCTTGGCAACAAAGCTTTGCGGCAGAGCGGTAAACGTGATGTATCCCTCTTCCAGATTGACCCCTTCTTCGCCGAAGGAAATGAAGAAATCGCCGCGGGCGTAGGGATCGATAATCGACTGCAGCCCAATTTCAGACTCATGCATTTGCAGCGAAGGAAAGGCCTGTTGCGGGGCCAGCAGAGGGGCATCGTTCGTCCCTGCCGCGCCGATAAAATCGCCTATCACACTGATGTCGGGATTCAGCGCTTTGGCGGCTGAACCGCCAGCTCCGCCGTAGGTCACGTTGGGATTCTCAGAAGCTGTAATGCTGGCCGGAGTCTGGGTCTGCGCGGCTACCGGTGGGGGCTTCCGCCTGTGAGGCCGCGGCCTGGGCCGTGGGTTCGGAAGCGGGAGCCGTGGGCGCGGACGCAGGCGCCGGAGCGGGACTGGATGCGGCACCTTGCAGCATGCGCACCTTGCCCTCCAGCATGATGATGCGGTCTTCCATGTCTTTCATCCGTTGTAAAAGGGCGGCGTTGTCTTCACCGCCTGCCGGAGCACTCGCAGGGGCGGCCTGCTGACCTTGTAGAGACACAGCTCCGCAAAATGCAAAAATTGCCAACCAAACCGGATATTTCATTCCTGTACTCCTCTACTCCTCGAGAACGACGGGAAGGATCAAAAAACACAGAATTCAGAGGGAGTTACAGAAAAGGCGGTGGGCGCACGTCGAGGTGAAATGAACTAAGCAGCACGCGAGGACTGAACTGCGGAAACGACGCCCTCTCCCTTACCGCAAAGCCGCACAACAGAGCCGTGAGAACCAGAATGACCGCAGCCGCTTGCAGAAAACACACCAGACAAGGCGACACATTGGCAGCCGGAGCCTGCGCTTCTACGCTGATTTGTGCGGCCGAGAATGGTGTGCCGCAGGTGTGCACAACCTGCAAAGTACTGACAAACAACAATAATGCGAGGCAACCGTAAATGGCAGTGGAGCGCGAAGATGGAAGCCAACTAACCACGGTCTCCTAAAGTTGGATGCCAAAAACCGGCATCGGACAGCTGATGTACCAGTTTCTAGGGAAATTTTAACACCGGGACGGGCGGGCCGAGTGGAATTGCAGTGCCCGCAAGGTAACCATTGGCATGGGCATCACTCTACGAGACCCCGGATACGAGACCCCGGCTAAGGCTCAGCCGATATAAGGTTCCGCTAGAGCAACCGCCAAACGGCAGGGTTATGACAACAACGCCCTGGCCTCTTGCAGATCCTTACGCATCTTCGCGTCCAGGCTGGGATACGCCAGGTGCAAGGTCTCCAGAGTATCTACAACCGCAGAGGCCACAACCAGTCGCATGTACCATTTGTTATCGGCCGGAACCACATACCAGGGAGCTTTTTTGGTCGTGGTATGGCGAATGGCGTCTTCGTAGGCCTTCATATAATCGTCCCAATAGTCGCGTTCGTGAATGTCAGGCAGCGAAAACTTCCAATTTTTGTTGGCTTCCTCGACCCGTGCCAGCAACCGCTTCCTTTGCTCCTTTTTCGAAACGTGGAGAAAGAACTTGCGAACGACCACGCCGTTGCGGCCCAAGTAGCGCTCGAAGTCATGTATATCCTGAAAACGTTCTTTCCAAATATCCTTGGAGATCAGCTCCGGTGGAATTCGTTCGCTTGTCGAAAATTTCGGGGTGGACACGGACCACCAGTACTTCCTCGTAGTAGGACCGGTTGAAGATTCCGATGATGCCGCGCCCGGGTAGCCGACAGGAAGTCCGCCACAGGTAGTCATGGTCGAGTTCTTCTGAAGATGGCGCCTTGAACGAGTAAACCTGGCAACCCTGCGGGTTCACGCCCGACATCACATGCTTAATGGTGCTGTCTTTTCCGGCCGCATCCATCGCCTGAAAAATCAACAGTAGGGCATACCGGCGCTGAGCGTACAGTTTGGATTGCAATTCCTCCAGCTTAGCCACGCCCTTTTGAAGCATTCCTTCAGCTTCATTACTGGATCGAAACTTGCCAGTATCGCCCGGATCGAAATCCTTTAACCGAAACTTGTCTCCATCGTCGATCTCGTACGGCTTCGCCAATTTCCCTGCCCAGGTCATGAATCCCTCCGAGCCACTAGCTCCCTGTCATCATATCTGGAAAGAAGTTGGCAGATAGCAGGCGCCTATTTGGCAGCGGCAGCGCCGTCATGGACAATACGGCGAATGGCCTCGTAGCACTCACAAGAGGCATCCTCAAGGCCGGGCCGGCTCAGCACCTTTACCATCCCACGGGTGTATTCGATGAGCCCTGCCCTTTGAAGCGCCCCGGCGGCTACGGTAACGCTGGGCCGGCCGCTGCCCAACATCTGCGAGAGCAGATCATGGGTTATAGGAAACGCCTCTCCTTTGGAACGGTCGTGGCTCAGCAAAAGCCAGCGAGCCAGTCGCTGTTCAATCTCGTGTAGACGATTGCACGCCGCTACCTGGGCGACTTGCATGCCTTGGAGGAGCAGGAAACGGTTTACCTCGGTTTGCAAAATCGGCATTTCAGGAAGAAGTTCTTGCAATACTTCTGACTTCACCCTAAATGCGTCACCTGCAGCTTGCACGATAACCCGTTGACCACTATCACGGATTCCCGCCGCGAGAGGCGTTCCGATGAAGCCTTCGTTACCGACCATGCCCACTTCTACGCTCTTGGCATCGCCGGTGACAATGAGCAGCGAGACCAACCCGTTATTCGGAAAAAATCCATGGTCGATTGTTCGCCCTGCATCTTGCAATATCTGGTGCAGCCCCATCGTGACCAACTCCAGATGCGGACTGAGGACTTCAAACTCTCGGTCGGGTGCGCTCAATAAAAGCCGATTCTCTATGGGCCGCCCTTTGGAGTCGCTTCTACTGCGAGTCGCTGCTATACGGCCATTAGTGTTTGTCATAATCTCCTTGAAAACGGAGTGGCATAAATTACGCCTGCGGAAGAGAGCACAAAGTAGATGCAAAAGCGTAGACGTGTCGGTATTGCAACGTACACATCCTTTTCATTCCGTGGTTTAGATGATTTTCGTTGCCCCATCGGTATGCGGGTTTTCCTGTAATTGCCCACCGATAGACCCGATTTGCATCGGTGGATCCACGTACTGAGAAAGAATCGCGTTTGATGAATGCGGATGGTTGTTTAAACGGTTGGGATCCTATCCTCTTCTTCAGAGTCGCGGCCGATCGGAATGGACTAAGCTTCTCTATCGGCCGACAGCGCTGTTTCACTCGCGCTGTCGGCTCGGCGCTCCTGCCAGGTGGCGATGTGTCGAGCCTGGCTCGGCCAGCGCGCTCGGTGTCGGGTCCCACGTTTCAATGCCACCCATTCATATCATTCAAATGTTGACAACCAAAGTGCGCATCAGAAATAGGGCCAAGGTCCGTAGTTGTTAAGGTATATTTGAAAATTCCCCGTTTAGGATGCCGAGCTGGCTTTGTTTGGGAGCGATACTCGCAAATGCAAAAGCTCTTGAAACTCGTATTACTTACAGCAGCGGGATGGACATTGCTTGTTTCTTCGACCGCCTCCGCTCAGTGCACCGAAGGTAGGGATGGGTGCCCGCAGCGGGTGCCGCGGGTGATGAAATTCAACGGCGCCTTGCGTGATGCGAACGGAACTCCGCGAAGCGGAATGGTGGGAATTCTATTTGCGATTTACGGGGATTCGAATGGGGGAGCTGCCCTGTGGCAAGAGACTCAAAATGTGCAGCTAGATCACCAGGGGCATTACGAAGTAATGCTTGGAGCAGCCTCGGCTGAGGGAGTGCCGTTGGATTTGTTCCGTTCAGGAGAGCCACGATGGCTGGGAGCTCAAGCGGTGCTGCCCGGGGAATCGGAACAGCCTCGAGTCTTGCTCGTGAGTGTGCCTTACGCTCTAGTGTCCGGGGATGCCGCAACCTTAGGGGGACTGCCGCCGTCTGCGTTTGTGCAATTGGCTCCTAACCCCTCCGGCGTTCAAACACCTGGTGGTGTGGCAGCACCAAGTTCACCGGTAAAGAGTTCGGCAGCAGGACCGGTAGCAGCCGCAGATACGGCCGTCACCACTGCGGGCGGCACGGTAGGTACGATCCCAAAATTTTCCACAAGTTCGGGGCTCGTCGACTCTCCGATTAAAGAGGTTAACGGCGAAGTGACCGTCCAAAATCTCGGCAATATTTTTTTCGCCGATCAATTTACCGATGGCGTCCCCGGCGCGATCGCCGCATGTCCTCCAGAAGGGTGCATCATCTATGCCGGCTCGAAGAACGTAAACCGAAATTTGGGCACGATCAATCCCGGGAACAAACTCGTCACGATCTATCTTGGGCCCTACACCTACACCGTTAAGAGCGTTGTTTTGCGCAATGGTCTGAAGCTGATCGGAATGAGTTCATCTATTCCGGGGACCATTTTGCAGTCGGTGAATGGTAACGAACCAATCTTCATCATTCCGCAGACGCCCCACGTCGCGGCTACCAGTGTCCGCCTCTCAGGATTGCGCATCATCGGTTCGGTCGGCAATACAAGCGAAGACGCGTTTTTTATTGACGCCAGCAACGTTATCGAAACCGGTTTGTGGTATTCCGCCTTCGATGATCTCTATATCTACAACTTTGCCGGCGTGGCGATCCATCTAAAAGGGCCAACCAGCAATTTTGGGGCTGCCAATCAGTGGCTAACCTTCAGCAATGTGGTAATTGCTCGCACCTCCGGCGGGGCAAACGGTATCCGAATCGAAGGCGCGAACTTCCAGTTGCATTTCACCGATTGCCAGGTCGATGGACAAGGAACTGGAGACGGAACCAATATCTTCATCGGCAACCTAGGGGGGAATGGTTTTGCGTTTCCTTTTGACATCACTTTCCGCGGGCTGGTGTCTCAAGCAGCGGCTGTAGCGGTGCAGCTCGACGGAGCTCAGACCGTCACATTTCAAACTTCACACCACGAGCTACTATGGGGCGCGTATCTAATCACCAACAACAGTGGGATTGGAACGCATGGCGTGACGATTACCGATAGTGTTTTCAATCCCAACGTCGGTTCGAACAACGGTGCAGGGTACTTGCTTCGAGTAGCGACTCCCTCGGCGTTTGGAATCTACTTCACGCGCAATCGACTGGGTGGAGCCTTCTCAACCGGCCTCTCGGCTCCTGATTCAATCGTTAACGCCGACAATGGCGCCCAGGTGGTTTACCAGGATAACCAATACTATGGAGCTCTAGCTACCCCGCCTACATCCGGGATTACCCCGATGATCGATGCTGCCGCGACCGTCAACATAGGTGGTGCTCACACGGTCGCCTTGAATACTCAACTACTCCGATCTCCACCATTCAAAGTACTCTCGGTCCAGGAGAGACGGTAACATTTCTAACCGTCAACGGACCGGTCACCTTTGCCGGTGGGGGGAATATCGCGATATTGGGATCCAGCACTTTGACGATCACCGGGACGATAACCATGGTTCGGAGTGATGTTCCGACCAGTTCCAGCCGATGGTGGCCAGTATCACAATGGACGGCAACTTCCACTGGAGGCACATCAGGAAGCTTTCAGATATCGGGAGATTCTTCCGCCACGGTGACTGCAGGAGAAGGAGCGACCTACAATCTGACCTTGACCTCCACGGGTGGACTGTCCGGGCTTGTGCAACTGGCCTGTAGCGGAACGCCTCCCGATTCCAGTTGTTCGGTTACGCCCAGTCCTGCGACGTTGTCGTCAGGAACATCGGCGACCTCTTCGGTCGTGGTTACCACCAAACAACGTGTCCAGACAGCAGACGGTAGCCATTCCGGGCGAAACTACAACAGCGCCGCACTGTGCTTGATTGGAGCCCTGGTAATATTGCCTGCTAGCATCGGAGCGGGAAAAAGAAGCAAGAACCATATTCTCACGGTTGTCGTCCTTATGGCGATCACCTCGTTCGGGTGCGGCGGCACCAGTTACAGGCCGCCACCGGTCCCTGTTGGCACGCCCAAAGGGAAATACATCATTACAGTGAAGGGAACGGTTGCAAACATCAGCCGGTCTGTACCCCTGACCCTCACCGTACTCTAAGTTCGAATGGGCCAGCAGCGCGGCGGAAAACAAAACACATTCACAACAGGAAAATCATCCCGATCCGGATGGAATGGATGCAAACTCTTGCGGGTCGTCGTATAGAGCTGATAGCCCCATTCTCGTAATATCGCATCCAGCTGTTTCACCGACGAACCACTATTTTTGAGTGCGGACGAGTTGAACTCAATCATCAGGACTGGTTGAAAACGCGCTATGGTTGACTGCCCCCCCTGAAGTACGCGAAATTCGCTCCCTTCTACGTCAATCTTGATCAAGTCCAAGCGATCCAATTTTTGGCTTTCGCAGAAATTGTCCAAGGTATCGAGCATGATTTTTGCGCCCTTGGATTGGACAGAAATCGTGGCTGCCCCCGAATTCCAGTCGGTCTCATCCAGATACGCTGAGCCCGGCTGGTCCGAAAGGCCACAGGGAACGGGTTTGATGATCGATTCCAAATGGTTCAGCGCAATATTGATTTTGAGCCGTTCGAGAGTCGGATGGCACGGTTCGAAAGCAAAGACCTGCCCGCTGCCTTTCATGAGGGGAGCCAGACAGACCGAATAGTAGCCGAAGTTAGCGCCGACATCCAAAAATACTGCGTTGGGGGCGACCCAGCGGGAAAGCTCCCGCAAGTCCCACGGTTCATACTCGCCGGTCCAATATAAGTGGGTCTGGACGAAGTCCGATGGGTTCAGTTGCCACCGCAGATAGCGACGTTCTACCTCCAGATCGCAGTTGGCCTCCGCGCGAAGTGCGGAACGCAGCCACTCATGAACGCGATTCTTCCCACGATGTTTAATTCGTGTCCCATAAAACTCCAGCATTTTCCAAACTAGCGAGGTCGGTTGCATTTGCTATCCAGTCCCATGCGGAGAATTCTTGCGGGCACCGGTTGCAGGATCCGGACACTTAGGAGCTTGGCGAAGCAGGCTTGAAGCGTTAGACCTCATTTGATCAATCCAGTAATCGCTGGTAAGTTTCTCCTTGGTCGCTCGACTGAGCGGCCCCATCGACAACCATTTCCTCAAATTTTCTGCATTAATCTCGTTCCAATCTTTCAGCGGAACCACCGGCAACCCTTCAAACAGAGGATCCAGAGACGACGAGGGCACCAGCACGATGTGCCCCAGTGCAAGGGATTCCCAAGTCCTGTGACAGTCCAGTCCGACCCCGTGCGGACTCAACACGAACGCATACTTCCCTCGCTCTTCCCACAACCGGCTTCTCGAGAGCGGCCCCGGCTGACAATGAACCTGATCATTCTTTCGAAGCCTCTTCGCAAGGTTGAACCGAGTCTCCAGGAATTCAGTGCCCTTGAACGGATGAAAGCGGCGATAGCTGAGAAAACCTCGTCCTCGACGCCATGCAAAGTCGACATACACCTTGGGAATACGATGTTCAGTCGGAAGAAGTCCCCGAGAAATCGTTTCTAAAACGCACTCCTGTTCTTTAGGGGCAGCCTGGCTCTCGCCCCAAACCGCCCTCTCGGCGATGGTATGGAAATCGATCCCGATGGGCAGACATGAAATCCGTTCCGGAGCAAATGTGCCGTCGTAATTTTGGGCATACCAGTGCAAGAGATTGGATGAGGCTAGAATTTCGCGCGCCTCAGGCATCATCTCTGAAGGTACACAACTGTCCGAGTCGCCGGTTACCAGGATGAACCGATTTCGAATGAGAGGCAGGACTTGTTGAACAAAGGATCTTAGCCACGACACCCTCACCCACACCAATTCCCCGTCTCGAATATCGCGAAAAAGATCGGGATTCGAAATCAGATTATCCGGAAGCCTTGATGACGCGAGAGCTCCGGCAAATCTCGGCACGGAAGATAGTTAAGACCGTCGGGAAAGTCGTCGGGAATTCTGCGGTCGCAACGCGCTGAGATGCCCTTATTCCAGACTCGTTCGACTCGATTTCCCTGGAAAGCGCCAATGCAGTCTTCCACTAAACGACCCCGTTACGGTGAGGTATGCTCCCCGACACTCCAGTCACCATCTGCACCAGTGTGGTCATAACATGGGTCGCCTCTTTCACTCTGAATAATCGCGCCACTCCAATGAAAGTACCTCCAGTGATCAGCCCTAAAGAAGCGACTACTGAGATCCGAGCGGCGATTCCGCCGCGATCGAAAGCTAGGTAAAAGAAATGCCAACTGATCCAATTCATTGCGACCATGGCAAGTGAGGCTACGGTCGTCAAAGCGATGAAGCGCACCATATCTAAATCAAAATGCAGCAGATGCTTCCGATTCCACAGCACAACTACGAGAATACCCGTAACCAAATAGAATGAGATACCGCGCGTCAGTGCGAGCCCCTGAATGCCGAAGCGCCGGGTGAAAAACGTGGCTACAATCACATAAAAAATCAGATCCACTATTTCGGCGTATAACGCCGTGACCGTGTCTTCCACAGCGTAGAAGCAACGCAACAATATCCCCCCCATAGCTAGAGGCAGAATTCCAATACCGTAAAGCCGCAAGACCTGCGCGGTTACGATCGAGTTCTCCAACTTAAACTGCCCGCGTTCAAACAGGAGGCGAGTAATGGGTAAAGCATTAATGATGGTCCACAGAGTGATGGGAACAAAAATGAACAGGATTGCGCGGAAGATGCGCGACACTTGGGCGGCCAGATTGCCGCGGCCCTCGCGCAACGCCTCGCGCGCGAATTGAGGATAGACCACAATTCCCAAAGGTGCCGCAAGGAAATTGGACGGAATCGTGAACAGCCGCATGGCATAGGTCAAAGTAGAAACAGCTCCCACGGATAATTGTGACGCCAGATTCCGCTCAACAAATGCCGAGCCGTTTGCTATGACGAGATAGAGGAGTAACGGGCCTCCCAGACGAAGCAGTTTTCGGATCGCAGAATGCGAAAAATTCAGAGATGGGGTGTAGCGAAATCCTAATTTGGCAGCTGCCGGAATGAGGAAAAGGAATTGGAGCAGAAAACCTGCCGCCGTAGCCATTCCTACCAAGTAGATGGCATTTTCCCCGTGAGCCAATAAAACCGCAACGATGACGGCCAAGCTCGAAAGCGCCGGAGCAAATGACGCCAGGGCGAATTTATGAAATCCATTTAGCAGCGCAGTAAGAATTCCAGCCAAAGCCACAAACAAAACCGAGGGGAAGATGATGTAGATGAGACGCGTTGACATGGCCGCAGTGGAGGCACTAAAGCCGGGAAACGAACCGCCAGCCAGATGGGTGCTGTTAGCATGGCGCCGCTGACGATCACGATCAAAAACAGCAGAACGAATGTTGTCACGACACTAAAAGTTTCTGTAAGTTTCTGCGGACTTCCTCCGTTTTCTGTGGACAACAAAATCGGGATGAATATTGGCGAAAGCGTGCCAGCGATCAGGATCATATAAAAGATAGTGGGCACGAAGATAGCCGCGAAATAAGCATCCATGGTAGTCGACAACCCAAAATGGGCCGCCAGCGCCGCCTCTCGAAAGTAGCCGAAGCAGGCCACGACCACAGTGAGTATGCTGACGATCCCGACGGTCCGTCCGCGGTTGTGTGCAGATGATTCGGAGGGAAGACCGGGATCACAGGTTTGCTCAATTGACTCCTCAGGCTCAGGCTTCTCGAAAAATGTCTCTCGTGGCTCGCCGCTACGCTGGTTTGATCCTGTATTTTAGCGAGAGCAGGTATTATAAGTACTTGCCGGCCCCCAACGCGATCACCGATATGAATACGGAACTTGTCGAACGATGTAATGTGTGCGAAAGCAATCGCCTTGACGCAGTCGATCCCGCCTGCCATATCGCACGCTGCGCCAACTGCGGGTTTGTCTTTGACAACCCGCGCCCCGTACTGTCGGAACTGGTCAAGTTTTATTCACGGCCAGCGCAGTATGATTCATGGCTCGGTGAGTTGCCCGCCCGGCAAATCGCATGGCAGAGAAAACTAAAGAAGATGCAATCCACAAGGAAGCCGGGAACTTTGCTGGATGTTGGAACTGGGATTGGGCAATTCTTGGAAGTAGCCCGCACGTCCTATGAGGCGGTCTACGGAACAGAGGTATCAAGCGTTGCCATTCACATTGCAAAGGAAAGATATGGACTGGATGTGTTCCAAGGCACGCTGGATAGTATCGACTGGGAGGGAAAAGTCTTCGACAACATTAGTCTTTTTCATGTTTTGGAGCACGTGCATGATCCCAAGCGCCTTCTCCAGAAATGTCATTCCTTGCTGTCCGATGGCGGGACTATTGCGGTCGCGGTGCCGAACGAAGTAACTTCGTTCCGGGCGGTGGTCCGAACGTGGATGACGAACCGGGGATGGAAAGACCGCTCTGGGCTCGGAAAATTTGGCTTGCCTCTGATCAGTTTGGGCCCGGAGAATGGCGAGGTTCATCTTTCGCATTTCACCCCGGGCGTGCTGGTCCGGTTGTTGGAGAATACAGGCTTCTCAGTCTTGAAGAAAACCCTGGACCCCTATTACATTGCCACTGGGCTGTCCCGATCTAAGGCACATGTCTACTACTACGCATCGAGCGCTGTGATGCTATGTTCGGGAATTAATGTCTACGACACGATTTTTGTGATCGCCCGTAGGGTCTCAACTCACTAGGATGCGCGCGCTAAAGGTCGCGTGGGACAACAGTATTGCCGGACGCGACAAAGCAGGAACGGGCGTCTATGCAACCCAGTTATTGCAGCAATATGCCACTCGCAATGACCTGCATGTAACCGTTCTCTCTGGATGGAGCAACAGTCATACCGGCAGTAAGCCGCTGAAACGCGGCCTGGGAACCCTTCAAGATCTATTGTGGATGCACGCTTACCTGCCCGCAGCACTTTGGCGGAAAAAAGTGGATGTATTGCACGCGCCTGCATTCCTCGCACCTCTGGCGGCTCCCTGCCCCGTCGTTGTAACCGTTCACGACGTCAGCTATCTCCTTTTCCCATCCTACTTTTCTCGCTGGTGGGTACAGTATCTAAACCTGGTCATGCCCCGAATACTTGCGTCTGCCGCGGCCATCATCGCTGTATCCGAACATTCCAAGTGCGACATCATCAAGTTTTATGGTATCTCTCCGGAAAAGATTCGGGTGATTCCTCACGGTGTCGATCATGAACGTTTTCGCCCCGGTGCCGTGCTTGATGCTGGGTGGGCCCGTTCGTTGGGCATCGAAGATGGCTACGTTCTTCACGTGGGCACGCTCACACGCCGGAAAAATATTCCGACACTAATTCGGGCAATTGCAGAACTGCGCGACCGGGGTGAATGGGGGAGCCGCCAACTAGTGTTGGCCGGCGCAGAGAATCGGGCGATACAGGGAACACAAGAGGTTCTCAAGACCATTACAGCCTTGGGTCTGGGCAGCAGCGTGTTGCTGACCGGCCGCATCCCGGATAAATACATGCCCGGCTTGTACGCTGCCGCAACCCTGGTTGTAATGCCTTCGGTCTATGAGGGCTTCGGGTTCCCGGTACTGGAAGCGATGGCCTGCGGGACTCCGGTCGTATGCAGCGACTCGTCGAGCCTTCCTGAAGTCGGTGGTAACGCCGGAATCTATTTTCCCTGCCAGGACCATCATGGTATGGCGAGCGCGATTGCAGGGGTGCTGGGGAGCGAAGTAAAGGCGCAAGAAATGCGCCGCAAGGGGCTGGAAAGGGCGAGCCACTTCAGTTGGCAGCGGGCGGCAAATGAAACGATAGCGGTTTATCGAGAGGTAACCGGGCTATGAGCGCTTGGGTGCTTCCGTGGGATGGGACCCTACCCTGAAACGTTGTAGCGCGCGCGGTCCTTCTTGGGTAAGGACATCCTGGAAGACGCATTCCACACGCTCCGCATAGTGTTCCCAACTAAATTTGTCGCGAACCATTTGCATCCCCCGCGCAGCTATTTGTTCTCTGAGCTGCGGGCTGCCGATTGCCATTTCGATTTTTTGAGCGAGACTTCGAGGGTTCCCCGCGGAAAAAAGTATTGCAGTTTCCCCATCCGCAAGCGCTTCATGCACGGCGGCGCCGCGTGATACGAAAACAAGACAACCGCAAGCCATGGCTTCGAGAACCACCAAGCCCCAGGTTTGTCCTTCGTTAGGAAATACGAAGCCGTCGCAAGAAGCATAGAAATCCCGGATTTCTTCGTCGGAGATTTTGCCGGCAAAATTGACCTGTTCGCTCACCCCCAGGTTCTTCGTCAGCTCTTTCAATTCATTGACATATTGGGGGAAACTTCGATCTGACCCCGCCAAAAGAAGACGTACCCTGACGCCGCGCGAAGCCAATTCATGAACCGCGCGTATAGCATTTTCCAACCGCCGGTGAGGCATGAAGATGCCAAGCCAGAGCAAAAGGAATTCCCCGTCGGTACAACCAAATCGGTCACGGATTTTTCTCCGGTCGCCTCCCGGTGTAAAGCGGGTCGGGTCCATCCCGCTTGGCACAATGGTTGTTTTGACGGGATAATGTAGCTTGAACTGATGGGTCGCCCAGTTCGACAGCAGCACCGCTAGGTCCACCCTGCGGTCTTGTATGCGATCAAAGAAGAAATAGCACAAGCGCAACGGTATAAGCAGCGCGTCTCGTATAGATCCTGGGTGAAAGACTTTCAGCGCAAAGTCGGGAACATCGTTTGCCATCCAGACGACCTTGCCTCCCGACTTCTTTTTCAGCCAGCCCGCGGCCCATTGCGCCGGCCAATGATGAGGATTCCAAATCTCGTAACGGCCGTCGACACCCCTTGCAAGGTGCAGCATATCAAGGAACGAACGCAGGAAGAACGGATGTCGCAAAGAAGGCCAAAGCCCTCGGCCCACATCGTGGATGGTCAATGCGTGACAGAGTTGGGGATAACAGTTTGCCTGATCATAGGCGCTGGTATAGATGATCACCTCGTGTCCTCGCTCCTTCAATGCGTGAGCAAGGCAGATGATTTGCCTCTCGCCACCGCCCTCGATCTGTAGTTGGTGAATGATTAAAGCTATTCGCATGGAATGCGCCTGAGGTTCAGGGGATCTCGCTAATCCTCTCGTAAACGCTCAGAGTCTCTTTCGCGGCGTTCTTGAAGCTAAACTGTTGGCTCCTGGCTAAACCGGTTGCGCTCAAATGGCTGCGCAAATCCGCGTCTTCCAACACCGACTTAAGGGCCTCGGCGATAGAACCGGCGTCGAGAGGATCAACCAGCAAAGCGGCGCCGTGGGCCACCTCTTCCAGGGAAGAACCCCGTGAGGTGATCACCGGTGTTCCACACGCCATGGCTTCCAGCACCGGCAAACCAAAACCTTCGAAGTAGGACGGATAAACAAAGACTTTGGCTGCGTTATACAGCTTGGGCACGTCGTCGGGAGCAATATAGCCGGTAAGCAGAATCTCACCTTGCAGTTCAAGTTCCCTAATGCGCGTGAGCACTGGTTCAAACAATGAGTCCGGCTTCCCTGCCAGAACCAGCTTCTGCCTAAATCCGGCCTGGCGTACCTGAGCATAGGCATCGACGAGTCGCACCAGGTTTTTGCGGGCTTGCAATCTCCCGAGGTAGAGAATAAATTCGCCACAGATCGAGTATTTTCGTGCCAAATATTCCCGTACTTCCGCCTTGTCGAGCGGCACAAATTCATCGCCTGCGCCTTCGTAGATGACGGTGATTTTTTCAGCGCTCAACCCGTAAGTTTCGGCAATATCCTTTTTTGAATATTCCGACACCGTAATGACGTGGTCAGCGCGACGAACCGACTCCGTGACCAATAGTTTCAGCAGAGCTCTTTGATGTGCGGGGAATGATTCCGGAAAATGCTCGTAAGCAATATCCGGAATGGTAGTCACGGTCTTACATTTCAGGAATGGGGGCACTATGAATTGTGCGTGAAAGACGTCGAGTTCGTCCTGGCGCACGTGCCAAGGAAATGCAAAGGGAATTCTAAACCAGGGCGAAGCTGGCTTTAGGCGCCGAACAGTAAAACGTCGGCTGGCCGGGATCTGCTGGTCAGCCCCGGGGTGGGTATAGTAGAGATAGAAGTTGTGAGTGCAAGACAGCTGAGCCATCTCGCGAATCAGTTCCCGATAGTATGTTTCGTTCCCGCCCTTTTGACTCCCAATGCTGTGGATGTCGATCCCAATTTTCAATGGTCTCATTCAAAGACTAGTCGATGTCGGATTTCAGTCCCGCTAGCGAAAATGAACGGAAGTCGGAGATCACCTGTTCGGCGCCCGCTGCCAGCAATTCCTCCGCACGCCCAGGACAGGATACACCGACGCAGCGCAGCCCTGCGGCTCGCGCCGACTTTACCCCTGAAACCGCGTCTTCGATGGCCAGCAAATTCTCGGGGTCTTCCTGCAATCGTTCTGCTGCCAGACGATAAATGGCCGGATCTGGCTTGCCGTTAACCACCTCATCTCCAGTCACAATCGTTTCGAAGTAGTCGGCCAAACCTAGTTCTCGCAGAGTTCCACAGGCTCGACTTCGCCCCGCGGAGGTCGCCAGTGCGATTCGAATGCCTGCGGGAGACAACCCAGCCAGAAATTCAACAATACCGGGCAGAGGCCGCAGCTGTTTTCCCAGCTTTTGCAGCATTTCGTCTTTCAACGAGCCATATTCAGCGAGTTCATCAGCACTCAATTCTCCAAGGAAATAGCGGAGAATTTCGTCCCGCTTACGGCCATCCAGAATGAATTCCAAGTCCTCATCACTTACCTCGCGTCCGACTGTATCAAGGAAATTCTTCCATGCTAACCGATGAACTGGATGACTATCGATGACTACTCCATCCATGTCGAAGACAATTCCACGCAGCATTCGGATTATCGCACTCCTTGCAATCCAGGCCATGTGTTCTGCGCTGCCTGGTAGTTCGCCATGGTACCAATATCGATCAAATAGTCGTGGATAGGATAGGCCAGCATGCGGCCCACCAGTTGGGGCAAAACGTCAAAACCAATATCGGACGGAATCGCCGCAGGGATTGCGTCCAACATTTCCGCTGTCCCGATCATCAATCCTGAAAAAGCTAGGTTCCCCATCGGCACTCTCGGCTTCTCCACAAATTGCTGGACCATGTCTTGTTCATCCACGGTCACGATCCCGCAACGATGCGGCTCGGGTACGTGGTAGACCCCGATGGTTGCCGCGGGCTTCTTCAGTTGGTGGTTCCGAAGCATGCCTGTAAGATCTGCATTGTTTAGAACATCCGCGTAAAAGATCCAGAATAACTCGTCGGACTTGACCCACCCCCGGTTCGCCCGCAGCGTACCGGCACTTCCCAACAATTGTGGCTCTACCGCCACTCGAATTCGCGTGCCATGGGAATGGTTACGAAGAAATTCGCACACCACATCGGCGTGTGCGTGCAGATTGATCAGAACTTCATGAATTCCAACTCGGTCACACAGATCCATCCAGATAGAGAGCATGGGGACTCCCCGTATAGGGACGAGACACTTGGGGATGGTGTCGGTGAGGGGCCGGAGTCGCTGCCCGTGGCCAGCTGCGAGCAAAAAAGCTTTCACGTTACGTTCTTAACAGGGAATGCCTGGCGACTACGCATGGGCACCGCCGCCCTTGGGAACAAAGACCCAACGAGAACCCCCATGCTCGTCTCCGTCGATAAATGGATCGTTCACAATCGGTTGGGCACCCTGCATGTCAAAGCCGAAAGTCATCTCATGAACATTCTCATTGCGCATCGCCGCCCGAACCGCTGGCTGATTCTGTGCCTGGCAATATAGAAGCAGAAATCCGCCCCCACCGGCACCAGTGATCTTTCCACCTATAGCTCCATTTTCCCGAGCGAGCGAATACAGCTGATCGATACGCGGAGTCGAAATCTTCCCTGAAACCCGTCGTTTTGCCTGCCAGCCCTCATGTAACAACTCTCCAAAATGATGGAGATCACCGGTCATGAGGGCAGTGCGCATTTGCATCGCCAGAGCTTTGACCTCATGTAAGGCTTCTACCGCCACTCCTCCCGTGATGCGGGTCGATTCTTCTTGCTCCTTAAGAATGGTCCAGGATTGATGCGCAGAGCCGGTAAAGAATAGCATCAGATTAGACTGCAACTCCCGCAGCACTGCTGGCTCGATAGTGATTGGTTCAACCTCCACGGTATCGTCCGCATTGAATGAAATATAGTTCAGGCCCCCGAAGGCAGCTGCGTATTCATCCTGTTTTCCAATGTGCTTTTCAAGGCCACGACGAGCGATTTGGAAGGCACGCTCTGCCAGTTGGTACTTTGAAAGTGGTTGTTGAAGGTAAGTGGTCAGCGTCTTGAGAATATTGACGCAAACGCTGGCGGAGGAACCGAGCCCTGTGCCCGGCGGAATTTCCGAAGCCAGAAATAAGTCGACCCCGACATCGGACTTCAATTCCTTTAGAACCGCGAGCGGGATTTCAAGCGCGTTCCCGCGCAAGCTCATGTTTGCTATGTCGTGCCAGGTCTCGAATACCCGCAAATCCGAAGAAATCACCTGAACCCGATCGTCGCTTCGTTTACCGAGAATCGTGTAGAAATACTTGTTAATGGCGGCGCTGAGAACAGCCCCGCCGAACTGTTCGTAATAGGCCGGGAGATCAGTTCCTCCACCGCCAAAACTAATTCGAACTGGGCTGCGAACTATGAGCACGATTCAAGCTCTCCTCAATTCCTGGGTTCACAAATAGCCCGTCCGCCCTCTCTGTATAAGACGGGACAGGCAGCACCTTCACTTGGAGTAATCGGCCCATTAACGTCCACAAGGTTTGTAGGAGGAGTGAAATGTCCTGGAAAAGCGAGCGATGCAGAATATATTGCAGGTCGTAGCGAGTTTTGTCCTCCGAGGAATTCTGATCACGCAGACCATGGACCTGCGCCAGGCCAGTCATTCCCGGTTTGACGCTAAGGCGCTGGCGGTGCCAATCGGTGTAGTGGTTGGCGCGGTCGAGGCCTTCCGGACGCGGCCCCACCAAACTCATTTCGCCACGTAATACATTGAAAAGCTGCGGCAGTTCGGTCAGGCTCAGTTGTTGCAAGATGCGCTCGCTGCGGGGCAGTTTTGAGGCGTTGCGCGGCGAGTTAAGGCGATAGATATAAAATGGCTGTCCGTGCAGGCCACATCGCAGTTCACGATAAAAAGCATTCTTTTTCTTGTGACGGAGCACCGCTGCCGCTATCAACATGGGAGGCAACGACAGCGGCAATAGACAAGAGGTTAAGACCAGGTCCGTGAGGCGCTTCCAGTAAGGGATAGGATTAACTTCTCGAGCGGCTTTGAGTTGCAGCAGCGGCAACCCTCCGAGATCGATCAATTCAGGTTTCGAGAGGTACAGTTCGTAAGACTGAGGCACGAGGCTCACTGCGATTCCCTCTCGGCGGCAACGCGCGGTAAGTTCGACAATTTCAGGGCGGCTGGGTTGGACAATCGCAAGAATAAGTTCGTCGACCTGATGCGCCCGCAAAACGTCCACTATGCCTAGCGTCTGGACAGTTATTGCGCTGCTGTTTCCCGCGATTGTCGGCATATCGGATGAAGTCTCGGCCGTGCTTAGGAATCCAATGACTTCATATAAGGTCTCAGGGTGGCTTTCAATCTTTGTAGTCATCTCTTTCGCCAATGGACCGCTGCCAACAATGACCACCCGTCGAACCTTGCCCACGCTGTAGCGTGATCGAAACAGAAGACGGGCAAGCAATCGAATCAGCACCAAACCGAGAAACAGCAGCGCGCCAAAATACCCAAAGGCCAGGCGGGAAAGGTAGTGCCGTATTAGATACCCAGCAACAAAAAGCCCGGCCATGACCACCGAAACTGCCGGAAGCAACTGCGAGACTATAGCCGAAAGACGCCATCCGCTTTGGAACCCATCCAGTTTCAAGCGTGAAGAAAGCACGCTCCATATCAAGATTGACCCCAATAAAGGGATCGTGAAGATTTTCGCGGTTCCTCCTGGCGGCCCCTCCCACACCCATCCATAACGTAGAACGTAGGCAAGGGTCATGGCGATAGGAACCCATACCAGGTCAGCTGCCAGTATCCAATTTCGCAGGTTGTTAGATTTCATAACGAAACAGATTTACGAAGAGAAGTAGGAAGCACTTGCCTTGGATACCAATTCGTGACAGGTCGCCAATTCCGCGAGACGCTGTTTCAGCGACAGGAATATGGCGTGGCTCACCGAAAGGTGTACATCTTCAATCACCTGCATATTATCGGCTGGAACCACCACGCAGATATCGCAGAGTTCCTTCATTTTCCCGCCTTGGAACCCAGTAAGGCCAATGGTCTGGGCACCCATGTCCCGCGCCAGTTGCAGGCCCTTCAAAACATTAGGTGAGTTTCCGCTCCCGCTGATCGCGAATACGACATCGCCTTCGCGCAAAAAAGGACGTAACTGTTCGGCAAAAATGTCCTCATAGTTGGCATCATTGGCCCAAGCTGTGATGAGGGGCACATTGTCAGTGAGCGCCAAGACACGAAACTGGCGATCCCCGTTTACGCTCGTGCCCTTCCCGAAGTCGCAGGCGCAGTGCGACGCCAGAGCGGCGCTGCCTCCGTTGCCAAACAGGTAGAGGGTTTTGTTTGCTTTGTAAGCCTGGCAGAGTGCTTCGCTGACTTTTTCAATGGCGGGAAACGGAAGCTGTCTTAGTACGTTTGCGACCGTTCAAAACGTAAGTTTCAGGCCTCATTCTTTGCGATGAGGGAGTTGGGGCGACGATCTTACTGGTGGCACTGGTGCTCATGCTGGAATGCACCTCGGTTCCTAAAGAGGAACTCTAGAACCCTATTATCATAGACTTCCGGGAAAAATGGCAGTACTAATTAGCCACCATGACCACGCCGGATTGCTTCATGTCCGCATATGCATCCTGGTGTTTCTCTGGGATTCCGCCGTTAGATTGAACCCACTCGAGAAAATCCTGCAATATCGTCGATAATTGCCGCGAGGGTTTCCAGCCCAATTTGCCAAGCTTGGCAATAGAGGAAACGCTATGCCGGTTATCCCCCCTGCGATATTCACCGGGAAGCTGAAGGGCCAGTTGCTGGCCTACGATGTCGCTGACTGCCCGGGCGTAATCCAAGACGGTTGTGGGACATCCGCTGCCCACGTTAAAGGCCTGGAAGTTGGCTTCGTCTTCGCGAAGGACAAGCATATTCGCTTCCACAACGTCCTTAATGTGAACGAAATCGCGAGTTTGCTTGCCATCTTCATAAACCAATAGAGGTTCTCCGCGCAAAGCCTGGCTTACGAAGATGCGGCAAATGCCGGAGTAGTGGTTAAACAGCGATTGCCGGGGGCCCTGGGTAATCGAATAGCGAAGTGCGACACTCGGAATCCCGTTCAGCCAGCCCAACCCTAAAGCTGCCTTCTCCTGAGCTAACTTAGACACCGCGTATTGGTTGTAGGGGTTTATGTAGTCTTCAATTAATAGGTTGGGCTTACTTTCGCGTCTGCAAACTGGACAAATTACCTCCCAGTTCCCTTCCTGCAATTGTTGGCCGCGAGGAATCGGGAGGAATTGTCCATGCTCGGCACATGTGTATTGGCCTTCGCCATACACAGCTTGGGAAGAGGCGACAATGACTTTCCTTATTTTCAGGCGGTCCTGGACAATCAATTCGTAGAGCAGCGCTGTGCCCACTGCGTTCACGTGGAGGAAGCGGGAGAAGTCCGGCATGTAGTCCTGGTAGGCGGCCTGATGAGAGACAATCTGCACATCTTTCAATGCATGCCGCAAAGCCTCGCGATCGGTAACATCGCCTTGAACAAATTCGACCTCAGATTGCAAGTAACCGGGTTTGCCGAGCGGATGGATTCTGGGTTCAAGACTATCCAATACCCGAACCTGATAGCCCTCCGAAAGAAAGCGATCTACCAGGTGTCCACCTATAAAACCCGCACCGCCAATGACAAGAACTCGCATATTGAAAATTGTCACTCCTTTGTTCAGAAAATCGCGCGGCCCCTGCCGGCTACTTACCCGACCCTGCGAAAACGGCTCGCAGAGTCTTGAAAAGGATTTTTAAATCCAGCCCCAGTGACCAGGCGCCGATGTATTGCAGGTCAAGTCTGATCCATTCGTCGAAGTCGTTGATCTGATTGCGGCCGTTAACCTGCCAAAGACAGGTGATTCCGGGTTTCACAGCAAGCTTTTGTTTTTGGTAATTCGTGAACTCAGCATACTCCGTCACCAGGGGGGACGAGGGCCGACCAGGGACATATCTCCCTTAAGCACACTGTACAACTGGGGCAACTCGTCGAGGCTGTAACGCCTCATCCAAGAACCGACGGACGTAACCCGAGGGTCGCGACTCAGTTTAAACATGGGACCAGACATCTCGTTTAGTTCCTTCAGTTGGTCTTTGAGTTGATCCGCGTTGACAACCATTGAACGGAATTTGTAACCGGTAAACGGCCGCCCATTACGCCCCATGACCTTCCAGTGGTAAAGAACCGGCCCCACTGAGGTGAGTTTTACCATCACGGCGAGAAGCAGGAACAACGGAGAGAGAACTGTCAATAGCAATGAGGACCCGATAATGTCCAATATCCGCTTGCAGGCGACCTGGAGCGGCTGGTTCCACCTGCGGGAAAACACCAAGGAATCATGAACTTGAGTTGAAACGGTAGTCATAGCCAGGTTATTGATCACCGCTAGCTTTCAGTTCAGGAGTACCAACCGCTGCGGTTTGCCGGACAAGTCGCTGGTAAAGCTCAGCATGCTTCCGCACCACATCTTCCCAGCGATAACACTGTTGAGCCCTCTGGCGAGCTCGCAGGCGATACTCAGCGACGCGATCGGGATCATCGACCAACCGCTGCAACTTGGACCGAAGGTCCACATCTCCGTCCGCCCCTCGATAGGCGAATCCCGCCTTCGCAATCACCTCCAGGTTAGAAGCAGTGTCGTTAACCAATACACAGTTGCCGTAACCCATCGCCTCGACCAGCGCTGGGTGGGTCCCGCCGACCTCGTCAGGCAACACGAACATATAGGCATTTTGCTGCAACTGCGCATAACCGTCTCCGTAAACACCTCCGGTAAAAATAATCCTTGGATCGACGGTTGACTTCAAAACCTGGACGTAGGTTTTTTCCCAAGGATCATCTCCCACGATGACAAGCCTCAGATCGGTCTCAACCTTTTCGAAGGCATGGATGAGATGATGAATATTGTTCTCGGGCACCAGACGTCCCACAAACAAAACATACCCGCGTTGTTTGAGATGGTAACTGATCTAAGACATCATGCCGCCGCGATCTGCGCTCGCGGATGCCGTAGACGATACAAGATGACCGGGCTTTGTGTTCTTCCTGATAGTACTCCTGTACATCCTTGGAATCGGATATAAGCGCATGGCAAAACCGTACCGCAAGCTTCTCGGAGAGCCTCAGATACCAGCGGGCAAACCTTCCCCACTTGGCCCGCTGCCAATCGGTTCCATCCACTGAACAGACAACCTTCATGCCGAGCAAACGTGGGATGGGGGCGAAAATTGTCGTCCCCGTGGTGAAATAGTGGACCACGTCGACGGGGTGGAATGAAGCGTGGAGGGTGCACAAGAAAGCGTGAACGATGGTACTGAGATTTTTGGATCGGACCGTGGGGATGGTCACCAACCGTACGCCGTCGTACACCTTTTCAGAAGTGGTGCTCATCCCGGAGCGGTTATAGACCCGAAGCTCATGCCCTTGGATGACCAGTCCTCGGGAGATTTCATCGACGGCCGTCTCGAATCCCCCAAACTGGGCGGGAATCGCTTTAATGCCGATCATCGCGACTCGCAAGATTTTAGAATCCCTCAGATTTAATCTGAAACTTCATTCTTACTCATCACCTCAGACTTTGCGACCCAGCAAACTGTCAAGGTGCTGCTGTGGGATGACATCATCTCGGGTTTGACGAGAAGTTGGCAAATCCTGGACTCCGAGAAGATGCCTAAGGCGGCAAAGGTGTTTTCTGGAACATCCAGCCGCTATCGGGAGATGGCGCTGCCGACCTCAGCAAATCCAAGCGAAGTCGCCAACATCCCGAAGTGAATCCAGGTAAAGGCCAATGTAGAGGCGTCGGTCAACTGGTATGCCATCAGCATTACGATGACGCCCGCCGAAAGTGCGCCGACGGCAATATCAGTTTCGCTTCTTGTGGGAGAGCGCAAGATTCTCCAAGCCCTGCGAGCGAGATGGGAGAGAAACCAGAAATACACCGCGAGTCCCACCAGCCCGGTGTCGTGGACGATCCGGACAAAAAGACTGCCTAACCAAGCCGGGCCTTCACCGAAATCGTCTTCATCGGTGTAGAGCAACTGGAAGCTGCTGGTACCGAGACCAATCAAGGGATGGGCCCTGATATCATCCACGGCAAACGCCAGAAACTTTAGTCGATGAACAACCGTGGGATCTTCAACTGCGGTGCTGACAGCCAGTGTCGCCAGCCGTTCCGGGAGATCGCGCATCAAGGTTATCGCTGCTACCAGGGCGATGACCACGCCGGCGGCGAACGGAGCCAATCGTTTCCATTGGATAGCCTTTCCGCGGTGGGTTTGAAAGACGATCAGGGGACCAACGATGGCCACGCAAGCCCATCCTTGGCGTGCCAGGCTGAGCAATACGGCTAAAGTTGTAATCAAGAAACCCAGCAAATACCAACCATTGTTCTGTCGAGCTGCAAAGAAGTAAAACAAAAACATAACCGCAAAACATGCCGTGTAGCTGCCAAATATATTAGGTTCCCACTGGGAGCCGTGCACGCCCGGCATGAACGAGAGGTAAGAGAATTGTGTAACGCCCAGACTGGTTCTAAAAAGCAGAAAAGAAGCGAAGCAGAAAAAACCGAAGAGCGCTTCTCCCGCTCCAACACACAACAGGATCTTCATTGAGCGCAGGAATTGGCGTTCATTATCGATGAGTTGCCGGATGAGGAAAAAAGCGCTGATGGCGATGGTTTGCAGCAATGCCCAGCGCAGAGTAGCCGCGCGGTCCGGCGAATCGACGTACGAGCTCACATAGTTCATGGCCAAGAAGCCGATGAGGAGGAAGTCGGCCCGTTCCAATCGCTTCCACCTCTGGGTCCCACGGTGCAGACGCATCAATAACAACACCCCACAAACGAAAAGCGTCAAGTGCTCCGCTTCCGTGTGCCACTTCGATATGGTCATGGAAAAACGGGGAATGGCTGCCGCCACCATGAGCGTAAGCAGGGCGCCATAGGGCCAGCGCACCAACAACATGGCCGTGCCGGCGATACCCGCTGCCACATAGGGGAACCAATTGAGTGGCTCGGTAGTCGCCAGGTAGACGGCGAGTACGAACAGTCCCGCGGCGATAGATCTTTCGATCCATCCAAGAACACGCTCGGCGCCGGAGGCAGCGGGCACCGAACCTTGGATTGACAATTCCCCTCGCATAGTATTGGAAAGATGGGAAGGCGATTGAATGCAGCTAAGCTAAATGCTATCGGGGAACGTTCTGGTTTGAGGAATCGGTTGACTCCCCTGACCTTTTTCGCCGGGGGTTGAGCCGGCTGGCGCCGAACCGGGATTTCCAGCGTGCGGCAGAGCCCATTATCTTCATTCTGACCTCGGATCGAACTTCATCCGCAAACTGTTTGCGGGGATCTTGGGGATCGATCTGCCGCCAGGCCGCCGTCCCCAGTACCCAGGCGCTACGCGGCGCTAAAAGAAAATAGTGCTCCAATGACCATGATCAACAAGCGCATGGGGCTGACTTTTTTTTCCGGAACCGCAGCCGCGTCGAGTGTCTTGACGGTGGGAATTTCTTTGGCTTCCTGAATCTTTGCCATCTCAAACTGCTGAGTCAGCAGCTCAAATACAGTTTCTTGAATTTTTGCCCGGCGATAAAGATCAGTCCACCGCACTCCAAGAAGTGGGAGTTGTCGAATCGACGGATAGAGTTCGCCCGGCCGCAGCTCCTTCGGTAGAAGGCGGAGAACTGTTGCCGCCCAATTTCTCGACCTGCCGCTGCAGTTCTCCAATGCGGGCACGCAGGCTGCGGACCCGAACGTTGCTGTCGGTATAGATCTGTTCAAGCCCTTGAAGCTCGGACTGGGCGGCGATCAGTTGTCCTTGCAAAGTAGCGGCGGCTTCGACCATCGCCTTGGCCTGAGAAGTGACGTCAACCATGGCATTCTTGCTGGCATACTGACTGAATTGTTGCGCGGCGTCATCGAGGTCCGCTTTCACCGATTTCAACCGGCCTTCAATAAAGATACGTTCCCGGCGAGCTGCCGAGGTACTCAGCTCGGCGGAGAGCCGGTTCAGTTCGTCGACATAAGCCTTTCCCAGATCAGCCGCTCGGTTGGGGTCGTGATCGGTGACTTTAATGGTGATGATCCCGCTCTGGCGATCTTCGGCAATATCAGAGTTGGCGGCTAGAATTTTGCGAGCGTCCTGAAGGTAATGCACTCCGTATACCCGTCGTAGGTCGCAACGTTCCACGAGCCGATCCTGCAGTGTATCGCTGCCCAGAATGCCTACGAAGAGCGCCCCCGTATTCTTGATACCCAACATGTCCGCGGCTTGCATCCCCAGTGCCGAACCTTTTCCGGCCATCGCCGCGAGCATTGCCATACCAGCACCAGACTGGTTGTCGGGTGGCATCAACCGGGCTGTGGCTTGATATTTCTTGGGCAGGATAAAAGCGATGACTGTAGCTGCCAACAACCCCCAGAGTGTGAAACGCCACAGAAATGCGCGGCGATTCCACAACAGCCACGCCCTGTTCATGCTCTCTCCATGACGCGCGGATCGCAGGTCGTCGCCACCCTGCGGGAGACGAACGTCAAGATCGGGAGGTTGGTCTACTACAACTTGGGAATTTCTCTTCACGAATATGTTCTCTGTTCAACTGGTGAAACTACGCGCAGCGAAATCCATCCTACTACTTGCTCTTGCCGATACCCCAGTGAGGCCAGAAAGTGAGTAGAGCTGATGCGGTTACATCCGATGTTGGACCTGGTGACAGCACTGGGAATCTCCATTTCTCATATTGCACCAATCCGGAGATTTCAACCTTGGAATTGAGAGCGAAGTCTGCTTTGGCTAACCAATCTACGAGTCGGCCGCCGCCGATGAAGTCGACTGATACTTCCTGCAAGCGGTAGCCTGCCTGCAGGCTATTTCGCGGAGAAAACCAGTAGGTAAGCCAGCCCTGCCCTCCTCTGCCGGCACGCCCCACCCAATTCCCCATGAGGTTCCCCTCATTGGTGTAGCCCGAGCGGTAGCGCCGCAGCCCATAGTAGACAAAGCCCGGCGAAAATTCCGAGGTTAACGGCTCGTGCAGACCCTCCGCGCGCAATTCCAGTTTGGGGATTTTCGGGATACGAGGCAAATAAATGCCCGGATTAACTGACGCGCGCGCCGAACCCACCGGAGAAAACTCGTCCACCACAAGAGAGTCCAGATAGATGGTCAGCCAGTTTTTGAGCCGGTAGCTCACATCCGCAGAGGCTATCCGTTTTCCCGGATTGTTGCTTCCGGCGGTATCGCCGGAGGTATGGGAATAGAAAGTTCGCAGAAAGTTATGCCAGGTGAATGGCAAGCCCGGTCCCACAAACTGGGCCGTGAAACCAAACCCGAATTCCAGGTTCTTGGTCGGCTTGAAGCTAAATTTGGCACCATCCAGAAAAGGCTGAGGATCGATACTCCCTGGCCCCAGGAGCGGATTTGAAGTATTGGTCGCATCGTACTCAAACTCATGTCCCGCTAATTGCCCTAGGAAATATCCCACTTTCATCGGACCCAAAACTTTCGAGATCAATGGAACTCTGTAGGGCGAAACCGGATCGATCTTCAGCATTAAAATCGGGTCAGCGTTGTTGCTAAACAGAAGTGGTCCGGATTGCCCCGGGCCCATCCATAAGCTCTGCTTGCCAAATGAAAATTGGTAGTTATGAAAGGTGAAAGAAACGGCACTGTCCAGCAAACGAAACCGATCGATCGAAGCAGTTCCATTCGAAAAGGGCAGAGTACCGTCCGCATTTGCAATCGCATCTTGCACTTGGGGGTCGTATGAGGCTGTGGCGGACGCATGCTGGTATTCGCCACGAACGAAAAATGCAAATGGGCCGGCTTCGGCACTCGCCATCAAACCCGTGACGGCGTTGAATCCTTCTCCGTAGGGCCGGCCGAAATCGTTCGCAATGGTTTGCCCAAAGTGGTAGCCATCGTCTAGAGGATCGCCTGAAATATTGGTGGTTCGCCCATAGACTGAATCCAGGTTCGCCGCGACGTTGGGCGCACCCTCTCGTCTCCGGGTTTCCGCAGCAAATTCATCTGACAGTTCTTTCAAGATTCGCTGCGCTTCTGTGTCCTTCGCCTCCACATCATGAAGCTTATTTTCGGGTTCTTCCAGTAAGCGGGCAAACTCCATCCGGGTCCAAGGCCGTTGACCCAGTATCGCGCTGTCGACATAGCCCAGGGCGATCAGCCTTTCCATTGCTGGGTAAACCCACATATCCAGGGGGACATAAGGCGAGCCCATATTGCTGGGGTCCCGGGGAGCACCTTCGTTCCGATCCATGAAGCTACCCCACGAAGTTCCACCGAGAGTCAGATCGTGGTGGGCGCGATACACCTGGCGTCCGAAGTACCAGCCTAGTACGCTCCCTACTAACACGTCGGAGGCAAAATGTTGCTGCGCCGTGATCCTGGTTACAGTAATCGCGCTTGCCGTGCCATAGGCCAGGATTTGAGTTAGAACACCCGGGTATTCGTGGGCCCAAACGCTGGCAATCGACCACGCCATCGCGGAATGCTCCGATGGGAACGAACCGCCGCCCTTAAAGAAAGTGCCGTTTCCGTTATCCTCAAACGGACGAGGCCGTTGCGTAATCTCCTTGAATAGATAAGTGACTGCCGTGCTGTTGATGGCTGCCTCACCCGCCAACAAACCGGATTCTCGAAGGTGTTCGTTTCCCGTCATGTGACCCAGAAGAAAAGACCCTCCCGCGACTCCCATCAGCGAAAAAGTCGCATAATTCGAAAAATCCTTGCTGTGCTTCAGTTCCTTGGGGGTATCGGGTATCTGCTTTGAAATCCAACTGTCGGACGCTACCAGCCCGGCGAAAATTCCGCCTACCGGTAAAATCCATTGCAAGTCGTGAGTTCGAAGCTTACTGGGCTTGATCCAAAAATCCTTCTGGTCCTGGACCACATGTTTTGCGAACGGCAAGAACAATTTGTTCTCCGGATCTTCCCCAGGAGGCAACCACCCTGCCTCTTCCTTGCTCCCATCGGATCCAGGCTTGCCGGTCGCGCTCTTTTTCTCAGCGGCAGGTTGTTGTGCATTGGGGTTGTCAGACTGTCCCCACAAGCGCAAAGCGGAACAGAGAAGTCCCAAAGACAGCGCAACACTTAGGGCCCGAAACTTCATGCGCCCAGTCCGTTCAGAAACTTTTCGCGACCTGAATCGCGATTCCTACAGCATAGGCTAGCTGAGCTCCTTCCATGATGCTCTTCCACCGTGTATTGGCGCTGAACGTCTTCTCCGGCACGACCACCATATCGCCCGGGCGGAGTTCAGCCTTCTCGTATCCACCGCTGAACAGGCCACCGGAACCGCCGGCCACCGAACCGTCGGCACGAATGACAAAGATCGCCTTCTTGTTAGCCATGCTGGTAGGCCCGCCAGCCTGTTGCAAGTACCAACCTGCATTCCGGCCAGGCTTATAGGCAATCGCGGTGGGGTTGTAGACGCTCCCGTCCACGACAATAGTGGTGGGCTTTTTAGGAATGTAAATAGAGTCCCCAGCGCGCACCTGGACATCTGCCGAGGTGTTCTCCCAACGCTTGGTGTTGGTGGAAACATGAATTACCATTCGTCCGGAAGGCGGGGTGTTCTGCAGTTCTTTCAGAGTCGCCTCCCATTGCTGCAGGGCGGCCGCTTTAGCTCGTCTCTGATCTTCGTCAGTATCCGGGGCCTGCCGCAGAGTGACTTCCTGACCCTGAATTTCCCGCATCAGTTGCTCGTGGTTTTTCTCCTCGAGTTCCCGTACCTGGGCCCGCTCAAAGACTACGCCGTAGGGGTAAGCGTCGCTGCGAAAGCCCCCTGCTCTGGCGATGATCGAACTAAGCCGCTCTCCTTCCTGGATGCCGTAGGTTCCGGGATGCACGACCTCTCCCTTTACGGCAATGGTGGCGCCAATGTCGTTCCAGCCTGCAAGCTGCCGGATGGTTAAAACATCTCCCGGATGCATCCGGACGTCAGAGTCAGGCTCGTCCGCCAGCGCCTTGGAAATGGGAACCAACATGTGATCCCCAACCACTCTGGTCCCTTCCTGCACTTGGTAGCGGGTCAGATCTGCTTCGTCGGCGTAGGCGCTGCGCTTGAGCCCACCCGCAAGCTTTACAAGACCTGCCGCTGTCAGATTGTCGCCCAGCGGGTACTTGCCGGGGCGCTCGACCTCGCCCTGAATCATGACCGTGGCGGGATTTGCTCTGCCTTGGCTCTTATGAATAAAGACCCGGTCCTTGGGGACCAGAAGCAAGTTTTCTTTGGGATCGCCCGACAAGGCCTGATTAAGGTTAACGCTAATCACCTTCAGGCTTCCGTCCTCGGTCCGGCGGAATACTTGAGCATCGCTTAACTGCGCATCTCCAGTTGCGCCACCGGCAAGGAAAACCGCATCGCGCAGATAGGTCGCTCCATTGGTGACGTGATCGCCGGGGTCGCGTACTTCGCCGGTCACGGTGACAATGGGCGCATCCTCAAAATCGTAGCGTCCGAATATGCGAATTGTATCGAACGGCTTTAAAACAATGTCTTGATCGCCATTGGCCAAGGCGTCGCCGAGGTTGAACGCCAAAACCTGCGGGGTGTAATCCGGTGGATTCAATCGAATGATTTCCGCGTGCCGCCGGTATGGCTCAGGCAAAAGCTCATTGTAGGAATGAATTACATCGGTGACCTTCATGCCGTCGCGATAGGCAAACTTTCCAGGACGGAATACATGGCCCTCGAGATATACAGTCTTATCGGCGTAAGGCAAGATCGGCGAAATTTTTACTTTGTCGCCATCCTGAATTTCGAAATCATCCAACGCTTTAGTGACGGTCACCTGATTGTTGTCCTCGGGAATGTCGAGCCGCAGCATGGCCCGGCTGAGATGGGCTTGCGTGCGCTCGACGTCGACATGCCGCAGCGTACCGGATTGCAAAACGCCGCCGGCGAGTTCGAGAACCTCAGACAAATTCTTCTCGCCATTCAATTCATAGATCGCAGGGCGGCGCACCATGCCTTCGATCGTCACCTGCGGCCCCAGAGGTGGAACCATAATCGTGTCCCCCGCCTGCAAACCCTGCATGTCGGAACTAACGCCGTGCAACAGCAGATCGTAGACGTCGGTATCCTGCAAAAGCTGCTTGCCGCGATAGTGACGGATCGTACGCAGCGATCCGCCGACCGTGGGTCCACCTGCCATATAGATTGCGTTCAATGGAGTCGATAGCGAACTCACGTCGTAGGCCCCGGGACGCTCAACATCTCCAACCACATAAATTCGAACGCTGCGCAAACGCGACAACGACACATCCGCCTGGATATCCCGCAATTGGGTACGTAACTGGGTCTGCACCATTCGCTGCACATCACCTAGACTTTTGCCAGACACCTCGACCGTTCCCACTTCCGGCAAAGAGACTCGGCCTTGACGATCCACGACGCGCACCAAACGTTGCGATACCCCACCCCAAAGCTGGATGGTCAACCCATCGCCTGGTCCCAGTACATATTCAGGGCCGACTGGCATGTCCATTGGCAAACGATCCTGATTACCGGTTCCGGTACGGAAGATTTCTGACCCGAATCGTTGCAGATTGACGGCGCGATCCGAGTATTGCGAGTAAAGATCATAGAGAGAAGGAACGTCGGCATAGGGGTTGGGACGATGCCGAAGAGCCGGCTGCTGCGGTCGGCGAGGAGGAATGCGCGAAGGCGGACGACGGTTTGTGGACCCTAAGTCCGCTTGGCGAATTTTGCGGATATTGAGGGATATTGATTTCCTCCCAAAGAGGATGTGTCCGAAGCCCGAGGAAGAAAACCCTGGAGGTTCCCGGCATTGGAAAAGGAGAGAAGGCACTGTCTGACCCCATACCCATGCCCATCCCAGAACCCATTCCAATCCCCGACCCTCCCGAACGCCGAGCGCTGGGAATTGCTGGCGGTCATCAGCTGCATAGCCGAGGCCCCGCCCCCCGTCATCGGCATACCAAAACCGGAAAGCGCATCTGGATAGTCGCCCTGCGGCTGCTGCAAATCGGCACGGTCCAGTTGCCGCCGCGGATCGTTGTTCTGCAAATTATCCGGCGACAGGTAATCCTGGTCCGGCGGATAAGGTTTCTGGGCTGGCGCCGGTGTCGCTGTAGTAGAAGGTGCAGGGGGCTCGATCTCGGGAAAGTTCTGCTCCGTGTATTTATGGGTAGCCCAAAAAATATCCTCCTGACTTTCGGGACGCTTTGTCCGCTGGCGGCGGCAGCCTCGCCAGGCTTTTTCAAGCTTTCGAGAACCAAGCCTCGTTCCAATTCGTCCTTGCTCGGCTTAACTCGGACGTAGTAACGATTTTCGATTTCGCGAGTGATGAGGATGCGAACGCTCTCGTCTTCCTGAACCGCTCTGAGGACGGCCTCGTCAGTGAGATCTTTGGAGTCAACAATGCGTCCCTGTTCAAACGCTTTCTGGACCAAAACCTTTTTGACCTGGAGCATGAGACCGGTTTCGTTTCTGAGCAGAGCAATGATCTTTTCAGCGGAAAGGGAAACCATCTCATCCGCGGCCTGGGCAGCCCGGGAGCGAGCTGTATCGATTGCCTTGGTGCGATTTACGGAGAAACGACCCAAGCTGTCGGGGGTCTGGGCAAAGGCTTGCAGAGCGCACAATAGCCCGAGCAAGATTGCACATACGAACTCTGGGGTTCGAAAGCGAAACGATCATAGGGATATTCATATACCTCTACCTCAGAAAATCAGGCTGACCACCTCGGATGGTTGCTCTGAGGTCGCCAGGCATAGCTTCGCCCTCTCACTCCCAGGGCTAAGGTGAGAAAACCCGAATAACAGTAGATAGTTACGCGCAATCAAATTTTGTTCGAGCGTTTAGTCCTCGCTCAACTTCGACCATTAAATCCGCAGCGCGGCCGCGGATCTCCACTACATGGGAACCATTTCTGATTTGCCGCGAAGTGCGTTCAACATGCCATCCTCTGATGTCTCCACGCTCCGAGACCGGATGTCCACGAAGGCCCAATAAAATATGCTGCCGCTCTCCGCCCCCACTGCCAGAATTTTCATTTGCGGATATCGGCCGAGCAAGAAACCGCACAACCCATGCCGACCTTCGGACTCTTCCCGCCCTACAATGAGATAGTCGGGTCGTGTGCGCTCGACCATCTCGGTTATCTCCGATTCGTTATCGGTTTCGCCTACGATCTCGAAGTCAGGTTGATCCTCGATGGTTGCAAGCACCAGCTCCCGCATCAATCGCGGACGATTCGCCACGAGCACTCTTAGTTTTGGCACAAGCTTCTCCGTGGCTCCAGTATGGCTGCTAAGCATCTCAAAAGTAAGGTTCAAATGTGGACCAAGAGTAGACAAAAAAGAAGTACCAAGGGCATAGTCCCATACGGTGATATTGCAATACCATTCGCCCTAATCTGGTACCGCAAAGTACCGCTTTCTGCGAAGTAAAAAGAACAGGTCAGGTCACCGCGCCGGGAAGGCGGCAGAGCGCAACCGCAGCGTATTCGATCTGTGGCACCGACCTTCCGTAGCATTCGGTGAACATGGTTTTTGACCGTCTGTTCGGACAGATTCAAATCCACCGCAATCTCTTTATTCGACAACCCTTGATCGATCCTCTGTAGGAGTTCTTGTTCACGACGGGTAAGCCCCAAATCCCCTTTCAACGGCAAGCAATAGGGCCGGTCCTGCTGTTGAGCGACATATCGAAACAGGACGTTACACAGTTGAGGCGGGCATATAGCTTCCCCCTTGGCCACACAACGTACCGCGGATGCGACCTCCGCAGCAGAGGCATCCTTCAGTACATATCCTGAGATGCCGTCGCGCACTGCTTGCAGGAAAATATCTTCGCCCGCTTCCATTCCGATCATCACCACCTTGAGGCCAGGAACTGCAGCTCGAATCTCCTGGACGATATGCATCTGTCGAATAGCGAACGCGGTTGGGTCAGACAGCAGAACATCGGGCGATGCTTGGGCAATCAACTGGACTAATTGCGGAGAAAAGTCGGAGGCGCCCGCGATCCTAAGATCTGCTTTCTTGGAAAGGAGGCGAGCCAAGGCCTCACGCAGCAGGCGATTCTGGGCCAAAATGAAAACACTAGTGATGTCGACGTGCACGGCTTCGAATCCTTAAACTCAACCCAGGGAGCCCCCTCCGCCGCTGAGTAGGTAGTAAAAGGATACTACAATGCCTCCCGAATGCCCAAGATCGAGACAGCTATCTTTTGACCACTCCGTAAGATAGCCTATATCTCGGCGTCGCATGCGAACTCAGCTGGGGTCGTTTAGTAAGATGTTCTAACCAGTTTGCCCGGGTGGCGAAACTGGCAGACGCACGGGACTTAAAATCCCGGGTCTCGAAAGAGACGTATCGGTTCGATTCCGATCCCGGGCACCACGTACTTTCCCAAACGCGCCGCCTTCCGATCACTCGGGTCAACGAATCGTGTGCCATGAATGAAAGGCACTACCGTTCTGATCTAGGCTTCCTCAATGTGGAATTAAATCGAAGAATTCTTGATGATCAATCCTCCGAAACATCGACGATTCGGGCTACAAAAGCTTGCGAGCTTGGTGCGAACGCACGTTTCAGGCAATCTGGCGGCACCGCCTTCCCCGTTTACTTGTTCGCTGGGCGCTTCGGCTCGATTGTTGCCCTGAGTTGCGTGGTCGCTGAGCTAAATTGCTTCTTCGGAAACTTTTGTGCCGCAACCCACTGCCTCGTTTTAGATGAAACTACAATGGGACGTCGCACTACGCGAGGATATTCCTGTTGACAACGATTGCAAGCTACCTAGAATAGCGGACGATGATGGCAAGGCTCGCTCGTTTCGCCAACGATTCATTCTATCTTTCACGAACTCCCCACTCTTTAGGGAAAAAGGCAGCGCTCTGGTTCAACCTCCTGCGTCCCTCCGGACGGATGTTAGGCTTTAACATTGCCCACTTCGAGGGCCCCGCTCTGCAACATCTTTACCGTGAAATTTTTGCCCGTCAACACTATTACTTCCGCTCAACCACAGGAGCCCCCCTTATCTTTGACTGCGGGGCGAACATCGGCATGGCCACTCTTTATTTCAAGTGGCTGTATCCCCTGGCACGGATTGAAGCATTTGAAGCTGACCCCAAAACCTTTGCCGTCTTCGAAACCAACGTCGCTCGCAATCATTTGAGCAATGTCGTGGGTCACAATTGCGCACTTTGGGATCGGAACGGCCAGATTGAATTTTTCATCGATCAGACGGAGCCCGGCTCCTTATTGATGAGTGCAAATGCTTCCCGACTCAAAGGGGAAGCTATACAGGTTCCCAGCAGGAAACTATCTGATTTTATTCAAGGCCCGATTGACCTTCTGAAACTGGATGTGGAAGGTGCCGAACAAGTCGTTCTCTCCGATCTAGTTTCCGCTGGGAGCATCCATTTCATAAGACAAATGGTCATCGAATATCACCATCGCATCACTAATCGCCCTTCCTGCCTGGCTGCTTTCCTTCGTCAACTCGAAGAGGCAGGGTTTGAATACCAGATTCATGCTTCCCTTTGGCCGGTGACTTCTCGGGACGTGTTCCAGGACATGTTGATCGGAGCCTATCGACCCTAAAGCCCAAAACTCTTCTCAACCCCTCTGAGGGGTGACCAGGGCTGAAATCGAAAACGACATGGTTAACTCCTGTGAGAAGAATTGTAGGAAACATGCGAACGCGCAGTCGGCAAAAAAGGCAAACGATTGCCATCCTGGGTCGTAGCCGGAGCATAAATCACCCCGCGCGGGACTAGGAGTACGGAATGGGCAAAGTTGACAAGCTTGGCATTCCGAAAGGTGCACCGACAGGCGGGAGTTGAGCTCATCTGCCAGCTCGCCGGTGGCCCTGCTCAGATCCCACGAGTCGCGACGCAAAGGTCGTGCGGAAAGAGTTAGGGGAATCTCTGCCTCAGCTCAATCCTGTTGTGGCTTAAGGATCACAATGTCCTGATAACTGAGCCCGGGGCCGCGTCCACACCACGATCCGTAGTGAACGGGTGGTTCTAGCGTTAGACCTGCTTCTTCGATCCACCGGCAATAGCTGGGCTCGGGAAAGCCTACCGTCGTTTCTGGAAAGTTCGGGTCAACCACGTAGAAGCCGCCGAAGTCGTGAGTCAGCGGGAGGGAGCTGCGCCCGGAGTGAATCAACTCAGTCGCCTCGGAGTTAAGCAAGAACGCCGTAGCTAGGCATCGCCCGTCCGGCTTCAGCACCCTTCGAATCTCCCGCAGGTAGTGCTGCACAGAGTCCGGCCGCATGTGGGTGAAGACCGATTTCAAGAACACAAAATCGAAGCTGCTCGAGTCGTATGGGAATTGAAACGATTTAGCGTCCAGCTTTCCTGCGGGGTTGTAATGTTTGTTGAAGACGTTAATCCAAGTGAAATGAAAGTTCGGAAAACGCTTTGAAATGTTATTGTTCGACCAGTCAATCCCTGCCCGCACAATGTCAAATCCTTCATAAGAACCCTGCTGGTTCAGAAATTTTGTGAGCCTTGACGCGACGACGCCAATACCACAGCCCGCGTCCAGGACGCGATGGGTGGGCTGCAATCCACCTAGCCTCACGAAATATCCTAGGAATTCCTCGTTGATCGCTTCAAACCCTTCTTCGCCACCAACGAACCAAAGACCACGAGGAGGAATCAGAGGACTGCGACGCCCCATTGCAAGGTCGAACATATCTCTGGGAAAGTTGATCACCCGACGCAGCCTAAGTCGGGATTCGAAGGTAGGAAGAATCCGCTTTAATGCTACGTTAATCTGCATATAGCTGCACCCGGGCAGTCACTATACGAATCCTGACAGATAGCAAATTTTGAAGAATTTCGCGCGGACATAGTCAAGCCCATTTTCATGACCTCAAGAACCACAGAGAAACAAATCTGCTGGCCATCGACATTCTTTGACACCTCGTAGTTCAAGAAAAATGATGTTATCAGTGTTGCTTAACCCTCCTCAATACTTCCCAGGTTCCCTCGTTGCTTGCGTCTGTCCTGAGGGGAATTGAATGGTTCGGTCCCACAATCCTGCAAAAATAACGCGAGGTCAAAAGTCATTTCCATTCTAGGGCGGGGTTGCGCCGCGAAGATCATCATCCCGGGTTGGGATTTTATTAGTCCCGGCGGAATCGCTGCCAGGCAGGTCGTGGCTGTTGCGGAAAAATCCTACGCGTGAGCTCCTGCGGCGGGCTGTGGGGCGCCGCGTTGTTTTTGCAGTTCACGCTGAAACTCGTCGAGTGGCAGGTCTGATTTCTGCCGGAAAAGATCGGTTAAGGGATCGGCAGGCAGGGATGGGTCTGCAATCGCCTCTTCCCCGCTTTCCAGGCCTTCTGGCTCAACAAATAAATCGGGTACAGAGCTGCCACCAACCAACGTCTGAATAAACGTTTCTACCTGCTTTTGCTGTTCCCCAGTCTTTCGGCTGAACGCGACTCCCATTCCAACCTCGGGATGCGCCACCAGCACGGTCCCTTCGATCTTCGCGTCTGGCGCAGCCACCCCCAGTGACAAAATCACCTTGGTTCGCAGCGGGAAAGGCGCCGCTAACTCGAGATAACATCCGCCCACGCTCAAATCGGTAAGACGGCACGAAACCGGGGGGTCGTCGGAGTCCAGATCTGGCGCCTGGCTATCCAACCAACGCTTGATTTTGTCCTGCGCCTGGGGCGCGATTTCGGTAAAGCGAAGGCCGGCAGAGCGTCCGGCATTAACCCACGCGATCTCTCCCCGCGCTTCAATCCTTGAATCTGTATCAGGCAAGACGAACTGAATTCCCAGCGCCGCCCCACTCTCCAAGCGTTGCGAGACGCTGATTGCGATTCCGCCTTCGCCCAGATCGGATGTCTTTGCCTTAACGCCGCCAGCACCCCCTGCAAAGGTGAGCTGTACCGGGATCTCGATTGGAATTCGGGTGTTGCGACGGCGCTCGCGCTTCATCAGAGCCCGGGCCGCGCGGAAGCTCGTTTTTGCCCTTTCGGCGGAAATTGGCTTGTAGAGCACGAAGTGTGCGCCTAGCTCAAACGCCCCCCGTACTCGTTTCTGGGAGTCAATGATTGCCACCGCAACCGCTCGTTTGTTGCGCATGGTGGCGCGAACGCTTTTCAGTACGCGGGCAGCGGTTTCGTCATCGTCGCAGTCGACAATAACGGCCTCAAAACGGTCCCGGGTCAGCTTGTTGAGGGCAGAATCCGTGTCTGCACAATACTCAACGCTGATTTCGAGATCGCCGAGGACACGACGCAGCACGCGTTCGATCTTCTCGTCGGGAGTGAGAAGCAGGGCCTGTAATCTCATATGAACGACAACTTGGTGGCACTGGAATGGCGCACCACCCCTTACTCAATGTTGCTCTCTTAACTTTATGGAGTCAGGCCGTCCAAGGTCAACGCGAGGCACCGAACATCGGGTTACGGAAGTTACCGCCGCAGGCGACCGATCGGGCTTTATGCCGATGAAACTAAATGGCTTACAAAGAGGCAACTAACCCACTGCCCCGAGACTTATGGCTGGTAAGAAAAGACTGGGAACCCTTCCGCGAAAACGTCGGACAAATTCACAAGTTGTTGATGACTATAAGGTTAATTAGCTCTTAGGTGCACGTCTCCCAAACTATCCCGATTGACTTGGGGATGGATTCTACGTATTATCGCTGGTCTTCCAGTGATTGGGACGGATGATTCTTCGCGGCCTCAGTTTCAGTCTAAGGACGTGAATCCTTAAGCGGTTAGCGCGAATCAAACGGTAAGCAGATTTTGGCATTCATTTCGATTCAAGAGGCACATGTTTCATGGCAAAGAGACGCGGAAATCCTAACTGGGGTAAACCGGAGCCGATCGGACCGATCACCCCCACCATTACCGAGTTTGAGCAGGTTGTGCGGGAATACAAGCTTTCACCCGACCAGTATTTAAGATCGACTCGACTGCGCGAATGGGCTCGTCGAAACAAGAACTCAAAGTACATCCCAGAGCCCTTGCTTGAGGCTTGGGGCTTCGAGATTGAGTCCACCCTGTAAAGCGTTTCAGAAACCCTTAAAGGCCGCCCAACGGCGGCCTTTTTGTTTTTCCGCTCGCGCCTCATTTCGGTTTCTACAAAATCGGCCCGTGATCGTTGACATTTGCCCACTGTATAGGCAAACTACCGATTCGCCTTAGCGGGCCCGCTTTCCTTTCATCTATTCCCCCGCGATGGCGGGTGCAATACCCGTAGTGATCTCGAAACCGAATTGTTGCCATGACCAAACAGCGGGTCTCCTACACATTGGACTCTAGTCTGGAGACTGTGGACAGTGCCGAGCAAACTGCCTCCAAGATGGCCACGGAAGCAGGTTTCGACGACGATGAAGTCATGCGGATTTCCATGGCGGTGCGGGAAGCGGCCATCAACGCTGTGCTACATGGCAATGCCTACGATCCCGGCAAGAAAGTAACACTGGATTTTGAAACCACGAATGGCGATCTGGTAATTACGATTCGTGATCAGGGAAAGGGTCTCGACGTCGAAAAGATCCCCGATCCCCTGGCGCCGGAAAACCTGATGAAGACCTCAGGGCGCGGCATTTTTCTGATCCGTTCGTTTATGGATGAGGTGACGTTCAACCCATCCCAGACAGGAACCGAAGTAAAACTGGTCAAGCACGTCCACGGGCCAGCCGCGGACGGCAAGGAGGCTTCTCCGTGAGCATGAAGATTAGTACCCGCCAGGTAGATGGCGTAACCATTGTGGATTGCAGCGGCCGGATCACGTTGGGTGAGGGCAGCATTACCCTGCGCGACACCGTCAGCCAGTTGCTGACCAAGGGACAGAAAAAGATCCTGCTCAACCTGGGTGATGTTAATTACATCGATAGCTCAGGCATCGGCGAACTGGTAAGCGCCTTCACCACCGTACGCAAGCAAGGTGGCGAATTGAAGCTGCTGAACCTGACCAAAAAAGTACACGACCTGCTGCAGATCACTAAGTTCTACACCGTCTTCGACGTGAAGGATGATGAAGCGGGGGCAGTAAAGTCATTCGCTTAATTCTTCGTCATAGCCGGGGCGGCCTACTCGCCGTCCCGCGCAGTTTTTCCCTCCAAAATGTCTTATTTGGGACTCTGGCAGCATTTCCCTACCTTTTTGATGGAAGTGTCTGGTTCGGCTGCAGCTAGGCTGAGGCTGTTGAACCTGGCAAGAAGAGACGAATAGAGGTTATTTACGGTATTGCGTCGGTTGGGGGCCCTTTTCCAACATTTCGCGGTTCCAGATGGCGCCTTCGCGGGTGTAATTGGCGAGCTCAAAATCCTGGGTCAATTCCAACGCATCGGTGGGACAGGCATCTTCGCACAGACCGCAGAACATGCAACGGCTGAGGTCATAGGTAAAAGTCGTGAGCTCTTTGCGGCGGGTTTTTTCGTTGCGCTCGCTGGTCACCACGATGAGGTGTTCCGGGCAGGCCAAGGCGCACAAATCGCAGGCGATACAAAGCGTCTCGTCGGTATCTGCATTGACGTTGAGACGAGGCGCACCGCGATAACGTTCAGCCACCTGGGGGCGTTCCAAAGGATACTGCTCGGTGTAGATTTCTTTGGGATCCTGGTAGCGGAAGGTGACCTTCATCCCTTGCAGAAGGTCCAGCAGCAGGATTTTGCGTAGCAGGCTCGGCATCCCCATATCGCGGAAAGAATACCACAAGCTGGAGCGCAGCCCTAGGTAGGGACCAGGGGTTAAGATCTTACCCTACTTGCAACTAGGCGACCGTCGCTGTTTCCAACACTGGCACTTGTACGCCTCTCCGAGTCACGACTGCGACCACCAATCCGACCACCGCAAAGCCAATGACCTTATCCAGCATATAGGCCAGGGTGTAATTCATGGGGAAGCCGTACCAGTCCCAATACTCGACGTTGGTCGCAAGCGCCATCAAAATTCCCAGCACGACTACAAAACCAATCCGCGACGACAAAGTGGTCAAGCTGGTCAGGGAAAGTAACCATGCCCCGATCAGCGCCTCGACGATGGTGAGTCCAAGCTGAATCATCAGTTGTCCAGGTGTCATAATCTCCGCACCTTGAGAATGGAAGATCAGGATGCCGGTCGGCCCCTGACGGTACTTCTCCTGATAGAGCCTG
>CAWGQZ010000087.1:0-93184 GCA_963824805.1 uncultured Acidobacteriaceae bacterium | reverse complement strand
CCCGTCGACCCTTCTGCAAAAAACGTGTTATAGGTGCCCCCAGAAGGTAGTACCGGTAATCCCGCAACCGTCGTGGCGGGTACGCCCTTGCCGTAAGGTCGGTGGACGCCGGGCCGTGGGTCATCCACGTTAGCCAGGCGAATGTTCTTGCAGTTGCCCGCCCCTCCGGGTAATTCCGCCGGATTCCGACAACAGCACGCGAATCTGAGCCTGATTGTAAAGCGCGACGCCCCAGCGTCGAAGTTGGCGCCCACCTTGCGGAGGGCGGCGAATAATTTCGTAGGGCTGATTCGTGCCACGTACAAATGGCACTTTGAGGGGCTTCACACCTGTGCCCTGTCCCTGGCCCCAATCGCCATTGACTATCCAGTTGTTGTACAGGACGGTGGAAACGGTATTCCACGATTGGGAGGGCCCGCGTTATAGCAGAGCCTGGTCCGCTTACGACCGAGCCCTCGTCTTGGCCCATAGGGCGGCAGGATCGCGGGCTGGAATCACATCCCTGTGCGGCATTCAGAATATCGACGGTGCCGCTATCGTTGTTACTCGAGGCGTCGAGGCCGTTGGGCAGTTTTCTACGGATGACTTCACCGTAGGCAGTGATCTTGTCGTGAAAGGTCAGAGTATTGCCGTTGGCGACACCGAGATATAAGTCTCCATTAGTATGCACGCGACCGGCGAAATCCAGATCCGGACTGCTGAAGAACCCGAGATCGCTGTCGGAGAACACGCCGAACTGAAACACGGGGATCATTGCGACTTCGACCGTCCGCATCATGCTGACCTGGTCGCCCAACCGACGCTCTGCCGTCGCTTTGAGGTCGACTTGTAATATTTGCGCGTAGAGGTCCTTATAGGCGCCGGCCGTAATCCTGCCCCAACCGGTGTCGGGGCCCACATTTCCGTTGGCGTCGACTTTGGTGTGCGGAGTGAGCGAATACTCCGGATAGGTCACCATGGGATCGTTGTTTGGGGCAAGGCTGCTGAGGTTTTGGATGTCGCCAACTTGCGGCGCCAGGATGCTGGCGTACATTCCGTTGAGATCAGCAGCCATCTTCTCCATCGCGCCTTCTGCCGAATGGTAGGCGGCATTGTTCTCCAGATCGCTGTTGCCGACCCGACTCTCGGTGTTGACCATCATGAGCAGGCCGACAGCGACAGCCGACATCAGCAGCATCAGCATAAGTGAAGCGATCAGGGTGAATCCCCGGGAACGGCCCTTGGTGCTTTTCATGGCGAAATGTCTCATACTCCCAAACTCCCCTCGACACCCAATTACTGAATCGGGTAGCGATCTCCATAGCCCAGATTGCGAGCGCTGATAGAGGTCTGCACGTCCATTCCCTGATAGCCGTTGCCGCCAGACAGCGGGCTGCGAATAGTCAGGTGTTGAATCGTTGTCTTGCGAATCAAATTGGGACTGCCCCCAGTCGACAGAAAGGCATCCGGGGTATTGTTTTGTGTCGGGGGATTCTTGGTGTCGTCGTAAATGTCGTACAGAAAACGCAAATCAGAGATGTTTTCCGTCAGCGCAACCGGAACGCGCGCGTCTAGCTGACGCATTAGGACCGGGGTTCCATCGGGTTTGGTGTCGACGTAGTATGTGACCAGCCACAAGCGTTGCGCGGAAATATTGGTAGCCGTCGATATGTCGGATAACCCGTGACTGCCGCCAATCTGATTCAGCTTGCTGTTGCTGGGAGAATTGAAGTGGACAGTGTAGGGGCTGGCAACGCCCGAAGAGTCGCTCACTTCTGCCACAGCGTAAGCCGTGGAGCCTTTCAACGTGCCTGCGATGAGAATGAAATCGCCTGGCTTAAGGCCAACCCCGGAATCAGTTACCGCTGCGGGCAAAGGATTCGGCGGAATGATTGGCAATGTGAAGGTCGCCGTCGTGGGATTCGCACCGGGGAATGCCATCGTATATTGGTTTAACGGCAGTGTGCTGTCCATGGATGCCACGGTGATCACATCCGTAGCTCCCTGGGTGGCGTTGAGAACCGCACCCATGCGATATCCGGGAGTGATTGCATACAGGTGATTGACTCCGGTTTCTTTAGGGAAAGCCACGCCGCTCTTGGCGTTTGGCCCGCAACCCGAACTGGAACAACCGTAAAGCGGATCCGAGATCCCTGCCCCCGAAACCAGTGGAATTCCGCCGGTAATAAATCCGCCTGAGCCCGCCAGGCTGATGTCTTTCACCATCATGTTCTCGGCAGCGCGCAGATCTTGTTGCATTTCTGCCCGTTGCGAAACGGTGAATGTTCCACCCATGGCCCGGCTGAACATTTCCACGGCGCCCCCAACAACCATCAGACCGAGCGCCAAAGAAATTAGCATTTCTGCCAGTGTGAATCCGCGCGATGAATGCTTAGTTGGCTGCATAGTGTTCGCTCTACCGGTATTGGGAGATGTATCCCGTCAGAATGTAATTTTTCTTCAAACTCGTCCCCGGTACGTTGTACTGCACCGTGATGGTCAAGGAGCGAAGGTCGGTCACCGGGTTTCCATTGCTATCGGTTAGTGCCGTGAGATCAACCCTGCGCTGGAAATTCGTCAGCGGCATGGTTACGTCATCGCTTGTGCCCACTACCCCGTCAGGACCGGGCAGGACCACCGTCCTCAGTCCGGCAGCGGAGTCGTCTGCGGTTCCGATCATGCCGTCATTGCCCGCCTTGTAGATGGGCTGAAAGCCGCCGACAAAAATTCCACCGGCATTCGTGTTCTGAATGCTGTCCCATGGGAGTTGCGTAGTCTGGCGGGCGGTGAAAATACTCTCCATGGTCTCTGAGGCCATCTGCTTTGCCGTCATATCCAGTTGGCTGGTCTGGGTCGATGCCATCGCCATGGAAAATACGGCGGCGAGGCTCAGGAGTCCTACGGTCAGGACAAACATGGAGACCAGCACTTCCATCAACGTGAAGCCATGCTGAGATCGCTGTTTGCGGTTTTGTTTCGGAACTGAGAGTTGCATCACTGCTGCCTCCAGTACAGCGAACCCTGGGCGTCCCAGTCGATGCGCCACGCCCGCACCCGCCCGGTGGATCCCCAGACGGTAAGCGCGCGCGAAGATTTAAGTTCGCCGGCCCGGCCGATGTAGACCACTCCATTGTTCACGTTGTTATTTACATCGACCGCCGAGCCGTCAGGCTGAAAGAAAATCTCTGTAGCATCTCCTCCCGAAATACCCTGATCGAGATCGATGGCGATCTTCCCGCCTCCGAAACCGTCCGGCCCCGGCGCGGGAAGACTGGGATCGGCCACAAACGACATGTCAGCCGGTAGCGTCGTGGTGATGAGCGGTGTTCCCAAATCCGTATTCTGTGTAACCTGGATGGTGCCAGGGCTGGCGAATTTGACAACATAAACTCGGCGTTTTGCGACTGCTTCTTCCCGTGCGCGGCGGACTGTGGCGAGAGCTGTGTTCACGGCGCTTCCCACCTGGGCATCTTTCAGTGCGGGCAGCAGGCTGATGAAAGAAATACCGAGAGCCACAGTTGCAATCGAAACTACGACCAACATTTCTAGTAAAGAAAACCCGAGTTCCGCTTGCTTATCGAATTTTCGCGCCAACGTCATGATTGGGTACCAAACTTTAAGGGAACTGGCAGGAGGCGCAGAGTAGAGCGCATTTCGGGTCCGCGTTTGCGGCGCTCCTGCTTTCATCTGCGTAACTTCATCGTAAGTAGGGAAGTGGGTACCGTCAAAACACGGAAGTGGCGATCCCAGCTAACTTGCGTAACGTAACCGTGCAGACAAACTATGGTCACTTTGGCAGGGACTCTCAACGCGCCTTAGCCACCATAGTTTTGTTGCTCTTAGGAGTGGCTCTCCGCGTACTCGGCACATAAACGCAGAAGCGGAAGTCGTAATGAACCGAAAGGCAGTTGTCACAAAGGTGAATCTGGTGGACCTTGCATTGCACCGCGGGAGGCTTGGAATGGCAGCGTTCGCATCCTCCTTTTTTCTCGGCTTCTTCGAGCGGCTTTCCGGGCTTTCCAGAAGATTGCAGGTCTTTCGCTTTGAAATAAATGCCGATCGCGATCATCAGCACTCCCATAGCAAATACCGACATCCCGGCGCCTAACAAATTCCGGTCGGCCCCATTGCGCGCCGCGGCCGGCAGAATGATCAATCCCCCAAGCGCAACGAAGACACCCAATAGGATTAACCAACCGCCGGTTTTCGATGACATGTTGTCGTTCCTTGTTGGATTAGGTTTGAGAGACAATTGGCTCCGCATTTGCAACATATCGGCTTATAGTCATGAACTCCAGATGACGAAAGTCACCTCCATGGGACGCAGTCAATCGCCATGACCGTGGTAACTTGTCGTTGCTGCCCATGGCTCCTAACATCGCGTCATTATGGCGCTTACCTCGCTTGTAGTGTGCGCAGATGCCAAAGCTGTGCAAGTGTTGACGCGCGCTCTTCATGATTTGAATTTCGAAGTGGACAACACCGGCGACACGGGGTCTGCCCAGCAACATCTGACCGAAAAGCTTTTTGATCTTGTTCTGGTGGATTGCGAGAATGAGCCCGGCGCCCTGGAACTCATCGTCGCGTTGCGGGCGCAATTCAAGAGAGACCTACTGATCATTGCCATCGTGGATTCCGCGAACGATGTACGAGAGATTTTTGCAAGGGGCGCCAGTTTTGCCCTGTATAAGCCAGTTTCAGAGGAACGTGTGGCAAGCACCCTGCGTGCTGCCCGCGGCATCATGCCGAGCGAACGACGAAAGAAGCCTCGCGTACCTGCGGCGGCCTCCGCGACCATCGCCTACGAAAACGTAGAAAGTGCTACCGCCAATTTACTCAATCTGAGTGAGGACGGTGTCGCTATCCGCTCAGGACGAGTGTTTTCACCCCGCTGCAAGGTTTATTTTCAGTTCAGTCTGCCGGCAGAAGTTTCAGTGGTAAAGCTCTCTGGAGAGGTCGTTTGGCAGGATCCGAGCGGTCGCGTTGGCCTGCGCTTTTCGCGAGTTCCTCAGGCCTCACGAAGTTTGATCGATGGATGGCTACGCGAACATTTGAAGAAGAATGTTCAGCCTGGGCCTTTCGCCCTCGAGCCATCACAGGTTGCTCCCGGCGGCCTTGGATTATTAGCGGTTTCGGCGCCGGACCGGCGTGCGCAGGTGCGACATGCCTGCCGTTTAGGAGCCGAGCTATATCGAACCGGCAGCAAAACCCCACAGCGCTGCACCCTCACCGACATCAGCGATGGCGGTTGCTACGTTGAAACCTCGGACACCTTCGCACCCAGCACGCAGGTCGAGATTTTGGTACGCACCGAAGAGCACAAGCTAAAACTCTCTGGAAAAGTTCATGCCAGCCACCCGGGATTTGGCATGGGAGTCGAGTTCACGCAGAAGACCGGCCAGCAGCGGGAGCAGGTCAAAAAACTGATCGACTGTCGCGACTTGCAGGAAGTTAGCAGCGAACGGGCGCCGTCCTAGAGCACAGGCTCCGCAATAACGGCGCCGCGGAAGTAATCCAGCGATAGCCGCAACCCAGTATCCAGATCCACCTTCGGTTCCCAGCCCAGCACTTCCCGAGCTTTAGTGATATCGGGACGGCGCAATTTGGGGTCATCTGGAGGCAAGGGCTTAAAGTCGATTCTGCTCTTCGAGCCTGTAATAGCAATCACTCGCTGTGCACACTCTAAGATGGTGAACTCGTTTGGATTGCCTATGTTCACCGGTAAATGCTCATCGCTTCGCGATAGGCGAAGGAATCCCTCAATCTCATCGCTCACGTAACAGAAACTCCGGGTCTGACCGCCATCTCCGTAAACCGTCAACGGCTCACCGCGCAAAGCCTGCTTCATAAAGTTTGGAACCACCCGGCCATCATTGATCTGCATGCGGGGTCCGTAGGTATTGAAGATACGAACGATCCGGGCGTCAACATTGTGATAGCGGTGATAGGCCATCGTCACCGCCTCGGTAAAACGCTTGGCTTCATCGTATACGGAGCGTGGGCCTACCGGGTTTACGTGGCCCCAATAGGATTCCTTCTGTGGATGTTCAAGTGGATCGCCGTAACATTCCGAGGTCGAAGAAACCAGATACTTGGCCTGGTACTTGCGCGCTACGTCTAAGACGTGGAAAGTTCCGACCGAGCCGACTTTCAGAGTGGCAATACCGTGCTCGGTATAGTCCACAGGACTCGCCGGGCAGGCAAAATGAAAGATGTAATCGACCGGGCCACAGTCGAAAGGCTGATTGACATCGAGCTTTTGAAACTCGAAGCGAGGTTCGTTGCGAAGGTGCTCCAGGTTCGAAAGCCGGCCGGTGAGAAGATTATCGACAACCACTACGGAATAACCTTCTCCCAGCAGCGCATCACATAAGTGAGAACCCAGAAACCCGGCACCGCCGGTGATCAACGCCCGTCCCTTCATGCTTCGGAAAGCTTCCGGGCCACAACCGGCGCACCTTTTTCTTGTGCTTCCGCCATCACCGCCGGGCGGCCGACACTGTAATAAGTAAATCCGTGGGAGCCCATAATTTCAGAATCGTACAAATTTCTACCGTCGACGACGATGGGATATTTCAATTCGTGATAGAGCCGAGCCAAGTCGAGATTCGCGAATTCCTCCCATTCTGTCAGAATCAATAGGGCATCCGCCCCTGCCGCGGCTTCGTAGGAGCTTGCAGCATATTCCACTTTGTCGCCTAAAACTTCGCGCGCCCGCTCCATGGCCGCTGGATCATAGGCGACGATTTGACACCCACTCTGAACGAGATCGCGAACGATGAGAATTGCCGGTGACTCGCGAATATCGTCGGTTCCACCCTTAAAAGCGAGGCCGAGAACCCCTAGCCGTTTGCCGCGCAGAGTCCAGAGCGCTCCTTGCACTTTCCGCAAGAATCTTTGCCGTTGGTCTTCGTTGATTCGCATTACTTCATCCAGCAAGCGGAAATCGTAGCCACATTCACGCGCGACCGCCCTGAATGCCATGATGTCTTTGGGGAAGCATGAGCCACCATAGCCAATTCCGGGATTGAGGAAACGCGGCCCAATACGGGTGTCGGTGCCTATCCCTTGGCACACTTGATGCACATTCGCGCCCACCCCTTCGCAGATGGAGGACACCGCATTGATGAAAGAGATTTTCATTGCGAGAAAGGCATTGGAAGCATGCTTGATTAGTTCCGCGCTCTTGGCGCTGGTAACGATCAGTGGCGGTGGAATCTTGGCGCGATCGGGACCGGGAATTGCTTCGGGACGGCGATAGTAGGTCCCATCTGTCAGAGGCGTATAAGCCTCACTCAGCAAAGTTGCGGAACGCTGGCTGTCAGCACCGATTACAATGCGATCGGGATACAGAAAATCGGTTACCGCGGTGCCCTCGCGAAGAAATTCCGGATTGGATGCGATGTCAAACGAGTCCGGACTGGCCGCATTGCGCAGAATTACGCGGCGTACCCAGTCGCTGGTGTAGACCGGAACGGTGCTTTTTTCGACGATCACCTTGTAGTCGGTGATCGCGCCGGAGATACTCCGGGCAACTGACTCAACATAGGAGAGATCAGCCTCTCCATTTTCTGCCGGCGGAGTTCCGACGGCGACGAAAATCAGTTGGCTGGCTCGAACGGCAGCCTGCAGGTCGTCTGAAAAAGTGAGATGGTGACCACGATGGCGCTCCAGCAGTTCCGGCAGGAAATTTTCGTGTATGGGACACTCTCCCGCCCGTAACGCTTCCAGTTTGTTCTGGTCGTTGTCGACGAGAATGACATTGTGTCCGAGATCCGCGAAACAGGCTCCGGCAACCAAGCCAACGTAGCCAGAACCGACTACCGCAATGTGCATTATTGGAGCTCCTCCTTCTACTTTATCAGCTTTATGAGGGCGAAATGGCCGGCACAGTTGCCAAATCGACTCGGTTACCCAAATGGGAAATGCCGGCCGAGTCAATTGTTGTCTTTAGGGTCTCTGTCCGCTGATTCATCACAGAAAAATTTGCCGAGGTCGTCTAAACCGAGTGACAACCAGCACTTCCATACTGTTGAAAACTGGGGCTTCGATTCATCTGTTGCAGCAGCTAGAATAAAGCTACATGTCGCAATTCGTGCACCTGCACCTGCATACGGACTACTCCATGCTCGACGGAGCATGTGATGTGGAAAAGCTTGCCTACCGGGCGAAAGAGCTGGGAATGCCGGCTGTCGCCATGACCGACCACGGCAACATCTTCGGTGCTGTCCATTTTGTAAATGCTGCGAATAAGGTGGGTGTGAAGCCAATCGTTGGCTGTGAGCTTTACATCTGTAAGAAGGACGATCACCGCATCGAGCGCACTCCCCCGGATGGCGACACCTACAACCATCTGCTCGTGCTCGCCGAAAATGAAGAGGGCTACCGAAATCTTACGAAAATAACATCCGAAGCTTCACTTCATGGTTTCTACTACAAACCACGGGTAAGTAAGCAGTTTCTTGCCGAGCACAGTAAGGGTCTGATCGGTCTCTCAGGCTGCCTTAAAGGCGAAGTTGCTGAACGCTTGATGGAAGACAACTATGATGCGGCCCGTAAGGCCGCAGCGAATTTCGCCGATATTTTCGGCAAAGAGAACTTCTTTCTGGAGATCCAGGATCAGGGCTTGGAAATGGAGCACAAGATCCATCCCGCCCTCTATCGGCTGGAAAAAGACCTTGGCCTGCCGCTGGTTGCCACCAACGACAGTCACTATCTCTGCGAAGACGACGCACACGCGCAAGACGTGATGCTGTGCATCCAGACCGGAAAATCGATTCAAGACGCAAACCGCTTGAAGTTTCACGGCACCGACTTCTTCGTCAAGAGCTATGACGAAATGGCGCGAGTGTTCAAGGATTCGCCCGACCTGCTCTCACGCACTTTGGAAATTGCTGAGCGCTGCAATCTGAAGATTGAAAAAGTAAGTAACCCATTCCCGGATTTCGACGTTCCCGCCGGTTACACGCCTGACAGTTATTTCGAGCACATCTCGCGTGAGGGATTTGCCCGGCGCCGCGAAATGCTGGCGCCTTTGGAGGCAGCAGGCCAGTTGAAGCACTCGATGACGGAGTACGAAGCCCGGCTGGCACGGGAAATCGGCATCATCCGTCAAATGCAGTTTTCCGGCTATTTTCTTATTGTTTGGGACTTTATCCGATATGCGCGGGAGCACGATATACCCGTCGGGCCGGGCCGTGGATCAGCCGCCGGGTCGCTGGTTTCCTACTCCATGGCGATCACCGATATCGATCCGCTACAGCACGAATTGCTGTTCGAGCGATTCCTCAATCCCGAACGCATTTCGATGCCTGACATTGACATCGACTTCTGCATGAACCGCCGGGGCGAGGTCATCAATTATGTGACCCAAAAGTATGGCCGCGAGAATGTGGCACAAATCATCACATTTGGCACTATGGCTGCGAAAGCCGCGATCAAAGATGTTGGCCGCGCCATGGACATGCCTTATGCGGACGTCGACCGCATCGCCAAGATGGTCCCGACCACGATTGGAATCACTATCGACTCTGCGCTCAAGGATTCCTCAGCCTTGCAACAGGCGTACGAAAATGAAACCCAGATTCGCCAGCTGATCGATACCGCGAAAAAACTGGAAGGATTGGTGCGCAACGCGGGAGTGCATGCAGCGGGAGTGGTAATTGCCCCCCGCCCGCTCACCGACTTGGTGCCACTGTTTAAGACCAAGAACGACGAAATCGTGACCGCCTACGACATGGGCGCGATCGAAAAGATGGGCCTGCTGAAGATGGACTTCCTTGGGCTCACCACGCTAACCATTCTTGATGACACAGTCAAGCTGATCGCACAAACCAAGGGCCAGCGGATCAAACTCGATGAGTTGCCGCTGTCGGATCCGGAAACCTATCAGAAGGTCTTCCACACCGGACTCACCTCCGGAGTCTTCCAGTTTGAATCGCATGGCATGCGCGACGTGCTTCGCCGCTACCGTCCCGATTCGATCGAAGACCTTACCGCCCTCAATGCCCTCTACCGTCCTGGACCGATTCAAGGTGGCATGATCGACGATTTCATTGATCGTAAACACGGCCGCAAGCGCATTGAATATGAACTTCCAGAACTAAAGGAAGTGCTGCAGGAAACCCTAGGCGTCATTGTGTACCAAGAGCAGGTGATGCAGATAGCCAACAAGCTCGCCGGATATTCGCTAGGTGAAGCCGACCTGCTGCGGCGCGCGATGGGGAAAAAAATCGCCTCGGAAATGGCGGCGCAACGCGAGCGCTTCGTTAGCGGCGCACACAAGAATGGATACCCGGCGAAGAAGATTGAGAAGATCTTCGATCTGATGGCGCAGTTTGCGGGATACGGGTTCAACAAGTCACACTCGGCGGCCTACGCACTATTGGCCTATCACACCGCCTATTTGAAGACGCATTTCCCCGTCGAATTTATGGCGGCTCTGCTTACATCAGTTACTGGAAGCACCGATGACGTCGTGAAGTACATCAACGAATGCCGGGAAATGGGAATCTCCGTCGAACCGCCCGACATCCACGTTTCAGCCGCAAATTTTACTCCCCACGAAAACGCCATCCGCTTCGGACTGGCAGCAGTGAAGAACGTGGGCGGCAATGCAATCGAGTCCATCGTTGCGGCACGCTCCAAGATTGAAACCTTTAAATCGATATACGAATTTTGTGAAAAGGTCGATCTCCGGCTTCTAAACAAACGCGTGCTCGAGTCCTTAATCAAGAGCGGTGCCATGGATTGCCTGGGCGGACGGTCGCAGCTGATCATGGTGCTCGACAAGGCCATGGAAAGGGCACAGAAAGAACAGCGAGATGCTGAGTCCGGCCAGCACGGTTTGTTTCTAAATATCTTTGCTGAAGCGGAAGTCCACCCTAGTAACGACAAGCTTCCGGCGATCCCTGAATGGGACGAACACGTGCGCCTCGCTGCCGAGAAAGAAATCCTCGGGTTCTTTATCACCGGACATCCCCTGGATAAATATCGCGAGAAGTTGGAAGACCTGCACGCCTTGAGTACCACCGATCTCGCGGCCATGAAAAACTCTACCGGCAAAGATGAAACCATCACCACCGCCGGCCTCATCTGCAATCTCCGGGTACTGAAATCAAAGAAGGGCGACTACTACGCCCAAGCGGCACTGGAGGATATGGCGGGTTCAGTAGAAATGGTCGTGTTTCCTGATGCCTATCGCAAACTTGGCGATAAGGTGAAACTCGATGTTCCGGTCCTGGTGCGAGGTGGCGTAAGAGTGGAAGAAGGCGCTAGCCCCAAGCTGATGGTCAACGACATCATGCCGCTTGAGGATGCCAAAGTGCCGATGCCCCGGTCGCTTCGTATCCGGATACCTCTGGAGACGGCGACTGAGTCCACCGTCGACGCCCTTCACACCCTATTTGCCGAACGCCAAGGCGAAGCCAAGGTGTTGTTTGACGTGGAACGGGCAGGTGATTTCATGGTGGTGATGGAAGCGGAAGGCTATAATGTGCTGCCGGACCGAACCTTTATTGCCCGCGTCGAATCCTTATGCGGACGGGGCGCAGTACGTGTCATCAATTAGCGGCACAAGCACGGTCATATTCCCTGATTTCGAGGCGGGCCAGTAGTGGCAAAAAAAAATAATGCGGTAACCAGCCTCGAACTTCTCTTGTCGATGACGGAAGCACGGGCCGCCAGCAACGGTAACGGCAGCAAGATGGATTCGCGGTCGCAGAAGGAACTGGAAAAGATCGAACGCCAGATCGGCCAGTTGGAGTTGGTGCCGGGGCAGGACGACGAAACCCGTCGTGAGATTCAAGCGCTTCACGCCCGCATCGACGCGCTGCGCGATCAAGTGTCGGCAAAATCCAGCGCCTGGGAGAAGACCGAATTGGCCCGGCATCCACAGCGCCCATATACGCTCGACTACATCGAACGCATCTTTACCGACTGGAGCGAAATCCACGGCGACCGCAGCTTCGCCGACGATCACGCAATGGTCTGCGGCATGGCCCGTTTCCACGGCGAAGAAGTGCTGGTGATCGGCACCCAAAAGGGCCGGGACATGAAGCAGAAAGTCCATCGCAACTTCGGCCTACCCAATCCCGAGGGTTACCGCAAGGCCTTGCGTGCGATGAAGATTGCCGAAAAGTTCAATCGTCCCATCATCAGCTTGATCGATTGTACTGGTGCAAATCCCGGGCTGGGCGCGGAAGAGCGCGGTCAAGCGGAGGCCATTGCGCGAAATCTACGGGAAATGTCACGACTGCAGGTCCCCATTATTTGTGTGATTACCGGCGAAGGCGGTAGCGGCGGCGCATTGGCCATCGCGGTCGGTGACCGCGTGTTGATGATGGAGAACACCATTTATTCGGTCATCTCCCCGGAAGGTTGCGCAGCCATCATGTGGCGGGACGCAGGCAAGAAGGCATTGGCGGCGGATGCACTCCGCATCACCGCCAAAGATCTTAGCGAACTCGGTTGCATCGACGGTGTCGTTCCGGAGCCCGAAGGCGGTGCTCACCGCGATCACGAAGCCGCCGGAGCGCTGCTCGACGAGGTATTGCGGAAGCATCTTTCCGAATTGAAAACTCTTCCCATAAAAGACCTAATTGGCGCCCGCTACTCGAAGTTCCGCAACATGGCGCAGTTCTTCATACCGGAAGGGGAGTAAGTTCCCCCGTTCTGTCATTCCGAAGCGCGAGCGTAGACGAATCTGGTAGCGGACCTTTTCACCAACGTCGCGCTCCCCGGGGCAATTGAGACAAGCCTGGTTCCCGAGGCCGGAAGCAGCGACGCGAGTCTACCGGTTAAATCAACGGCTTTCCTTCGGGCACGTCAATGTCCTAAATGCCTTTGCGTCCTGCCCCCATTACCTTCCAAGGGCACCACCGCCTCACTAAACTTCACTGCCGCCGTATAATGTTGGTACAGCGTAAAAACGTTTCTCCACACGGGATTTAGACGACCCGAGACAAGGAAGGGATTGAGGGATGGCCACATCGGACGTAGCGCTCCAAGACGCCTCTGGCGGCGCGGGGCAAAAGCGCATCGCCAACAACATGAGTATTCAAGTGGCGACGGTAAACGGCTCGGGGTCACAAAGCTCTAACACCGTATTGCTTAGAAGCATCTTCCAAATGGGAGTTCCAGTCTCCGGCAAGAACATGTTCCCTTCGAACATCGCCGGACTTCCCACCTGGTACACCATTCGCGCCAACAAAGATGGCTACATCGCCCGCAAAAAGGAAATCGATTTCCTGGTGGCCATGAATCCCGAGACCGCGCAGGAAGATGTGAAGTCGCTCGCGGCCGGTGCCGCGGTCTTATATGACGAACCGCTTAAGCTGGACTCGATTCGCACCGATTTGACCTTTTACGCGGTGCCTTACGACAAACTGGTCGCGCCCGTCTGTCCCGACGCCAAGCTGCGCAAGCTGGTTAAGAACATGATCTATGTCGGAGTGGTGGCCAAGCTGCTCGAGTATCGATATGGGCGAAGTCGAGAAGGCCATCCGCAAGCAGTTTGCGAAAAAGGTGAAGGCGGCAAACCTTAACTTGGCCGCGGTGCAAGCGGGCTTTGACTACGCCAGCACCAATCTCACCAAGCACGACCCGTTCGTGATCCAGCACATGGATAAGACCCAGGGCAAAATCATCATCGACGGTAATTCTGCCGGCGCCCTGGGCTGCATGTTCGCCGGCGTGACCTTGGTCAGCTGGTATCCGATCACGCCGTCGTCCTCTCTGCCCGAAGCAGTCATCGAGTATATGAAGCGTTTCCGCATCGGCGACGGACGGCAAAGCAACATTTGCCATCGTCCAAGCCGAAGATGAACTGGCCGCCATCGGCATGGTCATCGGCGCCGGCTGGGCCGGAGCCCGCGCCATGACCGCCACCGCCGGCCCCGGTATTTCGCTGATGGCTGAGTTCGCGGGCTTGGCCTACTATGCGGAAATTCCCGGCGTCATCTGGGACATTCAGCGCGTGGGCCCATCCACCGGCTTGCCCACCCGCACATCGCAAGGCGACTTGCTCTCGACCGCTTTCCTCTCGCACGGTGATACCAAGCACATCATGCTGCTGCCGGCCATCGCCGGAAGAATGCTTCACTATGGCGCAGGACGCATTCGACCTGGCGGAGCAATTTCAGACTCTGGTCTTTGTCATGTCCGATCTCGATCTTGGCATGAACAACTGGATGGCTGATCCCTTTCAAGTACCCCGAGAAGCCGATTGTCCGCGGCAAAGTTCTATCCAAGGAAGATCTGGAACGCCTAGGCGGGTTCGCGCGTTACAAAGACGTTGACGGCGACGGCATCGGATACCGCACCCTTCCTGGCACCGACTATCCGGGCGCCGCCTATTTCACTCGCGGCAGCGGACACAACGAGAAATCTCAATACAGTGAGCGCCCGGACGATTTTGAAAACAATATGGAGCGCATTAACCGCAAGTTCGAAACTGCGCGGTCATTCGTTCCGCGCCCCGATGTTGATTCCAAGGCAATTCGAAAATCGGGATCATCGGCTTCGGCACTTCGCATTGGGGACTGATCGAAGCCCGCGATCAATTGCGCAAAGAATACGGAATCGAAACCGACTATCTGCGGCTAAGGGCTTATCCATTTACCCGCGAAGTGCACGACTTCGTGAAAAATCACGATCGCGTTTATGTGGTCGAGCAGAATCGCGATGCGCAGATGCTCAGCTTGCTGAAACTGGATATCGATAACGCGCTTTCCCCACGCTTGCGCAGCATCGCCCACATACACGGTCTGCCGCTCGATGCGCGCTCGGTCACTGACGAACTCATGTCCATGGAGGGCAAATAGATGGCCACCACACCCCCACCAGCACTCCGCCGCCGAAGACCAACCGGATTGGCCTAAGCGTCCTCGAATACAAGGGCGGGAAGACCACGCTCTGTGCCGGATGCGGCCATAATGCCATCTCCGAGCGCATCATCGATGCCATGTACGAAATGGGAGTTCAGCCGGAACGAGTGGCCAAACTGAGCGGCATCGGTTGCTCGTCAAAAACGCCCGGCGTATTTCATGAACCGCTCGCACAGCTTCAATGCGGTTCACGGACGCATGCCGTCGGTCGCCACCGGAGCGGTCCTCGCGAACCGCAATCTGTTGGCTCTGGGTGTCAGCGGCGACGGCGACACTGCCTCCATTGGCATGGGTCAATTCGTCCATCTCATGCGCCGCAATCTTCCCATGATCTACATCATCGAAGACAACGGGGTTTATGGCTTGACCAAAGGTCAATTCTCGGCGACGGCAGACTTGGGATCGAAATTGAAGACGGGCGTGCTTAATGACCTGCCACCGATCGATACCTGCGCCATGGCGATCACGCTGGGCGCAACTTTCGTAGGCCGTTCGTTCTCCGGTGACAAGAAGCAACTGCATAGCATGCTGAAAGCCGCCATCGCCCACAAGGGCACGGTCATGCTCGACGTGGTTTCACCCTGTACGACTTTCAACGATCACGAAGGCTCGACTAAGTCCTATAAATGGATGAAAGACCACGAGGAGCCCATCCAGGACATCAGCTTCGTCCCGGCCTTCGAAGACATTACGGTCGACTACGACCCTGGCACAACGATCGAAGTTATCATGCACGACGGCTCCAGCCTGGCGCTTGCGCAAGATCGAAGAAGACTACGATCCCACCGACCGCCTGCAAGCTATTCAGCGGCTACACCAAGCCCATGAAAAAGGCGAAGCCTTAACCGGCGTTTTTTACGTCAACACTAAAGCCCCGAGCTTTTTAGATTTGCTGAACATCACCGACGACCCGCTGGCCACGCTGCCGCAATCTAAGACGCGTCCAGGTAGGGAAGTGCTGGAACAAGTGATGGAAGAACTGCGCTAGGTTCTATGGATCGTGAGGGAATGTGGGTGGGGGCGGGCGCCCGTGCCCGTCCGACCACTGGGGAAAAATCCTAAGAATTCTTCTTGAAGCGCGTCGCCCGCGCCCACGTGATTTTACTTTTTCTTCTGCCTCGGCTCGCCGGTGTGCTCCTCATTATTGCCCGGTTCCGGAAAATCGCTGTCATTATCCTTGACCATAGGATCTTCGGTTCGATGCCCTAACTGGCCCTGCATGGAAGTGTTCGAAGGTTGTCCCGGCCCATCCTGCTCGACCGCACCCTTGCCCGCATCCTGATCTTTAGAGGTCTTCATAAGATGACTATAGATTGCAACTTTACCAACCGCAACGGGTTTAGATATGCGTAGTCGCTAAAGATCGGAGGAAACATGAAACGCTTCCTGCTTGGGATTTCAGCTTTTCTACTTACTGCCGTGATGGGATTCGCGCAGCCCACGGTACGACCCGCGACATATAACGGCACCAACTCGCCACGTCTGGAAAACGCGTCCTGGTGGCACCACCGCAACCGGCATGAAACCAAACACTATAAAGACCACTACCGGAATCGTCGCGACCGGCACGATCGTGACCGACGCGACAATTACCGCAACCATGATCGCGACGGCAACCGGCATCGTGACCACGATCGTGACGACTACAGATATCGTCCGTACCGCGGATATTGAGCTTGGGGAGTACGGGCCCAACATGTGGAGCGGACGCAGGTCCGCTCCGCTGCTGGTGAATATCCACGAATTCCTGGCGGGCGGTGCAAACGTACACCGACCATCGTGTAGGCCTCAGTCGCTCAATTGAAAATAAAATGACTGAGCATGACCGCACCAGCCACGCTCTTTCGCCCGTTCTCGCGCCTGGTAAAAATCTCTATTCTCGGCAAGCCCTTCGACGTCCCCGAAAATAATCCGCTTTTACGCTGTTTCCAATATCTTGCAACTGAAGCCATCGCCTATGGCCGCTTCTGCTGGAACGAAGACTGCCAGTACTGTCGGGTCAAGCTGGATTTAGGCGAAGGTACTCCTACACGAACCGCCATCTCGTGCAAATTCATGGTGCAGGAAGGCATGAGGCTAACCGAACTGAGCCTCGAACTTCGGTACTGCCTGCGCGACTTACAACTGCAACAACCCGAACCGTAACCGGCAACCATCTTCGCTCGAACTCCCATTCGGGGTGGCGGAGCGTAGAATGGCCCTCGATCCTTTTGATTCGAGAGAACTGGAATACGTGATTGGTCTGATCCTGGCTGCACTGTGGCCGGTTTTTCCGGTGTTGTGGGCCTCGACCGGGCGCGCTCCTTCTACCCGACAGTTCTGATCGTGATCGCCTCTTATTCCGTTCTTTTCGCCGCCATGGGAGGGACCCGTCAGATTCTTCTGGTGAAGATCGTAATCGCGACGGGATTCTCCGCCGTTGCCGTACTGGATTCAAGAAATTATTCTGGCTGATACCGGCTGCCTTGATCGGACACGGGCTGTTCGACTTCGTCCATCGTTTCGTGATTGACAATCGCGGCGTGCATCAATGGTGGCCCGCCTTCTGTCTTGCTTTGGATCTCGTAGTTCGTGCGTGGCTCGCGATGCACTTGCTCCGGCACCCTGCGCGGCCGCTACCGGAGCGATAAACCGTTGCGAAAGGCCTTTGGATTTCCTGGGATCCAAACGCTGAGCCCTATGAGTTGCCAATAGCGCCGCAGGCGATAACTTCCTTTGCACTGCTATATTCATTCCCGAAGTTGGAATCCCAGGGATAAGGAAGAACCTTGAAAAGAATCTGGCCTGCAAGTATTCACCCTGCCGTCATCGCTGTCGTTTTTTGTGGTTGTTATTGCCTCGCCCAGAAACCGCTGGATCGATCGGCAATCGACTCTTACCTCGGTCCCTACATCCGCACCGGAAACTTTTCCGGCCAAGTTCTAATTGAAAGAGATAAGAAAGTCGTCTTCCAGAAAGTCTATGGCTTTGCCGACCGCGAGCATCAGGTCCTCAATACAAGCGCTACCCGCTTTCATATAGCATCCATGTCGATGCAATACACAGCGGCAGCAATTCTCCGGCTTGTAGATAAGGGCACTATCAGCCTCGATTTACCAGTGGGGACCCTAGTTCCCAAAATTCCCGGGGCGGAGAAGATCACGATTCGCGATTTGCTGACGGAACAGTCGGGCTTACCCGACATCAACGATCTCCCCGACTATAACGAAGTCCTGCAACACCACCAGACTCCAGCCAGCCTGGTCGCGAAGATTGGTGGGCGTCCCTTGCTTTTTGAACCAGGATCAAAATTTCTTCACGAAGAGCACTCTGCTTACAACTTGCTCGCCTTGATAGTTGAGAAGGAAACCGGTCTTTCGTTTGCTGCGGCACTCCATGCATTGATTTTCAAGCCACTCCACCTTTCGAATACCGGAGCGGACGACGATTCGAGCACCTCCGGGCGAACGATGGCCAAAGGGTACCAGCCGGACGGCGTTTCGGGTCTGAAGCCCGCAACCCAAATTCACTGGTCCGGAAAGACAGGAAATGCCTCCATCTTCACGACGGCCAGTGACCATGCGCGATGGGTGGACGCATTGCTGGCTGACCGTTTGCTGAAACCAGCGTCACGCGAGGCGATCTTCGACGAATCCCAAAGGGTCGGCTACGGATGGTTCAGGAGACAACAGAAAAGGTTCAATCAAACCACTTACTCCATGAATGGCCGGGCTCCGGGGTTTGCCTCGTTTCTTCTTTACTTGCCACAGGACAAGACGACGGTGGTGGTATTCAGCAATATCTATTCGTCGGCTACTACCACCATCGGATATGACCTTGCTGCCCTGGCACTGGGCCTTCCGTACGAACCGTTCCGTCCCAGTGACCCTGCCCCAACCGCATCCGAATTGCAGACCTGCGCCGGAGCGTTCAAGTTCGGCCCGGATTTTTATCAACCAAATGCGGAAGTAATACTCCGCGCTAACGAAAGGGAATTATCGATGAGCTGGCCTTCGGGCGACGTTTCGCCGCTCATTCCGACTGGTCGCGACCATTTTATTGACAGGTCCTACTGGGAAAACCTCAGCATAGAGCGAGATGCCGCGGGCCATCCCACGGCCATCGTCTACGGCGAGTTTAGAGGAAACGCCGTTACCAGGAAGGGGAGTGACCAATCGGTTCAATTCCTGCCGTAGCATTACTGCCGGATCTATGTCGGCGGGCACATAGAACGGCATCCTCACGCCAATACGCACACGGATACGGCAGCACTTCACGGATGCTAACATCCCCCTCAGCTATTTCGGTCCGGACTTGGAATCGCCACCTGCCTGTAGCTCGATATCGACCGTATCCCCTACCCTCAGCAGGAAGACACTGGGATTTTTCATGCCCCACTTTGCGTAGGGAACTAGGAAATGCGCCGACGCGGTCCAGTGGCCGGAATCAAACTTTACGTCGATCGGCGAGGTGATCTCGTGTTCGGCTCCATGGATTCCAAACATACCGTGAACTCTTATTGACGATGTGCCGGTAGGGGCTACGTTTCCTTCGATGCGGTCCGGGCGAAATGAGATTTCGGGGTAGCGAGCGCTCTCCAGCACTTCCTTATGCATCTTTCGGTCGCGGCCGTCGTTGCCACTCTGGCCGGTGGTGGCATCGAAAACAATCGCGCCATCGATCTTGCTGGATGCGGGGTCAAAATGAATTTCGCAGCTCTTAACCTTGAATTCCCCATGGACCGTATGGAGGACGTCCCCAAGGGTGAACTTCGCTGTAGTCTGTGCCGGATCGCATAGCAGGGTGGTGGGCTGCGCGCTCGCCGCGACCGTCCACGTTAGAAATACAAGCCAAATACATTGTTGTTCAACCCGCGCGATCAAGGTTTTCAAGAACGTTTACCCCGGCTGAATTACTGTGTCAACAATTTCAAACCCAAGGCTACTCCATTTGTGGCTGCTTGTATCGTTGAGGCGTCCCCAACGTGAGTGGCGAGCAGACGTTTAAACAACTTTGGCTTCGAAACGAAAGCTCGCATAACACGCCGACGGAGCCAGCGATTTTCCAGCAAGAGCATCAAGCGCGCCATCATAGCGGGCCGTCGCGCCAAGGCACGGTGTCCGCGCTGATAGCTTCTTAACTCTCGCGAAAGAAGACAATCCGCTAAGAGGTCGGCTTGATGGAACGCCAGGCACAATCCCTGGCCGGTGATAGCATCGACTCCGCCGGAAGCGTCACCAACCAGGGCCACATTCGATGAGCAGACCCGTGCTAGCGTGCGCGTTACGGAAACCGCTCCGCGTTCCGCAGAACTGTGCCGCGCCGCAGCTAGACGTTCCGCAACTTGGGGAAAGTAAGGCAATGCCTCGTCCAGTCGTAGCGCCGGGTTTCTCGAGATCAGCGCCACGCAGACTTCCTCAGGACCGACCGGCGTGACATACAACTGAAATTCCGGTCCCCAGTGTAATTCCATGAACTCGGCCCAGGGCGCAACCTTATAGTGCCGCCGGAACGCATAACGCTGCTCTTTGCGGCGGTGGGTATCCAGCCCTGCCCAGCGCCGGACTCGGGACCCTTCGCCATCCGCGCCGACGATCCAGCGCGCCCGAACACGATCATTGTTCACGGTGACAGTGTCGCTCTGAAGCCCAGTGACTACAGCCCTCCACATGAACCGAACGCCCGCAGTTTCCGCGTGCTCTACCATGATGCGATGAAGATTGGTGCGACGCACCCCAATCGCGGTACCGTACGGAAAGCTCGCTTCAACGGATAAACCTGAACCTACAAAGCGAATGCCGCGAAAGAGATGGCCCTCAACGGCAGGAATATTCACCTCAAGGCGCTTGAGTGCAGCGACACCATCGGGCATTAGGCCCTCGCCGCAAGGCTTGTCGATCCGAGGTGCGAGACTGTCGGCCACGATGACTTCGAATCCACGTTGGCGAGCAGCCAGTGCCGCCGCCAAACCAGCCGGACCACCTCCAATTACGAAGACGTCAGTATCCTTGGACAATTTTCTGACCCTCACTATCATTCAATTATTTTGGACGCTGAAATCCGCCAGATTGTCTGGTCAAATTCCAATTGCTCTGCGCGCCAATCCCAAGGCTTCCGACCAGAATCCAGCGGAGGAGTGTGCAAGGTTCACCACCCTTGTCACCGCCGCGATAAACTCCTCGGTCTGGGCTTCGGTTACCACCAGGGGCGGCGCAACCTTTAAGACCATAAAATTGTTGCCGCAGATTTGCGTCAGGATATGGCAGTCTCGGAACAGCCGCATGACGATGATCTGGCCGAACATGGCAGGATGAATGCGCAAGAAACTTTCGAAGGCAATACCGCAGCCGTAGCGATTTCGGAGGCTGGAACTCGATGCCAAGCAAGAGTCCTTCGCCGCGAACGTCCTTTACCATCTCAAATCCGGCTAACTCGTCACTCAACCGCTGGCGCAGCAGGTGCCCCATCTCAGCCGAACGCGAGCCTAAGTTTTCACTCTCCAGCACGTCGATCGTAGCCAGGGCCGCCCGCATAGCGAGGCTGTTTTCGCTGTAAGTTGAGGTGTGAATGATGGCGCGTCTGAGCGAGCTGTAGACCGAATGGTAGATCGCTTCCTTCATCAGCACAGCGCTAACGGGAATCAGCCCGCCGCTCATGGCTTTGGCGAGAATGATCATGTCGGCGTCCACGCCGAAATGGTGCGCCGCAAGGAACCGGCCGGTGCGGTACATCCCGGTCTGAACTTCGTCGAGGACCAGCAGTGTTCCGTAACGCTGGCAGAGAGCCTTCGCCGCTTTGAGGTATTCCGGTGAAGGCACCGTGATGCCGGCCTCCGACTGGATGGGCTCCACAACAAACGCAGCGAACTGCTTGGTGGCAAGTCTGTTTTCCAGCGCGTCCCGATCATTGAAGGGAATCGCCTCCGTGCCGGGGAGCAGAGGACCAAAACCATCGCGCCAGAAAGAAGTGCCCATCAGCGAAAGGGCTCCGCAAGTGAGGCCGTGAAATCCACCGTCCGCGTACAACAGACCCAAGCGCCCGGTATGGGCACGGGCGAACTTGATGGCCGCCTCGACGCCTTCACTGCCCGAACTGGCAAAAAATACTTTGCTAAGGCCGCCACCTGCCCGCCGGCAAAGCTTCTCGGCAAGCTCTCCTGCAAGCTCCGCCACATGGGATTGGATCATCGTGGGCCCGCAGCTCTCCAACTCCTCCCGAATCGCTGAGATCACCGCGGGATGGTTATGCCCGGCATTGTGCACGCAATAGCCGGAAAGAAAATCGAGAATGCGGCGTCCATCCTCAGTGAAAAGTTCGCTCCCCAGGCATTGCCGGTAGCGAACGTTCATGTCGAGAAGGTCGAGCAGCCGAACCCATTTAGGATTGACGTATTCGGAGTAGACTTCGCCTGCCGCGCAAGCGCTGGTGCCAGTGACCATTCAGGTCCCTTGGGAAACGAAAATTATGCCGAGAGAAGTTCCGGCATTCGGTTAGTGAACTAGTGCCCCATCCATCCGATGCCCGGTTGAGGAAGGTTGGTTGCTCTCAAGCTATCCAGCTGGATCAATGAGTACGGTAAGACACGGAGAGCCAACGATACGTCTAAATGATTAAGATCAGTTCAGGAGACATCTTGAGTGACGCCTAAGGTAGCCCAACCGAGTGAACCCTTGCCAGGCTGGTTGCGCGTTGGATTTTGGCTCTGCATCGCAATATCCATCGCAGTGGTGATTCGACGAGTCGTGGCCTTTGTTTACCCTCCGCATTCTGCACCGCCGCAACTCGCCGGTCTCGATGCGACCTTTGCTTCTCATGCAACTCTCACACTCGCTCACGTTTTGCCGGCGTTGGCTTTCGTGATAATTGTGCCGTTCGTTTACCTGCCTAGGTTTGCCGCAGCCAACTGGCCCTTGCGGCTTCTATTTCCGCTGGGCGCGGTGGTAGGCGTTACCGCCTATGCGATGAGCCGCTACGCGATTGGAGGATGGATCGAGCGTTCCGCAGTGCTTTGTTTTAACACCATTTTCCTTGTCGCACTTTTGTGCTCCTGGATGCATCGACGTGATCCGTTACTAAAACTAGTTTGGATGACGCGAGCAATTGCCGTCCTCCTCGGAATCGCGACTACCCGACCAGTGATGGGCGTGTTCTTTGCGGCCAGCCGCCTTACCCATCTGACAGTTCAACAGTTCTTCGGAATCGCCTTCTGGATCGGATTCTCCATCAACACGATGATTGCTGAAATTTGGCTTCGATCGCGTAAAGGTAGTAGTCAAATAGAGAGGCTGGCGTTACGTTCTGCCGGCTGACGTCGGGCTGGCCGCCCGTAAGTCCGTTATACTTTTCCTAGCGAATGATCCGCAAACATCACGCCCTGTGCATTCTCCTGCTGGCAGCCGCGCTCAGCAAGACGTGTGCTGCCCAATCCGAAGCCAAGCCCGCGAAGCAGGACGTCCCCACGGTCGACGGCGCCCTAGGGCCCTGCTCGCTGCAGCTTACCGTCGATGGAGCCGACGGCAAACCAATCTATGCTGCGACCGTCAAGGTCCACATCCCGTACGGATTCGGTGGATTCCACAAACTCGATCTGGAAGGGGGCACAAATTCTGAGGGGAGAGTGAAGTTTACCGGACTGCCAACTCGCGTCCGCCGGCCTCCCTTAGAGTTCGAGGCTTCCAAAGATAAATTTTTCGCTACGATTACTTACGATCCAGCGGTAGAGTGCCGAGCAATTCATTCGGTTGTGCTCGATAAGCCCAAACCGCCAGATGATAGATAGCGGATGGAATCTTCAGCCTCGCTTCAGGAGCAGGCAAGTCATGTCATCATGCTGCGGGGTATTGCCTACAAACCCATCCAGGTCCGCAAGCAGACTTTGCAGAAGTTGCGGTGGCGCTCCATCTGCTGCGTGATTCACTACTCCGAGCAATTTTTGCTCCCCGTATTCCTCATCGTTCTTATTGAAAGCCTCCACGACTCCGTCGGTGAAGATGACCAGATAGTCTCCCGCATCCAGGCGGGTCCTTCCTACCTCGTAGGGAACACCCTCGGTAATCCCCAGAGGGATGCCTCCCACCTCCAAGCGTTCGATCGTGCCGGAAGCTCGCCGCAGAATCGGTGCATTGTGTCCCGCATTAATATGCACGACCTCGCCTGTCAGCGAATCGAGCTCCGCAAAAAACGCGGTCGTGAACCGGGCGCCTCCCTGGCTGTTGGAACACGCGTAGTGGTTCAGGCCGGTGATCAGCTCTGGCAGCGGCGCCGAGCTGCTGGAGAGTGTCCGTAGACTGGCCTGAAGCGTCGCCATCAGCATAGCCGCCGGAATACTCTTGCCGGCAACATCGGCCACCACAAACAGCACCCGGTTATCGCTCAAAGTTGGTCCGGGCCTCAGAATGACGTCGTAATAATCGCCCGCCACCGTGTTTGCCGGCCGGGTGGCGTAGGCAATCTGGTATCCAGGAATTTGCAACGGAGCGCCCGGCAGCAGCCATGCCTGAATGTCTTTGGCAATCTCGAGATCGCGTTTCATGACCACGCGGTCCGCCAGCTCCAGCAAGAGGACGGCAAACATCAACAACCCGCCCCAAACGTGAAGGTCGAGTGAAAAGACTTCCACATGACCGGCCTGGTTCTTGTACTCGAAGCCTCCTGAGGGAAAGAACAGCAGAAACAGCGCCAGCAGTAAGAGTACGCGCCGCGCCGGCGTCAGTTTTTCGATGATGGCCCAAAAAAGCGCCTTGGCAATGTACCACCCGCGCTGGCGTCCCGACTGGCCCGTCTGCCGCTCGGTCAATCCTGCTGAATACAGCCGGTAGCTGGAACGCGCATCTTTTTCCAGCTGAGACCAAAGTTGGTTCACCTCCAGCCCTTCGCTCACGCGTTGCCAGAACTGTTCAGTTTTTTGTCCGAGATTCCCGCGGGGTTTCAAGGTGACGCCATTCTACCCGGAGCTGGCTCTGTTTGCCCGTTTCCTACAATTCGGCCGAGTGAAGCTTCGCGTGTATTTACAATCGCGTGGTGAAACCCCGACCTTGAGCCGAATCTCACCACCGGAAATCACTCCGGCTATCGATGCGATCTATCTTGCTCCAAAAAGTCGCTAGGGGATATCGTGCCCAGTTTCTGGCGCAATTATTTCAAGCGGCAAGAAGGGCAGGCAGATGATGGCGAGAGTCCGTAGGCCCCGATATACCGCGTAAACCTGGATGGAATCTTAGCGCCCCATTCACTCTATGCGCCACATCCTGAATATTCTGAAGAGGCTCGAAAGGCGGGCTACCAAGGCACTGTAATGATGTCATTTGTCGTAGACAAGGCAGGAATTCCAAAAAACATTCAGATCACGAAGCCCGTGAGCCTAGGGCTCGACGAAAAGTCGGTTGAGGCAGTGAGTGCATGGAAATTTGAGCCTGGGCAGAAAGAAGCCAGGCCGGTGTCAGTTGAGCTTGAGGTGGAAACATCTTTTCGGCTTTACTAGATGGGTTGAGTTGCGGAACGAGTGGGGCTTCCACCTACTCTCCTGGCTTCGGAACTCCGGCGCCAGAGGAAACCCCCAATTTCCTCAGCCGCTCGCGCGCTTGCAACGCCTCACTCGAACGCGGATACCGCTGTATTACCTTCCGCAGCTCTGAAACTCCCTCATTCTTTTGTCCCAACTCGATAAGCGAGAAGCCTTTTTTCAATTGTGCCGCGGGTGCTTTATTTCCGGTAGGGAAGTTCTGAACCACCTCGTCGTAATCCTTGGCGGCCTGTTGGAAGTTTCCTTGGCGGTATTCCATATCTGCGAGGTAATAGTAAGCATTCCCCGCCAGGTCGGTAGACGGATAGTACTTCACATAATCTTCAAATTCCTGGACCGCCAACTCATTCTTTCCGGCGTTGTAGTCACGCAGGGCGTTGTTATAGAGAATATCTGGAGGAGGAGCCTGCGACTGCGGTGCGGTGGAAGGAGCTCCCGGCTGTCCCGGAACCGAAGTTGGAGGATTGGTAAGGTTCTGCTGAGCTGCCTGCATGTCTTCCAATTGCTTGCTCACTTTGGCGAGCCGAGCCTTCAACTCGTCGAGCGAGTCATTGAGCGACTGGATCTGGCCCGAAAGCTGTTCCACATGCGAGCCCGAATCGGACTGCTGTTTCTGCAGCGTAGTTTGCAGATCACTCATGGTTGCCGCAACCTTGTTAATGCTGTCCGCGCTCTTTTCCACCAGACTGTTCATGACGCCCATGCGTTCGTCAAACGACTGCTGCATGTGGGTCATCTGGTCTTGCAATTGTTGCACTTGGGTTTGAAGCTGCACCATATCGCGGTTTACACCCCACGCGGAGGGAGCCAGCCACAGTCCGGCAGCCAACGCGGATACGCCTAAATATCGCCGAATTTTCATAGTGTTTTCCTGAAATGCGAAAGCTTAAGATGCGGAAATTATACCGCCCGGCTGCATTGCCGGTTCGGCCTGAATACTCCCTTTGATTAGGATAGCGCGTTCTGGACGCAAGGATCTCTTGGTTTCGAGCATGAGATGGCGGCGCGCCAACCGAAAGAAAATAAACGACAGTTGCCACGGATTTTCACTGACCTACAGATAAACAAATCGAAAAATTTATCCGCAGCAATCCGTGAAATCCGTGGCTTGCTGTCTATTGCTCTACTTGCTGTAGACGAAGTGCCCGCGGCGATTCTGCTGCCAGCATTCTTCGTTGGACTGTGTGCAGAACGGACGCTCTTTGCCGTAGCTGATGGTCCGAATGCGGTCGGCTGCGATCCCACCTTGAACTAGCGCGCTGCGTACCGCACCTGCGCGGTTGTCGCCCAGAGCCAGGTTGTACTCCGTAGATCCGCGTTCGTCGCAGTGGCCTTCAATCGTGATCTTTGCGCCCGAATGCTCCTTCAGGAACGCGATGTCAGCCTGCAGGGACGACTGCTGCGCTGCCGGAATATCGTAAGCGTCGTAGCCGAAGTAAATATCCTTCACGTTCTGGGAGAACAGTTCTTCCTCGGTAAGGTTTGTGGCCGGAGGAGGCGGCGCTTGTGGAGCGTTCACCGTCACCCGCGCCGTAGCCTCTTGCGTTCCCCCCGGACCCTTCGCAGTCAGACGGTAGGTTGTCGAATCGGTCGGCGTCACCTGTTGCGATCCGTTAGCCTGTACGGCACCAATGCCGTCGATGCTGACATCGGTGGCATTGGTAGTTTGCCATGTGAGGCTGACTGATTGGCCCTTATCGACAGTGTTCGGATTGGCCGTAAGTGATGCGGTTGGAGCCGACGGAGCCGGCGGTGGAGGTGGCGGCGGTGGCGCCACTTTCTTCTTGCAGGCGCCCAGTACCATGATCGCGCCCAGAACCACTATCAAGCTAAACCACTTCAGTTTTTGCTGCGTCACAATCGCCTCCATGCATGAGCGCGCGCAGACTGTTCCGCGCGCTGCCAAAGTCCGGCGCGAGTGGGTCAATATTCCACCGCTTGCCGGGTATAAACGAAATAAATAAAGCCCTGTATATGAATGTTATTTCCAACTCCAGTTCGGCTGCGAATTCGATCCCGTAAAGGTCAACTGTTTTTGCTGGGTTCCATCGGCCAGCATGGTCCATATCTGCTCGCTGCCCGACCTCGTGGATTGATAAATAATGTGGCGTCCGTCCGGCGACCAGTAGGGAAAGTCATTGCGCCCACCGCCATGTGTCATCTGCACCCAACGCTTGCTGGCTAAATCCATCAGGTAGATGTCATCCCCGCCCGGTGCTCCCGGCCCGTAGTGGCGAATCCAGGCGAACGTCAGAAATTGACCATTGGGCGACCACGAAGGCGATACCGCGTAGCCCTCGTCTGTAAGCCGCTGCACGTTGGTTCCATCGGCTTCCATGGTGTAAATCTGGGGAAGTCCGGTGCGCCCGCTGACCCAAGCAATCTGTGCTCCAGTTTTGCGGTTCCACGTGGGCGCAACGTCGGGTCCTTTATAGGCAGTGAGCCGCTTCAGATCACCACCGCTGGAATCGGTCGAATAAATCTCCGAATCACCATTGCGCGAGGATGAAAATGCCAGCTTGCCATCCGGTGACCACGCAGGGGAAAGATTGGTTCCACCATAGTGAGGAAAGGTCACCACCCGGTTCAATTCCACGGAGTACATGGAAATATCCCAGCCGCTCTTGGTGAGGGAACTGAACGCTACTCGCGACCCATCGGGCGAAACTCGCGGCGATAGCGAAATCGAACCCAAGTGCGTCAAAGCATGCTGGTTAGCCCCGTCGTAGTCCATCACCCATATTTCTTTATGTCCGGTCCGGTTGCTGACAAAGTAGATCTTGCTCTCCGCGATACCGGCAATGCCGCCGCCTAAACGCAAAATAATTTCATCGGCAAACTTATGGGCAATCGTGCGAACATTATCGTCATTGGCAATATCTTGATATTGCTTGCCCAGCACCTGCGGCGACGCTGTATTCTTCACATCGAAAAGCCAGCCTTGCACCATCACATTGGTCCCAGTGACGCCAAGATTGCCGAACGCCAGCATGGCCGCATTCGGCGGCGGACTGCTCCACGCCTCAAACTTCACATCGGCAGCAGTCCCCACCGCTCCCAGGGGATAAAAACTCTTCGATACCAGATCAAAAATGCCGGCATTACCCAGGTCATTAAATAAGACATCGTTAAATGTCTTAAGCAGAGCAGCGTTCTTGTCGTCCGCAGTAGAAGCCTTGAAATCAGCTGCAGCCAGCCGGACCTTGTCCACACCAAGACCAGTCCCGGTCTTAATCCAATCGTCCTGCGCCCGTGCCGGAACAAACGCCAACACCAGCAGACAAACGACAAAACCCGCACGATAAAAGAAAGAATTCATAATTCCCAAACAACCCACCTACCTTTTGTAATCAAACCAGAACTCTACGGAAACCTTATTCCCGGAATAATCGGGGGGCAGTGCACCAAAGGTGTCAATGCGCTGAATCGCCCGCGTTGCCGATTGATCGAGTGATGGCACTCCGCTTGAGGTCTCTACGCGGACATTTGCCGGATGCCCGTCGCGCATCACATCGAAGGTTATGTACACTCGCTGCGCCTGAGTGATGCTTGGATCCACCTCGTACTTCTGCCAATTTTCCGAAACTTTCTGCTGTACTACTCTCACGTACCAGGCGTAGCGGCTGCCGAAATCTCCACCACCGCCGGTGAAGCCGAATCCGCCCTTGGCCCCCGCTGCGCTGAATGTCCCATAGGGCCCGCTTACCGGGCCACCCTGTCCGAACGGGACTACGTTATGCGCTTCCTCCACCGGTTGTGGCTCAGGCTTCCGCTTGGTGGCACTGGGCTCGGGCTTCTGCTTTTTTACCTTAACGTCTTTGTCCGGAATCTCGATTGCTTCCGGCTCGACCTTTTCCTCCGGCTTGGGCAGCGACTGCGCTACACCCTTCGACTCGTTGGCCAGGACCTGTTCTTTTTCCGCATGCGTCGCAGGCAAGGGAACGGTGCTCACCAGATTGACGCCAATGGCGTCACCACCGCCGCCCGCACCCCATCCCGAGCCGCTATTACTGGGCGCAAATACCGCGTAGCCGACGATGGCTGCGGCAATCGCGACGTGCAGTACCGCCGACCAGGTAAGGTTTCTTGCCCAGCGGTCGTGCTCGAAAAAGATTTCTGCGCTACTTGCCATGGCTCTGCAGCGGCTGGGTCACAATGCTGACGTTTGTGATTCCGGAACTCTTCACCGCGTCCATGACCGTGGCAAAAGCTCCGAAGGGCACGTCCTCATCCGCGCGCACAAAGATGAACTGGCGCGACGGATCGCGCACCTTCTGGTGCAACCTCTCTCCGATTTCGTTGATGTTAACCGGATCGTTGCCCATGAAGACACGCTGTTGCTTGTCGATCGAGATCACCATGCGCTCTTCGGTGATCTCCTTCACGGTACGGGTCTTAGGCACGTTGACTTCAATCCCAGACTGCAACACCGGGGCCGTCACCATGAAGATGATGAGCAGCACCAGCACCACGTCGACCAGCGGCGTGATGTTGATGTCGGACATTGAAGTCTGGGTACGTCCGTTGGCAGCCGTGAAAGCCATTAGCGCCGGACCTCTTCTGCTGTGCGATAGGAACCCTGGGGCTGCTGGCGCTCAACGGCATTTAACATTTCCAGCGCGAAGTCGTCCCCGCGGGAAGCAAACTCTCGAATCGATCCGCCAATCAGGTTATAAGCAATGACGGCGGGGATGGCGGCCGCCAGACCCGCGGCGGTAGTAATAAGAGCTTCCGAAATACCAGGAGCAACTGCGCGCAATGTTGCGGCGCCGGCAGTGCCCAGTCCGTGAAAGGCATCGATGATGCCCCATACGGTGCCGAAGAGCCCGACAAACGGAGTGACCGCGCCGGTGATCGCCAGCCAGGGAAGATTGCGCTCGAACCGCGTCAGCTCTTCCGAATTTGCAATCTGCATGGCGCGCTGCACCGCGGTCACGCTCACCACGGTGCCGTTGTTGCCCATCTGGCGGCGGAATTCCTCGAACCCGCCCTCGAAGACTCCTACCAGAGGGCTGGGACGGAACTGATCAGCCACGGCGGCAACATCCTGCAAGCGCTGTGCCTTCCGGAAGGCGCGCAGAAAGCGTCCACTCTGCACCCGCGCCCGCCGCAGCACTCCCCACTTGGAAAGAATGATAGCCCATGAAATCAGGCTGAAGATCAGTAACAGAACGAGCACAGTTTTAGCGACCGGGCCGGTTTCGCCCACCAAATCGACGATCTCGCCGCCAACGAAAAGAGCAAGCAGGGGATAGAAGTGCATGATTGTTTAGAGAAAACCTTGTGTTCGATTATAGGGATAATGGATGGTGGGTTCTACCTAGATGCGGGAATTTCATTTAGCACGTTGGTTCACTAGCGAGAATACGTCAACAGGAATTTGGACAATAGAGCCTATTGGCAGTTCGCCCCTTCATGCTCTACCGTAAGGGAAATGGAAGAGCCTGCGTCTGACATCAAAGATCTAGAGCAACAACTCGACGCAGTCGACCGTGACGCCCAGCATTTGGTGGCAGGTCTCAGCGAGGAACACGGCTGTTGGCGCGCCCGCTGCGATTCGTGGAGCGTGGCTCAATGTTTTGACCATCTTGCCATCACCAACCGTATCTATATGGGCGCAATGGAGGGCGCGGCTATTCGCGCTCGGGAGAAAAGCCGGCTCCGGCGCAGGCCGGCCATCCCAGGATTGGTAGGACGATGGTTCGTGAAAACCATAGCACCACCTGCGAGGAGGCCGTTTCGATTCAAGGCACAGCGAATCATCCAGCCCGGCGCGGCTCCCTTCCTATCAACCGCCTTCGCCAGTTTTCGGGCCTCCCAGGATGAGGTGCGCGCCTTTCTTCGCGACCATTCCAGACTAGACCTGGCCACGGTCCGATTTCCAAACCCCCTCTTGCCCGGTATCCGCCTTTCCCTCGCTACCGGCCTGCACGTCATCGCGGCGCATGAGAAGCGCCACCTGTGGCAAGCTTGGGTCATTCGTCGAGCTGCCGAAAGCCAGGCGGCTTAGCCGGCCTTCCCGAAAATCAAGAATCGTAGCGCGCTGGCCATTGGGTAGGGCTGGGCACGACCCAGAAACATTTGCTCGCGTTGCACAAATTTTGCTCTTGACTAGTGTACTAGTTATATAGAACACTAGGAGAAGCAAAAGGAGCAAGCCATGAAGTACGTCCTCCGAATATGTTTGATCACTCTCACTCTAGCGGGCGTCACACTGCGGTCCGTTGCGCAATCGCCGTCGGTCCCGATGCGACGCGGCATCAGCGTCCAAATGCCCGCTACCAGTAATGCCGTGGCCGTACCCAATGCCGACAAAGAAGATGCCTTGGTCGTCGCCATCACGCAAGACGGCACTACGTATCTGCGAACCAATCCCATCAGACCCGCCGACTTGGCAAAGCAACTCAAAGAGGCGGGAAAGAAAACCAAGGTCCTCTACATCAAGGCGGATGCTCGCACTCCCTATGCCAGCGTCGTCAAAGTCATAGATGCGGTGCAAGCAGCCGGCATCGAAGGAGTCACCTTACTCGCTGACCAGCGAGACGCAGGTGACACCAGAGAATTAGTGCCTCCCAAAGGCTTGTCGATGTTGGTGATCTCGGCAAACCGTTCAAGGTAGTAGCTCTAGCCAGTAAGGGAAGCGGGTGCCCCATTTCTCGCGTACTTCGCGAGAAGTGGGGCGGCAGCATCCGAATTCGATGGTCCTTCTGACAGCTATCTGCAGAAAGAGGAAACCTGCTGACAGCGCCTAAAGCAGATTGACGCATTCGGCGTTCCCTGCGGACTCAAATATTGACTCTGGCGGAGAGCCGCAACACTTCAGGTCGGGGACGCAGCCCAGACGCGCCTCTGGACGGGCATGTTGTTGGATCCGCAAGCTACTTAAGCTGAAAATTCGACGGATCAAGCTGGACATTGCTGTGAATGTTGTCGGCGGTCATGTCCCAATCGTAGATGCGGGTTGAGCCATTCTGCAGCTCCTCGGTGTACTGGAGATCGTAATGATGCGGCAGCATGATCGCCTCGAAGGGCTGGAATTCGCTGAAGTGTTCTTCGATGGTATAGCGAAGCTGTTGTTGCTGAGCGCTGCGGTTGATGCCGTTGTCGACGTTCCGGGGTACGTTCTCGACTGAATAGATGGTCATTATATGACGGTGGGTGTCAGGGTCAAAATACATCTTGACCGTCATATCACTGCCGCCCTTTGGAAAACACTCGATACCATCCATTTCGTGGCCATCTATTTTTTTGTGCCCTATGGAGTGGAGCTTGAGCCGGTTTGGGTCGAGGTTTTCAAGCGCCCAGGCCGTGGAGAGTATTCCTCCCAGGACGCCGTCTTTGATGATGAAGTCATGGCCGCTGACGAACTGTGCGAAGGTGGTGTACTCGTGAGTGAGAGTCGCGGCCGCAAACGTGGGTTTGTTGCCGTCGTAGATAAATTGTTCCCCACGCCAGTTCCCGGTTCCGAAGCGCATCACGAAGTTTGATTTGCGCAGTTCAGATACGCGTCCCCAGCTGCCGACAGCTTCACCAGCCCCGCCGACCAATATCTTGAAGCGTAGAGTGCCCTGGATGGCGAGCGACTTAAGAGCGGAGCGAGCCTCCGCGGTGCCGATTGAATTAAGATGTTTGGCGATGAGATCGTCCGGATTTTTGTCAGCGGCATGGGCCGGACAAGAGAGTGCAGCGAGGAACAAAGCAACAGTGACGCTGCACCAGAAGCGGCCGTTTCTAACCAGATTCTTCAAATGCTTAATCTCGATTCCTAGTTCAAAATGCCGCTTAGCTTATACCGATACTTTGTCCTTGTCGACAGCGGCTTTGTGGGGGTTCCTAGGCGGCGCTTGAAGGAGACGGCACTAGGTAGCTAGGATGATCGGCGAACCGGTTTCCATTTTTGAGGAACATGATGGGACATAATTTAAAGCAGACAATTTCGCTGCTCACTCGTACGCCGGCGGCTCTCGATGCGCTGCTGCGCGGCTTGCCGGAAGACTGGGTCTTGCGGGATGAAGGGGAAAAGACCTGGAGCGCGACCGAAGTGGTCGAGCATCTTATTCACGGCGAAGGTACCGACTGGATTCCGCGGGTAAGGATGATTCTCGAATTCGGAGAGAATGAAACATTCCGACCATTTGATCGCGGGGGACACAAGCGGGGGCCACGTACGAAATCGCTGGAGCAGTTGCTGGAAGAATTCGCCCGAGTTCGTTCCGAAAACTTGAAAGAGTTGCACGCTTTAAAGCTGGGGCCGGAGGATTTCGAGCGCCGAGGACGGCATCCTGTCCTGGGAGTCGTGACGCTGGCACAACTGCTCTCCACTTGGGCAACGCATGACCTGACTCATCTGCATCAGATTTCCCGGATACTCGCCTATCAATATAGAGAAGCAGTTGGGCCTTGGAGTCTCTATCTGGGCGTATTGCAGTGCACCGGACACAGTTCTGGTTAATACAGCAATTTCGGCCGGCAAAATCTTTGGATAAAAGAAAGAGGAACTATGAAACGCATCGTTATCTTACTGCTGGTTATCGCGGCACAATCGCTTTGGGCACAGGATTGGGCGCGTACGCAACTGGAAAAGTCACCGCGCCACCGGGAGTGGGTGACGGTGAAACACGATGGACGCTCGGTGGAGACATTCGTGGTGTATCCCGAGTCGAAGGAAAAGCGGCCGGTGGTGGTGTTGATCCACGAAATCTTCGGCATGTCGGACTGGGTGCAGGACCTGGCCGACCAGGTTGCAGCCGCCGGCTATATCGCGGTGGCCCCGGATCTGTTATCAGGTATGGGGCCGAATGGCGGGCGCAGCACGGAATTCTCCCAGGATAAGGTCACCGAGGCGGTCAGTCATCTGAATCCGGACCAGGTAACGGCTGACTTGAACGCAGTCTCTGACTATGCCAACAAGATTCCGTCCTCGAATGGCAAGTTGTTCGTGGGTGGTTTTTGCTGGGGTGGCGGGCAGACGTTCCGCTTCGCTACCAATCGCGGAGACCTGGCGGGGGCGTTTGTATTTTATGGGCCGCCGCCGGACAAGGACGCGATGGCGCGGATTAAGGCTCCAGTGTATGGGTTCTATGCCGGCAACGACGCGCGGATCGGTGCCACACTTCCGGATGCCGTCGCGCAAATGAAGGCGGCCGGAAAGACATTTGAACCGGTGACGTATGAAGGTGCCGGACATGGCTTTATGCGGGCTGGGGAGGCCCCGGACGCTAACGACGCCAATAAGAAGGCTCGCAGTGATGCCTGGGAGCGGTGGAGGAATTTGCTGGGGAAGTGATTGAGTGGGTCTCGAATGTCATGCGAAGGATCCCTCGCGACGGCACTGACTGGCGGGAGGGATCCTTCCGCGCAAAAGCGCTCCTCAGGATGACAAGTTTTGGGGGAGGATCGTCCGGCAACTGCGTTGGCTTCCCACATTTGTTCCCGCTGTACCGAAGGTCCCTACGCAACTTGATCTCCTTGCGCACATATTGTGCAAAGATGAAGGCACAGAATCAATTCCGCTCTGCTGGAAGATCGGGGTTTATGACGAAGTACTTATTTCTGGCCATCTTGAGTTTCTCTTCATCGGCGCTGAGCGTAGCTCAAGCTGTGCCGGCCAATCAGCTTCCGGGGGCGCCGTCCTCAGTACGCGCAACATCCCCGCCACCGTACGTTCGTCCTTCGGAACGGACCAAATTCCACAATTTTATTTTCGACAGCGTTGGGCCTTATCCGATTTTGGGTGCGGCTCTGGTCGCGGGAATCAATCAAGCTGACAGCACACCACCCGAGTGGGGCCAGGGTGCGGAGGCATTTGGCAAACGGTTCATTTCCAACTTCGGCATCGCTGCGGTAACTACCTCCGCCCGGTATGGAATGGCCGAGGTATTCCAAGAAGATACGCTCTATTATCGCTGTGCCTGTAAAGGCATCTTGCCGCGACTGGGCAACGCGATGATTTCAACGGTAATGGCGCGTCGAGGCGAAGATGGCCATCGCGGATTTTCGGTCTCAGCGGTTGCGGCGCCGTACGTGGGGACGATGACGGCGGTTTATGTCTGGTACCCGGACCGTTACAACGGCAAGGATGCTTTCCGCATGGGAAATTACAGCCTATTGGGAGTAATGGGAAGCAATATCGCGCTGGAGTTCTTATACGGTGGCCCGCATACACTGCTCTCGAAGATTCACCTCGGCACGTCCCGCTAGCGGTTGAGGGAGACCTATTTGATGAAGGCTTCCTTGTTGACGACATACGGCATCTTGGTGACGTCGCCACCGTAGTTGCCTTCCAACACATCGATCAGAGCCTGAACGGTGCGTCCTGCCATGCCTTTTTCCGGATCCCTCGAGAGCCGGGTGATCTTTGCCGCGCTGGCGAAGTGAGGCAGAAGGCGGCAGCGGTCTTCGATCTCAGGATCGCGCAAGGGAGAATTTGTCGGCAACGGCTCCTCCTCATAAACGTCCAAAGCAGCGCCAGCAATCCAATTTTCCTTGAGCGCTTTTGCCAGAGCATTCTCGTCAACCACTGGCCCGCGTGAGGTGTTGATCAAAAATGCCGTGGGCTTCATGCTACGCAGGGTTTTCTCATTGAAGAGGTGATATGTAGGATTGGGGCTGTCTTTCTCCCGCAGCAGGGGAACATGCACGCTGACGAAATCTGCCTGTTGTAACGCGTCCTCCAGCGTGGAAATCTTAATCCAATTCTTTTCTTTGGAAATGCCGAGCGTGTGGCGCAGGTCCATCGTCTGCTGCATTGCTTGGATATATTCGACGACCGGCGGTTCCGGGGTATAGCACAGGATGTTCATGTCGAAGCCGGCGCACTTCTTCATCATTGCCTGGCCAATTCTACCGGTGCCGATGACAGCGACTGTTTTGCCGGTAACTTCATCGCCCAGAAACGGCAGATAAGGATGCCAATATCCCCACTTGTTTTCTCGCGTCAGGTGCTCGGCACTCCACAGGCGGCGGGCCAAGGCGCCCATCATGAAGAAGGCGAACTCGGCGGTTGCTTCGGTCAGAACGTCGGCGGTGTGGGTGAAGGGAACTTTGCAGCGGTTGGCGTCGCCGCGGCTGATGTTGTCGAAACCCACGGCGATCTGCGCGACCACCTTCAAAGAGCCCCGGCCAGCGTCGAATATCTCACCATCGATCTTGTCGCGCAGGGTTGTGATCAGGCCGTCAATTCCTGATTTCACTTTTTCGATAATCAGGTTTTTGGGAGGAGCTTCCGGCCTGGGATAGACCTCCACTTCGTATCCACGCTCGCGCAACAAATCTATTGCATCGCCGATCTCGCAAGTGGCAAAGACGCGAAACTTTCCGTTCATAGGGCAGCTGGGTCTCCTTGGGGTGTTCTTTCCAGATTCATCTTATCTTCATCCCGGCGGGCAAATTGTCGCAATCGGAGGGAATCGGGTCTGCCGAACAATATCTTCGTAACCACCGGCCAACCCCGTCCTCTGCTATCCTGATTGCCTGATTCTCCATGCCTACTGTTTCCAAAGTGGACGATACCTTACTGCGCTGCGTCGGCTGTGGTGCCGTGACCGCGGTTGCGGACTCGGGGTTAAATTGCGCCAACTGCGGTAATTTGCTGGAGGTTGTATTTCCCAATGCCGACCAGATGAATCTTGAGGCCGGAAGTCTGAAGTCTCTCTGGCGCGAGCGGCGAGCTTCGAATCTCCCTATTGACCAAAGCGGAGTCTGGCGTTTCCGGGAGGTTTTGCCCTCGCTGGACGAAGCGCATCCCGCAATCACTTTGCGTGAGGGGAACACGCCCCTCTACGAGTTGTCGCTATGCGCGCGGATTGCCGGGGTTGACCAGCTCTATGCCAAGCATCAAGGCATGAATCCCACAGGATCCTTTAAAGATACGGGCATGACGGTAGCGTCGTCGTTTGCGCGTAAAGACGGGTTCCAGTGGGTGGCTTGCGCCTCCACCGGCAACACCTCCGCTTCTATGGCGGCTTACGCGGCACGGGGGGAATGCGGAGCCTGGTGCTGATTCCCGACGGCAAAATTTCCTGGAGCAAGCTTTCGCAGGCCCTGGAATATGGAGCCGTTACCTGCCAGGTGCGCACAGATTTTGATGGCTGCATGCAGGTGTTGAATGACATCGTCAGCCGCAAACCGATCTATCTACTGAATTCGATCAACCCTTTCCGGTTGGAAGGCCAAAAGACCGTCGCTTTTGAACTAATGGAGCAATTCGATTGGGAACCGCCCGACCACATTGTTGTTCCGGGCGGAAATTTAGGAAATTCGTCTGCGCTGGGCAAAGCGGTTCGGGAGATGCATGAACTCGGCCTCATCAAGCGTCTACCAAAGATTTCGGTGATACAAGCAGAAGGGGCCAACGCGCTGGTGCGCACGGTACGTGAAAAGGGCGGCAAGGAATTGGTTTCGGTGCACGCCGACACCATGGCTACCGCGATCCGGATTGGTAATCCGGCATCATGGAAAAAAGCGGTGCGCGTGCTGGAAGAAACCGGCGGCACTGTCGAGCAAGTCAGTGAAGTCGAGATTGCCCTTGCGAAAGCTGAGATCGGGGCAGACGGCATTGGCTGCGAGCCCGCTTCGGCGGTCACGCTCGCAGGATTGAAGAAACTAGTGAAGCAGGGATTCGTGAAGCAGAATGAGTCCGTGGTGCTGGTGCTTACCGGACACCTGCTCAAGGATCCCGACTTCACGCTCAAATTTCATCGTGGTGATTTGTTTGAAGGCACGCCTTACGCCAAGCAAGCCGAAATTATTGCCACCAGGCAGCGGGCTCCGATTGTGCTCGATGCCAATGCTGACGCCGTGATTCGTGTGCTCGAACAGGCCGAGAAGTCCTAAGCCACCATGCCCAGCCGAAAGTCCAAGCAATCCAGTGCTTTTGCAATCAGCCTCCCTGCGACCTCGGCGAATCTGGGCCCCGCATTTGACGCGGCTGCATTGGCGTTCGACCTCCATTTAAAACTTCGCGCCAGCATCACCAACGAATATTCGATTAAGGCTCGTGGCCGCGATCCGGAGATTTGCGGCAGGATCGAGAAGCATCTCATCTTAGATACCTATCGTGATGTGCTCGATGGGGAAGGTCAAGCGGCGCAGCCCCTGGCGCTGACTATCGATAATCAAATTCCAATCGGTAAGGGATGCGGATCATCTGCTGCGGCCCGGTTGGCGGGAATCGCTTTGGCCGTGCACTTCGGCGGGCTGAAATGGCCTGACAGCCGTATCGTTGGAGAGGCATCGCGGCTGGAACATCATCCGGACAACGCGTCGGCCTGCTGGATGGGCGGATTGACGGTCGCCAAGATGTCAGGCGAGCACGAGGCACTGGTAGCAAGGGTAAAACCCAAAGGGAATTGGCCGTTGCTGCTGGCTATTCCCAACCATCCACTCTCTACCGAAGAGGCCCGCAAGGTTTTGCCTGAACAATATTCGCGTGACGACGCCGTGACCAATATTCAAAATTCCATGCTGCTGCTGGCGGCTTTTGTGCAGGGACGGGGAGACCTGCTGACATCGGCACTCGGCGATCGAATCCACCAGCCTTACCGGGCATCGCTTTGCCCTCTATTACCGTCGATCGAGAAACTGACGGGGACGGTGGGGATTTTTGGCGTGGCACTCAGCGGCGCCGGGCCGTCGGTCTTGATTTTTCTGGATCCCAAGGCTCAGGCCATCCGCGCAAAGACGGCTGTTGCCGAACACCTGCGAAAGCACAAACTCACTGCGGAGTTGATTGCTACCTCGATCACCGGCCAGGGCGGCAACGCCAGCCACTGATCTTACGGATCTCCACAGATAAACCCGGTTTAGATTTATCCGTGAAGATCCGCGCAGTCCGTTGCGTTAGCGGCTAGCCGGAGGCACGATTCCATTCATCCGCAGGTAGACCACCATTTGGCCGTAATGATCGAAGCAGTGGGGGGTAATCCATGAGGCCACTGCCATTCGGGGCACCTGGTCTTTGCCAAAGGGATTGGGCCCCATCTTCACTGCATCCGCATCACTGAATGAAGTCGTTGCCTTGTGGGCATAGGCAAACGAATCTTTCAGGAACTTCACGATGTCCGCTTTGCTGGTCATCGACGCGGGGCCTGCTTCCTCGCCGGTGTCGACGGGAGGCTTCTCGCCCAGAACTGCTGCGGCAATCACATAATTGACCGCTGCGACGTGCTTCACCTGGGCGGCGAAGCTGCGTACCCCCTTGAACTCGCCCTCGGTTGGAGCGAATGTGTATTTTTCTTCCGGCATCGCTTCGGCTGCCGAAACAAATTCTTTCTCCACGTTTCCGAGGTTTTTGTCGAGCACGGTAGCGATGGTCCCGTCTTTCGCCGAAGCCACCGAACAACAAGCCAACAGAAGTGCTGCCCCTAGCAACCAATTTACCTTCTTCATTCTTGATTTCTCCTTTTTATTTGTGACCCGAAATTAATCACGCACCACCGCTGGCGCCAATTGTAAGTCCCTGGCGGTAAGCCGGTAGCGTCGAACTGTGAAAAGTCCAAGCACCAACGCAATGGACGATGCCAACAAAGCGTTGGGCACGCCCACTTTGGTGGCTAACTCGCCCCAGGCTGCGCTACCCAATGCCATTCCACCCTGAAGCACCAGCAGGTACATGGAAAGTGCTCGTGCCCGCAGCCACGAAGGCGACATGGTCTGGGCCGCAATGTTGAGGCACGCAAGAATTGCGATCCAGCCAATGCCGCTGGCAAATAAGATTAGACAGAGCCAACCGAAACTCTGTGCTTGTCCGGAGGCGAATGTCATGGCTGCGAAGAGCAGAATCGCCAACGCGACCACGCCATCCACGGAGAACCGCAAGCGCAGCCTGGGAAGCAGAGCGGCTCCAGACAAGGCTCCTAGTCCAAAGGAGCCGAGAAGCAGTCCAAATCCACTTGCTCCATAAGGACGGGCCAGCAGCGGCAGGAGCGCTAACAGGGAACTAGCTGCGAGACTGAAGGCCCCGGTGCGGATCAGTATGCAGCGCACCAAGGCGTCGCCTCGCATGTAGCGGATGCCGGCGCGCAGCGCGTCCCACATGCGGCCCTTCTCCACCTGCTCGAAGTGGGGTCGTTTCCAACGATATAAGAAGAAGATTACGCCGAAGAAAGAAGCTGCATTCAACAGGAATGCAACTGCAGACCCTGCGGCGGCGATTACCAATCCACCCAGCGCCGGGCCAACGGCACGGGCTACGTTGAAGCCAACGGAATTCAGAGCCACGGCAGGAGCGTGGCATCGCGTCGAGACAATCTCGGGCGTGATCGCCTGCCACGCGGGATCGTTCATCACCGCGCCGAGGCCCAGGACGAAAGTGAAGCCGAGCAGGATCCATGGAGTGACGTGGCCGAACATGGTGAGCAGGCCCAGAGTGGCTGCAGCTACGACCATCCAGCCTTGCGTGATCAGCAGGAACCGCCTCCGGTCAACCAAATCCGCCAGCGCGCCTGCCGGCAGGATCACCAGAAAAACCGGCACCGTGCTTGCGGCTTGCACCAGGCTGATCATCAGCGGCGACATGGTGAGCTGGGTCATCAGCCATCCGGCGCCGACGTTCTGCATCCAGGTACCCGTGTAGGAAATTACCGCCGCAATCCACAGGGATCGGAACAGAGGCTCACTGAGCGGTTCCCATGCGGAATTCTGTGGTACGGATTTGCTGGAGGAAGCCATGTCAGTCAGCAGAGGCCTCCGGTAAAGCGACAGCAAATGAATTAAACGGCCATTCACGATTGCGCCAAGCCCGCAGCATGTAAATGATGATGCCGGTAATCAGGATCACAAGCGCGTAGCGAATCTGCTTCATGGAGTTGGTGCGGTAGATGAGCACGTAGATGAATCCAATCGACGCCAGCAGGGCCGGTACAGGGTAAAACCACATGCGAAAAGGACGAGGCAATTCCGGGCGGTGGATGCGCAGTACGATCAATCCAATCGCCTGCACCAGAAATTGTAATGTGATGCGAATAACCACGAGAGCTGCGATCACGTCAGCTAACGACAGAAAACAAAACAGTGCCGCTACCACTCCCAGCGCGAGCAATGAAACATAGGGAAAGCGATGTTGGGGATGAATTTTGGCAAACGCCCGAAAATAGTTGCCGTCCAATGCTGCCGCATAAGGTACCCGTGAATAACCCAGCATCAGAGAGAAGACTGAAGCGAAGGCCGTCCACATCACGAGACCCGTCGCCAGGTTCGCGGCCCAGGATCCGTAAATCCTTTCCATGAAAATAGAAACTACGTACAGCCCTCGATTGGAATGGCCCGATACCACTAGATCCCGCCAGGGCACCACGCCCAGAATGCTTACGTTCATTACCACGTATAGACATCCCACCAGCAGAATGGATAGCAGCAGCGCGCGGGGGATATTCTTCGCCGGTTCCTTGACCTCGTCGCCCAGAAAACAGACGTTGTAATAACCCCAATAGTCGTAGGTGGCGACCAGCATGGCGGAGCCCAGGCCGAGAAAGAAATTGTGGGATAGCGTGAAGGCTCCTGCGGGGAAATCAAAGGCGCGCGCCGGGTTGAAGTGGGTTAGCCCGGCGATGATGATCCAGCTAATGGTTCCCACTACTCCGCCCAGCAGAACTTTCGACATCCATCCAATGCTGGTGATTTTCCGATACAGCAGAAGCGTGGCCAGCACAACGATCGCAATCGCCAGAAAAGTTCCACCCGAAACCAGCCATCCCACTTGCAGGGTGCCGAGCAGCGGCACGGCGAGACTCCAGTTGTGAACCGTGTATTGGGCTTCCAGTCCGGGCCATAGATAAGCAGCGTAACCTGCCAGCCCGATTGCGCCAGATGCAATCGATAGCGGCGCGCTGAAGGAGAGTTGCCAGATAAACAGGAATGAGATCAGCCGACCAGCGCCTCTGGGGCCGTAAATTTCTTTGAGGTAACGGTAAGATCCACCGGAGCCAGGCATTGCCGCGCCCAGTTCCGCCCACACCAGGCCATCGCAAATGGCGAACACGGCGCCGAGAATCCATCCCAGCATGGCCTGGGGGCCGCCCATAGCGCTCAACATCAACGGGATGGTGATGAACGGTCCAACCCCGATCATGTCGATCATATTGAGCGCGGTTGCACTACTCAATCCGATACCGCGGATCAAGGGCTGCCCCGGTTTTGGCGAATCATCCATCGGAAGCTGGAGGCTGAGAGCTGGCAACTGAAAACTAAACTAAACTTTCAAAACAGATGCATGGGAAATCCGAATCGCGAACTATTTTTCGTGCCCAGCATTGAGCAAATTCACATAGAGCCGGATGGCTCCGGGAACACCCGCGGGCAGCTGACGGAAGAAAGCGTATCCGGCATAGATGTAAATTCCTTTGCCGAACTGTGCCCGGATCAAGCCGCCCTTCTGCGGAGGCTCGCCGGGATCGTGTGACGACAACAACGGCTTGTAATGGTCGTCCCAGGAGTCCATGAAATAGAGCCCGCGCTCCTGTACCCAACCGTTGAAATCGGCTTGCGTAATCTGGTTAGGAAAGCGGAAGACGCTATCGTCGGGAGCAAGGATCTCGACCGGAGCCTCCTCGACCGAAACACGAGCCCGGCTGAGCTGTGCCGGAAACGGTGTAAAGTGTCCGCTGTTGAAATCGCCGACGCTCGCGTTGTACTGCGCCACCAACGTGCCGCCACCAGAAACGAAATCGAGCAACCTCTTATTGTTGACAGCAACTTCCTTTTGCGTGTCATAGGCGCGAATTCCCAGGACTATGGTTCCGTAGCGGCGCAAATCCTCGCTGGCCAGCTTGTCGGCGGAGATTTGGGTGACGTCGATGCCGACTTGCTTCAGCACCGTCGGAATTTCATCTCCCGCACCCATGACATAGCCAACCTTCAAATCCTTCGGCGTTTTCACGTTGACTATGCTGACGCGCTGCGTGGCTGGCTGGTAGTAGTAGAACGTGTCGAGGTCTTCACGGCTGACCGTGCTGTAGCCTTCGCTATAGCTCTTGCCGCCAGCATCGAGCACCGCGCGAATCTGGGTCTTGCCTTCCTGCAGCGTGGAAGGAACCACCTTGAATTCAAACTCTTGTTTGTCTCCGCGCTGCGGAAGATTTACCGGGATAGTTGGGGGATCCACGAGCCAGCCTGCAGGGGCTTCCAGGTGCAGTGTTCCTCTCGGTGCTCCATCTAGATTGCTGCTTACCTCGACGCTAACCGCGCGGGCTGCGGCGGTGTCGGCTGGGATCACCTGTTCACCGGGATCAAGCATCACCGAGAAGATGGGGGCCACGGCCAGCGCGCGCTTGGACCTGAAATCCTTGTCGGCAATCAAAACCATGAGCGGAGCGCTTATCTGTCCCTGAACATGTTCCTTGCTGGAATAGTTTGCGCGAACGTGAAAGGGCGACGGTGGGAAGGGAAGCGTGACGTATTTCAGGTCATCGATGGTGTTGATTGCGTCTTCTTCGGGATTGTTCCGGTGCCAGTAGGGACGCGTATAGGCGGCGGTCCAAGGGGCCTGCACCGCGAATGATAAGGAAAAATCTTTACCCGGTTCGATCCGGGTTTCTTTCTTGTTGGTGAGTTCATGTGCCCAGTTTTCAAACCCTTCCAGCGCTACCTCTTTGACGACGATCGGGAACACCGCCCCATTGTGCAGTTTGACCTTAACCTCTAATTTCTGTCCGGGAGAAACGGCGGCCGATCCGTCGTTAGGGATTATCGCGTTCGCCTCCAGCGACATTCCGGCGGCAAGATTCAACGCGTCTTCGGCCTGCTGACGCTTCTCGCGTAAACGCTGTAAGAGTTCCGCTTTCGCCTGTGCACTGATGCCGGCAGCTTCGACGCGACGAATCAAGCTCCCTAACTCTTCGGCGGCAGAAGACAGCGGTGCAGCGGCACCGGCTGGGTCGGTTCCGCTTCTCGCTGTTGCTTCCTCAATCTGTTTCGCAACCTCGGTTAGACCGGGCCGCAGGAATGCAACCTTCTTCTCTTCACCCCCCAAGCGCGAGGACAGTCCTGGCAAAGTGGTATCGATTCCGTCAAAGAAGTCCTTCTCGTGAGTCTTTTGATCAGGCTTGCCGGCCGCGGTATCGGTTAGCTTGTAGTAAGCGTAGTGCGGTCCCGCATCAACCGACCAACCACCCGCACCCTGCGACAACTGATGGCGTAAACCCTCGACGGCAAATTGAATGTAGGACATGCCCAGCGCCGCGTTCACCTCGCCGGTGTTTAACTTCACCGTGTAGTTTTCATCGGCGCAGGAAGATGCCATGAAGCCGCAAACGTTGCCGATGTACAACTTTTTCGGCTGCCATGGAAGCAGGCCCTCTTTGACCTGCTCGGGGAACCGATTCGGATCGGCTGCCGCGTGGAATGCTTCCATGGTCAGCAGACCCGATGCCTCGTGATGGCCGTGCCCATCGCGCGGCGTGCCTGAAAAGCGCGCGACCAAAACGTCGGGACGAAAGGTGCGAATTACGCGGACCATGTCGCCCAGTGGGATGTCGTGGCCTTGCCATTTCTGAAAAGTTTCTTCAGGATTCTTGGAATAACCGAAATCAGCGACGCGCGAAAACCGCTGTTCGACGCCGTAATGCTGGTCGGATGCGGTCAACTCCAGGGCGCGAAGAACTCCCAACACATCGAACAGGTTGCTGCCGATCTTGTTCTGGCCGCCTTCGCCCCGATTCAGCGTCATCAGAGTTACCGTGACGCCTTTACCTCGTGACTCCAGGGTCAACATGCCGCCATCCTCGTCATCAGGGTGGGCGGTGGTTTGCAGCATCCGGGCCGTGGTATGCAACCGCAGAAGCATCTGCTTCAGGCCCGCTGTGCCCGAATCCGGCGGCAGAGAGTCGACCGGACTGGTGAGTTTGCTCTGGGTCAGCGCAAAGGATGCGGCCAAAAGAATGCAAGAGACCACGACAAAGGCGCGGATCCGGCTTTTGCCATGGAAATCAGGTTTGGGAGTTTGCATGGATATCAGATTTGGGGCGTGCGAGATAGGAAGCAACATTTTTCCGAAAGGTTAAGAGTGATCTGGCTCTAGTATGCCTGAACCCGCCGCTTATCTCTTCTTGGACGTACTGACGCCGAGCGCGGGTAGCAGCCCTTGGCGCATTTGCGCCACCACCTGCGCTTGAGTAATCGCCAGATTGTCGGTGATCGAGGGCACAGTACTCTGCCAGATCACGGTGTTTTTCTCGACATCTATCGCCTCCAGCGTGATGGTCAACCGCTCGCCCTGGGCTATGAAGTGGCCAGTCACCACGACTGCAGCCCTCAACTCTCCAGCGGCTTTTCGCAGATTCACTTCCTGACCCGAATATCGCTGAGTTTCCGACGCTGGGCGAACCGCCAAGGAGGAAACTGTGGTCAGTGACCGCGACATGGCATCGGCCAAGGCAAAGCGGAAGTTATCGATCTTCGGGTCGTGATTGATATTGGTCAGCGGCAGAACGGCGATGCTATTTGCAGGCGGCGGGCCCTCCGGATGGCGAAGCCACCACACGATACCGGATATCACCAGCGTCAGTAGCAGCGCACTTACCATCACCAACCCTATCCTCAATCGCCGGTGGGACCCCTGAAATGTATCGGTAGAGAACCGCAAGCGGCTATGAGAAGGCATCGGAACGCCACCCTCGATCTTCTTCTGCAGTAGCTGCAGGTCAGCCTTGATGGCGGTGGCATTCTGATACCGATAGCGGCGGTTCTTCTGCATCGCCTTGCCGATAATTCCAACCAGCTCGGCGGGAATCTTCGGATTCACTTCCGCCGGCGACTTGGGCTTATCGCGCAACACCGCACTCAAGGTGGTCACCGTGTTCTTGCCATGAAACGGCTTTCTGCCGGTGGCCATTTCATAGAGCACAACGCCGAATGAAAACAAATCGGAGCGCGGATCAAGCTGTTCGCTACGCGCCTGCTCAGGCGACATATAGATCGCCGTCCCCGGAACCACGTCGGCGGCGGTCAGCGAATCGTCGGTTGGAGTGTCCTCGCTGGTGCCAAGCGCGTGATTGCGGGGCAGCTTGGCCAAGCCGAAATCGAGAACCTTTACCGGGCCATTCGTAGTGAGGAAAATGTTCCCCGGCTTCACGTCGCGATGAATGATGCCCTTGGCATGGGAAGCTTCAAGAGCGCTGGCAACTTGCACGCCAATTTCGAGAACTTGCTTGATATCGAGAGGTTGGTGGTGAATCTTTTGCTTCAGGCTTTCGCCCTCAAGCTTTTCCATCACCAGGAAGGGATGGCCGTTGTTGTCCTCGATGTCGTGAATGGTGCAGATATTGGGATGGGCGAGCTGTGATGCGGCACGCGCCTCGCGTTCAAATCGCTCCAGGGCATTCCGGTCGCCGGCCAAATTGTCGGGAATAAATTTCAGCGCCACGCGGCGGCCGAGCCGGATGTCTTCGGCTTCATAAATCACTCCCATACCGCCGCCTCCAAGCTTACTGAGAATGCGGTAGTGGGATATGGTCTCGCCGATCATGAGGGGAATGCGGACTCGCGCCGCTCAATGGTATGGCGTCAGTTGGATGGGGTCAAACCTCTGTAGAGGGTAGCTTGACGTGCCCAGCTCTTTACGAGAATCCCATCGTGTCGTCGGCAGACGGACCATAGGTTGCCGGAACCGGCTGTTCCGTCATCCTCAAATACACTCCAAGCTGGGCGCGATGGTGGATTAGGTGATTGAGGAACATCTGTCGGTAAGCGAGAAATCTCCTGCCTTCGAAGATCGGCTTGCCCTGAAACGATAGTTTCCAGGGTTCGCTCCAGACGGCGTCAGAAGTGCTCATCAGAGCTACCCGGACCTTAGCCGGCACCCTCGTCCAGGACTTTAACTAGTTGCGCGGCCGACTCGAACGGCAACGGCTTGTAACTCCCTTTAGAAAAATCCAATTCCGGTGTGGTCAAGACGGAAAGCCCAAATCCACCCAACTCGGCGACGTGAGAGGCCAGCCGCCCCAACTTCATCGACTTGGCATGAGGCGCGAAATCAGCCTTGTCTGGAACGCGCTCCAGAGTTTTGCGTGTCTTCTTTATCTCCTCGTCGAATTCCTGCAGGAGCGCTTCACTGATCATTAGGTTTTCCTCCACCGCTGGAGCAGTTATTATCCCACTTACTTCGCTATGAAAAAAGGGCAGATCAGGCAGCCGCAAAGAGAGAACGAATTTTGTCTAAGACTTGATCGCTGAATCCGTGGGTCTTTGAAAAGATGTGCTTGATACCAACCGCCTCGGCGCTGGATTTCAGCAGGTCGTTACAGTCAAGCATGGTGAACATGACCATGTGGGTTTCCGGCGATATCCGGGAAATCGTGCGGGCGGCGTCGAGACCATTCATGATCGGCATGGAGAGATCCAGTATGACCAAGTCCGGCTTCAGCCGCGAGACCATCTCCACTGCAGATTGGCCATCGTCGGCCTCTCCGCAGATTTCCCAGTCCGTATTGTTCTGAATGCAACCTCGGATTCCGCGGCGCACAAGAGGACTGTCATCCACGATAAGAATGCGAATAGTCAAAAGGGATATTCCTGGGGACGATTCTTAATGTCATGGAATTGTAACGGCTGGTCAATACCGGAAAGACTGTATCGCATCTAACGTAAACGTCGGAGTCCGCCTCCAACTGTGTAAATTGTTGCCTTATAATTAGTTCCTCACGAGGTGAAATGTGGCAGAACCAACTTATGAAGAGCTGAAAGCGCGCCTGGAACAATTGGAAAAACAGGGACCAAAGCGAACCGGCAATCTTGAGTTCCGGGTGGGTGAAAAGGGTGGAGTCAGCGTTTATGGGCTGGGTCGATTTCCGGTCACCCTTTACTACGAGCAATGGATTCGGCTGCTGGACCTCAGCGAACAGCTTCGCCAGTTCCTGGAAGACAACAAGTCCAAACTTAAACTCAAGGACCAGTAGCCGTCTTCCCCGACAACGCAAAACATAAATAGTTCATTTGTCCCACGTGAAGGTGCAGGTGCGTGGCGCACCGCAGGAAGATGGTGAAGCGATTTCCTGCGTCGTCTTCGCGCACCGCGGTGTAGAACTTTGCCCAGTCATTTGAGGATTGGCGCTTGTGCCGTCCGTACAACGGTCGCCACAGCGTCCCGGAAGTTCGCCAGCGCCTCGGCTTTCGGGACCTGCTTCGGGTCTGCGAATTCAAGATCACGATCACGAACGTAGCCGGTCTTGCCGACCTCTGCGCCAATGTAGTAATTCAAGTTCCCGGTAAGATGCAACACCAGATGGCCGAAACTGTTTCCGAAGGGAAACGGCCTTTGCCAGAACTGCTCTTCGGAAAGAGTCGCGGCCATCGCGATAGCGCTCTCTGCCAGTTCGGTGTATCTCGCTACAAATGCGTTCACCACAGTCGAATGCAATTCGTTGGTCATAGAATTCTTGCGGTTAGCTGGCATTTCTTAATACAAGAGCCGAGTTCTTTGAGCCGAAGGCGATGCAATTGCAGACCGCGTGCTCAATTTTTTGTGCACGCCCGGCATCGGGAACATAGTCCAGGTCACAGTCTGGGTCGCGATTGTCCAGGTTGATGGTCGGAGGAATTTTCCCGTTCCTCATGGCGACGATGGTCGCAGCCACCCCGGCAGCACCGCAAGCGCCCTGGGGATGCCCGATCTGAGATTTCAGAGCTGACATCGGTACCTGTGGCGCGTGTTCGCCAAGCACCAATTTCAAAGCCCGGGTTTCGATGCGATCGTTCAGTTGGGTGGATGTGCCATGTAAATTTACGTAGTCCACGTTGCCCGGTGCGATGCCTGCCTCTGACATCGCATTCTGGATTGCACGGGCAGGTTCCTCTCCACATTCCTGCAAACGCACGCGGTGAAAGGCCTCACAGGTCGAGCCATAGCCGCGAACTTCTGCCAGGATTCGCGCTCCGCGGGCGTGGGCGTGCTCATATTCCTCGAGTATGAACATCCATGCCCCCTCCGCCACCACAAAACCGTCGCGGTTTCCTGAGAACGGCCGCGAACCGCGCTCCGGCTGATCATTCCAGGAGTCGGTGAGAATCTTCATCAGGATGAACCCTTTCACAATGCCCAGTGCGATCGGCGCGTCGGCGCCGCCACTGAGCACCATGTCGAGCCGGCCGGACTGGATCTGCCGCAAAGAGTAGCCGAAGGCGTCGGTGGAGGATGTACATCCGGTGGTGACCACGTGGCTCGATCCGCGCAGGCCGAAGCGAACGCTAAGTTCGCTGGAGAGAGTTCCCATGACCCCGGTGGGAACGCAGAACAGGCTCATGGATTTGTACTGCTGATGAAAGAAGAGGCGGTACTGCTCTTCGGTGAACTCCTGCGAGCCTCCACCTGAGCCAAGAATCACTCCGAAGCGGCGCTTCTCCTCCAATGGAAGGGAATCAGTATCGAGGCCTGCGTCCTTCAGCGCTTCAGTTGCGGCAGCCAGAGCAAGCGGCAAAACACGGGATACGTGCTTCCGCTCTCGCTTGTCCACCCACGCCAGCTCATCGAAGTCACGGACTTCACCGGCGATCTGCACCTGAATTTCTGAAGGGTCGAAACGCGAGATGCGCTTCACCCCGCTACGGCCTTCGAGAATTGCCTCCGAAAATGCCTCATTGCCAATGCCGTTCGGACTGACGCATCCCATTCCAGTAATCACTACGCGCTTCTTCACAGAGGACGGCTCCTTAAGTGTGGTCGAAACCAGGTTAGATGCGGCCAAGGTAGCGCCGGCAATCGCCTTGACGGTACATGCTACACTTCGCCGGAGCTTTCGGGAAAACTCCATGAAAATGTTTCTTCGGTGCCATCTTTTCGTCGTTCTGGTTCTAGTTAGTTTTCAAACGCAGGCTCAGAATTCCAGGATTTCACCCGAGCTTGCGAAAAGGATCGATGAAGTTGCCACCCGGGAACTGGCCGCACGAGGTGTTCCCAGCGCGTCGGTAGGCGTGGTTCAAAATGGACAGATTGTCTATTTGCAGGCCTATGGTATGGCACGGATCGAAAGCCATACTGCAGCCCGTCCCGAGATGCGCTACAGCATCGGATCGGTTTCCAAGCAATTTACGGCGATGGCGATCCTGTTGCTGGCGGAGCAAGGCAAGCTTTCCATCGACGACCCGGTTTCTCGCTTTTTGCCGAGCCTCACCCGGGCAAAAGAGGTAACTATCCGCCAACTGCTGTCGCATACTTCCGGGTACCAGGACTACTGGCCGCAGGATTATGTTCCGCCGTTCATGCTAAAGCCGGTCAAGGCGGAGGAAATTCTCGATCGCTGGGCCCGTAAGCCCTTGGATTTCAATCCCGGTACCAAGTGGCAGTACAGCAACACCAACTTCGTGATTGCCGGGCTGATTGTTGAGAAGGCGAGCGGCCTGCCGTTCTTCCAATTCATTCAATCAAAGTTGTTTGCGCCGCTCGGAATGAAGAGCGTGCTTAATATCGATCAGAAGCATCTCGGCGACACCGACGCTACCGGCTACATGCGTTATGGGTTGGGACCGGCTCGAATTGCGCCCAAAGAGGCCAAGGGATGGCTATTTGCCGCGGGGGAACTGGCAATGTCGACGGAAGATCTGGCGAAGTGGGACATCGCCATGATGAATCAGGTTCTGTTGAAACCCGAATCATACCGCGTGATGGAGACGCAAACCTGCCTGAAGAATGGACTGTGTACAGGCTATGGTCTGGGAATCGATGTAAAGGAATTCCAAGGGCATCGAGTTTGGAGCCACGGAGGCGAGGTATCCGGGTTTACAACCCACAATGCTGTATTCCCCGACGACCGGGCGGCAGTGCTTGTGTTTATCAATCAGGATTCAGGGGGAACTCCCTCCGCCATCGCTTACGGAATTGCACCCTTGCTCTTTGCTCCGGTTGCGCAAAATGGGGCAGTCGAACGCGACCGCAAGATTTTTGAAGGGCTGCAGCAGGGAACCATCGATCGGACTCTTTTTACATCCAACGCGAACAGCTACTTTACCGACCCTGCGCTGCAAGACTTTGCGTCCGGCCTGGGTCCGTTGGGACCTCTTTCATCTTTCGTCCAGACCAGTCAGGAAGATCGCGGAGGAATGACGTTCCATGCGTACTCCGCAAAGTTTCGCGATAGGGGCGTAGAAGTTTGGGTCCGCGATATGCCGGACGGGAAGATCGAGCAATATCAGGTATCAGCTTCGGATTGAAAATGCTTGTTAGACTAGCGCGTCCTCGCTCCACGAAGAAAGCAGGAGATAACCATGAGCGGCAAACCCACGTTACTGGCACAGTTGATTGCGGAATTTCTGGGAACGTTTGTCCTGATTCTGTTTGGAACGGGTGTGGTGGCCATGGTGGTGCTGTTTCCCACCAAGAACGCCGGCGATATTGTCCACGGCGGCTATACCAATATCACCATCGGCTGGGGCCTGGCGGTCACCATGGGTATTTACGTTGCCGGAAGAATTTCCGGCGCCCACCTGAATCCCGCTGTCACCCTGAGCCTGGCGGTGTTTCGCGGATTTCCCTGGCGCAACGTGCTGCCATATTCCATCGCCCAGACTGCGGGAGCGTTCCTTGCAGCGGCGGTGGTCTATCGTAATTACCTTCCGGCCTTCCATCAGGTAGATCCCATGCTGGAGAAGACCGCCGGGGTATTTACTACCTTCCCGGCTTTCGCTGGCATGCCCCAAGCGGGTTTGCTGGATCAAATCATCGGCACTGGATTATTGCTATTGTTGATATTTGCAATTACGGACGAACTGAACACTCCGCCGGGAGCCAATCTCGCTTCGCTGATGATAGGGCTGGTGGTGGTCGCTATCGGCATGAGCTTCGGCGGCATGCATGGCTATGCCATCAACCCGGCGCGCGACTTTGGTCCACGGCTCTTCACTCTGGTTGCGGGTTTTCGAGATAACGGAATCACCGATGGTACACACGTGTGGTGGGTGCCAATCGTCGGGCCGCTGGTGGGAGGTCTGATCGGCAGCGCGCTTTACGACTTCGGGATTCGTCCATTCCTGAAGAACCTGGACAGAAATTAACAGGAGGCAGCCTTGCCATATATTCTGGCCCTCGATCAGGGCACCACCAGCTCGCGCGCTATCGTCTTTGACCAGCAGGGCGCAATCGTAGCGGTAGCACAACGTGAATTTGAGCAGATATTTCCCCAGACCGGGTGGGTCGAACACAATCCAGAAGAAATCTGGAGTTCGCAAATCAGCGTGGCCATCGAGGCCCTGAGCCGGGCCCAGGCGCGTCCGCGTGACGTGGCGGCGATTGGAATTACCAACCAGCGCGAGACCGCGATTGTGTGGAATCGCGAGACCGGGAAGCCGATTCACAATGCCATCGTCTGGCAGGACCGGCGCACCGCAGACTACTGTGGCCAGCTCCGGGCCCAGGGACACGAGAAACTAATCCAGGATAAAACTGGCCTGTTGATTGATTCCTATTTCTCCGGAACCAAGATCGCCTGGATCCTCGACCACGTCCAAGGCGCCCGCAAATTAGCCGAGGCAGGAAAATTGGCGTTCGGCACCGTGGATAGTTGGCTGGTCTGGAACCTGACCAGCGGACGGGTTCACATCACTGACATCAGCAACGCGTCACGCACCATGCTGTTCAACATTCGTACCTGCCAGTGGGATGACGAGCTTCTGAATTTGCTGAATGTTCCTGCGTCGATGATGCCTGCGGTTTGCAGCAGCAGCGAGGTCTATGCCGAAGTAACGACGACCCTGGGCTTGGGAGATGTTCCCATCGCGGGTATCGCGGGAGATCAGCAGGCGTCGCTGTTTGGCCAATGCTGTACCGCGCCCGGCCTGGCCAAGAACACCTACGGCACCGGTTGCTTCATGCTGCAAAACACCGGAACCAAAGCGGTGTCTTCCTCGAATCGCTTGGTTACAACTGTCGCCTGGAAAATTGGCGACAAGACCGAATACGCGCTGGAAGGCAGCGTGTTCGTCGGTGGAGCAGTGGTGCAGTGGCTTCGCGACGGCCTTGGACTAATTCGCACCTCCGGCGAAATTGAGCAACTCGCAGCATCGGTTTCCGATAACGGCGGAGTCTATATGGTTCCGGCATTTGTCGGATTGGGCGCGCCGCATTGGGACGCCTACGCACGCGGCTCGATCTTCGGCTTGACCCGCGGATCAACAGCGGGTCACCTGGCGCGCGCCGCCCTCGAGAGCATCGCCTACCAGGTTGCCGATCTGTTGGACGCGATGCGGCGCGATGCGGCTCTGCCGATCAAGGAAATGCGCGTCGACGGAGGAGCTTCGGCCAACGATGCGCTCATGCAGTTTCAGGCCGACATCATGAATATTTCCGTGGTGCGGCCCGACGTGACCGAGACCACGGCACTCGGCGCGGCCTATCTCGCAGGACTCGGTGTGGGTTTCTGGCGCGATGCCCAGGCCCTGGCAGGGATGCCCAAGGGCGAGCGGCGCTTTGAGCCGAAGATGGCCCGGCCTCAAGCGGCGACGCTTCGCGAGCAATGGAATAAAGCTTTGTCTCGTGCAAAGGCCTGGGAGGCGGAAGCCAAAGCATGAACCGGCAGCAGATGCTCAACCGGGTGCTGGAGCGCAGTGAACCCTGGGACATTCTCATCATTGGTGGTGGCGCCAGCGGCGTAGGCAGCGCGGTGGACGCAGCTTCGCGTGGATACGAAGTCCTGTTGCTGGAGCAGAGCGACTTCGGCAAAGGCACATCCAGCCGCAGCACTAAGCTAGTGCACGGCGGCGTCCGTTATCTGGAGCAGGGAAATATTTCGCTGGTCATGGAGGCGCTGCGCGAGCGCGGCATCCTCCGCCAGAATGCGCCGCACCTGGTCAGCGACCTTGCATTCGTCGTACCCCGTTACGACTGGTGGGAGGCGCCATTTTACGGACTGGGCCTCAAGATCTACGACCTGCTTGCGGGAAAATACAACTTTGGCCCCTCGCAAATCTTGTCGCGCGAAGAAACGCTGGAACGGCTACCTACAATCAAGCCGGAAGGTCTTCGTGGTGGAGTCGTCTACTATGACGGCCAATTCGACGACACCCGGCTGTTAATTAATTTAGTGCAGACGGCCGCCGACCATGGCGCAACCCTCTTGAACTACGCGCCAGTCACAGGAGTCATCAAAGGCGACGATGGTTTTGTCGCCGGCGTCGAAGCTATCGATGTCGAAGGCGGCTCTAAATTCACCGCGCCAGCCAAAGTAGTGATCAACGCGACTGGTCCGTTCTCTGATTCGGTGAGACGTCTTGCCGACCCCACTATCACGCCGATGATTTCCCCCAGCCAGGGAATCCACCTGGTGTTTGACCATTCATTTCTCCCCGGCGACAGCGCCATCATGGTGCCACACACCAGTGATGGCCGCGTCATGTTCGCCATCCCTTGGCACGGTCACACGGTGGTGGGCACCACCGATACTCCGATCACCGAATTGTCGTTGGAGCCGAGGCCGTTTCCCGAAGAGATCGATTTCATTCTTGAAACCGCTGCCAGCTACCTGCACAAAGCCCCATCTCGGGACGACGTGCTTAGTGTGTTCGTCGGCATCCGGCCGCTGGTCAGCAGCGGAGCCGCGGCCAACACATCCACGTTATCGCGCGACCACACCATCCGCATCGATAACTCCGGCCTGCTTAGCATCGCCGGCGGCAAGTGGACGACCTATCGCCACATGGCGGAGGATTGCATCAATCAGGCCGCCATGCTGGCACGCTTGCCCGAGATGCCATCTCAAACTCAGCACTTAACCATCCGTGGATTTCACAAGAACGCCGCAAAGTTCGACAGCCTCGCCGTCTATGGAGCGGATGCGCCTTCCATCCAAAACCTGATTCGCGAAGACCCGGCGCTGGGTGAGCCGCTTCATCCAGCATTGCCATACTGCGGGGCTGAAGTGGTCTGGACCACAAGATCGGAGATGGCTCGCACAGTAGAAGACGTTCTTGCCCGGCGGACTCGGGCGTTGTTTCTGAATTCCAAGGCCGCCATATCCATGGCGCCGCGTGTAGCCGAGATCATGGCCAAGGAACTGAAGCAGGATGCACAGTGGCAGGAAAAACAGGTGCAGAGATTTCGCGAGATAGCCCGGAGCTACGAAATCCCTGCTGTGCAAAACCGCCAGTAACAACTGTTCTCATACCAAGGTAATACCAAGTCCACCTGATTGTTCCGCCTGCGGCGATGACCGATGCTTGTGTCTCCCGGATAACAATGGTGTGGCATGGTCGCCAGCCGCGACCGTGCGGAGGGGGAGGAATGGACAATCTGAATCTCTTGCTGGTGGAGGACGATATTCCCAGCTTGGAAATGATGACGGAAGTATTTGGCTCGCTGAACGCCGAGGTGCGTCCGGTAAGTGATAGTGAACGGGCTGCCGCCATGGTGAACAAGGAACGTTTTGACGGAATTTTCCTCGATCTTGAAATGCCCAAGGTGTCCGGTCTGGAACTGGCCCGCCGGATCCGGATGTCTTCCTGGAACAAATCCACTCCGATCGTGGTGGTTACCGGCCGCGACGACAAGGAGGCCATGCAGGAAGCGTTCGCAATTGGCGCGACCTATTTCTTGCACAAGCCGATTGACCGCCACCGGCTGAGCAAGCTACTGCGAACCGTTCGAGGCGGCCTGTTTCAAAACCGCCGCCGCTATTCGCGAATCCCGCTGCAGACCGAAGTGACATGTATAAAGGAATCGAATACTTTCAAAGTAAGCAGCTTGAATCTTAGCCATGGCGGCATTCAGTTGGACAATGCCAATCTAAAGCAGGGAGAAATTTTGCGGATCGCCTTCAGTATCCCCGACTATGCCGGAACGATAGAGGCATTAGGGACGGTGGTCTGGACCGACGGTGTTCGGCAGGGTATTCAGTTCACCAAGATGGCGCTTCAACATGAAATGGCGATCCGCGATTTCATCGCCAAATCATTTGAGTAGATTCTTCCAGGTTTCCCTCCTCCCCCAAAAAGCTTGATAATCGAATGGCCGTTTTTCCGGTAATTTCTTGTTGAGGCCATTTCATGTCGAGCACCGCAGTCGCCACCTGGATTGAGAAGCAACGTTTTGTAGCCACAGCGGGAAGCAATCATTCCATTGTCCTGGACGGCGATAGGGCCACGGGAAATAGTCCGACCGAGTTAATCCTGCTCGGGCTCTGCGGATGCACTGGGTACGATGTCGTAAGTATTCTGGCCAAAAAGCGGGAGCCGTTTACCAGCGTCGAAGTCCGGGCAGAAGCGGATCGATCTCCCACCCCGCCGACGGTTTATACTGAGATCCGGCTGGTTTACCGCGTGGGTGGCAAGGTGTCGCACAAGGCCGTGGAGGACGCGGTGAAGCTCTCGGAAGAAAAATACTGTTCAGTTGCCGCTATGCTGCAAAAAACTGCAAAAATCAACTACACAATTGAATACACGGAATCCTGAACTAACCAACGTGATAGGCTTCGCCAACGCCACGTGGCTACGCAAACGCGCCAATCCTATCGGGGCTATCTCTACATCGCCACCAGCGCTTTCCTGTGGGGAGTGGGGGCCACGCTCGGCCGCGCTGCTTTTACCGGGCGGTTGCTGCCAGGTCAACAGGCACTACGGCCGATTGATCCGCTGATTCTCTCCCAGGCCCGTATAACCTTCGCCTTTCTGATTTTTCTGCCGGCATTGCTAATCGCAAGAGGACCTCGCGTCCTTCGGGTACCGCGTGCGGACGTGGGGCGTCTGGCACTGATGGGGATTCTGGGACTGGCCGCCTCGAACTATACCTACTATCTTGCGATCCAGCGGACAAATATCGCGACTGCGATCACCATTCAATACACGGCGCCGGTGTGGGTGCTCTTGTATGTTGTGATCGTTAGTTGGCAGATGCCAAGTCTGAAAAGGATGATTGCCGCGGCCCTTGCAGTGGCCGGCATTGGTCTGGTGATTGGGGCATTCCAGCGCGGGGGACTGCGGCTTGATGTTATCGGGGTAGTGGCTTCGCTTGCGGCGGCGTTTGCCTTCGCGTTTTACAGCATTGCCGGGCACGGATTACTCGCGCGCCATGATCACTGGATTGTTCTGCTCTTTGGAACCATGGCGGGATCCTTGTTCTGGCTGGTAGTCAACCCGCCGTCGAAGATCCTTGCCGCGGGCTATTCGCTATCCCAGTGGATATTTTTACTTGTCTTCTCGCTCGTCTCAATGCTGGTGCCTTACTCGTTTTACTTTGCGGGATTGAGATATCTGGAACCGAGCCGCGCCGTCATCGTCAGTTGTCTGGAGCCGGTATTTGCCATCGTGATCTCTGCTGCTGTCCTCGGGGAAATGATGAGGCCGCTTCAGATAGTTGGAATCGTCGTAGTGCTGGCCGCGATTGTGATGATTCAGCTTCCCGACGGCAACCGGAGCGGCACATCGGCTATTGTTGAGCCAATTCAATGATTGGAGAATTTCTGACCCTTGCCGAAAGGAAGATTGGCGAGAGCGCCGGAACGCGGTAAGATCGTACCTCTTTGTCAGTCCTATGATCCTGGTCGGCGCCCTTAGCAAACATCTGCCCATGTCCCTCTCCGTAAGTCATTTAGCCGGTCTAATTGCTGCGCGGGCTCTATCCCGGCCAGTATTCGGCTTGTTGCTGCAGAGTCCAGAGAAACGGGAAGACGTTTACAACATTTTGTGGGTGCTGGTTTTCGGCTTCGCTACGCTGAATATCCTTGCCCTGGTGGCACGTCAGTTTGATGACCGCCGCCGCTTCAGTTTCGGTGAAATTATTGCAATTATGGTGGTCGTGGTGGCTGTCATCCTGTTGGCGTCAGAACTGCTTTACCAGTTCAAAATATTCCCCATCAAACTTTCACACTAAGTTTCGCGAGAACTTCTTCTCTTACTGATTGCTGTGTTGTGAAACCCACTTGGTCTCTGCGTCAGGTACTATATTCCGTTCCGGAAAACCGATTCCAAAATGGAGATAAGAATGCGGCCTCGCGCCACCCTGCTGGGGTTCTTGTTAATTTGCTGTCTGTTTGTTCTGGCCTCCACCACGGAAGATTCGTCCCCGCTAGGTGGATATTCCGCGACCACCTCGAAAACTGAGCGCGAATGGGAGACAAAGTTTCGCGCCATTCCCTCACCCCAGAATCTTCGCGATTACATGCAGCGGCTGGCGGCGCATCCCCACCATGTAGGCTCGCCCTACGACAAAGACAACGCCGAATGGATGCAGGCCAAATTCAAGGAATGGGGACTGGATGCGCACATCGAAAGCTTCGATGTTTTGTTTCCCACACCGAAGACGCGCTTGTTGGAGATGGTTGAGCCGACGAAGTTCGTGGCCAAGTTGCAGGAGCCCGCGCTCGCTGTCGATCCAACTTCGAACCAGATGTCGGAACAGCTGCCTACCTACAACGCCTATTCGGTCGATGGAGATGTTACCGGGCCACTGGTTTACGTGAATTACGGCACGCCCGACGACTACGAAAAGCTGGATCGGCTGGGGGTTTCGGTGAAGGGCGCAATCGTGATTGCGCGCTACGGAAACTCGTGGAGGGGAATCAAGCCGAAAGTGGCGGCAGAGCACGGGGCCATTGGATGTCTGATTTATTCCGACCCCAAGGATGACGGCTATGGACCGGACGATGTCTTCCCGGCGGGGCCGATGCGCCCCAAGGACGGGGCGCAGCGCGGAAGTGTTGCCGACATGCCGACGTATCCCGGAGATCCGCTCACTCCCGGTGTCGGGGCTACCAAAAATGCAAAACGGCTGGAGCTAAAAGACGCCAAGACGCTGACCCACATTCCGGTGCTTCCGATTTCCTACGGCGACGCACAACCCATGCTCGCAGCCCTAAAGGGCGAAGTTGCTCCCGAAGAATGGCGCGGCGGCCTGGGACAGACCTATCACGTCGGCCCGGGCGCAACGAAAGTTCATCTGAAATTGCAATTCAATTGGGAGCTCAAGCCGCTGTACGACGTGATTGTGAAGATTCCCGGTACCGATCAGGCTGATCAGTGGATCGTACGCGGTAATCACCACGATGCCTGGGTCAATGGCGCCGAAGATCCTGTTTCAGGTGCGAATGCTCTGATGGAAGAAGCCCGCGGATTGGGTGAGCTGTTGAAGCAGGGTTGGAAGCCGAAACGGACGATCATCTACTGCGTTTGGGACGGCGAAGAGCCCGGCCTGCTGGGTTCCACCGAATGGGCTGAGACTCACGCTGACGAGTTGCGCCAGCACGCCGTGGTTTACATCAACTCCGATGGCAATGATCGCGGCTATCTGAATGCCGGAGGCTCACACACGCTGGAACGGTTTGTCAATGGCGTGGCACGGGATATCGAGGATCCCGAGAAGAAGATTACGGTCTGGCAGAGAACCCGTCTCAAACACCTGGCTGACGCTGACTCCGCCGAAAATCGCAAAGACGTTCGAAACCGCGCGACCTGGCGCATTGATGCCCTCGGGTCGGGTTCCGACTTCACTCCTTTCCTGCAGCATTTGGGCGTAGCAGCTCTCGATCTGGGATACGGCGGCGAAGGCGACGAGGGAATCTACCACTCCATCTACGACGATTTTTACTGGTATACCCATTTCTCTGACACCGACTTTACTTATGGCCGGGCGCTATCGCAGACCGTCGGCACGGCCGTAATTCGCCTGGCTGATGCTGACCTGCTGCCCTATGACTTCACTGCTCTGGCTGACACTACGCACCGCTATCTGGATGAATTGCAGAAGCTGCTCAAAACCAAGCAGGATGAAGCGGCCGAGCGCAATCAGGAACTCGATGAAGGCCTGTTTACCGCGACCGCTGATCCCAAGAAGACGTCCGTGGCTCCGGCTCGAAAGGACCTGCCACCGCACTTGAACTTTGCGCCCTTACAGAATGCGACCGATGCGCTCAATCGCAGTGCCGACCGCTACCAGAAGGCGCTAGACAAAGTCAAAGAAAATGGCGAACTGAAGATTTCCGGTGACGCGCTCAAGTCGCTAAATGAACTCTTGTTGCAAAGTGAGCGCAAACTCACCTCGGAAGACGGTTTGCCCGGTCGTCCGTGGTTCAAGCACCTGATCTATGCACCCGGACTTTACACCGGTTATGGGGTGAAAACCGTTCCCGGAGTTCGCGAAGCCATCGAAGTTGGAAGATGGAAAGAAGCCGACGAGCAGATTGTGAAGGCTGCCGCTGCCCTCGATGCCGAAGCTAAGTTGGTCGACTCGGCAGCGCAGCAACTAGAGGCGGCGGGAAAGTAGATCATGCGATTGCGCTATTTGCCCATTGCCTTTCTTTGTGCGGCGGTGTTTGCCCAGGATGTGGCAAACACCGCGGCAGCGAAGCAGCAGGTGCTTTGGCAGAAACTGGAAGCCTCGATCACCGATGTCGATCGGCACCTCGACGGCGTTATGGGTGTCGCCATCGAAGACCTAACCAGTGGGCAGAGATTTCAGCTTCGCGGCGACGAGGTTTTTCCGCAGGCTAGTTCCATCAAGACTGCGTTGCTGACGGGACTCTACAGACAGGTCCAGGATGGCAAGCTGAAATTGACCGATCTATACACCGTTCAAGCCTCTGACCTGGTTCCCGACAGCGACATCATGAACGGTCTAACCGCCGGCACGACGCGCGTTACTCTGCGCGACCTGGCCACCATGGTGGTAGCAGTCAGCGACAACAGCGCCACCAATGTTCTCATGGACAAAGTCGGCATGGACAACGTCAACGCCCTGATGGACTCCCTGGGCCTGAAGCACACTCGCCTGCGGCGCAAAATGATGGACCTGAAAGCTGCCGGCGAGGGCCGTGAGAACATTTCCACTCCCAACGAAATGGCAACCCTACTCGACCAGCTCTATCGTGGCAAAGTCCTTAACAAGGAACTGACGGACGACTTCTTTAACCTCCTGAGCACGCACAAATCAAGCTTCATTCCGCGTGACCTCCCCGACGATTTGAAAATCGCCAATAAACCGGGAGAACTCGAGGGCGTCCGCAATGACTCAGGAGTGGTATTTGTGCAAAACCGCCCGTATGTAATTTGCGTGATGACAACCTATCTCCACCGCGAACGTGACGGAGAAGACGCGATCAGCAAGATTTCTGCGGAAGCGTACCGGATGTTCGACCGTCTGGCTCGCGCCTCCGAGTACGGCCGGGTAATTTCGCCAGGGAACAGCAGCCACTGATGACCATCCGCCGCATGAAGACGTACACCGGAGGCCAGGGATATGTCTATCAGTACTACTTTGTGGGTAAACGAGCGGCCCGCAGCGAGGCAGAGGTGAGCGAGTACATCTTCGACGTTACCTCCGACCGCAAGACCATGTTTTCGGTCAGTATTTTTCTTCCGGACGAAACAGTACGCGGTTGGGCGGCCGTTCATGGGCGGTCTCTGACCGATGCCGAAAAGTATGCCGCGGTCAAGATGCGCCTCTTCCAGGCCTTCGACACCGTTGAGAACATGATGGCAGACGGCCGCACAGCGAGGATTGCGAAGGACGAGTTAGAACCCCTGCTGTCAATGCTGGGCGTCCAGTAATATCCCTTTCGTTACTAAACTACTGTAGACAAAGGCTGAAACGTCGCTGGTCCAGACTATAATTGTTGTACCCTCTGCTATGCCCATCATTTGGTTGCGAGTTGCGCTGGGTTTTTACGCCATAGGACTGCTCTATTCACTTTTGGTTTTGACCCGCAAGAACTACGCGCTGGGCAAGGTTGCATTTCCAGCCATGGCACTGGGCATGGTGTTCCAGTTCGTGGCGTTTCTGGAATCGGTGCTCCATGCCGGCCAGATCAGCCTGGCTTCGCTGCACAACTCCGAGTCGCTTCTTGCCCTGCTGGTAATGGCGGGATTCGTGGTGGTTTACATCGTCTACCACACCACCTCACCGGGCATCGTAGTTTTTCCCCTGGTCTTTCTGCTGACATTCATCGCGGCCACGGGACAGAAACCATTTCTTGTGATCTCCCCGGGGGTGCGTGGCGGATGGCTGTTCGCCCACATCGCGCTAATCTTCGCGGGATACGCCGCATTATTTCTTAGTTTTGGCGCGAGTCTCATCTATCTTCTCCAGGAACGGAATCTGAAATCAAAGCGCGCCGGCGGTGTACTTGCCCTCCTTCCGGCGCTTGAGACCATCGACGAAATCAGCTACCGGGCGCTGCTTTTAGGCTTTCCGTTCATGACTCTGGGCCTGGTGGCTGGCGTGGTTGTCGCACAGGCGAGTTACGGGCAACTGGATTACCTCGACCCAAAGATACTGCTCTCCTTGTTGATGTGGTCGGTGTATTTGGTGATGCTCTATACCCGCTGGAATGCGGGATGGCGTGGTCGCCGCGCCGCTTATCTGGCGACCGGGGCATTTGCCACTGCGGTCGTTGCTTGGGCGGCGAATTTCTTCAGCAACATTCACCGGTTTGTGCAGTCATGACCTTTCATCTCATCGGCGTGAATCACAAGACCGCTCCAATTGATGTTCGAGAGCGGCTTGCGATTCCAGATTCACGGCTTGAGGAGGCGTTGAAGAGTCTGGTGCGGCACCCCGGCGTCGAAGAAGGAGTCATTCTCTCCACCTGCAACCGGGTCGAGCTTCTCGCTCAAACTAGAAATGGCAGCGCCGATCTACGGCAGTTTATTTGCGATTACTTTGATCTCGATCCGCACAAGTTCGTGCCACACCTCTATGAATATCGGGAACGCGAAGCGATTCGACACCTGTTTCGCGTCGCTTCCAGCCTCGACTCCATGGTGGTGGGCGAGCCGCAAATCCTCGGCCAGGTCAAAGATGCCTATGCCACTGCCCGTGCCGTTGGCACCGTCCGGTCTCAGCTTGATCTGTTGCTCACAAGGGCCTTTGCCGTAGCCAAGCGGGTACGCACCGAGACCGCCGTTGGATCATCCGCGGTGTCGGTAGCTTCGGTGGCCGTCGAACTTGCCAAGAAAATCTTCGGATCACTCAAAGACAAGCACGTATATCTAGTTGGGGCCGGCAAGATGAGCGAACTTGCTGCCCGCCACCTGCAAGCCCAGGGTGCGGCCAGTATTTTCGTCTCCAATCGCACCTACGAGCGAGCCACGCAGCTGGCTGCGAAATTTTCCGGCGAGGCCATCCACTTCGACGATCTGTATGAAACCTGCGACCGCGCCGACATCGTGATCACTTCAACCGGCTCGCCGCACGCCATCTTCCGCCGCGAGCATGGCGAGAAATTTCTGGCCAAGCGCAAGAATCGCCCCATGTTCTTTATCGATATCGCAGTGCCACGCGATGTTGACCCAGAGATGGACAAGGTTGACGGCATCTTTGTTTACGATATCGACGATCTGCAGCAGAGTGTCAGTGCCCACGCCAGTGGCCGTAAGAAAGAAGCGGAGCGTGCGGAGACAATCATCGAGATCGAGGTGCAACGCTTCCTCGACCGCCTCCAAACCCTCGATGTGGTGCCCACCATCGTTTCCCTACAAGATCATCTGGAGAACATCCGCCAGGCAGAAATCGACCGGGTGCGAGGACGCCTGGGCCCGCTTAGCGCGGAACAGGAACTCGCAATCGAAGCCCTGACGCGGGGCATTGTGAATAAGGTCATGCATACGCCCATTCGCACGCTGAAGACAGCCGCTCGAGATTCTGAGTCAACCACCGTGGTCGATGTGGTGAAGAGATTGTTCAATCTGCAGGACAAGAAATCCGGCGAAGGTCCCGAGGATGAGGGCTGATGGCCCGATTGCGAATCGGCTCGCGCGGCTCGCAACTCGCGCTCTGGCAGGCCAACCACATTGCCTCCCTACTGCGCCAGCGCGGACATCAGATTGAGATCGAAGTCATTCGCACCGCCGGGGACAAGATTACCGACGTGGCCCTCGCTAAGGTAGGCACCAAGGGAATGTTCACCAAAGAGATTGAAGAGGCGATGGCAGCCGGAGACGTCGATCTGGCCGTGCACAGCCTGAAAGACATGCCGACAGAGATTGATCCGAAGTTCGAAATTGTTGCCATCACCAAGCGTGAGAGTCCGCTGGACGCGTTCTGCAGCAACTCTGGGAATCTGGCTGCCTTGCCGCACGGCGCACGCGTCGGAACCAGCAGCCTACGCCGTCAGGCCCAACTAAGAGCCCTGCGTCCGGACCTAGAGATTCATCCTTTGCGGGGAAACGTTGATACCAGGCTTCGCAAACTCGAAGCCGGCGAATACGCCGCCATCATTCTTGCCACGGCGGGCCTGGTTCGATTGGGAAAACAGCATCTGATTCGTGAGGTACTGTCGCCTGAGGTCATGTGTCCGTCGGCAGGTCAAGGTGCGCTGGCAATTGAAATCCGCGCTGTTGATTCCGTCGTGCGGGAGCATCTGGCTTTCCTCGATGACGCTGAAGCCCGGGTGACTACGACATGCGAACGCGCGCTGCTTAGCAGTATGGGTGGCGGTTGCCAGGTGCCCATCGGCGCGCTGGCGGAAGTGCACAAAGGAAATTTGTACCTGAATGCCGTGGTCGCCAAGCCCGATGGCAGTGAGGTCCTTCGCGCGAGAGGTGAGGGTGCCGATCCGGTCGCGCTCGGTGAGACGGTTGGAATCTCGCTCCTGGCGCAGGGAGGCCATGCGATTCTTCAGGAAGTGTACGGACATAGCGTTAGCGTTCCGCAGCAACCCTAGGTAGTCTTCCCATCATGAGCAAAGAGAGTAAGGCTCTTGAAGGAGTTCGGGTGCTGGTAGGGCGCGCCCGGCACCAGGCCAGCGCGCTCTCTGCCGGCCTGCGGGAACACGGGGCGGCGGTTCTCGAAATACCGTTGATCGAAATTCAAAGGCCGCGCACCTACAAGGCGCTTGACGAAGCGCTGGCCCGGTTACATCAATACCAATGGATCATCTTCACCAGTGTCAACGGGGTAGACGCGTTCTTTGAGCGCTTGGACGAGCAGGGAATCAACCGGAAGGAATTGCGGCAGATAAAGATTGCCGCCATTGGCCCGGCGACGAAAAAGGCTATCGAAGGTCAGAACAAGCAAGTCGATGTCGTCCCCAAAGAGTATGTTGCCGAGTCCGTGATCGCGAGCTTGCGAGACGAGGTGGATGGGAAAAGAGTGCTGCTCGCGCGCGCACGGGTGGCACGCGACGTGATTCCAGTTGAGCTAACAAAGCTTGGTGCAACCGTCGATGTCGTGGAGGTTTACGAGACCGTCATCCCGAAAGAGTCGCGAAGGGAATTACGGGTGGCGCTAAAGAATCCTAAAGCGTGTCCGAACATCATTACCTTCACTAGTTCGTCCACTGCGAGACACTTTGCCGCTCTGCTGGCGAAAAATGAGAGTGGTCAGGTCGATTTGTCGCGTGTGGATCTGAGCGATATCCGCTTTGCCTCCATCGGACCAATCACCTCGGCGACCTTGCGCGAGCTTGGGCTGCGGGTAGATATCGAGGCCAAACAGTACACCATTCCGGGCTTGGTCGCGGCGATCGTAGCCGATCAGCATGCATAGAGCCGGGGCGCCTCCCCTCTAAGGCGAACTCTGGCTGGAAGGGCAATGTGCCCTAAGCTCCGTCGAAGCGTGGTGCTTCAGCACCACGACAAGAAATCATAGTCATGATGCGGTCGCTTTAGCGCCCGCAGACAGGAGCCGAAGATAACCTCCAGAAGGGTATCGATCCGTCCTCCTGAGTTCGGGCTAATTTATTTCATTTCCAGAACCACAAAGCGGCAGGATTCTTCCCGGAATTCTTGAAGGTGGGGGTTGCACCGGGAAACCACTGTACGTTGCCTTTATAGAGCCGCAGTTCCTTCGCCTCCCCGTTCTCTTGGTGCAACAAATTAAGATCGGTCATCGCCACCATCAGGGCACCCACCCCGCCCGAGTGCGGCTCTTTCGAGTCGCCGCCGAGTAACTGCACGTTCAGAATCTCGACCGAAGTTTTCGTCAGAGCATTGACATAGGAGACATGGGGGTCCACGCCCGGACCGAGCTTTTGTCCAAAGGGAGACAGCGACGGATCGCGCATGCGATTGCGGCTGTCGTCTCCTTGCATGATTTCAACAATGATCGCCCCGTACGGGTCAATGTGCGGATTCCGCAAGCTTACCCGGTTTACCGGAAACAAAAACGAAACCACATAGCCTTCGGGATCTTCGTAGGGCGCACTGCCATAAACAGTTCCGCCCCACGCTTGCTCGACCGTGCCGTTCAGCGTCATTCGCACCCAGTCATGTTCATGCGCCACCGGTTTCGTCTCTTCGAGGCGGCCCAAGCGCAAAAGGTACGCGCGACAATACTGGTTGGTGAAGACCCGTGAATAGTGCGGCTCATTGTCCATGTTGAGGACCTGCTCCTGTGCGGCAACCCACGCACTCAAACAGATCGCCATCGACAGAATCCATACAACTCGGTTATGCATGAGGTCCTCCCAACCTTTTCCCAGTCTACGTGCCCAGCTGTTGCGGGAACCACGGTGCAACCGTCTGGTTCGCATCAGCGCTAGCCACGTCCTCCCCCTGAAACCAGATTTCCACTGTCAGAAATGCCAGTGTTCCATATTCGCGCCACTAGAGCACTCTCAATGTAGAAGGTGCCGGAGCTACTGGTCATCTGGGGAAATAGCTGGGGTGCGCATGCGTGTGACAAGTCATGTCTTGATTCTCTGGCTCAGCCTGGCCGGGCTGAGTGGGTTTGCAGGCAGCGTCATCATGGCCCGTGCCTCTGGCCAACATCTGATCGCTGTTTCAGCTCTCGTCTCCCCGGCATCAGAGGATCCCAACAAGGCTCCCTCGGAATTCAATCACCACATTGCGGGATGGGCCTTAATTGGAGTCGGAGTCCTCGTCCTCGCCTCCTGTCTTGCTCCGGATCTCAGCGCCCTGCGTTATATATGGCCTGCCCTATTTCTGCTTGCGGGGGTGTTCCTGGCTCTTTGGAGTGACGCTGAAATCTGGCCGCGCGGCAACCTGAACTGGGCTTGGCTTTTGCACCACGACCAGGAAGCTGGGCAGCACAAAATCTACGCCCTGCTCCTCATTGCTATAGCCATCGTCGAGTATCTTCGCACGCGCACATCGCTCAATCGCTTCTGGGGCACGTGGACATTCTGCTTCCTCGCCATCATCGGCGCGGCTTTCCTCCTCGTTCACGATCACACCGCCAGCTCCGGTGCGAATTCACCGGAAGCCCGCGCCTATTTGGTCAATCCTGCCCTCGGTCCCTATCGAGAATTGCCCGCTCCGCATGCATCCAATTCCATGCCCGGCATGAATCACTCGAGGATGCATATGGACCACGGTGGCATGCCCATGGATCACTCTGGCATGAATCATTCCTCCATGCCGACCGGTAACGATTCAGCTCTCGCCGTCACTCCTGCGCCCGACCATCACCACCACTTGACGCCCTCTATGGTGCTGGTCGCGCGCGAACACTTCTGGTTTATGATCGTTGGCTTTAGCATTGCGCTGTTCAAACTCATTTCCGACGGGAGGTTTTGGCGTCGGCCTTTCATTCCCTACCTTTGGCCGAGCAGCATGGTGTTGTTGGGCATATTGCTTGTGCTCTACCAGGAATAGCCCCGCTGCGCGCAGTGGTCCTGCGGGTGCAGCTTTCTCAATTTGGCGACAAAATCGCTCTTGCACTCACGGCGATTGAATCGAAACTGCCTAGTGGCAATCGGCGGTAGACGCTTTTTCCCTCGCCTGCGATATACTTCGCCGCACGATGGATAAGGCACTTGCACGCAGAGCAATTGTTATTGGCCATCTCGCCCTTACTGCTCCCGCGATAGCAGCGATTCTGCTGGTGCCGTTCTTTGGCTTACGCATGCTTGGCCCCTTTCTCCTTGTGTACTACGTTCTGGCGGGTGTGGCGTTTGGATGGCAGTGGCACTCCCTGGCACTGCCTGCCTGGACAAGATGGGTGGTTCGGAACGATGTTTCCGACGAGCAGGCACTCCAGCTTGCTCATCGTGCTGGTCTTGCCTGGTTGGGCGAAAATAGGGTAGGGCTGTTTGCACTTCATACGACGGCAGCTGCGGTTTGCGGCATCCATCTCGGCCCCTGGCTTCTTAGCCGCTGGTCTATCTGGGTACTTCCTCTATTCGGTATCACTCTCCCTCTCACTGGTAGCGACTACCTTCAGCATTTCGAGCTAGTAAGTCTGGCTCCGGCTTTCGTGGTGGGGTACTTCATATATCCGCGCTTTCCCAGGCTGGCAACCTGGGCGTGGGTCGTCCCCTACCGTCGTGCTTTTGTACAAGATGCTGACATTCACCGAACCGTACTCGTCGGTTCTTGTTCCCCACACTTCCACCTTGCTCTCATATTTTTTCGTCATCCAGCGGAGGATGCCCACCCTTACTCCTGATTTTGGTGGTGTTGATGTTGTGCGTGTCGAAACACAGTTGATAATGGTTGCCCCTTTTTATGCTGGAGTGGCCTACAGCATTGGCGCCCTCGTAGCGAAGCACAATCTAGTGAAGAAGAAGTCCTTTGGACGTTCTCCAGGCATGCAGCAAGAGACGGAAATAGCTCAGACGGAAAAAATTGGATGAGCTCTTCTTCATTTTCTTGGCTCAGCGGGACGGAGTGGCGGTTGAATCCTCCTTGCGGCGGCTTCATGAGTGACATCTGTTGATTTCGATGGTTGCACCGTGACTGGCGAACCGGACCAGCTTTATTTGGCTCACGACCGGGGTTTGAGCAGAATGCTTGATCACGACAGTTACAAAGAACCGCCGATCATCTGATTGCAGAAGTTAACTTCCGAGATGTCGGTCAACCGGCAAAGGACCATCGCTACAGCTCAAGGCCCGCATCTTCCCCATGCCGAATATACTGCGAGGTGAGGCGTCAGGTGACAACAGAGGACGAGCCGAACATGAATACGATCGCAAGAGTAGGCGTACCGGGCCTGACCAAAGTACCAAACGCTATTCAAATAGCTGTCCTGATTGGCCTTTCGATCATCACTGCGTGGATGCTCTATATGGTTCCGTCATGGCAGGCGGCTGGAGATCCGTTTCTCCTTGCCACCATTGCCTCGGCGGTTACCGTCGCCTGCCTTTGGTTGGCGCGTTGGCTGGGATCGCGGGCAGTGAAGTTTGAGCGAGCCTGGCTTACCGCTTTTCTTGTGGGCATGCCTCTCGCCTATGTGCTGGGCTGGTTCGCAGCAGGCGCCCGTGCAGCGAATTCGTGGATCTGGGTAGAGCTTCTGGGATTGGCGCTATTTGCCACTTTCGCTGCACTCGGCTTAAAGAACTCGCCCTGGTTCCTTGCGATAGGAATCGCCGGCCATGGATTGGCTTGGGATTCTTGGCACTATAAGAACTCGGCTTATGTCCCGGATTGGTATGCAGTTGCCTGCCTGCTCGTGGACTTAGCGCTCGGCGCCTATCTGGTCGCGCGTATCCCCGCCTACAGACAGGCGCAGCGATAGCGAAGAAGAATCGATAGCAGCCAAACCCACCATGGTGTGTATTTATCAGGGCTTATCGGGAGCTTGAATCCGTACCACGTCCCAATTGTGCAATGATTTAGACGCTTCATCAAACGCATAAACACTGCGGAAAAAATAATGCCCAATGAAAAGGAGAGACCGATGATCCGACCGTTGAAGATTGGCCTGCTTGCGTGCTGCGGGATTCTCTTGGCGGCGTCTCAGCCTCCACAGACCACGGACATGGCCGGTGCCCGGGCGAATGTTTCCAACGAAACCATAGAAGGGCTGGTGCGGGATGTCGCTTGCCCAATTCAGAATCTTGATAACCATGCGACGAGTATGGGCGCCAAGTGCGTACAGGATTGCGTGAAGGGTGGCTCGCCGCTCGTGATTCTGACCAAAGATGATCAGCTGTATTTTCCCATCTCTGCCAAGATGCCCGATGCGGATCAACGGCAGGTACTCATGCCGTTTGTCGGCAAGTACGTGCGGGCGAGCGGGATTGTGTTTGAGCGAACCGGAACTCATGCAATCGTGATCACGGAAATCAAGGAAATGAAAGAGGTCCGGGTGAAGGATGAGGAATAGGCGCCACGGACTGCGAATAGTTGATGAAACATCCCCGATATCACGCTCATTGAACCCTGCCACCGGGCTTGTCGTGGAGACGAGGGAATTGCCTTCCGGGGTGGGGGCACGGGCACGATCTATCCGCCAGATGGCAAAATTGGCACGACAACCCGGATTCGCCACCCCGCCTTGAGTTCCAGGTAGTCTGGGTTCTCAACAAAGAATCTGGCTTTGAACCTGCGCTCGGCGCGTGTACGCGGTGGTAAGACACAGGGCGGCGATGGTAAGGAAGCGTGGTGCCGCATTCCAAAATGCAACACCAGGCCACAGGCTGAACACACCTAGGGCAGGGTGCAACTGCAATCCTGCGGGGGCACGTGGGCTTTCAGGAAGCTGGCCACGCGGTTGTAGGCGTCAATCTGGTTTTCCACGCGGGCGAATCCGTGGCCTTCGTTTTCGTAGACGTGATACTCCGCCGTGCCACCGCGTTTCTTGACGGCGTCCACAACCTGCATGGCTTCGGTTTTGGGACAACGCGGGTCATTGCCTCCCGCCAGGAGAATCAGGGGAGCAGTAATTTTGTCGACGAAGAAAATCGGCGAGCGGTCTTCGTACAGAGCTTTGTTGGTCTTGGGGTCGCCCATGGTGGCGAGGTCCGACTCGCGCAGCACCGGGTCTTCGTTCTCAATTTCCGTGAACCAGTTGACGAAGGGGACTATCGGTACACCCGCGGCCCACATCTCGGGCGCTTTGGTCACGCCCATCATGGTTAGGTAGCCGCCGTAGCTTCCGCCCATCAGGATGAATTTCTTGGGATCGGGATATCCTGTTTGCTTCAACCAGTCGACCCCAGCCAGAACGTCTTGTAGGTCGCCGCCACCCATGTCGCCCAGATTGGCCTGCTGGAATTCCTTGCCGTAGCCTCGCGAACCACGATAGTTGGGTGCCAGCACCATGTAACCCTGGTTGGCCGCGTACTGGATAAAGCGGCTGAAGGAATTCATGGTCTGCGAGGTCGGGCCGCCGTGTACGTACACTATCACCGCGTTCTGCCCGTTCTTCGGCATGTTGTAGGGAACATAGAGAAAGGCGGAGATGGTCCACTTGCCGTCGCGGCTCGGATAATGGACCAACATGGGCTCAACCATGTCCTCGGAACGAATGCCGGCTACCAGCGAATGCGTCACCTGCTGCGACTTGCCAGTGGCGCGGGTATAGACCCAGGCATCGTCGGGGGCGTTCGGACCGTTGTGGTAGTAGAGTAGGCGCGATCCGTCTTTAGTGAAAGGCGACTCGGAACCGCCCAATGAATTCACGCCCTTCGGCAGCGGCAATGCTGTACTCTTGCCGGTCACAAGATTGTGAACGTAGATATCGGTGTTTCCATCAACGTTCGCCTTCCATAGAACTTCTTTTCCATCGGGAGAGAAATTGCCGCCATTGATCTCCCACTTATCTTTGGTCAGCCATTTGACCTTCTTGCTGGCGATAAAGAGCAGGCCAACGTTCTCGTATCCGTTATCGGCATTTGAGGTGACGAGAAGGTTTTTGCCGTCAGGAGAGAAATCGTTAGCCGAATAAATTTGCTCGCCTTGGTGCGGCGTCAACAGGGTCTTCGTGCCGCTGGCAACCTCTGTCAGGTAAATGTTCGAGTCCGTTCCCTTGGCCTGTTCTTCGGTATAAGCGATCCATTTTCCGTCGTGTGACCAAATCGGACTCGAGTTCATCTTGTTGGCGGGAGTGTTGCTGGTCAGGTGCTTGGTTTCCCGCATCAGGGTGTCGTAGATATCAATCTCATACACCGAAGAAGTTTTGGGCTTTACCTCGTACGCCAGGTAGCGACCGTCGGGCGACCACGTGGGAGAAAGCTCCGCGACCTGGCGAGTGTTGGTGACGTTTACCACCATGCCGGTCTTAGGCGAGACCAGGTAGATATCCCATTGCTCGTCGCCGTCGTAGTCGGACTGAAATGCGATCCACTTGCCATCGGGTGACCATGTCGGTGAGCTTTGACGCTGGTCGCTGATGGTGAGCTGCGTTGGCCATCCTCCGGTGGATGGCACCACCCAGATATTGTTGCGGCCACTGATATTGCTTATGAATGCGATCGACTTGCCATCGGGCGACCAAGTTGTCGAACCCACATTGCGGGTCATGTACAGCTTTTCGATGCTCAGGCTCTTTTCTACCTGGGCATTGGATTTACTGGTCACTTGCTTGGGATCGGTAATCGCCTGCGGCGTTGCCAACGTAGTCATGAGCACGACCATAAGAAATGGAATAAGAGAACGCATGCACACCTGCTTGTGAGGATGAAGACGAGTTTAACAAGATTTCACGTCGGGCCCTATCGCCTTCGACCATTGCTCTTGGATCGTCTCGTTCCTGGCTCACTTGGATTGAGATGACTTGATGTCTTGTAGTGCCCCTGAACGCGTAAACTTTGGGCACAGAAGTGGCACGTTTCGGGGCCACTCATTGTAACTGCTTCTCGATGCTCAGCTTAGCGCCAATGTATGTACATTCGAATAGGTACTGGGCAGAAGCCGGCCCCTCAAGTTATGGGCAAATCAACTACGCAGCGGAAGTCAACCAGAAGCTCGCAAAGGGCATTGTAGGAGAGTTTCTTTACCCCGGCCGGGAAGGAACCGGCTCGCGATTTTTCAACAACTTAGCGCCTATGCCTTCACGGAACTGCTAAGTCAATGAAATCAATTCTTTTGCAACAATGATTTTTCTTTTCCGCCCAGCGGCACCGGAATCTGCTCCACAATCTCGATGCCGAAACCTTCGAGCGCTGCCACTTTACGAGGATGATTAGTGAGCAGTCGAATTCGGCGCAAATTGAGATCGGAAAGAATCTGCGCGCCCAATCCGATTTCGCGTTGGGTTTTACGTTCGCTTTCCGGCAGGGAAGGATGCCGCTTGTCGCGATGGAACGCCAATGCGGTTCGCTCGCCGACCTTTTCTACGGAGAATCCTTTTGAGGTCTGGTGCAGATAAATCAACGCGCCCCGGCCTTCGCGTGCAATTGCATGCAGAGAGCCTTCGATGGTTTCGTGGCAGTCGCATCCCGTAGATCCGAAGACGTCACCCATCAGGCAGTGGGCATGCATGCGAACCAGCACGGGCTCGGTTCCCGAGTCGATGTCTCCTCGCACCAGAGCCACGTGCGACTCACCGCCCTCGACTCCGCTTTCATAAGCGATCAGCCGGAATTCGCCATAGGGCGTACCTACGACCGCTTCACCCACACGGCGAACATAGCGCTCATGCTGCATGCGGTAACGGATTAATTCCGCGACCGTCAGCATTTTCATATGGTGCGTGGCACAAAATTCAATCAAGTCAGGCACACGAGCCATGGTTCCATCGTCGCGCATGATTTCGCAGATGATGCCGGCAGGGACTAATCCGGCGAGCCGAGAAAGATCTACGGCCGCTTCGGTCTGTCCAGCGCGGACCAGAACCCCGCCCTTGCGAGCCTGAAGGGGAAAGATGTGACCAGGACGTGCGAGGTCGGCGGGCCGGGTTGCCGGGTCGATGGCTACCTGAATGGTGCGGGCACGATCATAGGCCGAAATGCCGGTCGTGACCCCGTCGCGCGCGTCGACGGCCTCGCAAAAAGCTGTTCCGTAGTTTGAGGTATTTTCCGAACTCATGGGACCGATGCGCAGGTGGTTCAATCGCTCTTCGGTCATCGCCAGGCAAACCAGCCCACGACCGTACTTCGCCATGAAGTTGATGGCCTCAGGCGTGACTCTTTTCCGCCGCCAGGGTCAGATCGCCTTCATTCTCCCGGTCTTCATCGTCAACGACTACGATCATCCGGCCAGCACGAATTTCTTCAATTGCGGTTGGGACGTCGGTGAAGGCGGACGGGGAATCCATGATGAAAATTGTAGCAGTTTGAGGAGGCTAAGCCGCTGGATAGACCAGGCGGATGACCCAAAAGACGGTTGCGGAAACTGCCGCAGCCGCTGGGATGGTCAAGATCCATGCCCAGACAATGCGCCGGGCCACGCCCCAGCGGACCGCAGAAAGGCGGTGCACGGCGCCTACACCAACAATCGCTCCTGTGATGGTGTGGGTGGTGCTAACCGGAATCCCGGCCAGGGCAGTGCCGAAAAGTGTGATGGCGCCGGCAGTCTCTGCGCAGAATCCGTCAAACGGTTTGAGCTTGGTGATCTTCGATCCCATGGTGCGTACGATGCGCCAGCCGCCAAAGTAAGTCCCTAAGGCAATAGCGGTATGGGCGGCAAGTATGATGTACCACTTCCAGTGTCCCCAGTCGTGGGCCATGTCGGTTGAGTTCATGTAGCCCGCAGAGAACAGAGCCCCGGCGATGATTCCCATGGTCTTCTGGGCATCGTTTCCGCCGTGGCCCAGGCTGTAGGCGGCTGCCGACAGCAGTTGCAACTTGCGGAACCACTTGTCCACTTGCTGGGGAGAACGATCACGAAGAATCCAATAGGAGATCACTGAAATCAGCAAAGCCAGCACGAGTCCAATGATGGGAGCGACAACGATAAAAATGAGCGTCTTCGTCCATCCTTGAGGAATGATTACTGAGAAAGCGTTGCCGATGCCGTGAGTAAACGCGGCGCGGGCCAGTGCTGCCCCGGCATAGCCGCCAATCAGGGCGTGGGATGACGACGTGGGGAGTCCCCACCACCAAGTCAGCAAGTCCCAGACAATCGCTCCGGCAAGGCCGGCAATGACGACGTACTGGGTAACGTCGTCAAGGCGAATCATGCCTTTGCCAATCGTCTTAGCGACTGCGGTGCCCAGGATAAAGGCGGCGACAAAATTGAAAATAGCGGCCCAAATCACCGCCAGTTTGGGCGACAGGACGCGCGTAGAAACCACGGTCGCGATGCTGTTGGCGGCATCGTGAAAGCCGTTCAGAAAATCGAAAAACAGGGCAGTTCCGACGGTGATGATGAGTAAGAGCAGTCCTGTATTCACTGGGGGGCGCACCTCATGGGGTGAGTCTCTGCGAAACCGGACACTAGGAGTTTTTCAGCGCAACCGTTTCAAGTACGTTGGCGGCATCTTCCGCCCTGTCGGTTGCGCTCTCCAGAACCTCGTAAAGTTCTTTAAGTTTAATCAGTTGGATGGGGTCTTTCTCGTGCTCGAAAAGGTAGGCGATGGCCTTGCGGCTTACCCGGTCGGCTTCATTTTCCAGGCGATTGATTTCGACGCAGTGAGGAATTACCTGCTGCGTCTTTTCCAACACTGCGACTGCTTTGCCCAAGGCCTCGGCTTGCTCGACAATGATGGAGGCCAGTTCGGCGGCATCCGGCGGGGCCGCACCGATCTTGTAAAGGATCAAGCGGGTGGCCGCGGAATTGATGAAGTCCAGGACGTCGTCCAGCGAAGAGGTAAGAGTGTGAATGTCTTCCCGGTCAAATGGCGTTATAAAAGTCTGATTCAGCTTGGTGAAGATGGCGTGAGTCATTTCGTCCCCGAAATGTTCCACCTCCTGTATGTGCTCGACCTTGGCGGCCAAATCCGAGGGATCCACTAAAACCTGGTGCAGCAGACGTGCGCCCTCCGTGAGATTATTCGACACTTCGGAGAACATCTGGAAGAATCTAGTCTCCCGGGGAATAAGACGAACCATGAATTCAGGGGCTCCTTGAGGCTTAAGGGGCTAGGCAGCATGGGACGGCCGCTGCCACGAAACCGATAAGACTATCTCATGCAGGTAGGCCAGCGTCAAACAGCAGGTACGGGGCCGGAATTTGTGCATCGGCAAACCTCGACAGGTCATCTACTTAACAGGTGCGAAGGTCAATTTTGCGCTTTAAATTGACTCTCTAATGTGGTTGGAGATAGCCTAGGCGCAATGGTTGTGGCTTGCACTCTGCGAGCGTTTATTTCGGCCGATTCCACCTGCAGGATGTTTCTGTTCGGCGTGTCCGTGGCCGCTCCTCCAAATCCCTATTCTTCAGCAGTTTACGCAAGGAAAGCGTATGGAATACGTCAGGATTGAATGAAGAAGAGCATCGAGATAATTCCTAATATCGAGGCCCTGTTCGGTACGCGGGACGAGAATCTGCACGTACTGGAAGACGGGCTAAACATCAATATTGATCTGCGCTCAGACTCCATCGATCTGGAGGGTGCCCCCCGCGATGTCGCCAGAGCGGAACAAGTCTTTGCCGATTACCAGCATCTGCAGGGATCCGGGTTCACCTTCAATAACGGCGATTTGAATTCCATGCTGAAGGTGTTGGTCGCCGATCCTAAAACCACTTTGCGTGGACTGGCCGAGGCAGGACGGCAACGTTCGCTGGGCCGGCGGGTGGTGCAACCGAAAAGCTTGAACCAGCGGCGCTACCTGGATGCGATCGAGCAACACGACATGGTTTTTGGGGTTGGTCCGGCAGGGACGGGAAAAACCTATCTCGCGGTGGCCATGGCCATTTCGGCGCTGATATCCAAGCGGGTGAACCGCATCATTCTGGCGCGGCCCGCCGTGGAAGCGGGAGAGCGTTTGGGTTTCCTGCCCGGAACTCTGCAAGAAAAGATTGATCCTTATTTGCGTCCGCTGTATGACGCTCTGTATGACATGCTCGATCCGGAGAAAGTGGATCGCTATCTGGAGAAGAACGTAATCGAAATCGCGCCTATCGCCTTCATGCGGGGACGGACTTTGAATGACTCGTTCGTCATTCTGGATGAGGCGCAAAACACGACTTCCGAACAAATGAAGATGTTTCTGACCCGGCTGGGATTCAACTCCAAGGCGGTGATCACGGGCGATGTCACGCAAATCGATTTGCCGACAGCGCGGCGCAGTGGATTGCTGGAAGCCATCGACATCCTGAAAAATGTGCAGGGATTGCACTTCGCCTATTTCGATGACGGCGACGTGGTGCGCCACCACCTAGTGCAGCGCATCATTCGGGCTTACGACGAGCACAAAACCAAAACGGAAGAGCAACTTTCGCTGCTTGATTCAAGGCCGTCTTTGAATGACAGACCACCGGGTGCAGGATACGGTCAATCTGATACATCGCCACGAGCATTTGAGATAGGAAGCGAAGAGTAGAGCAGGTAGAATTATTCAGGAGGGAGCGGTCTGGGGCCCTCCTATTTTCTTTTTCGGGCGAAGCAAGCTTGATTATTGTTCGCAAGCCGGTGCCAGGCGTTCGCGAATCGACGCTTGCCCGGTTTGCAGGAAAAGCGGCACGAGCGGTCAAGCTGAAAGGATCGATCAATATTCTGGTCACAAGCAGCAGAGAGTTGCAGGCATTAAACCGGCGCTTCCGCGGGAAAGATAAGCCGACCGATGTTTTATCATTCCCGCCGATGGCGAACTTTTCTACCGGGTTGGCAGGAGACATTGCGATCTCGGCGGAAATCGCCGCCAGGAACGCGAAGGCGCTGGGACATTCCACAGCGGACGAAATTAAGACGCTCGCCTTGCATGGAATTCTTCACCTGGCGGGGTACGATCACGAACAAGATAATGGAGCTATGGCAAAGCAAGAGGAGAAACTACGGCGGTCGCTGGGCTTGCCGGTTTCTCTGACGGAAAGAAGTGGCCGCAGTACAAGCCGGGATTCCCGGCCTCCACGATGAACTACGCGATTGCAGTCGCGCTACTGCCGCTTCTGGGTTTGCTAACGCTGGTTTCGTATGTGGATCGGGTCTACAGCGAGATCGGCAAGTTCCTATCGCGCGAGTTTCAAGACAACATCAACTCTTTCGAACAGTATGTTGAGCCGAAGCTGGGGGTGGCGCGTAACCGGGCCATCCTTTCCGCCGCAGTGCTGACCCAGTTGACCATTGGCGGAATTGCATTGCTGCTGGGTTTTGCCGTATTCCGCGAAGGTATATGGGGTTACGCCGAAGTGCTTCAGGCAGCTTTGGGCCTGGTCCTGATCGTCATCATTTTCAACCGGTTTCTGCCGTTCATCTTTTTCTCCCGCACGCGCGGTTTGTGGATGCGGCGATGGACCTTCCTGCTGCGTGGCCTCTTCTACCTGGTACTTCCAGTGACGCTAGTGCTCGGCTTCCTGCAGTCGGTGACGGCGCTGACCCGGGAACATGCTGACCGCGAACCCGAGACCCAGGCCGAGGCCGTGGATGCTCTTCTCGAGGCTGGACAGGAAGAAGGTATTTTGGACGAAACCAATCGCGACCTGATTCAGTCAGTGGTCGAGTTCGGCGAAAAGACGGTGCGTGATGCGATGAAGCCGCGGCCGGATATAGTGGCGGTGCCTTCCAATACAACGGTCGAACAGTTTGTTGATTTGTTGCGCTCTAAGCCATTCTCTCGAGTCCCGGTGTATGAAGGCAGCATTCACAACGTTATCGGGGTCGTCTATGCGCAGGATGTTTTGCAGGTGCCTGACCTGGAAGCACCGACCCGCACTGTCGATACGGTGATGCGGCGCGACGTCTATTTTGTTCCTGAGAGCAAGCTGGGAAGCGATCTTCTGCGAGAGATGCAGAAAAACAATATCCGCATGGCGATCGTAGTGGATGAGTACGGCGGGGTTGCAGGACTGGTGACGATTGAGGACCTGGTAGAGGAGATTGTCGGAGAGATTCGCGATGAACACGACAAGGCCGACGCTGTTCGCGAAAACGACAACTCGTATATCGTAAGCGGAAAAATGGACGTCGACCGGCTGGTTGAATTATTTGGTATTCGTCCGGAGGGTAGGGAATCGGCAACTGTCGCTGGATTAGTAAGCGAGCTGGCGGGCCGCATCCCGCGCAAGGGAGAAGTGGTTGAAGACGATGGCCTGCGCTTCGAAGTTCTTGAATCGACCGAGCGGCGGGTGGACCGGGTACGGATTTCCACCGCGCAAGGCAAGCAAATGAAGCTGCTATAGTCACCTCGTGGCATTCCGCTCTGGATTTGTGTGCATACTCGGCCGCCCCAACGCAGGTAAATCCACCCTATTGAATGCCCTGGTGGGTGAAAAACTCGCCATCATCAGCCCCAAGCCACAGACGACGCGCAACCGCATTCTCGGAATCATCCATTCCGAAAAACAAAAGGGAAGATCCGCCAGCCAGATCGTTCTCATCGACACCCCTGGAGTTCACAAGCCTGACAGCTCGCTGGGGCGCAAAATGATGGTTGAGGTGCAAGAGGCTTTGCAGGGCTGCGACATTGTGCTTCTTATCGTTGACGGCTCCCGCCAATTCACTCCCAGTGATCAGTTCGTGCTCGAAATGGCGAAGCGGTGTAGAACGCCGGTTTTCTTGTTACTCAACAAGACCGACTTGCTCAAGGGAAAGAAGCAGGAACTGCTGGGCACAATAGACGGGTACCGCAGACGATTCGATTTCAGAGAGATCATACCGCTGTCGGCGCGCAAACGTGAGGGACTGGATCTGCTGGTACACAAGCTGATCGAGAATCTTCCCGAAGGTCCGCACTATTTCTCGGACGATCAGATTACGGACCAACCTACTCGATTCATGGCGGCGGAAGCGATTCGCGAGCAGATATTGATTCACACCGAACAGGAAATACCTTATTCCAGCACTGTGGTCGTAGAGCAATTCGAAGAGTTGCCAAAATTGACCCGCGTGGCCGCCACGATTTATTGCGAGCGCAACAGCCAGAAGGGAATTCTGGTGGGCAAGGGCGGGCAGATGCTTAAGAAGATCGGCACCGAGGCGCGAATGCAGATCCAGAAGATGGTTGGAATGAAGGTTTTCCTGGAGTTGTTTGTGAAAGTGCAGCCCGGCTGGCAGGACTCCCGCCAGTTTGTCGATGAGCTCGATTGGCGGCGGCAACTGGAGAATCTGGCCGGGAAACCCGATAGAACGAAGGGGAGGGAAGCCTAGGCACGTCCGTGCATTTGCCGCCTTGCCGGCTTTTGATTACATTGTATGGCGTAACGAACCCCAGGTTTATGAGTGCGAGGCTGACGGTTTGATCTCCAAGCTAAGCGTCACCATGGCGGCCGACAAGAACGCCATCGATCCCGTGGTGCAAAGCATCATGCAATTGGTCCTGCAGATGCCGAGTGCCGTGGGTAAAGAGCCTGCTGTCGAACTGGCGCTGACCGAAGCACTGGCGAATGCCGTGGTCCACGGCGCAAAGATGGATCCCAGCAAGCAGATTGAGTGCGATATCACTTGTGACGAAACCCATGGGGTGGTGATTGTGGTACGCGATCCTGGGACAGGATTTGATCCGTCTGAGGTTCCCGATCCTCTCTATGGCCAGAATCTTCTTTCCAACCATGGCCGCGGGATTTATTTGATCAATCAGTTGATGGATGAAGTGAAGTTTCTGAAGAACGGCACCGAAATTCACATGCGTAAGCGGTGAGCGGGCTTGGGCCCGCGTGAGGATTTTCTTCCGCTTCTTCGCGGCTGATTCTGGCAAATTTCTATCGTTCCTCTTGTGGCTGGGACGCAAGCTTTTTGAGCGCAGAGCCAAAGCGATGAGGGACGGAATTGAAAACGGTACGACCTCTGATTTTGATCGTTTGTTCGGACGCGTGGGGGAGATCGGCCCGAAACTTACGCTGCTTCTTTAGCCGCCAACGCTGCAACAGGAACATTCGCCTGCTTTGCCAGAGTCGTCACCTTCATGCGCTGCCAATCGTAGGGCATTTCTTTGCCACATTCCAGGCAGACCACATAAGTGCCGGCGATGGCCGCGGGAGCGTTACGGCGCGTGCTGCGTCGCACGGTGATAGGGAAGCTGTATTGGGAGTGATGGCAACCGAAAACTGCATCGAAAATCTTTGCAATCATACTGCAATCCTTTCCACACCAATCCAGAGAGCTAGCGGTCCAGACTTGTCATGTTGCTTAGTACAACTACTTAGATTCAGGATGGCGCAAAAAGGTTCTCGTGAAGAAAAGGATCTGCAAGTAATTCAGGAAATGGAATTAACGAGGCAGGTAATCTTGGTAATTAGTTACGAAGATGTGGAAATCAGACTCGTTCCGGTCCCGCTTTTTTCTTGGCTTGGCATTTGGCCACTATGGCGGAACGGAGGCGCCCGCGAAGGTCGTCGGGCAGTTCGTACAGTTGGGAGTCGCGGTAAATCTCGATGGTCTTCTTGGTTGTGTCGCATACGACGAAGCAGTTGTGGCACCAAGATAAGTGATCTTCTAATTCGGCCTTGGTACGGTCGTCCATTACGCCGTCCAAATAGTTGGTCAGCTCGTGCAGGAATTCAGAGCATTTCACTGGTTGCCATCTCCGCTCTCATGTCTTTGGAAGTAGCGGTTCAACCGCTCGCGCAATTGCAGACGCGCTCGCAGCAGCCGAGACTTCACAGCAGGGACGCTGAGCTCAAGAGCCTCAGCCGTCTCCTCGGTTGAAAGACCTTCTACGTCTCTCAACACGAACACCGTCCTGAAGGTTGCGGGTAATCCCTGGATGGTTTTGGTCAAGATGTCGCGCAACTCGGCTTGCGTGTACTGCTGCTCCGGGTTGGGGCTCCAGTCGGCGACTTCGCGAGGAAGCGAATCGTCTTCTGTCTTGACGTCTTCATCCAGCGACACCATACGCTCGGGCCGCCGACGGCGCAACTTCATGAGCGCCTCGTTGACCGCGATACGTACCAGCCAAGTGTAAAACTTGGACTGTCCCTGGAACTGGGCCAGATTGCTGTAGGCCTTCAGAAACGCGTCCTGCACCACGTCTTCCGCATCTTCGCGGTTTTGCGTGATGTGTTGCGCAATGCGGAACACGTTCCGGTCGTAGCGCTTTACGAGTTCCTCGAAGGCGCTAACATCTCCGGCTTTGGCGGATTGGACCAGCGCCAGTTCATCACTGACGGGTTCATCTACTTTTTGTTGGATGGCATTCATCTTGCTTCCGATGCAACAATTTTCGGGCTCAATCGCCGAGACGCAAGTGTTAGTTTACTTGGTAACCCGGCGCTCTGCCCAGCTGATTTGACGTATTCTAGTCGCGGGTCGTTAGCGGGGATACGGTTTAGCGGCGAACGGCGTCTGCGGCGGGCTGAACAGCAACGAGGCGGCGTAATCCGCCGCTCCCAGCCCATACTTGCTAATGTCACACTCAAAGTACCTAAGTCATCTCCCAACGAAACGAATGGCGTGTCATAGTGGCGAGGTATCTAAGTAAGGCCAAATGAGCGATCGGCCAGAGCTGGAACAACTCGAAAAAGTAGTCTCGCAGATTCTGGAGCGCCACGTCGCCCTGATGCGGGATGAACTGGTGCGCAGCGTCGGGCTCCCCGGCGAGTTTGCTGCTGCTTCGGCTCCGGGGGAAAGCACATCCGCGCAGCTCTTGAAGGCGATTTCGGCTATTCAGGCGGGTTCCACCCAGCGGGAAATCTTACGCGCACTGCTCGACAACATGGTCCGCTATAGCGGCCGGGCAGCGCTTTTCGTGGTGAAGGGCAATGCCAGTACCGGCTGGCAAGGCCGCGGATTCGCCAACAACGACGAGGTCAAAGATTTTGTCCTGGACGTAAACAGCGGGCTGCCGGGGCGGTCCTTGCAGGGGCGGATGGTGTTCAGCGGAACCACCTCAGACATGGACGCCAAGTTCATAGAACGATTTGGGGCGCCAGCCAGTGATCGTATTTTGGTGCTGCCCTTGCTGCTGAAGGACAAGGTCGCAGCCCTGGTCTACGCCGACGCCGGAGTAGAGGCGGGCGGGCGCATTGAAGAAGAAGCGGTGGAATTGCTGGTGCTTTCGACCAGCGCATGGCTTGAGGTTTCGGCGCTGCGCAAGCAGGCGCAAAAGGGAGGCAGCGAGGCCCCGGCCGAGCCGGCAGCAGCTCCAGCTTCGCCGTCCGCTTCCGATCCGTTTGCGGCACATGCCCCGAAACATACCGGTGGAACGTCAGATCCTTTCGCCGGACATGCTCCCGTTTCAGAAGCTGCGGAACCTGCTCTTGGTCAGGGGCAGATTGATGTTGCAGAGATCCCGGCGGCCGAGTCTCATGCACCGGCAGTGGCCAGTGCAGCGCCTGCACCCGAAGATGCCGAGGCACACCAAAAGGCGCAACGCTTCGCGCGGCTGTTGGTGGATGAGATCAAGCTCTATAATCAAGATAAGGTCGCAGCAGGACGTAGCAACAAAGACTTGTACAACCGCCTGCGGGAAGACATCGAAAAAAGCAAATCGACCTACGACAAGCGTTACGGCAGTACTGCGGCTGCCAGTGGCGATTACTTCAATCGCGAACTGATTCGCTCCCTGGCCGAAGATGATGCTTCTCTCATGGGCGAGAATTTTCGGAGTATGGAACATAGTGGTAGTGCCTCCGCGTAAGTGGATTTCCTTCCTGGTTTTCGGAATTTTCTTTCTTAACAGCACGCCAGGGGCGCGCGCGGTCGCGGCCCAGTCCACTCATCGTAAGACTACTTCGACCTCCCAAAAGAAAGCTTCTAGCAAGCGGCGCAGTTCTCCGCGGGTGCGGCGTATGCGGCAGGCGTTTGTAGCATCCGCGAATCTCAAGCCCATGGCGCGTCAGTTGCTCCAGGACCGCACGCCCGCAGCGTATGTAGGAGTCGAAGGCTATGCCCGCAAGCACGCCCAGGAAGATGCAGGCGCGCTGGCATGGTTGGTGGCGGGCTACGCGCACATTCTCGACCATGACTACGCCAAAGCGGTTGATACGCTGAGCCGGGCCAAACTGAAGGCGGGCGATCTGGGCGATTACGTCAATTACTACCTAGCGAACAGCTACTTCCAGACTGGACATTCCGCGGAAGCCGCAGCGGTCCTGGTGGGATTCGATAAGGACTTTCCAGATTCTTTATTGCTTCGCGATGCCCGCGTCCTTTATGCCAATGTGCTTTTGACCGATAGCCGGGCAGGGGAAGCAGTTGCGCTTCTGGAAAAAGACCGCCAACCTCTGCGGGCTGAAGTGGAGTTCGCTCTTGGTCGCGCTTATGCAGCTTCAGCACAACCGGCGAAGGCGATCGAGGTTTACCGCAACTTGTATTTCACCATGCCGCTGAGCACGGAGGCGGACCAAGCTGATGCCGAACTTAAGAAACTGGCCAGCACGGGTTCGGTGCCACAGCCTAGCTTCAACGATCGCAAGACTCGCGCCGATCTGCTGCTCAAAGGAAAACGGTATGGCGACGCGGCCAGCAGCCTACGAGGATCTGATAGATCAGGCGCCTGCCCAGGAACGTCCCGGACTGCAGTTGGCTACGGCATCGTCAATGCGGCGTGCCGGACGAAACAAGGAGGCCAAGAAGGCGTTGGAGTCACTTTCCGGCTTGCCCGCGGGATTGGAGGCTGAACGGCTTTTCAATCTCGGCGAGATCGCCCGTTCCAGCAATGACGATGAAACTTTTCTCCGCTATCTCGGTCAACTGCGGCAAACGGCTGCGACAAGCTCCTGGCTTGAGCAGGCGTTGCTTGCAGCCGGGAACATCTACCTGCTGAAACCCGACTATGACCACGCCATCGATTTCTATCGCGAACTGCAACAGCGTTTCCCGGCAGGTAGCCGCGCGGCTTATGCCCACTGGAAGGTAGCATGGCTAAGCTTGCGGCAAGGCAGGAATGCGGAGGCCAAGCAGGAATTTGAACAGCAAATCGCGCTATATCCCGCGTCTTCGGAGGCTCCTGCGGCTTTGTACTGGCGCGGGCGCCTCGCGGAAGAAGACAATGACGCCCCGACCGCGCGGGCGTACTACCAGAAAGTTTCCACACGGTTTCAGAACTATTACTACGGCGAGATGGCGCGGCGCCGGTTGGCGAAAGTCAAGAAGGACGATGATCCCGTCCAGATAGCGTTGCTGGATCGTATTCCATCGATCGAGGCTAATTCGCGCGTGACGCCTGATGAGGTTCCAGCCGACAACGTGCGGGTGCAGAAAGCGCAGCTGTTGGAGAACGGCGCTCTAGTCGACTTTTCCGTTCGCGAATTGCAGGCAGCGGCGAATGAAGAAAAAGGGAACTGGCTACCGGCTGAGACTGCTCGGCTCTATCAGGACATGGGACGATATGACGTTGCCATTGACGTGCTGAAGCGCGCCGTGCCTAACTATTTTGCGCTCGATCTCTCCAGCTTGCCGCGGCCTTATTGGGAGGTGCTATTTCCTAAGCCATTTTGGCCCGATTTGAAGCGGTTTTCCTCGAACAATGCGTTGGATCCTTATATGGTAGCTTCGCTGATTCGACAGGAGTCGGCGTTCAATCCCAATGCGGTCTCTCGCGCGAATGCTCTTGGGCTGATGCAGTTGGTCCCCAAGACCGGCAAGTTGGTAGCAAAGCAGGAAAAGGTTCGACGCTTCTCGGCTACACAGCTTTTTACTCCTTCCATTAATCTGCAGCTGGGTACGCGCTATTTTCGCGGAATGGTCGACAAGTTCGGATCGTTTGAGTATGCGTTGGCGGCTTATAACGCCGGGTCGGACCGCGTGGACGACTGGCTCAAGTTGGGGAAGTATCGTGATCCGCAGGAGTTTGTGGAGTCGATTCCGTTTACCGAGACACGAGAGTATGTGCAGGCGATTCTGCGGAATGAGAACGTTTACCGGCAGTTGTACGGAACGCCTTAGCGGAGTCCCTCGAATCTCTGTGGTGGGAGAACCTCTTAGCCACGGAGGATCCTGAAATCACAGAGAAGCCATGCCTCCATTGCATTGCGCGGCCCGGCTTTGCGCCTTTGCCACCGCCTCAACAGATTCCTCCCGTTGGTCGGAAGGGCAAGCGGCTCAGGCGAGACGTAGCGGAACTACCTCTCTCCGCCGGCATTGGCTAGGCGGATTTTTCGGCTGGTTGTGACTTCGAAAAGAGGACTTCGATTACAAGCAGGCCTGCGCCGACTACGATTGCGCTGTCGGCCACGTTGAATGCCGGCCAGGGATAGCTTCCAATATAGACCAGTAGAAAGTCGACTACCCGGCCCGTGGTCAGCCGATCCCACAAATTGCCCAAGGCGCCACCCAGGATCAGGGCGAGCCCTACCCCCGTGGTGGTCATGCTGTGGCTGTTTCGCCATAACAGACCAAGCACAATGACCAGCGCGACCATGGAGAACAGCACCAGCATTCCCATTTTCCATTGCGAGGGAGAATCGGCGAACAGGCTGAACGCGGCCCCTCGGTTTTCGACGTGCGTAATGTAAAAGATGTTGTTGATCACCTTGATGGTGTCATGCAAGGCGATGTCTTTGGCCACGTACCACTTCGAAATCCGATCGAGGCACAGCACCATCAAGGCGACCAGGAAGTGGAAACGGCGCATGGCGTGGGCATTGGTCATGTACATAAAAATGGTAACAGACGGATTGGATGTAGCCCGTGGCCGGAAAGGAACATTGTTTATAGGATGCGGCGGGTGAGGTTTTCCGAAACTTAGGTCGGTACTTTAAAGATGAGATATCCGCCCAGAAGACCAAAGATGATGTCGGGCGACCAGGCCGCGAGCATTGGCGGCAACTGGCTTACGTTGCCCATGGCTTCAAAGAGGCTGGACACGGTGGTATAGACGACGGCGATACCAACTGCGGTCGCAATGCCAGCCACCGCTCCCCTACGCCCGGAGGAAACCGAAAAGGGGACTGCTAGCACGGCCATGACAAGCGCTATTGCCGGATATGCGAATTTCTTTTGCAGCTGCACTTTCAGCCTCACCACATCGAATCCGCTGCCTTGCAGATCGTGAATGTAGCGCTGTAACTCTTCATAGTTCATTTCCGAGGACTGCTTCACTTCTTTCTTGAAGTAAGCGGGAGTTTCGGTCATGGCGGCAAACGTTGAAACATCGAAAGTACGGTAGTTCTCGATGGCGCTGCCCTGAAAATTACGTTCCCATCCCTGAGTACATACCCAGCGACCTAAGCGTTCGTCCCAGTTGGCACGTTCGGCGTAGATGCGATGCATGAGTTGAAAACTTCCTGGCTCGAACTGGAAGACCGAAAGATTGCCGAACTGGTCGCGATCCGAGTCGAAGAATTGATAGTAGTAAATAGTCGACTGCTGGCCGAAGATCCACTTGCGATCGGGATTAAGGTAGGTTTGCGGCGGCTTGCCTTTTATCAGGTTGCGCAGGGCGTCCTGACGTTTGTTCGCGTGAGGAAGATAAACCTGGTCAAAGAAGAAAAGACCCATCGCGAGCGCCGACGAGGTGATCAGCACGGGGATGATGATTCGATACAGGCTGATGCCCGTGGCCTTCATCGCCGTGATCTCGTTGGAGCGCTGCATCAGGCCGAAGGTGATTAGGACTGCCAGAAGGATGCTCAAGGGAGCGATGTTATAGATGAAATACGGAGACACGTTCAGAAGGTAGGCGCCGACGACCAGCGGAGAAATATGATTGCGCAGGATGTCGCCGATCAGTTCAAAGACGGTGAACACCAGGAGCAACACTACGAAGGCGGTGACGATCATTCCCAGGTAGACGACGAAGTCGCGCAGAACGTAGTCGTCGAGAATCATGGGGAAGCGCGCGCTGAAGACTCTGCGCCGGTTCGACGCTCTCTCGAACGCATCTTCGGTACGGGTGGGAAGCGGCAGCAGACCGGCGCCATCCTTGAGGCGGCGGAACGGGTTCCAGGTTGTGCGCAAGGATCCTAGCTCGAACGGTCGGTGCTCAACCCGCCAGAGTAGAAATGCTCCGCCTAGAAAGAAGACGATGTCGGCGAGCCAACCGCCCAGTCCGGCGGGAATTTTGCCCTGCCGCGCGAGGCCGACGCCAATCAGCGAGACGGAATAATAAGCAAACACCAGAAGGATGGTCAGCACGAAGCCAGCTGATTTGCCGCCCTTCTTGGAAGAGAGTCCGAGTGGAATGCCTACCAAAGCCAGCACCAGGCAGGCGGTGGGGAGCGCCAGGCGACGATGGAATTCCATGAGTGCCAGGCGACCGGTCTGTGGAGTTGCGTGATGCGACTGGTCGACCAGTTCCCGCATGCTTAGCTGGGAAAGGGGAGCAGCTTCTTCATCCTGCCTGACGGGTTGAGGCAAGGAGATTGGGATGTCGGTTTGCTGAAAGGTGGAAACCTGGTAGTTGTCCGCCGATTTCGGAATTTCATGCATTGACCCATTGCTCAAGTGGAGATGCAGGGCAGTTGGCCCCTCGGGCAGCAGGACGCCTTGCTGCGCGACCGTAATTCTCGGTGACGCGGGAACTGTCATGTCGGCAATGAAGACGCCCTTCCAGATGGCGGCGTGGGCGGCGCTTTTTACGTCCTGTACATAAAGCACCAGCTTGGGGAAGCCTTCATAGAAGACACGCGGCTGAATTTCGAAAGAAGCCTGGGAAGTCTTCAAGCGGTCTTGCAGGCGGCCCAGTGCAGCCTGAGATCGGGGAGCAATGTATACGCTGTTGGCTACCGCGAGCAGCCACGCGGTCACTGCGAAAATCGAAATGATGCGAACAAAGGTGGTGGCGCCGATTCCGACGGCACGCATGGCAGTGATTTCACTATCCGCCGAGAGACGGCTAAGGCCGATAAGGATGCCCACCAGCACTCCCATGGGGAGTGTGTAGGTGAGGGCGACAGGCACGGTGAAGAAGAAAATTTCCGCAACACTTGGCAGCGGGGCGCTGTTGCGCACGACCAGTTCGAGGATGCGTGCGAGGTCCCGGGTAAACAGCACGAAGGTGAAGACGGCTACGCCGATGAGGGCATGCGAGGTCACTTCGCGCAATACGTAGCGGGTCAGAATCCGCATGGGGAGCCTAAGGCGATGGTAGCACGGCGAACAGACAGGTTTGCGCGCGAAGGTACCGGTTCAAGGCTCCGCTTGGCGGGGATTTGCGAGGTGCTCTGGTTAATGTTTTTTCCAGCCGTCTTGATTGCAGGTAAAAGAGTTGCTGGCTCTTTTATCTCAAGGCCCCGCCCAAGCGGAACTTGAACGCGGCACCCTCTCTTGCATTAAAGCTCTCGATTGTTTAGCTGCAGGACGGTGAAACTTTTTGGAATCGTACATTCGTTCCGCCGGTCGGGGCCATCTTAGGGGCGCGTTCATTTCTTTTTACCGGAGCCTGATATGCCGAACGAAACTGATCGAGAGAATCCGAGCGGCGGTCCGCAGTACGAGCAGGGAGAAACTACAAAGAAACGGCCCAATCCATTCGGCGAGCAGGAGTCACAAGGCAACCAGCAGACACGTCGCGCCCCGGGCAGCGAGGAGGAATATCAGGGAAACGAACCGGAGCAGAAGCGGGCACCGGGAATTGAAGAGGATGGCAATACGGACGGCGAGAGAAGTCGCAAGTCTGCCTAGCTGTCGGCTACAAAGCCGCCTCATAGGGTGAGAAAGCTTTTGTTTTAGCAGCGGCCCGCGGCCTGACTGTAAAGTGGATGCTAGAATCGAAGAGGTCAGACATCGGTCCTACGCGACACGTTCTCGCCAACCCCGCCAGGTCCGGAAGGAAGCAACGGCAACGAGCTCTTGTGTGTGCAGTGGGCCGCCGGTGTCTGACTATTTTGTTTGTCCCTTCTACTTTTTCCTATTCCTCCGGTCATTTGCGGAAAAGAGTGTCTGACCTACAGGAACGCGAGTGTGGGATTGGTGAAATTCCCGATGTTGGGGAAGACCGAAGGCAGATCGGCATTCTGCACTCCGAACCAGGTCGCCAGCGACGCACCGTATTGATCGAGTGATGTGGTTGGAATCCAGCGGCCTTCGTCACCGATATCGTCGGGGCCTCCAGGGGCTAGCGTCGGAAAGGTGCCGTACAGGTCGCCGCCTTTCACCGCTCCGCCTACGATCAGGTGATGACTTCCCCAGGCGTGGTCACTGCCTGCGTTGCTGTCCGGCAAAAGGGTCCGCCCGAAGTCTGACAATGTGAACGTCGTAACCTGCGGCCCTACGCCGATTTCGACCGTTGCCTGATAGAACGCGCCCAATGCCTGGCTCAGTTGGGTGTACAGGCGATCCTGTTGTGCGAGTTGATCACTGTGGGTATCGAATCCGCCTAATGAGACGAAGAAGATTTGCCGCTGTAGTCCGAGAGCACCGCGGACTTGAATGATCTGCGCCACCTGTTTCAGCTGGTTGGCGATATCGGTGTTGGGAAATGCTGTGGCCAGTGTGGATCCAGAGGCCAGCGCATCCGCCAATACGCGTCCCTGTTGCAAGGCGCTGTTGGTGGCTGCGCTGGCTGATTGGATCAGGGAGATACCGGTGTCGAAAGTCAGCAGGTTTTGCAAGGCGGCGAAGCGAGCATTGGAACTTCCGGAGCCGCTGAAGCCCGCCAGCACTTGCCCGGCTCCGCCACTGGAAGCGAGCGGGCTGGTGGCAATTCCCTGGCAGAAGACCGATTGTCCGGCCAAAGAGATGATCATGGGAAAGTTGCTGCCCGCCAGCGATTGCACTTTGTCGGCGGTGCGTCCGGCCCAGCCGGTCTGGGCATTGGCATCGAAGGTGGCAGTCTGCATTTGGCCTTGTTGATCTTCGTGGGAAAACAAATTGTGGGGGAGGGAAGCGCCGTTCAGATTGGAACGGGTCGTGGGTGCGATGAGAGTTCCAACATTGGCAAGGATCGCCGCATGTTGGCTGTTGAATAGCGATTGGAATTCCACCATGCGGGGGTGCAAGCCAAAGGGTGCTCCAGCACTGGGCGGCACAATCGGAAGCAAACTATTCTGCGGAAGAGCGAGTGTCGCCCGATTTCTCTGATAGCCGGCGTATTCGGTCACGCCGGTCGGGATCACCAGATTGTTAGCATCGTTACCTCCGAACAGGAAAACGCAAACCAGCGCCTTATAGTCGGAGGCGGATTGCGCCATCGCGTTTAGGGCTCCGAAGCGGCTGAAGCTGGCGGCGGTGAAACCGGCGGCTGCGGTACAGCATGTCTTCTTAAGAAATTCTCTTCTGGACCACATGGTCGGCTCCTTAGTGTTGGACCTGAAATTGGGATGAAGTGCCTATCAGATACAGCGCCGCCTTCGCGCGCTTTGTGGTGTCCGGGATGGCTGACACGGTGGAGATCACGGTGTTACGCATGTCGGCGGAAATGTTGCCGTGCATCATGAGGGAGGCGATGTTATCGACGAGCGCGGTTGGGTTTCCGGCCAGGGCTACGAAAGGCGCAATGTTTGCGACGTTGGTCCCGCACGGCGTTCCATAGACCCAAGTGTTGACGAAATTGATCCGATTGATGGTGGTGCCGGCGTCGAGGATTTCAAACTCGGGGCCGAGCAGGTTAGTACCGTCGATGACATGGTCGGGATGGAAGAAGTTGAAGACCGACGGAGAAAAGAAGGGCGGTTGTTTCATGGTTGTCGCGTAACTAGCAAGGCAATCACCCTGTCCTGTTCCATTGAGCGCCTGAATCACGTTCATCATGAATTGCACGGGCTCTTTTAGCCTTCCGTCGGCGGCGTCAACCTGGGTGGGATCGTCCCCTCGTCGAGCTTCGGGGTCGAGGTAGATCGCCCGGATGACTGAGCGAAGATCGCCGCGGACGCCTCTCCCGTTATCGTTGAAAACCGCTGCTATGCGTCCGACGTATTGCGGGCTGGGGTTGCTGGCGATCAGGTGCTGGATGAGCTGCTTGCTGACAAATGGCCCGACATTGGGGTGCTGGAAGATATTGAGAAGCGCTGCCGTCAGGTCTCCCCGGGCGGTGCCGGCTGCGGGCAGGATGACTCCATTTAGCAGCTGTTTCGAACCTGTGTCGTGGTGGTCATCGAAGGGAATCATCGGTCCGCTATAGTTCTCGGGGTTAGGGAAACGCGCCGTGCTCCCGGCTTTTGTGGGATAGGTCCACCCGGTGAAGACGTGGGCAAAGCCTTCCACGGTGTCCTGGTCGTAGGTAGGGATGGGATTGCCGGAACTGTCGAGTTGGGGAGTTCCGTCCTGATTTAACTCGTTAAGCCCTATGCTGAACAACTGAAGAACTTCACGGGCATAGTTTTCGTTGGGAGCGGTGCCTGCAACCGGATTTGGTTTGTCATTGTTCACCATGTCCAGGTAGTTCCCCATGGTTGGACTCAGGGTTACATCGGTGAGCAAGGTTAGGAAGTTACCGAAAGCGTCCTTCATAAACATGTTTTGCCAGAGCACAAAGGCGGAGGGCTTATTTATCTTGTTGGCTGAGGCCACCATCATCTGGGACAGCGCGAAGGCTGACGCGCTGGCGAAGGTGATCGCTGTTGTGCAGGGCATTCAGGAAAAATCTGGCTTGCACTGCATCCACGCCGTCATTTGGGCCAACCGGAACGAAAATTGAAGGGCCATTCGACAGCTCTGAATCCAGGCGGTTTGCGATTCCTTGCTGCCTGACCAGCGTGATCAACGCTGGGTTAGGTCCCCATGATGACTGTTCCAGAAAACGGGCTGCGATACTGGCGCTGATGACATTAGGCGGGGGAGGGGCTGCGACGACCAGGTTTAACATGCCCGAGAGGCGGAGCCGGGATCAGGATTTTGCACCGATACCTTGACGGTTCCGGGCGTAAGGTTTCACTTCCCGTGGCGCGTAGCTGGGTTGCGGTATACGAAGGTCGTGGTGAGGAACTTGGTTCCCCAGACGACGACTGAACCGTTGACGAAATTTGTTCCGGTAACGGTGATGGTGAAATTTCCCGACTCGGAATTCTGGCGGGGGAGACCGAGGTCACCGTGGGCACCGGGTTCTCCACGTCACGCTTGCGCTAGCGCTTACAGTGGAGTCAGCGGCGCTGGTAGCCTCGACGGAAATTGAGTTGGGGGAGGGCAAGAGCTACCGGAGCTTGATAGAGTCCGGTTGAATCGACTTTGCCGATGGTGGCGTTTCGCCGGCGATGCCATTTACGACCAGGAGACGGTTTGTCGCTGTTATTGGAAACTGCCGCTGAAAACTGGCTTTTGGCGTTCACTCGCAATTGCGTACTTGCTGGGGTGACCGTGCCTTAACGGCGCCGGGGGATGGCTTGTCTGACGTGCTGCTCGTCCCTAAGCGAGAAACGCCGCCGCAACCGTTCAAGATTGCAATTGCAAGTACCAGTCGCAGAGAGCAATACGACGAGTCAAGAAGACGTTACAAAA
>CAWGQZ010000086.1:0-35707 GCA_963824805.1 uncultured Acidobacteriaceae bacterium | reverse complement strand
AAAGAAGCGACAACACGCTTGGTCGACTTCTTTACCGGGCGACCGACCAGGCGGCCTTCCTGACACCTGACGAAGCAAGTTATTGGGCGCGTTGACGTCACGTTTCTACGGTTCTAGGATTCTCCGATGCTCGTAAGCTCGACTACCAGCCTGATGAGAGCCTGGGTCGCCCCACTGTTTTCCTTGTTGCTGGTGACGGGCTATACCGTCGCACAAAGCGATACCGTTGCGAGCGAGGCGAAGCGTTCACATCCTGCCCCAGGCACATCGATTGTCCGATTTGCTGAGGTCGACCAGGGTGTTTACAAGGGGTCAAAGCCCAAAACCGACGCCGATTATCGCTTTCTGCAATCCAAAAACGTAAGGACCGTTGTTGACATAAAGTTCTTTCCACTTCTGTATCGGTTCGAGAAAAAAAGGCTGAGAGATATGGAATTACGGTGATTCCCGTCACAATCAACGCATCGCCGATCGCTCCGTCGGAATCACACGTGCGCCAGGCGCTCTGTTTGCTTGCCGATAAACGCCTTCGGCCCATTTATTTTCACTGCAGCGTCGGCCGCGACCGAACCAGCCTGATCGCCACTCTTTACGAAGTCCACTTCAAAGGTCTGGCGCCTGAGGACGCTTGGCGAGAAATGAAACATTTTGGCTTTAAAAGTGGCTGGACGCTGCATGGCCTGAGTAGTTACGTGAAGAAGCACGCCAATTCTTCGTTTACAGCCGAGGCCGATTGTGACCTTGATGCTGCCATCCATGCAGCCGACTGAAGATGAATATAAGGTAGACAACGCCATTGACAGGTACTGGTAATTTGCCCGGCCCGCATCAAGGCGTAAGAATGCGATACTTGCACTGACCTTCGGGTACAGATTCCCTCGGAATACCGCTCACGCCGGAGAATTGTCACCCAAGCTTTGCCAACCGTGAAAGAACAGGCGCGTTCGCCACAACTGCTTGCAGAGATTCAAGATTTCGCATATTCATCATGGTTTTGACCGCAGCCACCAGGTTTCCTTGGCTCAAAAAATCGAGTGCATCGCCGAGGGATACCGCAAAATGAAGCATCACGCTCGAATCCCGATAGCAGTCAGCTATGCAGGCGGTGCAACCGTCACGCACCAGCGGCGTTTCGGCAAAATCCCAAACCGAACACATACGCTCCTGCCACGCGTCGCATCGCCATATATCGAAGTTCCAGTCCATGTAAAAACTCTTGTAGCCTCCATAGCAGACGAAACGTTCGGGCTCACGCAGCAGATGTCGCTTCATGTCGGCTATGGATGCACGAGGATTATTAACCGGGAAAACATTCCGCAGATCGTCGACACTTTCGAAGGCATGCCTGAGTTCGCCATCCGTGAACCTTACAAGAGAGGAATCAGCCGACCACGCGAGTGAGGTTGATCCAAGGCGAATCCGCTGCGGATAAGAGAACGCGACCGCTTCGAAGCCAAGCTCTTGAAGCAGCGGCACCAAAGACCTGTAGTCATCGATGAGTTTGCTCATGGTGACTTGGGCAAGAGCGGTCATCCCAAGATCCGGCATTCGTGAGGTGGCTTTGCGAATACGCTCGCCTAATCCCTTCAACCCACGGTTTCCTTCGTGGTCGGACATGGAGGCAGCATCGATCGAGACGTATACAGTTTTCAATCCCGCGCGTGCCAGCTGATCAAGCTTTGAAGGAAGCAACCAGCCATTGGTAATGAGAGCGGGTCCCATCCCCTTGGCAACAGCCATCGCGATCATGTCGCTCAAGCGTGCGTGCAAAAGCGGTTCGCCACCGAAGAAGCTGACGTACCGAATACCTCTAGTGTGAAGAATTTGCAGAGCAGCATCGAATTGGTCAGCATTGATCCATCGCAAGTCTTTGCGACCCACTTTGCCATTCGCGAAGTTGCAAAAGTCACACGTCGCATTGCACGAATTGGTGACAGCAACGTTGCACAGTGCTGGCCCCCCGCGCCGGATGAGGCGTAACATGTCCCAGGCTTCAGAGCCAAAACTTGTCAACGACCTACCTCTCCATTTGTCCGCTGGCCAGCAAGCGAAGCGAGGGTAGCATTCCTTTTAGCTCAGGTAAATAAGGTCTTTCCCGACTATCGAGGGCAAACCGTAACTAGAAGAAGGTAGTCGCTGGCAGATCCGCCTAGTCCAGGAGTGGCATTCAAATCTCGAGCCAGTCCCTGGCCACTATCCACATTTAGGTAACCAGGAGGCCGTCCGTGGTGTCGTGAAAAAAGGGTGAGCAGGCTGAGTGAATTTCAGGGGTTGGTCCCGAAAAGTGCATGGTCGATTCCGCCTTCAGCCTTAGACTGAGCGGAGTGTTTGGTGTTAGCGTCGCCCTCGGCTATCGACTTCGCAACGCGGCTTAACGATGTGGATCGAAGGGTATTTTTACCTCAGTCACCGTTCGGGAATTTGCCGGTGCATACTTCCACTTCTTGGCAGCGGCCATCGCGGATTGGCCGAGTATCGGGTTGCCGCCAACCAGGGTTACTTTCTCCACCTGGCCCTTCGCCGCGACGGTGAGTTGAAGGCGGACAATGCCGCCAATGTAAAGCCTTTGAAGGGTTTCCGGATATTCTGGTTCCACTCTTTCAATCAGCTTCCTTTGGTTGCCGTTTTCTTCGGCGTGCACGCTCGTCAAAGCAGGGAATAACGTAATCATGCTTAAGAGACTGGCGGCAATCCAGACAAACCTCAGGGAAACGCCTGCCGGAGTGGTTGACGCAGAGGTGCCCTTTCCGCCCATTGGCTGCCAATGTCGATGGTTAGGGAAGATCGAGATCCAGGCCATAGACCTCCTGAGTGCTGCGGTCGCGGACGAATACTTGTGCCCCATCTGGTGTCCGGCCATTCCACAGTCCAAGTGGTCCAGGATACCTTTCAAGATTCTCGAGCAAGAAAACAGATTCTGGCTTGTCGTTTCCGACTTTGATCCGGCGAATGGAATCTTTTCCCGTCACCAGATCCTCAAAATAGAGGTATTTGCTATCTGCCGACCAACTGGGGTAGCTGACGGCTCCTGCAGGTTCAATCAGCCAGGGAGACCACTTTTTAGCCTGAAAATCGAAAAGCATCAGCCTTGTAAAATCGATCGACAGCGCAGCAAGGTAGCGCCCATCGGGCGACCAGCGGGGGCTGAACAGGCCCTGTGATCCTGGAATCACTGACGTTCGGCCAGTCTTGAGGTCGAGAATCTGAACGGCGGGATTGCTGGCGCTCCATTCGTCCCCGAAGACGATCCGGGTTCCATCGGGAGACCAATTTGCATCGACCTGATTGCGATCTCCCGCGATAACCTGCTGCGGGGTACCACCAGTGGCCGGCACAAGGAGAATTTTCCAGGTTTTTCCCGTTTCAACCGACATAAAGGCGATCTTCTGACCATCGGGCGACCAGCGGGGTAGTGCGACATGCTGGGACTCACCGGTCAGCTGCAGGCAATCACTGCCATCTATGCGGCACCGCCAGAGGGTACCTTGAGGAATGGACACATAAGCGGTCCATTTCCCATCGCGCGAGAAATCGAGGTCTGTACCCGAGACCCCGGTTAATAGTGGCACAAGGCGTCTGGAGGCGGTGTCATATTTTACAAATTCTCCGCCAGGCTGGACACCGAGAGCCCATAGCCTTGCCGCTACGATTTGGATCGGGAGTAGCCATGCCGAATGACATTGGGCCGCTAGTAAGCTGGACGGGGCTGGTGGAAGGCTTTCGGTAGAGTTGGCCGGGTGCTTCTGCCATCGCCCACAAGGTCGTAACGTTTGCCGGGCGCGATTGGCTGAGCTGAAAAATAAAATAACGTCCATCCGACGTCCAGCTTCCACAACATTCCCCAGGGGGTTCATGCCATCCCTTGAACAGAGGGTGCAATCCGGTCCCATCAGTCCTCACCTCCCAAAGCGAAGAGGTGGAGGAATTCTGCAAAGGCGTACTCACGCTGAAGCGGATTCTGGTTCCATCAGGAGAAAAACGAGGGTAGAACACAGTCCCCTCGACGGCAATTAATTCTCTTCCGTTCGTACCGTCCGGGTTGGCCATCCAGAGAGTTGAGTCACGTGCATAGGCAATGTGTTGGCCATCTGGTGCCCAGGTAGCGTTGCGGCCGGTCGCTTGAAGACGGAGCGGAGCCGCACCGGCGAGCGAAAATGTCCAGAGTGTGTCACGGGATGCTTCGGGCCCTGACAGCAACAAGCTGGATCGATCGGGGGCCAGCGCATATCCAACCCCTTCGGTGAAGGGCCGTCCTGGACGGGACGACAGTGAATCCTTCATCGACACTCTGGAAATGATGTGCCGGCCTTCCAAGGTTTCGCTCAAGTAAAGGTATGAGCCATCAGAGAGCACACTCGTTTTCGGCAGGCCATCGCCCGTAATTTGGGTGCGGCTTGCCAACTTGGGAGGTGGCAATGGTGATTGAACCCAAAAGATAGTTCCCACCGCAAGCGCAGATGCAGCTGCAATTCCGACCCAGAGCAAAACTCGAGGCCTTGGCGCGACCGGCAGGGGGATCAGCGCAGGTGCGGCAGCGGAATTTGCGCGGGGCATGCTCGAATGGTAGCAACAGGTTAGCGGTGAACCGAGGAACGAAAGTAATAGCGATGGGCCCGGCAGATTCTGTTGCCATGAGTAAGGAAGAAAGAAAACCATCTCAAATGAGGATTACGGCGGTTGAAAGAGCTGTGAATTGAAAGTCCAAGAGACGGATCTATCACCGGATCAACAGAACAAATCGGGAGGTGTCAGAGAGGGCAGTGCCTTTCCGGATCAAGACACTCCGAAGGGGCAATACCCTAGGTCATGTGCGGTCCGAGGACCCGGCATTTAAGCTTCCACCATGAGCTTGGAGTGTTTGCTCCTGACGCAGGACGCCTATTTACTGAAGGCAGTTAAAGCCATATGCACTGAGGCTGGTGTAGAACTCCTCATGCGAAAAGACGTGGCGTCGGCAAGCGAACTTTCGGCACGGCGCCATCTGGACGGATTTTTCATTGATTGCGATGACGTGCCAGGTGGAATAGAAATTCTCAACAGCATTCGACGGAAACGCGCAAACAGGAGACCGGTAGTAATTCTTGTGGTTAACGGCCGAACATCAATTGGCGAAGCTTTCGAGTTGGGCGCAAACTTTGTTATCAGCAAGCCTCTTGAAGATGGTCGCCTTCTCACGTTACTGGATCTGGCACTTCCGAAAATGGAACGCGAGCATAGGCGTTATTTTCGGTACCCAGCGAATCTATCGGTCGAACTCGACTTGCCCTCTGGCGAGTCGCACCCGGCGAAGATGTCGAACATCAGCGAGGGCGGTTTAGCCATTCGAGTCAGCATGCCTCTACCCGAGGAGGCCCTGTACGTGCAATTTGACCTGCCGGGAACCAGGCCTGAGAGGTTCAGGGCTCGCGCTGTAGCAGTCTGGAGCTGCAACTCCATTGCTGGGCTTCAGTTTCTTCACATCGAAATCGGGTGCAGAGACAGCTTCCAGGCCTGGCTCAATTCGTTGGAAGCACAGTCACAGTTTAAACCTTTCGGTCGGTAGACCCCGGTTGTCTGTTTCCTCGCGAGCACCGATCTTATCGGTTGCGAGTTCGCGGGGGAACCACGATTGCTCCGGGCAACCGCGAGGAGCACTGTTCCGCGCCGCAGCCTTCTCGGATAACCGTCTCACCCAGGCGAAGCTCCAGCGCATTCGCGGCGTTTGGGCGCGGGCGACCAGTTTCCATGTTCCACAAAACTGACTTGTGATATTGTTTGGCTCTTCCCTCCGATACGAGGCCTGAGACCGTCCATCGGCCTGCGAGCACTGCTATGCATGAGCGCATCCGATTTATCACCCACAAAGGTAAGGAAATTCTATCCGTTGACATGTCCCGCAGTTCGCCCTCACAGGTAGAGGAAATTGCCCGAAAAGTCCCGGATATAGTCACGGCGCAACCGCGTGCTTCCGTTCTGATGTTTGTCGATTTCACCGAAGCGAAGTTTGACGAAGCGGCGTTACGTACCATGAAGGAAAGCGCAGTATTCGACAAGCCATACATTAAGGCCTCTGCCTGGATAGGATCGGAGGCGCTACCCAAAATGTTTTACGACCAGCTCACGAGCTTCTCTCGTCGTGACTTCCCGGCTTTCAAGACACGCCTACAGGCTCTGGAATGGCTTGTGAAGGAACAATAAAGCATTTGAATAGTTGAAAGAACCTTGACTCAGGAAAGGCGAGCCCGGTGTGCGTGTGCTACCCGTGTCCCGATTGTTTCTCGATCAAAGTAAGCGTAGTCGGAAATACGCTGCCCGTTTTGGATGTGGTCTGACCGCACTTCTAAGGGAATATTTGTCCTGCGGTACGGAAAATTCTGTATACAGCAAGTGCGGGCAGGCATCATAAACGCAACTCGCGAACGGACCGGGCCACGGAGCGACCCCAAGCTCCGATTTCAGAATGGCCCGGTTATTTTTGTTGGCTTCCAGACCTGGCCGCTTTGCGGAATTCCGGATCAAAATTCAATGCGGCAAGAGCGGTGGGGATCACTACGGCGCCGAGCGCGACTTGCTTTTTCATCGATTTCAGATATGAATTATAAGAGCCTGCTCAGTATGTAGGGCAGGCAAGAGGGACGAACCCGAGGAAGTTCTCCTCCAGTTGTCGTCTGTTGATGATCGCGTGAGTCCCTGGTCCACCGGCGTGCCCCCTATGATCTGTCACGCAGCTGGTAACGCATCAATTTTCCAGCCGCCGTCTTAGGCAATTTATCCATGAACTCGATATGTCGCGGGTATTTATAGGGCGTGATCCGGTTCTTGACGAACTCCTGCAGTTCGCGAGCGAGATCGGCCGTCGCCGCTATCCCTTCCCGAAGTACGACGAATGCCTTGGGTGTAAGGAGTTCTGTAACTTCTCGATATGCGACCACCGCAGCTTCAAGAACGCATTCGTGTTCAATCAGGGCGCTTTCGACTTCCGCTGGCGAGATCCATTGGCCGGAAACCCTGAACATATCGTCCGACCGGCCGGCGTACCAGTAGTAGCCCTCGTTATCCCTCCAGTATTTATCGCCGGTGAAGAACCATTTCCCTCGCATGCGATCAGCCGTTAGCTGCGGGCGGTGCCAATAGTAGGGCGCAGTACTGTCACCGGCCACGAGCAGATCCCCAATGGTGCCGGGTGGAACGTCGCGATCCTCCAGATCAACGATGCGGAGTTCATAGCCCGGAACCGCAGTCCCCGTGCTGCCAGGCTTCACCTTCCCCTGCCGTGCTGACAGATAAATATGAAGCACCTCGGTGGAACCTATACCGTCCAGAATCTCTACGCCAAAGTTGCGCTGCCACCTGCGAAAAATTTCACCCGGAAGTGGTTCTGCTGCGGAGACTGCGACTCGAACACTGTCCATGCCATACGATTCGCGCTCAGCTTCCTGAAGCATTTGGGCATACAAGGTTGGAACGGAAAAGAAAATCGTCGGTCGGGCGGTTTGAGCGATTCCCAATACGGCTTTGGCTTGCGCCTTACCTGGAAATAGGATCGTGCTCGCTCCCGCATAGAAAGGGAAGATCAGTCCATTGCCCAGTCCATAGGCGTGGAAGAGTTTGGACGATGAAAAGGTTACGTCATCGGGACCAATCCCCAGGACTTCGACAGCATAGTTGTTGCAGCAGACCATCCAGTCATGGTGCAGATGCACCGCTGCCTTTGGGCGGCCCGTGCTACCCGAGGTCCACAGCCAGAATGCCAGGTCCTCCCGGGTAGTCTTGGCTGCGTCCAGCTCGGAAGAATTCCGGGCTAGCCAATCATCCCAATACAGGCACCTCGGCCGTGGTTCGCCGACGACGATGACTTGCCGAAGGAATGGCTGTTTGTCCAGGGCTGGCGCAATCTCGGGAAAGATCGTCGAATGAACGATCAGTACGCATGCGCTACTTTCGCGAAGGAAGTAGTCGTAATCCTCGGTTCGCCCGGCAGTAGTGGTTGGAACTGCCACCGCTCCGATTTTTATAACCGCGAAAAACGCAGCGGCGAACTCGGGACCGTCGGGCAGGATTAACAACACCCGTTGTTCCGGTTGCAGGCCCAACCTCAACAGGCCGTTTCCCACGCGATTTATTTCTGCCGCCAGATCCCCGTAGCTGCGAACTGCATGGCCGTATCGAATGGCCACTTTCTGCGCCCGGTGCTCTCGGATGTGGCGGTCCACCAGCGCCTCGGCGAGATTGAAGGAAATCGAGTCTCGAGAATTTCCGTGCATGGTTACAAATTACCGCCAACAGGTAATATCATCGCGGTTTATTGGCTGAATTTCGACTTGATTATTTGCGGCATGGCCACCACCGGGTAGGCGTAATCTTTTGGCTTCCAATAAAAAGGGAGGCACGCAGTTTCTCGCGCCTCCTGTTTTGGTAACACCCTCCCCCGAAGGTGCTTCCTAGCACCCAAAACGATACACTCCGGAATCAGGGTTGAAAAGCCCTAATTTTGTCGAAAGCCGCTACCAGCAAGGCGTTTGGCCAAGTTTTAACAGTCGCTCGGGGGCCGCTTGACGACATTTCTCATGTGTGACCGGCAGTAGGAATTCTGCTGCATTAGCAACTACCAATGAGGATCGAGTTGTGCCGTGGGTTTCGCTTGCCTGGCGACATTTCAGCTATACGAAATCGGGTCTCGCCCCCCGAGGTCCGAAACGCATCCATTGTTTTGCAGTCACCCAAGCTAAGTGGACTCGTATCAATGCGGCTCGCGGTGTTGAGGAGATCTGAATCTGCTGGTTGCGACGCATGGCAATTTCCTGTGCGAAAGCGACGCCTACCAGCCGCGCAGTGTTTATGGTCCAATAAAAGCCAAAATTGAATTGAGAGTCCCGGGAGGCAATAATGGCGCCAACCAGACGAGAATTCGTGCAAAACTGCGCAGCCGCGGTGGCTATGGGAACCTCCAAACCAACTTCTTCTGCCACAGACGAGACCACTGGACCGAATGCCGAGGGATTCGTTTCGCGTCAGGAGCGCCGACGAAAGGAGCTTTTTAGCTTGCTCGGTGACCTGCCGCGGCAGCCCCGTACGGCGCCACCCAAGTTGGTAAGAACGGAAAAGCACGACGGCTATACCCTCGAACGACTGGTCCTCGACCTGAATGGCATAGAACCTGTTCCTGCTTTGCTGCTTATTCCCGACAAGCGCCAGACACCATCTCCCGGCCTGCTTTACATTCACTGGCACGGCGGAATGTATGAACTCGGCAAGGAACAACTTCTGATAGGGGTTGACGCCCAGCCGGCCTATGCTCCGGTTTGCGTCGAAAAGGGCTTGGTCACGCTGGCGATTGATAGCTGGTGCTTCGGCGAGCGTAAACATGAAGATGACGGAAAAAGAGGCGAGGAAGATGCGTTCAAGCTCATGCTCTGGAAGGGACAAGTCCTTTTCGGAATGATGATGTTTGACGAGCTTCGTGCCCTTGACTATCTTGCCACTCGTCCAGAAGTCGATCCCCGGCGTCTGGGTGCCCTCGGAATGTCGATGGGTGCAACCAAAGCGTGGTGGCTCGCGGCTCTTGATCCGCGGGTTCAGCTATGTGTGGACATCTGCTGTCTTACCGATTACGAAGAACTGATAAAAGCCCAGGCCCTCAGCGAACACGGCGTTTATTACTACGTACCTTCCCTGCTGAAGCACTTCCAGACGGCAGACATCAACGAACTGATCGTTCCCCGGCCTCACCTGAGCGTGAATGGGCGGCGCGATCCTCTAACCCCCGTTCTCGGCGTGCAGAAGATCCGCGATCACCTGCTTCCACTGTATCGCCAGCATGGCAGGGAACTGGATTGCCGGATTGAATTGTTCGATTCCGCTCATGTGGAGCTGACGGAGATGAGGGAACTCATTCTTGATTGGATGACTCGTCATCTCATCGACAAGGATCTGGTGCGGTGACCTGAGGCCGGAAATCGCCCCCGCCGATCAAACGCCGTCCCTGCAAGGCTGAAGCCGTGCTGTTTCTCCTCTCAACCCGTCGCTCTCCCACCTTTCACCACATCGAAGTACCTGGCACCGCTGCTGCAAGCGATGGCACTCGGCCATGAATTCTTCCGGGGACGCAGTATTGAACTCAAACATATCGAAGTGGCACGGCAGGACGAGCTCCGCGGCGATATCGTTCGCCAGCTGCGCCGCCTCGGCTCCGGAAAGATTTCCCGCCACCCTTCTTTCGGGGGAACGGCCATTGATAGGGAGAATGGCGACGTCCACGCCGAAAGGGCGCAGCTTTTCCGCCATCTCCGGGTATCGGACGGTGTCGCCACTGTGGTAAACCGTCCACTCTCCAAATTGGAGCACGTAGCCAAGGAACCGGGCGCGGCCGTGTTCGTCACGCTCGATCGCTTCATGAGCTGATGCCACGCCCGAGAAACGAATCCCGGAGACCTCAACTGTGGTTCCGTCATCAAGACCGATGGGAACCGCAGGATCGATGGCCAGCCGCTCGGCAACGAACGCACGATTCGCCTCCGCGATCACCAGCGTCAGGTTGGGATTCCGGGCCAGGATGGGACCGAGGGTGTCGCCATCAAGATGATCGGTGTGAATGTGAGTGGACGCGGCGATGTCTGCAAACCCGAGATTCGCCGGATCAATCACCAGCTCAGTCATGCGGACATGGGGCTTATCGGTTTGTTGATATTTTCTGGTGAGGGAATCGGAAAGGTACGGGTCGAGCAGCACATGAATCCCTTGCCACTGCAGCAGAAACCCGCTTTGTCCCAGCCACCACAAGCGAAAACTGCCGTCGCGACGATCCGAAGAATGAATATCGCTAAGCAGCGCATCGTGGGAACGTAGAGGGCAAATCATGATATTCCCAATTCCTTGCGGACGATCGCGACACCGCTCACCAGGTTAGCTAGCTTTTGCCGGGCTGCCCAACGTGCGGTCTGGCTCAGGCCACAATCAGGTGCGAAGGAAAGGCGGTCTGCAGGGGCATGCTTTATGCACAAGCGTACCCGCTCTGCCACATCGGCAGGGGTTTCGATGTAATAGCTCTTTACGTCGATGATTCCGACCGCGACGTCGATCCCTTCCGCGACAATCTGTTGGATGATTTCCACCTCTGCAAATTCGCGATTTGCCATTTCCAGATGCATTTCCTGGACCGGCAGATGGAAGAACGCAGGAAATAAAGGGGCGTATCGTCGCAAACCTACGGCTCGTCCCTTGTAGTTGCCAAAGCAGAGATGGGTGGAGAGGCGGCATCGGCCGACCACGGGCTTGACCGTGTCAGCAAAGATCTGGACGAAGCGGCGGGGATCTTCCCGGTGGCCGTAGCAGCTCATGGAAGGTTCGTCGAGTGTGATCTCCTGGCAACCACTTTCGACCAACTGTTCAAGTTCTGCGCGAACAATGGGAACCAGTGCTTCTGTGACCTCCCAGCGGCTCCTGTAGCTGCCCCCCGGATTGATGCGGCCACTTAAGGTGTAGGGACCGGGAACGCTTGCCTTCAGCACTGGCCCGGGTGGCGCAATCCTCTGCAGACGCTTGAACTCCTCGACGGCGCCCAACCCGTAGTGGGAGCTTATCGTTCCGGTGATGTCGTACTTCCCGCGTTGATCGTGGGCCGGTGGCCCGAAGCGCCGCAGGGAAGTTTCATTGCCGCGAATGCCTTCCAACCGGCCGTAGAAGGACAAGTTGAAATCGTAACGGGTTTGCTCACCGTCGGTAATCACATCCAGCCCGGCAGCGACCTGATCGTGTACCGCGACGATGACCGCGTCGGTTCTCATTTCCTCGATATCGGAATCGCCGAACTGGTCGAGGTGGGTGGATGCAAACTCGAGCCACCCGGGAAACGGGAAGCTGCCGACCACCGTAGTCCGAAGTGGCGACCGCTTCTCTGGCTGTGGCGTCGAGCTGGCTAGTGGCCGAGATGTCATCGTCGGTCTCCCGTAACTCATTCGCTGACCGTCCATCCTGCATCTACAGTCAGGATTTGGCCGGTGATCGGGCTTGAATCCCGCCGCAGAAGGAAGCATGCGGTCTTGGCGATATCTTCTGCTGTCAGCAGTCCCTTTCGCAGCGGCTGCTTGTGGATCATGTATCTGGTGATTTCGGGGTTTCCTTGTGCGCGCAGGGTCATGGGAGTCTGCACCAGTCCCGGCGCGATCACGTTTATCCGAATGCCTTCTGGCGCGTAGTAGGCCGCTGCCGCCAGGCTCATTGCTTCGATCGCCCCTTTGCTGGCTGCATAAGCAGCGGTCGCAAAGTGCTCCCGCTGCGGATGGCGGGCCAGGACACTGCCAGTATTAAGGATCACTCCCGCCTGGCGAGTCGTTCTCCACAGCGCGAGCACCTCACGGCACATCAGGAATGTGCCCTTGGCATTCACCTCCATGACCGCGTCCCAGGCCTCAGAGGGGCAATTGTGTAGGGGACCGTCCCCCAGGGAACGAGAGCTGATGCCGGCAACGTTCATGAGCGCATCAATCCGGCCGAATCGGGTCAGGCACTCTGATATGGCACGCTGGGCCGAGCCCTCAACCCGCACATCTCCGACCACGTACCCGAACGGATCCAGTTCCTCAGCGAGCGAGCGGCATTCATTTTCGTTCACTCCCAGAACGAAAACAGGATCGGCTGCAGCCCATATTCGTGCCACCGCTGCGGCAATTCCAGATGAGCCCGTGATTAAGAGTACTTCGCTCACAAATTTCTGTTTCGGTCACACTTGTTCGAATACGATTATTCGAACAAGTGCTTGAGACTCTTTCGATAGGCTTCGTAGAATGCATCGAGTTGAGTCGCGGCGCTGGTATTGCCGACAAATTGATGGCTTGGCAGCATAACCGGCTTGATTCCGCGCGCCAGCAACGCCTCCGCAGTTGCACAGCGGATCATATTAATAATCATTGCCCCGGTGATGGTGGAAAGCGGCCCCGTCCTCCATTCCAGACCTTCCAGTTCGACCACGCAATCACCTGGCGGGCATTGATTGTCGATAATCAGGTCGGCGCAATCGATCAGTTTCTTACCCGAAGAGTGGGCTGCTTCGCTCTGTTCACAGTGTGCCTGGGAAACGATTGCAATGACCGGTAGCCCGCGCCTCTGCGCACCCATGGCCGCTTCTACGATCACCGGCCGAATTCCACTGGTTGAAATTACGATGAAGGCGTCATGGGGCCCGAAATGGAAACCATTCAGAATCTGCTCGGCATAACCTTCGTAATTTTCCAGATACAGCGGCGCGCGCAGACCGTTCATGCCCACGATCGCGGCGTGATTTGAAAGTGCATGTTCCACCAAGGCCACGAAACCTACGAAGCCACCCTGCCGTGGGGTCATCTCCTCAGACATCATGCGGGAGTGGCCGTTGCCAAAAAGAAACACCAGCCCCCCACGGGCGATCTTGTCGGCGCAAAGCTCCGCGGCTTTTCCAATCACCCCGGACTGGGTCTCCTTCAACTTCAACAAGGCATTCATCGCATGATCGAAGAAGGTCAGGCTGGCGCCTTTGCCACGGCTGGCGGCACTTTGGTCATCCACGAAGTTCATCTTTCCGTACCCTGGTCGATGGGTCACTAGCATGGCATAGAGTGCGTATAATGCACAACGACTGTGAGCAGCAGGCCAAACGCTCTTCCCGACCAGGCAATTGCAGTTGGCGTAGACATTGGTGCGACCGCCATCAAAGCCGGGCTGGTAACAGTTGCGGGAAAGCTGCTCGAGAGCTTTCACCAACCTTCACCGCGCACACCAGCGGCTTTGCATCACTTTGTACACACTGTCCTCGCAGCGATGCACCATGCCTCTCTGCGGAATTGGCATTGGCTGTAAGGGCATCATCGACACGGCAACGTCTCGGGTGACCAGCCTGCCCGGAAACCTGAACTTCCTGGAAGGAATGGTTTTGGCTGAGGTCATCGATGCAGGGAAGGTGCCGGTCCAAGCTGATAATGACGCCCGCGCGGCGCTGGTTGGAGAGGTCCTCTGGGGTGCTGCCCGGGGCAAACGCAATGTGGTTATGCTGACCCTGGGCACGGGCGTAGGCGGTGCAGTGTTAGTCGATGGCAAGATTCTACGCGGAGCTTCGGGAGCTGCCGGCCATCTCGGACACATGACTCTGGACCTCCACGGCGGGCTGTGCATCTGCGGAAATCGGGGTTGCGTGGAAACCCGCTTCTCCTCCAGGGCCATCGAGTCCGATTACCTGGCTCATCTTCACCGTGCCGCGCCCGCGAAGCTGTCTCTTGAGAAGACGGGACAGCCGCCCGACACGGAGGCAATTTTTCGCGCAGCTGCGGAGGGAGATGAGAGCGCCGGTTGTGTACTCGAGCGTGCTTTCGATTACCTGACTGCCGCCGTAGTCAGCGTTCTGCACATCTTTGATCCTGAAGTTCTGATTATTGGTGGCAATATCGCCGAGGCGGGCCCACAGTTGCTCTCCCCAATTCGAGAAGAAGTAACCCGTCGTACTCGCGTCCTGCTGGGACGCGAGGTTCCGATCGTATTTCAGAGCCTGGTCGGGTACGGGGGTGTTGCCGGGGCCGCCGGGCTGGTCTTTCTGCAACAGGAATTACTGAAAACCTGACCCTCGGCCTGGCGATCCAGACTATTTCGGGACGAACCGCACGCCGTCTGCAGGTTTTCGTCGTCTAGCAGGTTCGCAGCAATTCCAGTGAGTTTTGCAGTGTCACCGGCGTTCACGCCGGTGTTCCAAAAGCGGTTTCCAAAACAATTGACGAATCAGATTTCACTCAGAACCGGTCAATCCATACAAAGCCGACGTGATGAACAACAAAGCCAAGCGCAATCCCCGGCTGGGGACTGCGCTTTTTGCTTGCAAGATTGCATCAACTACATTGTCACTGGCGAGCCGTGACTTGCAACACACTGCCATTGACCGTTGGGCATCTTCACCCACGTATCGGTATAACGCTCATGAGAGTCGAGAGGTTTCCCAGACGGATCAGTGCCCTTGGCGATGAAGTCCCCAGTCGCGATTGCCGTATCGCCAAATACAGTTACCTTCACATTTTCGTAATTGACGCTGTCATATTTGGTCGCCTTTGCGTTAGCCAAGGCCTCGGCCTTGCCTGTGACTTTCCCATCGGCCCCCGTATTTATGAACTTGTCCGCCAGTAACGGGGCTGCCAAGTCGGGATTATTTGTCTTCTGGGACTGAAGCCACTGCTGCTCCAGAGCTGCGACCGCCTTCTCGGTCTTATCTTGCGACCAAGCGGCACTCGCAAATAAGAGCAGCCCGACTAAACACCCCATCCACGTTCTCTTCATAGACATCTCCTGGTTCGTTCTGTATTCCGAGCCACTGTAGGCTCCCGCACCCTCATTGTCAAAGAAGGGCGGCTTTCGATCCTCGTTGCAGGCGCGCAACAGAATGATGTTTCAGGCTTGTTTTTCGCGGCGCACCGGGAGCTCCTCAGATGCCCCCGTCAGGCTGTTCTCCCCGCAGCCAATAACCTGTCGGTCGATCGGATTTCTCTTGCAGGCGCCGGTTATTCTGTTCTCCTTGGCCGTGCTGAATGCTGTAGCGGTCTAATGAGTTGTCTCGGAGCCGCATCGGAATCGGATTAGCAGAGGATTGTGTTTTAATTTTCATGGCTCGCAGCTGACGGCACGCGTGCGTCCAGTTGGAGGGAAATTCCATGTCACGCCAGAATTCCGTTTCGTTGAGAAGCCAGCGCTGGTTCGGCCCTGACAACCTGCGATCCTTCGGCCACCGTTCGCGGGCTGCCTCCATGGGCTGCACGCACGCGGACTATGACGGCAAGCCGGTTATCGCCATCATTAATACCTGGAGCGAGGCCAATCCCTGTCACATTCACCTGCGCGACCGTGCTAATGACGTGAAACGTGGTGTCCTGCAGGCGGGCGGATTTCCCATGGAAATCCCCGCCATTTCTCTTGGCGAGACTTTTCAGAAGCCCACTACCATGATGTACCGCAATCTTCTTGCTATGGAGACCGAGGAACTCCTGCGCTCCTACCCGGCCGATGGCTGTGTCCTTCTGGGTGGATGCGACAAAAACACGCCGGCGCTTCTGATGGGCGCGATCAGTATGAATCTGCCCGCCATCTTCGTCCCCGCCGGGCCCATGCTTCGCGGCAACTGGCATGGCTCGGTTCTGGGGAGCGGCTCCGATGTAGTGAAATACTGGTCCGAACGCCGTGCCGGCAACATCGACCTCCGGGCCTGGCAAGAGATCGAAGACGGCATCGCCCGCTCCCCGGGGACCTGCATGACGATGGGAACAGCCTCGACCATGACCAGCGTGGCGGAGGTCTTGGGCTTTTCTCTTCCCGGCGCCAGCTCGATCCCTGCCGTGGATTCGAACCACCCAAAGATGGCGAGCCTCTCCGGCCGCCGTATTGTCGAAATGGTTTGGGAGGATCTGAAACCGAGAGATGTCTTGACCGATTCTTCTTTCGATAATGCGATTGCCACCGTACTCGCGCTCGCCGGGTCAACCAACGCCGTCATCCACCTGCTGGCCCTGGCCGGGCGAGCCGGGATCAGGCTGGCGCTTGAGCGCTTCGACGAGCTCTCTTCGACGACCCCGGTGCTGGCCAATATTCGACCCAGTGGAAAGTATTTGATGGAAGATTTCTATTACGCAGGCGGCCTGCCCGCTCTGCTCCGGGCACTCGCGCCGAAGCTGGATCTGGGCGCCCGCACGGTCACCGGGAAAACTCTGGGCGAGAATATATCGAGTGCGGAGACCTACAACCAGGATGTGATTCGCCCACTCGACAATCCGGTCTACGGATCCTCGGGCCTGGTCATTCTTCGAGGGAACCTGGCCCCCAATGGAGCGGTCATCAAATCCGCCGCCGCTGAACCCCGCCTCCTCAAGCACTCTGGTCGCGCCATTGTTTTCGACAGCTACCAGGAGATGAACGCGCGAATCGATGATCCCGCACTGGATGTCGACGCCGACAGTGTTCTGGTTCTGCGCAACGCGGGCCCAAAGGGTGCACCTGGAATGCCGGAATGGGGCCAGCTGCCAATCCCGCAGAAGCTGCTCGCAGCCGGGGTAAGGGACATGGTCCGCATTTCCGATGCCAGAATGAGCGGCACTCACTACGGCGCCTGCATCCTGCATGTCTCGCCGGAGAGTTTTGTTGGCGGTCCCTTGGCGCTGTTGCATGAAGGCGATGTTGTCGAGCTTGATGTTGCCGCCCGTAAGTTGAATATGCGGATCAGCGAGGAAGAACTTTCGCGTCGCCGCACTGCCTGGCGCCCCGGGGAGGGCATCTTTCCGCGTGGATATGGCAGGCTTTTCATGCAACACATCCAGCAAGCCGATCAAGGATGCGACTTCGACTTTCTTGAGGGAACTGCGCCCATTCCCGAACCTGAAATCCATTGAGGTTTTCTTTGGAGGATTGCTGGACCTCAGGAGGCGACCTCCATGGAGCAGAGCGCCTCAGGAAAACTTTGGTTGCCAGCCATTACTGCGCAGTCACGCAAGCCTTTCGCCGTAAATAGGAAACTCGACCTAGATGTCGACTGTGATCGTGGGGGCGCGTTCCGGTGAGAAAAGAGCAGTCTGGAGGTCCGTCGCATTTCAACCATCCCGTCTCACAACTCCCAGCCAGAGCGATCATGGGGGCGGGGCATTTCCCCCTCGTTTTTGCCATGAGCTTCGATTCGCGGAGTCTATCGAGAAACAGAGATTGTGGAAGGAAAACTGATGACGACGGCATCTCTGGCGATGAAGGAGATGTTCACGTTGGTTTCGGTTTCTAATGCCTGACCATCCCTGTAGTAGGGCGCGTAATGCCATCGCCGTACCGCTCGTACGGCGGCCTCGGCCAGAATCTGTTCGCCGGACAAGACTCTAACCTCGGACACGGTCCCATCGGCTCTAAGAATTGCCCGCAATGCCACTTTGCCACGAACATTTCGTGCCGGATAGATCGGATAGACAAGCTTAGAGGGTGGCCTTGGTACTTCGACCCGCACGGACACCGTCGCTGCCAAATCTGCGGCTTTCTCTGCCGGCTGGTTTCCGGTGATGCGGTCCTCGCTTTTTAGAGAATGGCCTTTGCTCAACCGAGGCGCGGTCCCTGCTATGACGGAACTTGCCTGTGGATCAGTTTGTGCTAGTCGCGGCCGGGATTGATTCCTACCAACGTCAGGAACGGGTGCAGAGCGGATATTGGTTCGTGCCGAACCGCCCGGCTGTTCCGCAAGTGCTGACGGAGGTGCTATGCCCGGACCGCTGTTCACTGCCAACCGGATATCAGGTTTCTGGATGTTGTCCGTCCCAGGGGCCTGTTCAACCTGCCGCGAGCTGGCCGCTTGCCAGCGCCCCAGGGGTTGAATGTAGCCCCATGCAAAAATGGTAATCAATGCACACAGCAGCGCACCGGCCCGTAACAGGCCAAGCCTGGTGCATGCAACTCTGTCGATCAAAGCCAGGTTCTCCGCCTGCGAGAGCTTGACCTTCCGCTTGATCGAGACCGGGCTCAGGATTGGCGTCTTTTGTCTTTTTGCGGCAGCAGTGTCTGGCCCACGCAATGTCATCCGAAACGCTTCGACGGTGCCCACGACGGCATCCCGGCCTGGGTCGCTGCGCAAAAAACAATCTGAATTCCTGAGATAAAGATTCTCCACCAATCTTTGCTGGCGGCCATTAAGGGACTTGACCGGAAGGCTATTAAAATTCCGGAAGGTCCAAAGAAGATAGAGTCGCTCGCGGCCGGAGACCCGAACGTGGGCCGAGCCTTGTTCAGTTTCGTACACCAGGTAATCGGATTGGAGCTTGTCGAGAAGCACGGTTTGTTCGGCTATGCGAAGACCACCTTCCCATTGCAGCTAGCCTGCCATAGCAGGGGGCGCTTAACACCTTGACCTTCACGATTCCCCTCATCAGTTCCGGAGATCAATGCAAACTTTTTCACGAAAATGTGGACTTTCTCAATCCTTGCCGACGGCGATTCTCATAGAAATCGACGAGGGCCATGGCACCAAAGTGCCAGATCGACAGCTTTGCCCCTATTATTCCAAGCGAGACGAGGCTCAATTCCCGGTAGCGGCACACGGTTGTTTCCGCATCTGGGCTTTGACTTTAAGGCATCCCGGTAACTTTATGATTCAAAACTAAATCATTGCCGCGGCGTCCCGGTCATTGACAGCGGAGTTAAGATTGCATCATGGCTAGAAAGTCAGGAATGGGATCGTCCTCGCTCTGGGGAGCAACCGTTGTACTCATCGCTCTGGCTGTGTGGATGTATTTCAAGACGTAAAGCTGCCATGCTGGGACTGGCCGGAATCGAATGGCAAAGCCAGAAGTTTGCGTAAATGATCGGTGAACGGTTTGTGGGCGCCGTATTTCCAGCTATGGCAGCCTGGCGTACTCTGCCTTGGCTTGCTTCAGGATCGGGATGTCGGGATCGGCATCTTTCCATAGCTTCAAAAACTCCTGATAGGCAGTGCGCGCGCCGGCGGCGTCGCCCGACATGGCGCGAGCTCGCGCCAGCTGCAGATGTGACAACGAGTAGAATACCGGAGCCAACGAGTCAGCCAAACTCACTCCGCGATGATCGAGAACCTTCTGAAACTCGGCGGCCGCTTCCTGTCCCTTTTGGGCGCGGAGGTAGGCAAGCCCGCGAACGTAGCTCGGCCATCCATGCGCTTTCAAGCCAAATTCGTAGGGAGAGGTGACACTGAGGAGCTCGATGGCCTTTGTCGGGTTGCCTCGGCTGAGTTCGATCTCGGCCCGGATCGATGGTACCCAGACGTTGTTGACATAGTAATCGGTGGGATTATCCTTTAGCAGTTCGGCGGCGAGCGCACCGGCTCGATCGAGATCTCCGGTGATTGCAAATATGTGGGCCGCCGCTTTTCGAGCGTGTCCACTGTTGGGCACGGCCAAAGCGGCCCGGCTTGTGTGGGCCGATTTCCCAGCTCGGTTTCGACCAGATCCAGATCGATCGCCATGTTCCTGGCGATCCCATCGAATTTCGCGCGCCGGGCACTGTCCATGGCCTGGCGGTAAGTCAGTCGGGCGTCTTGCAGCTTGCCCGCCGCGGCCTCCACTCCCGCTTCTATCTCAAGCATGAAGAACTCATAGGTCTTTCCTTTGGCCCACCCGATCTCCTGCGCCATGCCGGCGCCATCGTTCTCGACAACTGCGATGCTATACAAATCAATGTGCGTCCAGTGAAGACCCAGATTGGCTGCCAGTTCCTGGTTGCGGATGGCCTTGGCATCCGAAAATCGATTGAGCCCCAGGTAAGCCATTCCCAGGTTCTCATAGGGAGTGTAGGCATCGGGGCTAAGGCGCAGTGCATCCTGCGCCGATGACCAGGGCAAGATCGAACCTGCCCATATCGTTGTACTCCGCAGCAAGATCGTTGGCGGCGGTGGTTTCCCGGGGATACATCTGTCGCCAGAGCCGGAGAGCTTCGATGCGTTTGTCGGTTTCCCCGGTAGCGAGTTCGTAGTAGCCGGTTGTGATGTAGAACTTTTCCGGCTCGCTGGCGCGGTTACGGCGCTCGAATGCCCGCTGGATACTGGCCCTGGCAAGATCGGTCTGGCTGCCGTTGGCGTAAGCCTGGGCGAGGTGGGCATAGGCGGCGGCAAAGTCCGGATCCACCTCGATGGCGTGCTTGTAGAAGGGAATTGAGCTGTCGACCGATCCCTTGAGGGCCGCCGCACGTGCCAGACTGAAGGCCTTGAGCGCTTCGAGCGAAGGTGTGGTTGCCTCTTCCAGCGGGACATCGTATTTCTGCACCGTGGAAAGCGATTCTCCCAGCTCTCCACGCAGTCTGGAGGCAGCATCGCCGAGCGCGGCAATCACCTTTTCCTTTGCCGGAGCGGTGATCTGCTCCCGCACCATGACATCGCCGCTCCGGCAGTTCACCGCATTCAGGCCCAGCACATATTCGCTACCAAGAGCCGCGACGGCTCCGCCCACGTAGGCCTTGCTGCCGCTACGCTGGCAGACTTCGCGGGCCACCTCAGGGGTCAAGAAAGTGCCGGACGGAAGCGTCATCCGCTTGAGTGTAGAGCTGACGGCTTCGTCGGAAACAATGCTCAGGAAAGGAGACTGGCGCAGCGCGATGTTCAGGCCTTGCTTGAGGGCGTCGCCCATAACAGGATCGCCCGTGGAATTGGCGAAGTCGGCTATGACGATCGTGTCGGTTTCGTTGAGCCGGTTCGCCTGCACTGACCGGTAGTAGAGAGCAGCCGTAGCCAGCGCAGCGATGGGCAAGACCACTGCCAGACTCCTCCACAAGTTGAGTTTTTTGCGAGGCTTCAGCCTCAATCAGATTCGCAGCAGGCGGAACGGCAGACACCGGCTGTTTCAGACTGAAGGCCAGAGCCAGGCGCTGCAGATCCTCTCCCAGTTCACTGGCGGTCTGGTAGCGAAGCTCGCGATCCTTTTCAAGAGCCCTGGCAATGATTCTTTCGAGCTCGACTGGAAGGTCTGGCCTCAGTTGGCGCGCGGGGACGGCGCCGCGATGCAGAATTGCCTCATGGATTCCCGGCACACTGTCACCGCTGAAGGCGCGATGGCCGGTTGCCATTTCGTAGAGAACCAAGCCAAAGGAAAACAAATCGGTGCGCGTGTCCAGCCTTTCTCCCCGTACTTGTTCGGGAGACATATAGTGTGCCGTCCCCATGGTTGCGCCGGTCAGCGTCAGCCACAGATTCGAAGAGGATGGCGCGGGCGCCGCAGCGTTGCCAGGATCGGTCAGCTCCGTGCGCCCATCGTCGGGGCCGGACGCTTCCTCGACCATTTTCGCCAGGCCGAAGTCAAGGATCCTGGCTTCGCCGTGATTCGTGATAAAGATGTTGGCCGGCTTGATATCGCGATGAATAATGCTTTTCTCGTGTGCCGCTCTGAGCCCGGTGACCACCTGCATGGCGAGATCAAACAGCTCACTGGCCGGCAAAGGCTGGTTTTGCTGGCGAGCGCTCTCAATCAATTCGCGCAGCGTCTGCCCCTCGAGCAACTGCATCACGAGAAAAGGCTGGCCTTCATGTTCGCCGAGTTCGTAGATGGAGCAGATGTTGGGGTGATCGAGAATGGAGGCGGCCCGCGCTTCCCGTTCAAAGCGCTTGAAGGCGCGGGCGTCATGAGCCAGTTCGGCGGGAAGGAATTTAATCGCAACCCGGCGGCCCAGCTTCAAATCTTCGGCCTTGTAGACGACTCCCATACCGCCGCCTCCGAGCACCTGCAGAATCCTGTAGTGGGAGACCTTTCTGCCGACCAGACCATCCCCGGACGGGGCACGGGGCTCAGCAGCTGTTGGCGTAGGGGGTGGCAACACTTCGGCCACTGGCGCGATGAACCGGTATCCCCGCCCGGTGATGGTTTGCACGAACCGGGGCTGTTCAGCATCGTCCTTCAATACCTGGCGAATCTTGCGGATGGCGGCATTGATGCTGTTGTCGGTGTCGAGGAAGACATCCTTGCCCCAGATCCTCTCGATGATCTGGTTCCGGGTCACCAGTTGACCTCTCTCCTCGATCAGGAGGAGCAGCAGTTCCATGGGAATCCGTTCGAGCTTGAGAGCCCTGCCAGCCCGACGTAGTTCATAAGCGCGCAGGTCGAGCTCGAGATCTTCCCCGAAACGGATCTGGTCTGCCATTTTGACCGGGTCGGAAACTAATAAAAAACGGCGGCTTCGATTCTACATCGCGTGCCGGATGCCTCTACAAGCTCAATATGGTCAGTGGTTTACGAATTCATTGGAAATTAAGGCAATCTACATCGATCCACCATGGTCGGCGAGAATCGGCTGCGGCAGGATATCCCCCGCAGGGAGGTAAGAACCATGAAATTCAGCGTGATCACTCTACTCGTCGGGGCGGCGATGATGCCGCCCGCTGCCAGCGCCCAATCGCTTCCGAACTTGTTCCCGCTTCCAAACCATAGCGGATTCGTTGAAACCTACAACGTTCACAATGCCCCCATCAGCCTGAAAGGTGCCTTCTTCCAAGCGCTCGGCACCAACGGAAGATCCTGCGTTTCCTGCCACGTTCCGAGCGAGGGCTGGAGCATCTCGGCAGAAGAGGTGCAGTTGCGCTTCCTGTTGACCCAGGGCCGGGATCCCATCTTTCGCCCCAACGACGGATCGAACTGTGACCAAAATATCAAGACTTCAACTGTGCAGGAGCGGCGCAAAGCGTACAGCCTGTTGCTCAGCCGGGGGCTGATTCGCATAGCTCTGCCCCTACCTGACGGAGCCGAGTTCAGCGTGCAAAGCGTCGACAATCCGTATGGGTGCAATGATTTGTCCACGCTTTCCATGTACCGTCGACCGCTTCCGACCACCAACCTGAATTTCCTGAGTACGCTCATGTGGGACGGGCGCGAGTCGACGCCCCCGGGCACGCAAAAGATCACCTATCCTGATACTGGCCAGTTACTGGCAGACCTGGCTCACCAGGCGATGGATGCCACTACCGGACATGCACAGGGGGCGGCTCCGACGCCGTCACAAATACAGGACATTGTGAACTTCGAGACTGCCCTACGGACGGCTCAGGCGTTCGATTACAAGGCAGGCTATCTGAACAGCGGCAATGCGACTGGTGGACCCGTAGCTCTGGCCTGGGAGCCGTTTTTTATTGGTATTAACGATTCTTTCCCCGCAAGCTTCGGCTTCAATCCCACGGGCGCCGCCTTCGACCCCAATATTTTCAGCCTGTTCGATTCCTGGGGGAATTCACGGACTCCCTCCCGAGCCAGCATTGCGCGGGGACAGGCGTTATTCAATTCGAAGCCGATTACGATTTCCGGAGTCTCCGGAATAAACGATGTAGCCGGACTTCCTGCGTCATTTTCAGGCACTTGTGGAACCTGCCACGATACGCCAAACGTGGGTCATCATTCGGTTTCTGCGCCATTGAACATCGGCGTGGCAGACTTGACGAGTGCGCTCGACCTCAGCTACCTGCCGGTGTTTACTCTGGTAAACAATTCGACCGGGGCCACCATCCAGACTACCGATCCCGGGCGTGCTCTTGTTTCTGGAAAGTGGGCCGACATCGGAAAGGTCAAGGGCCCGATTCTCCGCGGACTTGCCAGCCGCGCGCCTTATTTTCACAACGGTTCGGCCTCGTCGCTGGCAGAGGTACTCGCGTTTTACCAGATGCGCTTCAATATTGGTTTTACAGCCCAGGAGAAGGCTGATCTGATTGCGTTTCTGAACTCTCTCTGAGGGCACAGCCAGGGAAGGCGGAACCGGCAGAGAACCCTCCCTGTGGGTTGGCCCTGTTGTGGAAACGAGTCTGAAATCCGGCCAATAATTATCCAGGATCCTGTTCAGCAGCTTCGAAAGGTGACGTATGATGAACCCGATTTGGGACCCTTAGCCGGAACCGCGGGAGAGCAATCCAGAATTCAGCTGTAACCGCGTAAGGCTGATTCCAGCTGGGATTGCTGCCGCCTTTATGGACCTTTCTTCCTCAATGGACTCCGTATCGTTTTCGTTATCTCCAGGAATGCGCTTCGGGAGCTACGAGATTCTTCAGCGGCTTGGTGCAGGTGGCATGGGCGAAGTTTACCGTGCCAAGGACACTCGTCTGGACCGCGAGGTCGCGATCAAGACCGTCTCCGTGATGCACCATTCCAGTTCGGAAACCCTATCCCGTTTTGAGCGGGAAGCCCGCTCTGCGTCGGCACTCAACCATCCCCATATCGTAACCATCTATGAACTGGGCAGCGTAGAAGGGAAGCACTACATTGCCATGGAACTGGTGGCTGGGAAAACGCTCCGTGAGTTGCTGGATTCTGGACCGCTTCCATTTCGCAAAGCGATTATATTCGCCGCTCAGATTGCAGATGCGCTCGCCAAAGCGCATGAGGTCGGCATCGTCCACCGCGACCTAAAACCTGAAAATCTTATGGTGTCTGAGGAAGGAGCGGTAAAAGTTCTGGATTTCGGCCTGGCGAAGCTGTTCACCGAACCCGCCGCGCGCAGATCCGACAATGCCACCGATACCATGACGCAGGTCGGAATGGTGGTGGGTACCGTGGGCTACATGTCCCCAGAGCAGGCGATTGGCAGCGAAGTCGATTTTCGCTCCGACCAGTTTTCCTTTGGTTCGGTGCTCTACGAGATGGTGACAGGAGTTCCCGTGTTCCGTAAGAACACGGATGTGGAGACCCTCGCCGCCATCCTTCGCGACGAGCCCTTGCCCCTGGCTACCAGAATGCTGCAGGTCCCCACCCCGTTAATCTGGATAGTCGAGCGCTGCCTCGCCAAGGATCCCCAGCAACGCTACGCCTCCACCAAAGATTTAGCTCGTGACCTGGCTGCGGTGCGCGACCGGCTCGCTCATGTTCCTGGCGTCCCCGCCGAGCCACGCCCCAAAAACCTTCCGCTACAGCACACTGCATTCATTGGACGTGATCAGGAGGAGGCCGAGTTACGGCAGCTTCTCGGCCCAGGAGAAGGTGCGGCTGGTGACCCTGACCGGTCCGGGTGGCATTGGCAAGACCAGACTGGCATTGAAGACGGTCAACGATATCGCGGACCGGTTTCCAGGTGGGGTTTGCTTCGTATCGTTGTCAGAGATCGACGACGGAGGCCTGATCGCTTCCACAATTGTGCAGGCCCTAGGGGTCACCGAAAGCGGCACTCGTACGCCACAGGAGAGTCTAAAGGAATATGTGGGGCGGCTCGACCAGGCCATGCTTCTGCTCCTCGACAACTTTGAGCATCTCACTCCGGCCGCATCCTTTATGGCCGAACTGCTCAGCGCCGGCCCAAGACTCAAGGTGGTGGTAACCAGCCAATCGCGTCTACACGTCTACGGCGAGTATGAGTTTCCCGTCTCTCCCCTCGCGCTGCCCGATCTGAAATCCATTCCACCCCTGGAATCATTGTCTCGTCTTCCCGCTATCGCGCTCTTTGTGGAACGCGCGCAGGCCATCAAGCCTGGATTTACCCTGACCAAGGAAAATGCCGCTACGGTGGCGACCATTTGTGCCCGCCTCGACGGGCTGCCCCTCGCCATCGAACTTGCGGCGGCTCGAATCAAGCTTCTCTCTCCGACTACCATGCTGGCTCGGCTGGAGAGCAGTCTGGACCTATTGACAGGAGGCGCCCGCGACTTGCCGAGCCGGCAGCAAACCCTCCGCAGTACTGTGGACTGGAGCTACGGTCTTCTCACGTCGGCCGAGCAAACCCTTTTCCGCCGGCTATCTGTATTCTCGGGCGGCTGCACCTTGGAAGCAGTGGAGGCAGTGTGTGATACCAGAGGCGATTTGGGTCTCGATACCTTCGACGCCATGGCCTCGATAGTGGACAAGAGCCTGGCACAGCACGTCGAGCCGCTGAACACCGAGGATCGCTTCTTTATGCTCTCCACCATTCGTCGGTACGCGCTCGAACGGCTTGCCGAGAGCAACGACGACGCCTCCACACGCCGAACCCATGCTGCCTACTATCTCGTTCTTGCCGAAGAGGGCGCGCAGGAGATGTTGGCTCGCCCTGAATGGCTCGATCGTTTTGAGACCGAACACGATAATTTTCGTACCGCCCTTGATTATCTGGTCAAAAGCGGGGAAGCGGATTGGGGACTGCGCTTGGGTGCTGCCCTGTTCCGCTTCTGGGAGACGCGTGAACATATAGCCGAGGGCCGAGTGGCCATGACCAGGCTCCTTGGGTTGGAAGGATCCCGCACGCGTCCGAAACTCCGCGCTCGTGTTCTGTTCGCCGCCGCCGTGCTCGCTGGCGAGCAAGGAGACTATGTTGAGGCGCAAAACCTGTTTGAAGAAAGCTTGAATATCTGCAACACGTTGAACGACAACCGCGGTGTTGCGGTCGCCCTCAACGCACTGGCGGTGATTGCTCGCGACCGTAGCGACCTTACCCTGGCTTTCTCGCTTTTTAATCGCTGTGCCACGATCTGGAAGGAGGTGGGGGATCCAGTTGACATCGCCCGTGCACTCAGCAACCTCGCCAGCGTGATGAAGATGCAGGGGCAATATTCGAGCGCATCCAAGCTCTACGACGAATGCCTGACCAGATTCCGTGAGATTTCCGATGATGCGGGTGTCGCCTGGACGCTCAGTTACCTGGGAGACGTGGCTCGACTAAAAGCTGACTTTGCTTCCGCGCATTCCTATTGCGAGCGAAGTCTAGCAGCTGTTTCGGCGTTTGCGGGAAAATTGGGGGATTGCGAGCGTCCTTTCTGATCTGGCCGGCCTGAGCTGCGATCAAGGCAATCACGTTGAGGCACATCGCCTGTACAGCGAAAGCATCAAGATATTTAAGGATCTGGGACACAAGCGCGGCATCGCGAGGGCTCTCGAATCCTTGGCAATCAGTGCGGCAGCGCGGTCGCAGAGCAAGCAAGCGCTGCACCGGGCTGCGGCCGCAGCGGCTCTTCGACAACAAATTGGCGCCCCACTCACGCCGGCGGAACAATCCAGGCTGGAGAAGGCCTTACAGTTTGCACGACGAGCCCTGGGAGATGTTTCAGGAATGGCAGCTTGGATGGAAGGCTGGGGCATGCCAGTCGACGAAGCTATCCAGCAGGCCCTGCGCTCTGAAACAGATCCCGGCGGTTAAGCTCATTTCTTCAGATGGCGAGGCTGGGGTCGATAAGGCGTCGAACCGCCGAGATCCGATTGGCAGGGAAACCGCCTCGGCGTGCATGTTCGCGTACGGTTTCCTCATCGGGTGCCAGGTAGACACAGTAGACTTTATCGCCCGTTACGTAGCTGTGTAACCATCTAATTTCCGGTCCCATATCCTTCAAAACTCCGACCGATTTTCTTGCGATTGCCTGCAAATCGGCGTCAGACAAATTGCCTGCTCCAGGTATTTCGCGTTCAATTACGAATTGAGGCATAAGCATCTGGTCCGCAGATAATGGTAGCACGGCCGGAAAACAGCAATTTACGCGCAGAGTGGAAACGGCTGCCAAAGAGCTGGCGTCGGACCGATTCCAGGAACGCAAATAACGATGGATCACAGGTCGGGTATTTTCCCAGAGGTTATTCGCCTTCACTGTGGCCAAATCTCGGCCGAGAGCGCGGAGGGTGGTGGTCTTTGCGTCAAGATTGTGCTGCCGCTGGCAGGCTAGGGTTTTTCTTACAGGGACGTTCGTGACGGACGAGCAGGCTGATCATGCTGATCTGCACGAGGGCGAGGTGGTAGATCGCGAGCTTCTGCTAACGCTTGGCCACTGCCCGGGATTTTGACCCCGACCGTAGGCTCGATGGCGCTATGCGGAAGCGGCGGTCCGAACCAGGCGGTTAGTGTGTCCGCGAGCCCCGGTTGGGTCAGGTCCCCCACCCAGGCCACATGTCCGTCGGGCCGAACCAACACGGCGGTGGGAGCAGTGACCTCACCGATTGCCGGAAGTTCCCACGCCCCACCGTACTTAGCATCGATTAACCGAACCCGATCACTCCATGGAGCGATGTCGAAGGCGCCGGCCTCACCGAGGTTGAGGAGCACCGGCCGGGCAGCGTGCAGCAGGCTGAAGACCCGAAGCGGGCCATGCGAGGTGACCAGATCGAGATCGGGCATACGTCGTCCGAGTAGCGGGTGTCCATTGCCGAAGTCGTAATGAATGTCCAGGCCAGACATCATGGTGAAGTATTGCTGGCGAGTCGTATCCTTCTGCATCATTTCGCACATCATCTCGCGCAGTGCGAGCGATTCGATCGTCACTGCGGTCAACCGCGGTGAGCGCCATGGTGTTGCGCAACACGCGGGCGCCGACCGGGTATCTCTCGGCATGGTAGGTATCGAGGAGGCCCTCCGGCGATATGCCGTGGACCACCTGGGCGAGCTTCCATCCCAGATTCACGGCATCCTGGACGCCGATATTGAGACCCTGTCCACCCATAGGGGAATGCACGTGCGCAGCGTCACCAGCCAGCAGCACGCGTCGGTCTCGGTAGGACGCCGCCTGCCGGGCCATATCGGTAAATCTGGAGATATAGGTGGCGCTACGAAGACCGTAGTCGGTTTCGTAGGAGGCGATGAGGGCCTCGCGCACGTCGCGTAGGGTCGGCGCGTCGCTCTTGGCGATGTGTTTTTCATTCAACACGACACGCGCGCTGCCGTCCTCGAGTTTGGCAAAGGCACTGATGCCCTTTTCACCACGCCGAATACCCCACTCCGGCTCTTCGGCGATCTCTATCTCGGCAATCAAGTAGCTGGTTGAGGGGTCCCACCCTGGAAAGTCGATGCCTGCTTTCTTGCGAATGAGGCTGCGGCCTCCGTCGCACCCGACCAGATACTTCGCCCGCATCGATTGGCCGTCGGATATCTCGACGTTGACGCCGGTGTCGTCTTGTGCGAAATCTGTCACCTCACGTCCGCGATAGATCGGCACCCCCAGCTCGCCGACCCATTCGGACAGGATATGCTCGATGCGGGTTTGCCAGAGCGCAAGAAAGTAACTGTGACGGGTCGGGAGGTCGCTGATGTCGAGAGTCATACGAGCGAAGGGTGCGCGCCGAATCAGCTGCCCTTGCGAGATGAAACGCTCCGCAATCCCGCGCTGATCGAGGACCTCAATTGTGCGTATCTGCAGCCCGCCTGCGCGCAACCCGGCGAGGTCCCGGCCTTCACGACGCTCGACGATGGCGACGTCGACTTCCGCCAATGCGAGCTCACCCGCTAACATCAGTCCTGTCGGACCTCCTCCGGCGATCACCACTGCATGCCCGGTCATCGCCACACCCCGATCGGTATCACGCCCGTCGCGCCGCGGGCATTACATTCTTCCGGCTCTGGCGTGGCGTCGCAGTCGAACTCGTTGGTGAGCACTCCCACCTCCGGCGAGACATAAATCCACTCGGCGTACCCGCGCGACCCACACGTCGACAACAATGCCCGCATCTCGTGGCCCCCTTTCCGTAGGGACTCTACTGCGTGAACCGGGGCTTGCCGCAAGCTCCCCAGCGTTCGATATACTGGAGATGGCAGCGGATTTTCCCTTCGCCAGACCTATCCCTTCTCCAAACGATTGACAAAAAGATCTCCTGCGTTGCGCACTGCCTTGATCCGTTCGGATGTATCAAGGTTCGAAGTTTCTTGCGAAGATGGCTCACGTGCACGTCGATCGCTCGATCGAAGGAGCGATTTTTCGCCTAACACTTTTTCGGTGAGGTCCTCCCGGCTGACCACTTGTCCTGCATGGCGTACCAGCGTTTCAAAAAGTGTGAACTCTAGAGAAAGTGAAGTTACCTAACTTAAAGACCAAAGATCTGGCGTATTGACCGCTGGCTCTATAATTCATCCTGCCATAAAGCTCGGTAAAGATGGCTTTGTCGCAGCCCTGGCAACGGCGGTATGGATTGGTTTCAAGGAGTGAACGTGCTCTACGTGCTCCTAATCTTGGTGTTTGCTGCCCTCTCGGTAGTGTTAACCATCCACACTCGATCCTTACTCAGAGCGAACCGTGAGTCGCTTGAGAACGAACGGCGTTTCCAGCAGATGGCTGACAATATCCAAGAAATATTCTGGATGATGGATGCAGAGACCAGGAAGCTACTGTATGTGAACCAGGCCTACGAAACCATTACCGGACGAAGTTGCCATAGCTTGCAAGAGAGCCCGTCGTCCTATGAGGAAGCCATTCATTCCGAAGATCGACCTCACGTACTGAGCCAACTGGGCGCAGCCACCCGAAGCGGACACTTTGAGGAGAAGTTCCGCATCGTTTTACCAGATCGAACTCTGCGTTGGGTGTGGGCACGCGGCTTCCCGGTGAGAGATTCCGGCGGCAGGATTTACCGGCTGGTGGGAACAGCACAGGACATCACGGCACAAAAGCAAGCCGAGGAAGAAGTGGAAACTAACCTGGCCCTGGCAAAAAGTGCCTGGGAAGAGGCTGAGGCGCTGCGAAAAGCCACGCTGGCACTGACCGGAAACCTGCGCATGGATTTTGTTCTCGATACGCTTCTGTCATCGTTGACCGAACTCATTGTCTGCGAAAGCGCCTGCATTTGGTTGTTGGAGGGCGATACCCATCTGGTGGCAGCGCGTGAAAAGGTGCAGTCCCGGGCGGGCGCGCAAAGAACAAGCTATCCCCTGACCCTCGATGCGCGTGATTCGCCTCCGTTGTTAAGAGTATTGAAAAACAAAAGGAGTGTGTTGATTCCGGATACAGAGGGGGAGGCAGACTGGAAAGACTTCGAGCCCCAGGCCCATCTCCGCTCCTGGCTCTGTGTGCCCCTGGTTGCCTCCCAGCAGATTCTCGGACTGCTGTCAGCCGGCCATGGCAAACGCGAAGGTTTCAACCGGGAAGATCTCAGGCGTGCCCAACTCCTGGCAATCCCCGCCGCTGCCGCCATCCAGAATTCCCGCCTTTATGAGTGTGCCTCAATCTATGGAGCTGAGCTGGAGAGGCGAGTCCGCGATGTTGATCAAGCGCGGCAGGCTTTGGGAGAGTCCGAGGAAAGCCGCAAGCTCTCCGAAGACAAATTCCAGAAGGTCTTTCGCACCAGCCCGGTCGCCTTATCCATAACAACCATGCGGGAAGGGCGATTTCTCGACGTCAATGAGGCCTTTGAACGCCGCTATGGCTACAGCCGGGAAGAATTAATCGGCCATACTGTTAACGAGCTGAGAATCTGGGCAAGCCCGGGAGACCGGGTGGAATTGCTTTCGCACCTTCATAAGGGGGATGCGATTCGGAACGTGATCACCCGCCTGCGCACAAAGTCCGGAGAGATCAAATTCACGGCGTACTCCGCAGACAGGATCCAATTTGATGACCAGGCATGCCTGCTTGCCGTGTCGGATGATCTGACTGAGCACGATCGTCCGCAGAGCGATTTGAGCCCCTCTGACTGACGAGCATCGCACCGGAAATGGTGGCTGCCATGTTCGAACAGAACGCCACTTGCCGCTCTACCTGATCCCGGCTACCCACCAGAGAGAAGCGGGTGTAATCGCCAGCCTGAACATTTAGCGCATGACAGGCCATTGCGCGCCGACCAGGCAAGGCTGGTGGTTCATGACGCGAGAAGCTGGGGTTCGCGACATCCCCCGCCGTCCGGAAACCCGACTACCAAACTGAAAAATCACCGATTCTGAGCGTAGTACCGGAAGATCAGTTGTCCCTGTCGCTTGAGGCAAGGCGATTTGCGGGACAGGAAATTTCTGCCTGGCCAGAGCATGGCCGAGGAGAAACTCTTAAACCAGAGCTACAGCCGTCGGGTGTGTCATTAAACACCGAATGGGCAATGGTCTTGTCTCCCGCACGAATTCCGATCGCGAAGGATCGGGAGGATGATGGAACGCGCGAATTGTAATTGTACGATCTGCAAGCTGGAACAAAACCTGCTGCTCGAGCTCCAGCAGGCCGCGGTATGTCGAGTTTTTCCGCGAGATTGAGGTCCACTATCCCATTCTGTCCGGTTTTCCGGCCAGTCTCGAGCCTCTGGCTCGAATGCGCCGCCGTCCTGCCAGCCAGGACCCGGCTGATTCCTCCGATACCTTTCTCGGGGAATTATTGCGGCCCGCCAGCGGCGAAAAACAAAAGCTCCATCGTTCCATACTCTTGCTCCTACTCGTTCCCTCGCTTCACAAGGCGTGGCGCCAGATTGCCGCCGGTTTTCCGCTGCTGGCCCGCGATGACATTGCCCAACACGTAATGGTGACAGCTCTTCAAGTTCTTGACTCGATCTCTCCCAATGAACAGAAATCGCACTTCGCCTTCAGCATTATCCGTCTGTTGCGGCGACAAGCGTTCCGCTGGGCGATCCATGAAACCAGACATACCATCGAACCGCAAATGGATGCTGCCGATATCCCGGTGCCGGAAACCGCCATGGCCGCAGATCTGGAAGCCAAGGTCTTGCTGGGCGAAATCTTGCAGACCTGCCTTTCGAGGGGACTGTTAAGCGAGAAAGAGCATGAACTGCTGATGACATTCAAAATTGATGGTCTCGGTTCCCGGCTACTCTCAGCGCACGAGGGACTATCCGATGTTGCGCTCCGGCACCGCGTACAAAGAATTGTCGAAAGACTTCGGCGTCAGGTCCAGGCACCTCCGCCAAGGAAGGCGAGCGCCTCGGCAAAGCCTCCGAACTCTGCCGCTCAGGGGACAGATCGGGTGGCCTGAAAAGCAGCGAGAGAATTATTTTGATATCCACAGGTCCGTTTTTATTTCTCTCGACAGATTAGGTAAGAGAAGGAAGTTTTCGCCGGCTTCTTCGCCGCCAGCGCAGCAGTCGCTGAGAGGTCAGACTCTTACTTTCCATTCTTCTGAGCTCTCAACCAAGTGCAGCGGAAAAGCTTGCAGAGTTGGTGATGGCGTCACTCCCCCGAAGCCGGCGAGAACCCCTGACAATCCGCTTAAGGAGGTTGTCTCATGCATGATCGAAAACGCCCGCAATCCCGGTTTGCTACCAGCAAATTCCGCCGGCTGCGTACCGGTGCACTCACTCTTGCCTCCTGTATGACTCTGGCCGATCGGGTCTTCGCCCAGGCTGGAGGATCGCCCTGGGAGCAGGCGGTCCAGGCGCTGCAAACCTCATTCACGGGTCCGATTGCCACCGGCCTCGCCCTGGTTGCGATCGTTCTCGGAGGGTTGATGTTTGCCTTCGGAGAGGGCGCCGCAAAACGCACCATGGCAGGAGTGGTATTTGGAGTGGGCATGGCCGTCGGTGCGGCGAACTTCATGTCCTGGCTGTTTCCCTAAAAGCAAGAAATATATGTGCGAGGAGTTTTTAGCCATGATGCAGCGCCGACTCAATCCCGTGTTTCGCTCCCTGAATTCGCCACTCACGCTGATGGGAGCCGAAAGGAAATTGTTCTTCCTGGCTATGGTGATGGGAGCCGCTGTCTTCAATCTACTGCACACCTTTCTGGGCGGGCTGATGATGTTCACGCTGCTTTACGGCTTTGCTCGCTGGGCCACCCGGACGGATCCGGAAATCCTTCGTTTGCTGCTCAATTCCGGAAAGACGCGCACCCTCTACGACCCCATGAAGTTTGCCCCCATATCAGTGCGGAAGAAGCGACATGCTTAAGCTGGCCAATATCAGGAAGAGTTATCGCGAGGCTGGCTCGCTGAACCAGCAGATCAATCTTTTTGGATTTATCGACGATCACACTTTTCTTACCAAAAGCGGCGATCTCGGGGTTGTTCTGGCGGTAAAGGGAGTTGACTACGAGTGTTTGGATGCAAATGGCATTGACAACTGCAGCCGGCGGTTGGAGTCGGCCTTCAAAGTCCTGGATGACAGCTGCCGTATCTACCAGTACCTGTTCAAACGGAATGCCCCGGAAATTCCCCACCGCTTGTATGCCAATCCCGTAGTGTCGGCGGCTATCGAAAGCCGGATTTCTTACCTCCGGGCCAAGGCCGACAGACTGTATGAACTCTCGGTTTATTTCGTGGTGATCCTGGAGAATTCCTCGGCCCGCAGGGCCGCCCTGCGGGGCCTGGCCAAGGGAGGAGAGATCGGGAGGCGACCATGGGAGGAGCTGGCCGGCTTGCTGTCTTCACAAAAGCAGGTGCTGCTGCTCGAAGAAGAGATTGTCCGCGCGCAGGCGGTTCTCCAGCAGAAGATCGAAAGCTTCATCCTGCAGATCCATGATCTATCGCCAGTCGAGTTGCTCGACAAATCAAAAGCCTTTTGCGTCTTGAAACAGATACTGAATTTTGCACCTGACAAATTGCAAGCGGCGGCACTCAAACACGACACTTTTCTTGACTACTACCTATGCGAATCCCAGCTGGAATGCCATCGCGGGCTACTTCGGCTCGACGATTTCTACCTGAAGGTGCTCTCGCTTAAAGAGCCATCGGCTCATAGTTTCCCTCTGATCTTCAGCAAGCTGCTGGAGGTTCAGGCGAATTTCTTCATTGTCACCGAGTGGAGGAAGGAGGAAGCGGACAAGACGCGAGCGCGAATTCATTCCCGCCGACGTCACTTTCACAATACCAAGCGTTCGCTGGCAAGCTATCTGAATACTTCCGATGCGCCGGCGGCGCCCCATGAAATCTTGATCGATGACGCAAAGGAGGCTCAGATTGAAAGCCTCGGTCAGGCGCTTAAGGAAATCGAGGTGAATGGCCATTACTTCGGAGAGTTCTCGCTCACCGTCGTGGTCTACGACCTCGAATTAGCCAGGGTCGAGCTGGGCTGTGCCGAGTTCTACAAAGTCTTCAGTGTGCACGATGCGCAGTTATATCAGGAGCGCTACAACCTGCTGAATGCCTATTTGGCCACCGTGCCCGGCAACAGCGCGTTTAATTTGCGGCGGCTCTTGATCAGCAATGCGAACTACGCCGACTATTCATTCCTTTTCACACTACACCGGGGGGAGACAGAAAATCTCCACCTGAAACGGGAATATCTGGCAGTGCTTGAGACCAGCCATCATTCGCCGTACTTCTTCAATCTTCATCATGGGGACATTGCCCACAGCATCATTCTGGGGCGAACCGGTTCCGGCAAGTCGTTCCTGCTGAATTTCCTCATTACCAATCTGCAGAAGTATGATCCTTACACTTTCATCTTCGATCTTGGCGGGAGCTTTTCGAGTCTCACCCGGCTTTTCCGGGGCGCTTATTTCCGGATGGGACAGGCTTCTGACCAGTTCAAGATCAATCCGTTTGCCTTGCCGCCAACTCCGCGCAACCTCGATTTCCTGAGTATTTTCACTCGGGTTCTCGCCGAATCCCAATGCCCGCATCGCATTACCAGTAGGGAAGAACGAGAGCTGTTCGAGCAGATAAACAATCTCTATGAACTGGAGGATCCAG
>CAWGQZ010000085.1:0-85092 GCA_963824805.1 uncultured Acidobacteriaceae bacterium | reverse complement strand
TTGGGAGTTCCGACAGAGTTGGTGGTTTATCCGGAGCAGTTTCATCTGTTCACGCGGCCGAGCTACATCCATGACCGGTTGGAGCGGTATGTGGCCTGGTATGGGAAGTATTTAAAGTAGGTCATCGGAGTTGCGCAAACGCAAGATCTCTCTACTTCGCCGGCCCCTTCGCCTTGCTCAGCGGCGGCTCCAGTGGAGATGACAGAGATGGGGGATAAAGTTGGCCACGCGACGCAGGCACACTACAACGCTCGCCCACTTTGACTGTTCACGGCCCGACAGAACTAACTATCTAGGCAGCGCGTGAGACCGGATGGTATCCGGATTCGGACGCTTTCTTCATCGCCTGCAGGGCTTCGTCCTGCGAAAGCAACGGTGTGGTATGTACAGATTTGCATGCACCACCGGAGGCGAACGCAATGGCGATTGCCGCAGCGCTGATCTGGTCGGGCATTTCGGTAATGACGACTACATCGTACTCGCCGAACGCCATGAATCCGGCGACGACCTTTCCTCCCAGTTTCTCGATGGCTTGTCTGACCACTTCCACACGATTTTGAGGTTGCGCGACCAGCGACTTCCAGCTGTCGCTGGTGTAGGCGATCTGATGAAGATAGTGAGGCATGAAATCCTCCTGTTTCGCGGCTGGCATCATCCCAAAGGTGGGGGGAGCGCGTCAAGCGGACAGGGGCGCCGTCCGCCGGGGAACGCAAGGCCTCTCCCCCGTCGCATTCGCTCCGGCTGCGGTCGAGATGACAGAGGGGGAGGTGGTAGAACGGCTGGAAATGCCTGGCGCTACTTCCCCTGGCGGTCCAGCAGCTTCTCCATTTCGTCCATTACCCGGTTCATCTTGCGCATGGTTAGCTCGAGGGGTTCGTCGGTTGTCATGTCGACGCCGGCATCCTTCAACAGGTCGATGGGATATTTCGACTTGCCGGCGGAAATGAACCTCAGGTACCGCTTGGTGGCGGCGGGGTCCCCTGCGAGAACCTTTTCTGACAGCGCTGACGATGCGGTGAACGAAGTGGCGTACTGGAAGACGTAATAGTCGCTGTAGAAGTGGGGAATGAATGCCCACTCGTGCGCCACGTAGTCATCGATGATACATACGCCCTGATCGTGGCCGTAATACTTCTTTACGATTTCTCCATAAAGCTTGGCTAGTGCATCTCCCGTGAGGGGTTGGCCCTTTTCCACCATTTCGTGGGCACGCAGCTCGAATTCCGCAAATTGAGTCTGGCGAAAGACGGTGCCCTTGATGCCTTCGAGGTAGTTGCCCAGCAGCGACAAGCGCGTGGAATCGTCTTTGATAGTTTTCAGCGAGTAATCAAGCAGCAAGGCCTCATTAAACGTCGAAGCCACTTCGGCAACGAAGATGGGATAACCTGCCAGCGCGTACGGCTGGGTCTTGTTCGAGAAATAGCTGTGCATGGTGTGGCCGAGTTCATGCGCCAGAGCACTCATGTCCGCGTACTTGCCGTTGTAGTTCATCAGCATGTAAGGATGTACGTCGTAGGCGGCGCCATTGGAATACGCCCCCGATGTCTTGCCCTCGGAGGGATACATATCAACCCAGCGCTCGTTGAAAGCTTTTTTCGCGCCCTCCGCATACTCAGGACCGAGTGGCGCGAGAGCGGCGAGAATGTTGGGTTCAGCCTGCTCAACCGGGTAACTCAGGTCTACGGATGCGACCAGGGGAGCATAGAGGTCGTAGTAATGGAGGTCCTTCAGCCCCATCATGCGTTTGCGCAGTTTTAAATAGCGCTGGAAGGTGGGAAGGTTGCGATTCACTCCTTCCACCAGCTTTGAATAGACCGAGGTTGGGATGTTGTTTCCGTCAAGAGCACTCGCCAAAACCGTGTCGTACTTGTGGCTGCGGGCATAGAAATTGGAGGCCTGATCGTTGGCATTCATCAAAGCGCCAAAGGTCCCGCGATACTTGCCCATGGCTTCGAAGAATGCAGCCATGACCTTTTGCCGGTCGTCGCGGTTGGGCGAAGCACGATAGAGTTCGTAGGCGGAGGCGTCGAGTTTTACCGATTTCCCGTCGCTGAGTGTGACCGCCGGGTAAGGGAAGTCAGCGTCGGAGAAAATGCCGTAGACGTCGGAGGGAGCCGAGGCCATGAAGCCGGCGCCCGCGAGCAGTTTTTCTTCCACATCGCTCAGCGTATGGGCCCGGCGGCGCACGACGTCATCCAGGATATGACGATAGATTTTGAGGCGAGGCTCCTGAGTTACGAAGCGATCGATCAGAGACGAATCCATTTTGAGAATTTCAGGCTCGATGAAGGCGGTTTCCGCGCTGAACTTGGAGCCGATCTGCGACATCTCCTGCTTCATTGCCTGATTAGGGCTGACCCGGGTGTCCAAATCCGAGAGGAGCGAGGTATAGACGTAGAGACGCGAGAACTCCTTCTGCAGATTGCTCTGGGTGTCCAGCGTATCGGCGAGCACCTTGGCTGACGTCGCCATCTTTCCCTGAAACTGGTGCAGAGTAGGCATCTGAGCCACGAACTTTTCTTTGGCGGCCCGCCAGGCATCGTCCGAGGGATAAATCGCAGTGAGGTCCCACCTGTATTTGTCGGGAGTCTGACTGCGCTCGTGGTGCTGGCTATGGGAAACAGTGGAAAGCAAAAAGAGAAGTGCGCCAAGTTGGACACAGATCAGCGAACGCTTGACTGGCATTCCATGCATCCTTCGATGAACCAGTAATGTGAGCGGGGGAAAAGTATAACTCGAAAGAAAATTCGCGTGAGGTGATTTCACCTGTGGGCAGCGGGCAGGTTCACCCAGTCTCCTGACCCATTTGTGCGCTGCAACATAATAGTTAACAGTTGTGCTTGGCGCTCGCCCGGGCAAGATCTCGGAAGAAAACGACACCCTATAATCGTCGGTCGGGTGCTTTTTCCAGTTGGGCAAGAAAGCTGATGACGAAAGAACTGCTGCGATCTTCTCCCCGCAAAGCGGCTCTGCTGGTGGCGGTGATGTTTTGGGCTGGAACTGCCAACTCCTATTCGGTCCTCACGCACCAGGAGCTTATCGACTTGGCCTGGAACCAGTCCATAAGGCCGTTGCTGCTGGCGAAATTTCCCGGAGCGACGGACGCGCAATTGGTGGAAGCACATGCATACGCCTACGGCGGCTGTGCCATTCAGGACATGGGTTACTACCCATTCGGCAAACAGTTCTTTAGCGACCTTACCCACTATGTGCGTTCCGGTGATTTCGTGGTGTGGCTTTTCCGCAATGCGCGCACGATCGATGAATATGCGTTTGCAATTGGAGCGCTATCCCACTACCTGGGCGATTCCATTGGTCATTCGGAAGCCATCAATCCGGCGACCGCCATTGCTTTTCCAAACCTGGCGCACAAGTTCGGGCCCAAGGTGACCTACGATCAAAGCCCGCACGGCCACATTCGAACCGAATTTGCGTTCGACATTGATGAGCTAACGAATACGGCTTTTGCGCCTCCGGCCTATTTGCAGTTCATTGGACTTCAAGTCCCGAGGAAGTTCCTGGAGCAGGCCTTCGTCAATACTTATGGATTCGATATTCATGAAGTCCTGGGCCGGACGCATCCCGAACTTCGGAGCTATCGCAGCTCGGTTCGGAGCTTCATCCCATCCTTTGCTGAGGCTGAAGTTGTGCTTCACCGGCACCAATTTCCACCGCATCCGGATGACGAGGCTTACCGTATCTTTGCGGACCGCGTGGCTCGTACGAACTATGAGCGGAGATGGAAGCACACCTACCGGGGCCCTGGATTCAAGGCGCACATGTTGGCGGTGCTGGTATTTCTCGTTCCAAAGATTGGCGGTGCCGCTGATCTGGCGATCAAGATTCCTACTCCCGATACGCAAAAATGGTACTTACGTAGCGTGAACCACACGGTTGACGTTTTTGACAGGGAACTAAATAAGCTGGCGGCGAATGAACCTTTTGCTCTTGCCGACATCGACCTCGACACCGGGCAGCGTGTGAAGAGGGAAGACTATCCCCGCACGGATAAAACCTACGCTGGATTGCTTGAGCGTTTGACCTCGAAACCTGGCCGAACCATTCCTGAAGATTTGAAACGAGACATCCTTGGCTATTACGAAGCTTCAGGAGGTGTGGGTTTGCGGGAGCGGGTGCAGCAGCAGTTGAATTTGCTTAAGGGGATGACGGCAAGTGATGGGTCTAGGTGAACGGTTTCTCCCCGGGGAAGCACAAGGGTCTCACTGCTCCGCACGTTGATCCGCTGTGCGGATCAATTCGCTCCGGTCGAGATGACAAAGGGGAAATAAAAGCAGGCCAGCAGTTAGGCAACAAATCCAGGAAAGTATGCAACTAAACAATTAGTTTACTTTTGCTTTTCTGCTGCGTCTAATGAAATAGAGGAAGGCACCGTGCCCCCAAAGCAATCCGTAATCCTTACCGAAGCTGAATTGCGCATCATGGATGTTTTGTGGCGCAAGGGGTCGGGGACCGTCCAGAATGTTTTGGAGGCGCTCCCCGCCAAGCCAGCTTTAGCCTATAACTCGGTACTGACCACCGTCCGCATCCTTGAGAAAAAAGGTTATGTGCGGCACGTAAAAGACGGCAGAGCACATATTTACGAGCCCCAGATTCAACGGGATGAAGCCACGCGGTCAGAGATTCGGCATCTGGTCAGCCGGTTTTTTGGGAACTCGCACGAGGCGTTGGTCCTTAATATCCTCGAAGATGAAGGGCTTGAAGCAGACGAGTTGAAGCGGCTGCGTGAACTGCTGGACAGGAGCGAGACCCAATGATTGCTCTAACCTCGCTTGAGCTCCAGAGTTTGGCGCAGGTTTCAGCAGCCAGCCTCATTAATACTGTGGCCGAGGGGACTGGGATTGCGATTCTCGCCTGGGCACTGTTGCGATTTACTGCCCGGCAAAGCTCGGGGACCCGGTTCGCGGTTTGGTTCTTTGCCCTTCTGGCGATTGCTGCGTTGCCCTTCGTTTCCCGCTCCGCACCACACACTTTCAGTGGAGTGCGGGCGCCGCTTACTATTTCCAGTACGTGGGCGGTGTACCTGCTGGCGGCATGGGCGGCTGTTTCTGTGGTCTTCCTGATGCGGCTGGGGATGGGCTTGTGGCAGATAGGAAAGTTGCGGCGCAGTTGTGAGGAAGTCGATTTGGGCTCTTTGCATCATGAGCTCGAGACGGTCTTGAAAAAATTTGCCCCGGCGCGGCAGGTCAAACTCTGCATTTCAGACCAGGTGCAGGCTCCGGCTGCGGTTGGGTTTTTCCGGCCTGCGATTGTGCTTCCGTCCTGGGCATTGACCGACCTCAGCCTCGAAGATTTGAAGGTGACTCTTGTTGCATGAACTGGCACATCTTCGCCGCTGGGACGACTGGACCAACCTGTTCCAGAAAGTAATGAAGGCGGTGTTGTTCTTCCATCCGGCGGTGTGGTGGATTGAGGGCAAGCTGGCGCTGGAACGCGAGATGGCCTGCGATGACCTCGTGCTGGAACAGACCGCCAATCCTAAGGCCTATGCGGCCTCATTGATTTCATTTGCCGAGAAGATCCACCAGGGAAGAGAACTGGCGCTGGTCCATGCTGTGGTAGGACGGGTGAAGCAGATCTCTAGACGGGTGACGCGAATTCTGGACAGCAAATGTCCGCGTGCCACACGAGTCTGGAAGCCGGTGCTTGGTTTTGTCACCGTCCTTTCAGGGGTGACGATGGTGGCGGCTCCGTATGCTCCCCAGCTAGTTGCGTTTCAGCCGGAGGCTCCCGCTGTGAGTGCGCAAGCGCTGGCGGGGCCGGTCGTCCCAGTCAGTAAGTCAGTAGTTGCGTCGGAACCGAAGTGGGTGAAGATGCCAGCGCCCCCGCGCACGGGAGTAGATTCGAGTCTGATTCCCGCCAAGCAGAAGATACGTCCAGCGCGGCCTCGAGTGATGTTGGCGAAATCTCCGGTGCAGAAGATCCCGCTTAGCGAGGCGACATTCGTTACTCAAACGGTGCAGTACGACTTGCAAGGCTCGCCGATCTTGACGACCTGTTTCTGGCGGGTTATGCAAGACAGCGCTGGGCGCCAGCTGGTGGAGACGACATACTTCGTGGGGAAGATTTAGGCGCAAATTTTTTTGGCGATATCAACTAAACAATTAGTTATTCGATCGGAGAACAGCATAATGAAAAAGTGGATAGAAAGTTGGAAGAACAATCTAACCCGGCGCTTGATCGTGCCGGTGGTGGCGGTGGGCTCGGTATTCGCGCTCGCGGCCTACGAATTCACTCCGGCAAAGGCCGCAACACCAGCTCCGGCTCCAGCCGTGGCACCGTTGGATGATTCCAGCGTGTCAGCTTTGGTCTCGCTCGACAAGGCCATGGAAGCGCTGGCGGCGCGTGTAACTCCGGCCATTGTGAACGTGACCGTAACGTCGAGAAACTCCGGAAGACGCGGGCAGGTACAACAACCTGGAGACGATGACGATCAGGACGGTGGCATGGGGCAATTCTTCGGCCCGTTCGGAGGCAATCCTTTCGGCCGGATGATGCCGCAGCAGCCGCAGATCGAGCATGGGCTCGGCAGCGGTGTGATCATTTCACCCGATGGCTACATCGTGACTAACAATCACGTGATCGATGGAGCTGTGGACATTCGCGTGACCATGAGCGACCGGCGCATCATGCCGGCAAAGCTGGTGGGCGCCGATCCGCTGACCGATCTCGCGGTGATCAAGGTCGATGCAACCAATCTGCCGAGCGCGCCGCTTGGCGATTCGACCAAGCTGCATCCGGGACAGTCGGTGCTGGCATTCGGTAACCCGATGGGATATCGCTTCACGGTGACGCGTGGAATCGTGAGCGCATTGAACCGTCCCAATCCTGGGGCTGACCGGCGTTCGCCGGGCCAGTTCATTCAGACCGATGCTGCCATCAATCCTGGCAACTCCGGAGGCCCGCTGGTGAATGTTCATGGTGAAGTAATCGGAATCAACACCTTCCTGATTTCTGCGACTGGTGGCTTCTCCGGGATGGGATTCGCTATTCCGACCCAGATCGTGCGGCCGACGATGGAGGCGCTGATTCGCGATGGAAAAGTCACTCACGGTTACATGGGAGTCGGAATTGCTGATGTAACTCCGGACCAGGCGAAATTCTTCCATGTCGACAAAGCCGTCGGTGCGGTGATTTCGCAAGTTGAGCCCAACTCCCCCGGAGCGAAGGCTGGACTTAAAGTGGGCGACGTGATTACTGAGCTCAATGGCCATGCCATTAACGATGCCGGCGAGTTGCAGGTCGAAGTTGGACAGAAGCAGCCGGGAAACACGATCCACTTGAACGTGATGCGTGATGGCAAGAGCATGGACCTGCCGGTGACGCTTGAAGCCATGGGAAGCCGCGACAAGGACGATGAAAGTGCAAATGCGGAACATGGTAAACCGCGCTGGGGCGTTGGACTGGGAGACCTGACTCCCGACGTGCGGCAGCAGGTGCAGGCAGACAGTGACGTGCGCGGCGCGGTGGTGGAGCGGGTGGTGCCAGGCAGTTCAGCGGACAATGCGGGACTGCAACGCGGCGACATCATCATGGAAGTAAACCGCAAGCCGGTGCAGTCAGCGAGCGAGGTGCAAAAGGCGCTGGCAGATATTCCTAAGGATCAGGACGCGCTGGTGCTGGTCTGGTCGAACGGCGGCAGCACCTTCCGGGTGTTGCATCCGACGCAAGGCTAGCTGAGGGGAAGGCAGAGGCCTCCGCGAAAGCGGGGGCCTTTTTATTTGAGGCAGGCACTCTTGGCCGCCAGGCGGCCGCACCAAGGTGTGCCCATCGCTTCAGCTTGCCTATCTCAGCAGGCGAACGAGAGTGCCCGCCCTAGGTATTGTTGGGTACAATCCAGACGTGACTACTGCGATTCAATGCCGAGATTTGCGCAAGACTTACGACGGTAAGGTCGAGGCGGTGCGGGGTCTTAACCTGTCAATAGAGGCCGGTGAATGCTTCGGGCTGCTCGGTCCGAATGGAGCGGGGAAGACTACGACGATCGAAATCCTGGAAGGGCTGCTCGAACCCACTTCCGGGGAAGTAACGATCCTGGGGAGGAATTGGAGAGAACATGCGCGGGAACTCCGAGAGTGGCTGGGAATTTCTTTGCAAGAGACCCGGCTTTCCGAAAAACTCACGGTGCGCGAGACGATTGACCTGTTTGCCAGTTTCTACCGAGAGCCGCGTCCAGCGGAAGAAGTGCTCGACGCCTTGCAACTTGGGGAAAAGGCAGATGCCTGGGTAGGAAAGTTGTCGGGCGGCCAGAAGCAACGGTTGGCTGTGGCGACGGCGCTGGTGGGAAATCCTAAGATTCTGTTTTTGGATGAGCCGACCACAGGACTTGATCCGCAGAGTCGGCGGCAGCTTTGGGACATCGTGCGGAACTTTCAGAAGTCGGGTGGCACGGTGTTGCTGACTACGCATTACATGGATGAGGCCGAGAAACTTTGCAACCGGCTGGTGATTATCGATCACGGTCAGGTAATCGCGACGGGAAGTCCGGCGGAGTTGATCGATCATCTCGGTGGACATCACGTGGTCGAATTTGCCGTCAGCGGTGGTTCCGACGGGGTGCAGGGAGCGGATAAATGGAAAGAGTTGCCGGGGGTTGAGGGGGCGCGTAACGAAGACGGACTCATGTCACTTAACGTTCGTGAACCGCATATGACGATTCCTGTGTTGTTGAATGAAGTTGACCGCTGTGGCGCGCAGCTTGAACACCTGACCACGCGGCAAGCGAGCCTGGAAGATGTGTTCGTGCGCCTCACGGGCCGGCACTTGAGGGAAGAGTGATGCCGATATCAGAGAAAGAACAAGCGACAGCGGAGTTGAGTCCGGTTTCCAACCCAGAAGCTCGCGCGCAGAAGAACGGCCGGTGGTCGGGGTACTCGCATCTGCTGGTTGCCCGGCTGAAGGAATTGAAGCGCGAGCCAGAAGTCATTTTTTGGGTGTTTGTGTTTCCGCTGCTGCTTGCGCTTGGTTTGGGAATTGCTTTCCGCAACAAACCGGCGGACGCGTCCCCAGTAGTAATCGTGGAAGGACCGGGCGCTCAGCACACGCTCGACCTGCTGCAGCAGTCGCCACGGCGGGCTGCGGTGCGGGTGTGGGTGCTAGACCAGGCTCGCGCTCTGCAGGATTTCCGTGTGGGCAAATTCGACCTGGTCATCCAACCCGATGGCAATGGCGGTCTGCAATACCGCTACGACCCGGCACGGCCGGAGAGTCTGCTGGCGCATACGGTGGTTGACGATATCGTGCAGGAAGCCGCGGGACGAAAGAGCGCATTTCCGACTTCCGCCGTGGTGTCGAGCGAGCCAGGATCGCGCTATATAGACTTTCTGATTCCCGGATTGCTGGGAATGAACATCATGAACGCCGCCATGTGGGGCATCGGCTTCGCCCTGGTGGAGATGCGACAGCGCAAATTGCTCAAGCGTTTTGTGGCAACACCCATGCGCCGAAGCGATTTTCTATTGGCGTTGACCAGCAGCCGGTTGCTGATGACGTTCATTGAGGTAGCTTTGCTGTTGGGATTTGGCGTCTTAGTTTTCCACATGCGCGTCCTGGGTTCGCTTTGGACCATCCTATTAATGGGAATCCTCGGTGGGCTGTGCTTTGGCGGACTTGGTCTTTTGACCGCGAGCCGGGCACAGAAGATTGAAAGTGTTAGTGGACTCATCAACTTGGCCATGATGCCGATGTGGATTTTCTCCGGCGTCTTCTTTTCTTATGAGCGATTTCCGGTGGCGGTGCATCCGTTTATTAAGGCGCTGCCATTGACCGCCTTGAACGATGCCTTACGGGCGACCATCCTGCAAGGGGAGCCGCTGTCAGCACAATTGGGGCGACTGATGGTCATGCTTTTGTGGGGAGGAATATCGTTTGGGCTGGCGCTCAAGTGGTTCCGATGGACTTAGGCAAAATTAAATAAGGGACACCAAGGTTCACGGAGGAAGTTCTTTCGTTTGCTGAGTGGTCAAACCTACTAGGTGCAAAAGTATTGCCTGTCCTCAAATTGCGCTGCTATAGTGCCTATAGGTGTTAGCTTGTTTGCTCGAATTCAAGTCGTGCTTACGGTACTAGTTATTTTTACTGTCGTGCTGCTTTGTGTTTCTCCCGTAACCGATATGCCGTTCACGGTTCTGCGGGCGCAGCAAGCGGCGTTGCTGGCAATTCTCACGATCGCTTTGGTGGCCCAGCGAACACTTTTGCGCCGTTCGTCTGACCCTGTCCTGCAGGGTGTTGTCGACGCAACTTCCTCGCTGGTGCTGTACTCTAGCTCTTCAACCCTGGCCTGCGCTCTGCTTTGTTGAGCGGATCCGCATTTTTTGCACGTAGGCGTTGAACTACCCCTCCACTACGGGGTGGCTTGGCTGACATCAACTCAGGACTGCGGAGAAAACATGAGGGTTCTCGACCGTGAGGCCATCTACATTTCCTTCCTCGAGCAGCTAAAAAATGCCGATCAGCGAATCTTGCTGCTCGACTACGACGGCACCATGGCGCCGTTTCACAAGGATCGAACCCATGCTTTTCCTTATCCGGAGATTCCGCCGCTGTTGACGGAAATCATGAAAGCGGGCACGCGCCTGGTGCTGGTAACGGGACGTCCGTCGCGAGAGTTGGTCATGTTGAGTGGGCTTTATCCACATCCGGAGATATGGGGAAGCCATGGATTGGAGCGCCTTATGCCCAACGGCGACTACAGCGTGGTTACGCTTCCAGGAAAGGAGGAAGCTGCCTTGTTGAAGTCGGCGGATGTGGTGCGGGCGTTGGGCTATGAAGCGAATCTGGAGTTGAAGCCGGGTGGGGTAGCGGTGCATTGGCGTGGACTTGATCCCGCGGACGCGGAAAAGCTAAGAGGAATGGTGTCGCAGAAGTGGAAACCACTGATCGAAGATCATGCACTTAAGTTACTAGAGTTTGATGGCGGATTGGAAATAAGAGTGTCCAGTGTGGACAAAGGTTATGCTGTAAAGAGCATCTTAAAAGAAAGCAGTCCGGACGCCGCGGTTGCATATCTGGGCGACGACCTGACGGACGAAGACGCTTTTCTAGCTCTCAAAGACAGGGGACTGAGAATTCTGGTCCGTCCCCAACATCGGCCAACCGCGGCCGATCTCTGGCTGAAACCGCCGGAACAACTCGGCGAGTTCCTTCATCAGTGGCTCCTCGCATGCGGAGGTGAAGCATGACAGCAGAAAAAGGACGTCTCATTATCGTTTCGAATCGTCTGCCGGTTTCGGTATTGCGGCAGGGGGATGGAACACGTGTGGAACCTAGCCCCGGTGGGTTGGCCACGGCACTCTCTGCGGTCTGGAGCTCGCGCAGCAACGGTTTATGGATAGGCTGGCCGGGGAACTCGGATGGGGCCAATATTGATCCTTTGTTGGCAAAAGCGGCGCGCAACGAACCCTACGATCTACAGGCGGTCTCGCTTAACGAACAGGAAGTCGCGAAATTTTATATTGGCTTTGCCAACGAAATTATCTGGCCCCTGTTTCATGATTTGCAGTCCCAATGCAATTTCAAGCCCGACTACTGGGAGATGTATCAGCAGGTAAATCGGAAGTTTGCCCAAACCACCGCCGAGCAGGCTACCGAGGATGACTTTATCTGGGTGCATGACTATCACTTCATGCTGGTTGCACAGTATCTGCGGGACGCGAATGTTAAGTCGAAGATTGGATTTTTTCAGCACATCCCATTTCCACCACCCGATATTTTCGAGAAGCTGCCATGGCGCGAGGCGATTCTGCGAGCCCTTCTGCAATACGACGTTTTAGGTTTTCAGACCGAGCGCGACCGGGGGAACTTTCTGAGTTGCCTGGCCCGTCTAATGCCGGACGCCGAAGTCATCGGAGGAGATCAGTCGACCCTTTCGGTAAGATTCAATCATCGGCAAACGGTTGTGGGCGCATTTCCTATCAGCATCGACTACGACGAGTTTGCAATCCCTGCTGGCCAGGCAGATGTAGCGGCGCGTGCTGCGAATATTCGCAAGGAGCTTTCCGACAGCTTGCTAGTCCTGGGTGTTGACCGGATGGACTACACCAAGGGAATTCCGGAACGTCTGCAGTCATTCCGCATGTTGCTCGAGAAATATCCGGAGTTGAGGCGGCAGGTGACGCTGGTGCAGATTGTTGTGCCCAGCCGCTCTGACATTCCGAAGTACCAGGATTTGCGGCAACAGGTCGAGCTTCTGGTCAGCGAGATCAATGGCCGGTTTACGCAGCCGGGATGGGTTCCGATTCACTATATCTATCGCAGTCTGCGGCGGGAGGATTTGCTGGGCTACTATCGCGCCGCCGATATCGCACTCATCACTCCATTGAAAGATGGAATGAACCTGGTGGCGAAGGAATTCTGCGCCGCGCAGGTCGATGAACGTGGCGTGTTGGTCTTAAGTGAATTTGCCGGGGCCAGTCCCGAATTGCGGCATGGCGCCCTACTGGTAAATCCCAACGATTTCATTGGAGTGGCCCAGGCGATCTACCAAGCCTGCCAGATGCTACCGTCGGAAAAGCGTCAGCGCATGCATTTGTTGCGGGAAATTGTGAAAAGCCAGAACGTTCACCGTTGGGCGCGTTCCTTCCTGGACGCGTCCGCAACGGCGTCTGTTCCTAAATCGCCGCCATCGGGAGGCGGCAAGCGCTCTCTCGAAGTCAGGACCGGAAACGGGACTCCTGGGGTTGCTCTACTGGGACGGACATTGCCTTCCAAGCGGATCGCCAGCTCTGGGTTCACCTCGTTTGGAGCAGACTGATTGGTTCAATTGAGCTGTGGGTAGCCGTGTCCTTAAGTCAGCCCCGTTGGTTCGTCCCCGACCAACACTTGGCCAGAAGCCTTTTTTGGATCTTCGCAAAGGCCGTTTCCTATCGGTACCTCAAACCTTACAAATCCAAAGGAATCGGCATTGTCCGACCTTCGCCGTTTGCGTGGGAATGAGGAAGACGAGACCGCGATTTTGTGCTTGAAGGCGAGCGGTCTTGTAGAGTATTCCGGTGGGTAATTGCTTCTACTCAGCGCCAAAGTGGATGATCCTGGAGCGCTTCCGAGGAGGGCCGGTGAGATCCATTTTTCGAATCGGATACGGGTGCGCGGGGTCAAAGCTGGCCGGAATTATAGCCTATTGCATCTTGCTAACCGCCTGTTCCGGCTTTGCCTGTAACCACGACAAGGGTATGGAATCAACATCCGTGGACCAGACTGTGACCGCCAGTGTGGTTGAAATCAGTTGTGGGGCGTCCGCCAGGGATGCCACTTGGGTTACCCTCCACCGAACAGGGGACAAATACGACCGCCACGATGACGTCATCTTTTCGGCCGCACAACAGCACCCCGTGGAGCTGAAATGGGTAGATGACTCCCATCTGGCGATTGATTGCCATTGCACCGACAAACAGATCCTCTTTCAAGTCGCAAAGATTGGCGGAACGAACATCGCGTACAAATAAGGGTTGCTACCGGGAAAAGGGAAGTCACTCTTTCTCCCCACTGAGAGAATTTCGTCTCTACGCTAGAAAAGAAAGTTGCACGAATAATAGCCCCTTCCAATCACCGTCCCATTCTTTGTTCTGATTTCGTAAAGATCCGACAGGACACTTAAGTATTTTCTCGGTAGATGAAGTGACGCTTTCTAAACATGATGTATTCGATAGTGGCGGTGAGATTTACAGGTTGGAGAAGACCCGCGCGCAAACTACCAATTTTCGCCAAACCATCTACAGTAAATACTGTAGTGTTACTAAAGTAATCATTGCTAGAATCCGTTGCGTCACGGTGCCCGCTCCCAGGGGACCCGACCAGGAGAAATTGAGAAATAATGAAATACGCAATCAGGGTATTGGTTCTGATGGTGGGCGTGGTGGGTGCATGTTCCGCGTTAGCCGCTCCGATGCTTCCCTCGGATGGCGGGCCGATTCCGATGTGCAATCCGGCGAATCCTAAATGCACCAAGCCGTAGTGCCCGCCCGATAACTTCCCTTGGGCCAGCGCTCTGCCTGAAGGCAATGTTGGCCCATTCTTTTGTCTCCACGTTTTCGGCGAAATGAAGGATCCTCTTTCAGTCTGCTCTTCGCATCGGCTATCAACCACTCGAACGCCTTAGGAATTTCTCTTTTCGTCACTCTGAAAGCGCGACATGCGCTTGGTGAGGGGCAGCGATACTGGTATCATGGCGATCAGCAAATTCAGAAGACGTGTTATCGAACGTAAGTTGTGGAAGGCGGGAGTAGTTCAGCGGTAGAACGCCAGCTTCCCAAGCTGGATGTCGCCGGTTCGATCCCGGTCTCCCGCTCCATTTTAAGAATTCTCTATCACAAATCTCTGTTTTCCTAAGTGGTCTCTTGCCCCGATCGGTTTACGCTCTCTTCTTGACCGGCTTGCGTACAATCAGCATCGAGCGCCTTCGCCAAACTCTCGCACATGAACCCTGAACAGCTCCTACTCGCTGTGGCGGTCATATTGCTGGTCGCTCGAGGATTGGGCTGGGCGGTGCAGCGAATTGGGCAGCCGCGGGTGGTCGGGGAGATGATTGCGGGCATTGTGCTGGGTCCGTCACTTTTTGGACGTCTCTTTCCTGGCACCTTTGGTTATATTTTTCCGTCCTCCACACTGCCCGGAATTACGGTCCTGAGTCAGCTTGGATTGCTGCTGTTCATGTTCGTGGTTGGCGTCGAGGTTAATATTGGACGCATTCTCCGGCAGAGCACTGCCGTGGTGCTGGTCAGCAATGTCAGCATCCTGTTGCCCCTTGGCATGGGAGTCGCTCTGGCGACCGCCCTCTTTCCGCGGTTTGCCGGGCAGGGCGTTGGGTTTCCGGTTTTCGGGCTCTTCATGGGAACGGCCATGAGCATAACCGCGTTCCCGGTACTGGCGCGGATACTAAAAGAAAGAAACCTGCTCGGAACCGACTTGGGGACGGTCGCGATTTCCTGCGCGGCAATCGACGACATTAGCGCTTGGTTGCTGCTGGCCGTCCTCACCGCGATGGTGCACTCGGCCCAAAATTTAAGGCACCTGGCGATCACATTGCTTTCGCTGGTGGTCTTTGTTGCCGTCATGATGTTTCCGGTTCGCCGGGCCGCGACGTTGCTGGAGTTGCTCCATCGCAGGTACGGAGCAGGAGTCGAGTTCGTTTCTGCTCTGGTTCTGGTCATGTTGTTAGCCAGTTGGGTCACCGAGCGGCTAGGGGTGCATGCCTTGTTTGGTGCGTTTATGGCTGGGCTCGTAATGCCAAAGAACGAACGCGTTACCACCGACATCATGGATCGATTTGAGTCGCTTAGCCTTGGGCTTCTGTTGCCTCTGTTCTTTGCGCTCACCGGATTGCGGACCCGGATCGATATGCTGGGTGGAGCCTCGATGTTGGGATTTACGGCCGCAATAATTCTGACCGCAGTGGTGGGGAAACTTGCCGGTGCCGCTTTGACTGCGCGCGCTACGGGAATGCGATGGAAAGACTCTCTGGGCCTTGGCGTCCTCATGAACACTCGGGGACTGGTGGAACTGGTGATCCTGAATGCGGGATTAGATCTGGGCATACTTTCTCCTCCGTTGTTCACCATGATGGTGTTGATGGCGTTGATCACGACATTCATGACTACGCCGATTTTGATTGCGATGAAGGTGGACAGCACCAGTTCCTAAAAGTTTGTCATTCCCCGGCCGGCTTCCTCGGGAAGGAATCGGCTCATGCTGGGCGTGACGACAGATTCCTCACGCAAAGAACCTGCGCCGTGGAATGAAAACAAGTAACTGAACACGGCCCGCGGAAACGTCTATCCGCTGTGTGGTGAGTGGTTTATGCGCCTCCGAGACCCTACCGTGAAATCCTGACTGCTATCAGGTTTCTCCCCATATCCCGCATTGCACTCCTTTTCATCGAACTACTGACTCTACAAAGTGAGGAGCACATCCATGAAGAGATTGGGAGTTGTCAGCACGGTAGCTCTTCTCTTGGCGTTCGGACCCGTCAGCGGTTTAGCGCAGCAACCCGACGAAGGGAAGCCGCCGCGACAGGAAGATGCCAAGCCGCAGCATCCGCAACAGCGCGAGGAACATCCCCAAGAGCGGGAACAACCCCGGGAGCAGCCGCGGTCGCAGCCTGATAACCAACGACGCGCCGAAGATAACGCGAGACAGGCGCAGGATAATGACCGAACCATTCAAGAGCAACAGCGGAACGCGCAGGAAAACACCCGGCGCATCCAGGAAGAAAATCAGAAACGGGCGCAGCAAGAGCAAAAGAGCCAACAGGACCAGATGCGCCAGAATCAGAAAATCCAGGAACAGAACGCCCGGTCAGAACAGAAGGCGCGTGAGGAAGACCAGAAGCGGGATCAACGCGATCGGGAGCGCCAGGCTCGTGACAATGACCGCTACGGTTCCGGCGGGCATCCCGAGCCCCAAGGGCGGCAGACCGCATACCATGGACGCATCCCGGAAGAGCGTTTCCATGAGCACTTCGGCAGAGAACACTACTTCCGCGTCCATCGCCCGGTTATCATCGACAACCGGCCTCGCTTTCAATATAGCGGTTACTGGTTTGAATTGGTCGACCCCTGGCCCTCAGCGTGGAGCTATGACGACGACGTTTACCTCGACTACGTCGGTGATCAGTACTACCTCTACGACCCGGTTCACCCCGGCATGGGGATCTTGATCAGCGTAGTTTTCTAGCTCTAAGGAGTGTCCCGTCCAAGCTGCGCTTGGGCGGGGTTTTTATTACATCACCGCATAAAGATTTCCATCGGTACTGCCAAAGTACACCACTCCGTTCACCACCACCGGCGACGACAATACCGCCCCCACCGTCATCATCTTGGCGACTCCCGCAACCATATTGTCGTAGAAATCTTCGGTAAAGGCGGCTTCGTACTTGGGGCTTCCATCTTCCTTGGTGAGTGCTGCACCATTCTGCTTGGAACCGTCGGTCTGGAATGTCCATGCCAGGTTGTTGGTTTTCAGATCAATGGCGCGAAGCTTTCCATCGTGCGATCCGATGTAGAGCATGTCTCCGCTGATCGCGGGAGAGGAAAACATGGGCCATATATATTTCGCGGAGGAAAGCTGCGCGCCGGATTCGGCATCGACCGAATAAAACATTCCAGAGTCCGAGGTCGAAAAATAAACCTTACCGGCGTGCACCGCCGCCGACCCAATCACCCAAGAGCCTTTATTGTTGAAGACCCATTTCTGCTTTCCGGTGGCGAGATCCAGCGCGTAGAAATTCGAGTCGCGACATCCGACATAGACAGTGCCGTTTGCAACGGCGGCTGACGCCTGAAATCCCACCTGGTTGTAAATCTTGGTATCTTCGCCGGTCTTGAAGCGCCACTTTTCTTTTCCGCTGGTGGCATCGATGGCGTAAAAGTAGCTGTCCCAGCTACCGATGAATACCGTTCCGTCCGCGATCGCCGGCGAGGCGTGAACCACGTTCCCCGTAGCAAACTTCCATTTGGCCGTGCCGTTAGCGGCGTTGAGGGCATAGATATTTCCGTCGCCGCTGCCGAAATAAACCATCCCATTCCAGATCGCGGGAGAGGACAAATAAAAGTCAAAGGGATCGGGCATGTTCTCGCCCTCGGGCTGGCTGCCATGGAGATGCTTGCCGGCAAAACGCCGCTCTCCCGCGGTGGCGAATTTCCATTTCACTTGGCCGTCGGCTGCGTTAAGGGCATAGAAGTTGCCGTCGTAACTTGCGAAGTAGACGCTCCCGTTGTCGACCGACGGGGACGAGGTGATCCGAACATGGGTGGCGAACTTCCATTTCTGCGCGCCCGTCTCAAGGTCAACCGCGTAGAGAATCCCGTCGGTGCTGCCAACATAGGCGGTGCCATCGGCAATGGCAGGCGACGAGATGACTTGCCCATGAGTGGGAAATTTCCACTTGATTTTGGTAAAGCTAGGAACTCCCGGGCCGCCATATTCGCCGCTATGCTGCAAGTTGCCGCGGAACATAGGAACGGTTTGGGCTGAGACCGGAAGTAGAAACGCCAGCAGGCTAACAAGAACTGACTGGCAACGGGTCCATGACATTGAAACACCTCTTGAGTGTTTTATCTGCGGCAGAGTTTCGCCCATCCATAGACTGGATTTTTTTTACACGGTTAGCAGCCCGATGGGATTGCGTGTACAGAAGCCGCCCATCTGCGCCTCTAGTGTTCTGAAACCAACGTTACTATCCCCCCGCCCGCAGCGCAGTGGTAAGATTCGCTAACTTCTATATCGCCCGAGGGAGGGACTCATGGCAAAGACGGTCGACAGCACTCCGCTGATAGTCACCATTGCGGAGAAATTGGGCACCGCAGTTGGAACGATTGTCGCGAAGACCACCGATGTGGTGGAGGGCGCAACGAAATCGCTGCAATCCCCACACCCCAGTCCCAAACCTCGGGCCAAAAAAACGGCTGGAAGCCGCAGAGCCACAGCACCTAAACGTAAACCTAGTACAATGAAGAAAAAGGTGGCCCGGGCAGCGAAAGGCAAGACGCGAACGCGCAAGCGGCCGGCGAAGAAGTAGCCCCCGGGTGCCGGATAATACCCGCCATCAACAATTTCGATTGGACTTTGAATTAGCCGCGACTCTAGGCTTCGGGTCGGGGGAGTTGCCTTGGTGGTGGCGAGGGTCTGCGCGGCTGCTGGTTCCCGGTTCCATAGCGGGAAGTTCCATTCCGGGGACGAAAAGCACAATCGTAATCTAGTCGGGGCGTCCCTAAGCCGTTAGATTGTAAAGAGGAAACGCAGGAAATGGGTCTGGAAGACGTTGAAGTGCAGTCAAAAGATGAGGGGTTGCTGGAAATGAGCCAAGCCGGTGAGGCGCGTGAGCCTGACTACGTCTTAACCTTGGAAGAGATCGGCAACCTGGCAGCGGAAGGCGGTAAACCGGTTGAGACTCTGACCAATCTGGTGGCCCTCATCGCCCGTCGATTCAAGACCGATGTGTGTTCCGCCTATTTACTGGAGCCAGACCGAGCCAACCTAGTGTTGGCTGCCACCGTGGGATTGAATCCGCAGTGTATTGGAACCCTTCGCATGGGATTGAACGAAGGGCTTACGGGTATGGTGGCTGAGCATGTCCGTCCAGTGGCGGTGGAAAACGCTCAGAATCATCCTCGTTTCAAATTTTTCAAGGACGCCAGTGAAGAAAGTTTCAAGTCGTTTCTCGGGGTTCCGCTGATCGATCGCGGCGTATTGCAGGGCGTGTTGGTAGTTCAAACCAAGGAAACCCGCGTATTTTCGGAATACGAAATCGGCATGCTGTCGGAGGCGGCGGCCCAGGTCGCTCATGTCGTCAGCGAAGCCCGTACTCTCGCCCGGTTCATTGCTCCCGCGCAGGAACGGCTATGGGCTTTGGCGCGCAACCTATGGTGGAGCTGGGACCACGATACCAGCAGCCTGTTCCGCGACCTGGATCCGGTGCGCTGGCGGCAACTGAATCACAATCCCGTTGCCTTGTTGAACGAAATTCCCTTGGAAACCATTGAGCGCAGAGCGCGCGAACTGGTGCTCCACAGCCGCATTAACTACGCTTACCGCCGGCAGCAGGAGTACCTCGAAGCTGACCGAACCTGGGGAGCCCGCCACGCTGGCGTATTACGGCCACGTCCGGTGGGATATTTCTCCGCCGAGTTTGGGCTGCACGTTTCCATCCCGGAATATTCCGGCGGCTTGGGCGTTCTTGCCGGCGACCATATCAAAAGTGCTTCGGACCTAGGCATCCCCCTGGTTGGAGTCGGCCTGTTCTATGGCCAGGGATATTTTCGGCAGCGTCTTGACCGCACGGGCTGGCAGCAGGAAGAGTACATCCAGACCGAAGTCAACCAGATGCCCATGGAACCCGCGATCGGGGCCAATGGCGAGCCGGTCACCGTACAGATCGAAATCCGCAGCGGCACCATTCATGCCAAAGTATGGCGCATGCGGGTCGGCCGGTGCGATCTGCTATTGCTCGATTCCAACGTCAGCGGAAACGCTCCCGAAGACCGAGAGCTTACTTCTCGCCTTTATGGTGGCGATGCCCGCATCCGCATCCGACAGGAACTATTGTTGGGCGTCGGTGGTTTCCGTGCTCTCAAAGCGATGGGAATCACCCCCGGCGTGCTGCACCTGAACGAAGGTCACAGCGGCTTCGCCGTGCTGGAAGCGATCCACAACCGCATGGAAGACGAGGGTCTCAGCTTCCAACAGGCTGCGCCGCGGGTCTCCCGTGAAGTGGTTTTCACCACCCATACCCCGGTTCCCGCCGGTCATGACCGCTTTAGCCCGGGGCTGATCGAAGAACACCTTGGGCCGCTGCGTGACTTGCTTGGGCTCTCACACGACGGCTTGATGGCACTCGGCCGGGAAGACGTAAACAACCATCAGGAAGAGTTTTGTATGACCGTGCTCGGCCTCAAACTCTCGCGGCGGGCAAACGCCGTTTCGGCCCTGCACGGTGAAGTATCACGCGCCATGTGGACCGGGCTTTATCCCGGCAAGCCCGAAGACGAAGTTCCGATCGGGCACATCACTAACGGCGTTCACGTCCCGTCCTGGCTGTCGCCGCAGATGTTCCGCCTCTACGACCGCCATCTGGGAACCGACTGGCTGCAGCACAGCGGAGAGGCCAAAATCTGGGAGGGAATTGAAGATATCGACGACGGCGAGTTGTGGGAAACCCACCTCAGTTTAAAGGCGCGCCTTCTGGAGTTTGTACGGCAACGCGCGGTCGAGCAGGCGACGCATCGCGGCGAATCTTCCGAAATGCTTTTGCGGTTGTCGCGCGTGCTTAGCCCGGATGCCCTGACCATCGGGTTTGCCCGGCGCTTCGCAACCTATAAGAGGGCTGATCTAATTTTGGCCGATATCGAGCGCCTGGCTTCGATGGTGAACGATCCTAAGCGGCCTGTGCAATTCATCTTTGCCGGAAAAGCTCATCCTCGAGACGAACCCGGGAAGCGAGTATTGCAGGGCATCGCGCGGCTCATGCGTGATCCCCAATTCTTCGATAAGTTTGTCTTCGTAGAGGACTACGACATCAATGTTGGGCGGCATTTCGTTCAGGGCGTCGATGTGTGGCTCAATAACCCGCGTCGGCCCTTGGAGGCATCCGGAACCAGCGGGCAAAAAGTGGTTTTGAACGGTGGATTGAACCTGTCGGTCCTGGACGGCTGGTGGGCGGAAGCCTATGACGGGCTGAATGGCTTCGGCATTGGCAAAGGCCGCACGCATTCCAACATGGACGTGCATGACACCCGCGATGGTGAAGACCTTTACCGGACGCTGCGGGAAGAAGTGATCCCTCTGTACTACCAACGGGACAGCGACGGCCTGCCGCGAGGCTGGATTAAACGCATGAAGCGCACCATTCGAACCTTGGGATGGCGGTTCTGCGCCGACCGCATGGTGATGGACTACACCTTGAAGTGCTACGTGCCTTCCGCGGGCGGTCTTTCCAGCAACATGCGGGTCACGCTCTAACCCTCACTGCTTTTAGATTCCTAGTTAGGCAGCAGCCGGTGCCCGGCCTTCATCATTTCCATGAGGTGTTCGGGAGGCGCGCTGGCCAGCAGCCTCCTCAGTTGCGCCAATTCCTTGGCGTCGAACTCGTTCGTCCAGCGGTAAAGAAATTCGAGGGTGTATTTCGCAATCAATGCCTGTAACTCCACTTCGTTTAATGAGATGGGATCCGCGGACCGCATGGTAGGAAGACTAGCGGGTAGCGCTAAGGCAGTCCAATCGATAATTCTTTTGATGACGATAAGTGGTGGATAGTGTGCGGACATGGGGAAGTAGGACGCTGTAAGGCGGGCGCGCCGCCGATACAACCGAACCTTATTCGCCCACGATGGCTCTGTACTGGGAGGGACTCAGCGGAACCACACTCAACCGCCCTTGTCGCACGAGGGGGGAATCGGCAAAGAGTTTATTGGCTTTGATCTCCGCCAGAGTCACCGGCTTCGCAATCGGTTTGCCGACTCTGATTTTTACATGCGGCACCTTGGGATCTGCAGCTTCCACGGATATCACCGAGGCGGTGCCAACCGCGCTCTTGTGGTCCCCGGTTTCGTAAATCACGAGGCCGTCTCCAGGCTTCATTTCGCGGAGGTGCCTGACGGCTGTGGGATTGGTAACACCGTCCCAAATCGTTACTTTCTCGCGCTGCAGGTCAGCGAACGAGTAAACCGTGGGCTCAGTTTTCAGCAGGTAGTCCATGGCATTCCGTCGTTGGTCATTCGCTTTGGTCGTTGGCCAAAAGACCATCGACCCTAAGCCAACTATTTCGGTTGTTCTTTTTCCGACTCCGCCTTCGGCGGATCGTCCTTCTTTTCATTCTGGTTGTCTTTGTAAATTGAGTACTGCTCGGTTGGGCGCTTCATCTTTACCGTGATCTCTTCCACCGGTTTGTCGATGTCGAAGTCTTCGCCATAGGTCTGGAAGCCGGGCGCCAGCACTTGGATCCGTAGTTTTCCGTAGGGGACACCGTCGAAGCTGGCTTTGCCCTCGGCGTCGCATTTCAGCTCGAGCCCGCCACGCGACTGTTTGCCACTTTTGCCTACGGGGTGCATTACCACGCTGGCATTGCGCAAGGGCTTGCCATTGGCGTCTTTCAAAACAATGAAGTTGACGACCGCCATTTCTTCATCGTCCTGGGCAAATGCCATGCCCGCCATCAGAGTCAGCAGAATGATGGCCGCCTTTGCCAATAGTCGCTTGTTCATGACCTCCCCCAACCGCCGTCCTTCCAGCCCTTAACGGGGCTTTGCCACCCAAGGACGCTAAGATACACGAAGGAAAATCGTATTTACAGTGGAACCGCTTCGGGTCGGTCAGCTTGACAACCATCCGGCCATTTGTCTACAATTAGCACTCACCCGATTTGAGTGCTAGCAACGACCCATTCACAGCCATTAACCAAATTCTAACCGAAAAGTAACGAAAGGAGTCTGCAACTATGGCCACGAAATTTACACCCCTGCACGACCGAATCCTGGTACGGCGCATTGAAGAGGCTGGAACCACCCGCGGCGGGATCATCATCCCTGATACCGCAAAAGACAAACCACAAGAGGGCGAAGTCGTCTCCGCCGGAAAAGGCAAGAGCAACGAAGAAGGCAAGGTTCATCCTCTGGAATTGAAAGAGGGCGACCGCATCCTGTTTGGTAAGTACTCCGGAACCGAAATCAAGCTGGACGGCGAAGACTTCATCATCATGCGCGAAGAAGAAGTGCTTGGTGTGATCACCGGCGCGGCTTCCTCCGCCAGCGCTGGCAAGAAGGAAACCGCCGGCAGCCGCCGCTAGTCTCGGACCTTAAGAACCGGGGACTGGCAACTGAGATCTGAATTTCCCGCGAGCCGTGGGCTCGCAAAACCTTAGCTAACAAATAGGAGATTTGAATTATGGCAAAGCAAATTGTTCACGGAGAAGAGTCGCGGCAGGCGATCCTGCGCGGCGTAAACCTCCTGGCCGATGCGGTGAAGGTCACCCTCGGTCCCAAGGGACGCAACGTAGTCATCGAAAAGAAATTCGGTTCGCCGACCATCACCAAGGACGGCGTCACAGTGGCGAAGGAAATCGAACTGCGGGATGCGCAGGAAAACATGGGCGCACAGATGGTGCGTGAAGTCGCTTCCAAGACTTCCGATGTTGCCGGCGACGGCACCACAACCGCGACCGTTCTGGCCCAGGCCATCTTCCGCGAGGGTGTGAAGACGGTTGCTGCCGGAGCCAATCCGATGGCCCTGAAGCGTGGCATCGAAAAGGCCATCGCTGTAATCGCAGGTCAGATTGACAAAAAGACCGGCGAGCGTGGCAAGGGCGAACTGGACAAGTTCTCCAAGCCCGTGACCGGTGACATGATCGCCCAGGTTGGCACGATTTCCGCCAACAACGATGAAACCATCGGCCGCATCATCGCGGAAGCGATGAAGAAGGTCGGCAAGGACGGCGTCATCACCGTCGAAGAGTCGAAGACCCTCGAGACCCAGCTGGACGTGGTCGAAGGCATGCAGTTCGACCGCGGTTACCTCTCTCCTTACTTTGTGACCGACCCGGAGCGCATGGAAGCGGCTCTGGAGAATGCCTACATCCTGATCCACGAAAAGAAAATCAGTTCGATGAAAGACCTGCTCCCCTTGCTCGAGCAGATCGCGAAGAGCGGCAAGCCGCTGGTCATCATCGCTGAGGACGTGGAAGGCGAAGCGCTCGCTACCCTCGTCGTCAACAAGTTGCGTGGCACGCTGCAGGTTGCGGCCGTCAAGGCCCCTGGCTTCGGCGATCGCCGCAAGGCCATGCTGGATGACATCGCCACCCTGACTGGTGGACGGTCGATCACCGAAGATCTGGGCATCAAGCTGGAGAACGTGCAGGTTGGCGATCTCGGCCAGGCCAAGAGGATCACGATCGACAAGGACAACACCACTATCATCGAAGGCAAAGGCAAGCCCAGCAACATCGAAGGCCGGGTGAAGGAAATCCGCGGCCAGATCGACAAGACCACCAGTGACTACGACCGCGAGAAGTTACAGGAGCGGTTGGCAAAGCTGGTCGGTGGCGTAGCCGTAATCAAAGTCGGCGCGGCAACCGAAACCGAAATGAAGGAAAAGAAAGCCCGTGTCGAAGACGCCATGCACGCCACCCGTGCGGCCGTGGAAGAAGGCATTGTCCCCGGCGGCGGAGTCGCACTGGCTCGGAGTGCGAAGGCCCTCGACAGCCTGAAGCTCGAGGGAGATGAGCAGATTGGTGTGAACATCGTGAAGCGCGCTATCCAGGAACCTCTGCGCCAGATCGCCGAGAATGCCGGCGAAGAAGGTGCAATCGTTCTGGGCAAGGTGCTCGACGCGAAGGACACCAACTTCGGCTACAACGCGTTCAGCGATGAGTACGAAGATCTGGTAAAGGCTGGCGTGCTCGACCCGACCAAGGTCGTCCGCACTGCTCTGCAGAATGCCGGATCGATCGCATCCTTGATGCTGACCACGGAAGCCCTGGTTTGCGAAATTCCGGAAGAGAAGAAGGGCGCGCCAGCGGGCGGTGGACACGGCGGTGGCGGCATGGACGGAATGTACTAAGAAGGTGTGGCGCGGGCGCCTTGCCCGCGAAACCGAAAAGCCCCGCGAAGCGGGGCTTTTTTGTTGTCTCGAAAGTGTGCTTTTGCCATTCTTTGGCCTAATGGTCATGTGGGTCGCAGCCTTGTGGATTCTTCCGTTGTGGAACATGCGAAGACAGTTCCGGAAGCAACCGGGAGTTCGCGGGCCAAGGACGGTGTTGTTCGATTCCTCGGGTACGCACTGGCGGTGGAATGGAGAGAGCAGTGATATTGAATGGAAAAATTATGGGCGCGCGGTGGAAGGTAAGAACCTATTTCTGATCTACTGGTCCCCTGCTTGCTTCAATCTTCTCCCCAAACGGGCGCTGGGCGACGAACAGGTAGGTCCAGTTCGGAAATTGTTGGGTAAAAATGTTCCACGCTCTAAATAACCGGGATCGAGTCCTGGGGGGACCCTCGGCATACTAGCTGAACACTTCTCGGCTGACGGGCTCCGCAAAACCTTCAAGCAACGAGGCACACGATTTCTTCGCTTGTGGCTCAGATTCGATCCCCCTCATCAGAAAGATCAAGGCCGATTGCGAAGCATCAATGCAGAATCCATAGCGGACAGATCGGCCGCCCACATTTTCTCGAAATGTCCATCCGACCCGCTGTGAATGACCACCATGCTGTTAGCCCATTTTGCTATGAGCAAATGGAAGAGAGCCCGCCGCAACCCAGGTCGCGCTTATACGGACGAAGAGAAGCGTGAACGCAAGCAGCGAATGTCAGAGCGCCTCACGAGTTTGTAGAGGCTGGAGTGAGGCAGAACCGGTAACCGACGTACTGACCCAATCGAGAAGAGTGACGGGATCTACCTGCAAATGATTGATTCTTCCTGGGTCACAACATCGAAATCTGGGGATTGTCTTCCTTCAAATTTTAACTCAAAGCAACAGCTTTCATTTCAAGGGTTTTAGCTGTCAGCACAACCGTGATGACGACGTGTTCCACGCGGAACGTTTTGGGAAGCCTGCTCAAAACTCCCCGCCCTGTAGGCGATGGGCTTTTCAATATCTGTCTTATCCATGTAGATCCGCAAAGATCCGTGGTTAGTTACTCGATTCCTGGGTCTTGGCAGTGCGCGCCGCAGACGTAGTCGCAGACTTGGCAATGGCAGGCAGAGTCGCCGTGCTCACCACGTTCGGATCATCCCGCAGCTTGATATAGAGCACAGCCCCAGTCGGACGGGGCACGGTGACGCTAGCAGTTGTGATTCCCAAGGGAACCGATACCCCATCACTGAAATCGGCATTCGCGGCTACAGAATCGATCAAAAAGAGGTTGGTACCGCTCAATGTGCATTGGGTGTCTGGACCCGGACTGCAATGCACATCGAATAGGTGCGGTACCCGCACCAGAGTGGCCAAAGGCTGCCAATCCCCCTTGCGGCCGTCGGCGAGAACCGCCCTCAAGCGCAGCGGACCAAAAGCAGATGCTCCAAAACTTTTCATGGGGTCGAGTTGCGCCAGCACACTCTGGGAATCTTCGAGAATCAGGCTGCCGTCATCGAGGCCCAGCAGCGCGGTGAGAGATCCGTCTTCGGTCGCGACTTCGATCTTTTCATTGCGCGGAAAGACCGCGGGAAGTTCAGTCTTCAGAAAGAATGACAACTTGCCATCCTGTGGCAATTCGTTCTCGCTGCCCAGGTGTACGGCTTCACCCGTCGGTCCCGCCTCAACGTTCTTACTGACAAGGCTAACTTTCGGACGCGGCTCATCTACTAGAGTCGTCAGTTCCAGCGTGCGCCCGTCTTTTACCATGACGCGCGCGCCTACGCTCTCACCAGGCTGAAAGGCAGTAGTGGCAGTGTCAGGGGCTTGCAGTCGCAACTCGTCGCGTCCTTCTGCGCGCGTCAGATTTCCGGGGACAAAATGCACGCCCTTAACATCGAGCCCAGTGACCTCGTCCAGCCGCGTGCCTTTTAGCGTGCCCTCGCGGTCGCCTGCATTGATGCGGAACTCATCCAGGTGTCCCGCTTCGGAATAGGTCTGCAAAGAAACCTTGTCAGGTTCGGCAAGTCCAAACTGCTTCACGAGAAGCGTCGCCGGCCCGGCAGATTCATTCTTCAGCGGAACCTGTACTTCCAACTCGCTGGGCTTCACCTGTTTCCAGGTGGTGTCAACTTCTCGTCCTTGCTGGTTCTTGAGATTGATATCGTCGACGCACGCCACATTCTCTGACTGCAAATGCACCGCGTCGTTACGCCCAACGATGAGCGAAGTCTTGTCGGCTGCGGCCAGCGACCATGTCATGCTATGTCCATTCCAGATTCGGAAGCTAGGACCGTCAAACTGCTTAAAGCCCCAGTATCCACGGAGGGTTCCGCTGATATCGGAATCGAACGAGACGCCACGAGTTTTCTGAGCATCGATGAGGAACCCCCCGCGTGCGGCATCGGGCTTGGCGGGTAATTCGATAACTTCTCCGGCCTTGTTTTTCACTTGGAAGACGAAATCGTGGGCGAGGTCTGATGAAAAGACCAAGGGAGCGCCTTCCGCGGGAAGAACCAAAGATGGCTTCTGCAGGCAGAGAGCATCCTTGGCGTTGAGAGGACGCAGCGGGGGAGTCTGAGCGGGTTCGACTGGCGGCAGTCCAATCACCAGCACCGACATTGGCTTGCGGAACGAAGGCGGATTATTGAGTTTGAGATTCAATTCGCCGCGCGCCGGTACCGCCAGAGCGGGAATATATTGATATTGAGGGTTATGGAAGCTGTCTAATAGGCGCGCTACGTCCACCACGGCGCCGATGTAGGGGCTATAGATGCCGCCGCCCGCCGCTCTGGTAGTGCTAAGCTGTCCAATCAGGTCAGAGCCAGCCCCGGAGGTCAGTGTACTCACCATGGATTGGCTGTGGCCGTCTTCCATCACCAGCGCATCCGTATTTTGAGTAAGACAAGGTACTTGCTGTTCGACCGGCTTTCCAAAGCAGTCCGGATCAATCTTGATATTCAGGCTGCGGGCCAGTAATACCGAGCGATCGTGCAGGGCGTCGGGGGATGCATCGGAAGTTTTGCGCAACAAGTCCAGGTAGGTATCGAGGCGAGTACGATCGAGACTCGCCTGATGCAGATCTTGAGAGGCGCGAACAAAAGCTCCCGGTTTGCCCCGCACAGCGGAGCGCAGAGTGTTAAAGTCGCCTCCGGTTTCTGGAGCAAGGAACAGTAAAACTTGTTGCGCGTCAGCGGGCACGGTGATGACGACGCCTTCCTCGCGAATCCGCTTGTTCCACGTCTCGGATTTGCTGAACCAGCTCTCGGGCGGCGGATTGGTAGAGCCACGCAGAAACGCGCAGATCAAAAGGTAGTGGACGGACTGGTTTTCGGGCAGATCGGGATGGACCCAAATCCGGTCTCCCTCCTGCAAATTGGGGACCTGCGAAATTGGAAGAGTCTTGCCGGAACGCGTGACCCGCACTTCGATACGAGGGCCGGGAAGATCGAAAGCCGCAGTGCCTGCCCACGCTGGTGTCACTAAAACAGATAAAGCTACGACCCAGTACCAAATTCTCGGAGACACCATCCCACACTCGCTTCCCTGATTTTTTCTATTGGATGCACGCCGCTACGGGCCACGCGGCCTACCTTATAAAAAGCGCGTTGCCCGGCTGGTTACCGAGGTGCAATATGTCCCTGGTCCAGTTCCAGCGGGTCAATGGTTACGGAATTGTCCGACCCGTCAATTATAGACAGGTGGGGCGAAAAACTGATCAATTAAGGATGAAACTCGGTTGAGTTGTGAGATTCGTTTACCGGGCGGAGCAGAGACATGATCATCACTACACCTCGAAACAATTGCAACTTCTCATTTCGAAGCGCAGTTCTATTGCGCTGAATCCGCTTTCCTATGCCCGGCTGATAGCCACCGCATCCAGGCGTTGGACATCGCTTGATGCGTTGGCCGCTCCTGAAAAATGTCTCGCTTCAGCCGGGTGAAAAGCTATTTTTCTAGGACGCCTCCAGGCACGGGCCACACCGTTACACGCCGCCGGCTTCGCTACCACCGTGCTTGTGGTTACAACGCTTGCACTGTCCGGCGGTCTCGGAATTATCCACGCGGTGATGGACCGGCTTCACGGTCTTCAAGTAAGCGAAGATCGATTTCAGGTCGTCGTCGGTCATATTCTTGAAGAACCACCATGGCATCGGCGAATTCAACGCTCGAGCCCCGACATGCCCAGTACGCAACGTCGAGATGAAAAGCTTCTCGTCGTAATACGAGATGCCGCTAGGGTCGGGAGTGATATTTGCGCTGACCACGGTGGGACCGAACTCCTCGCCACCGGCCAATTCCATCCCAGGGAGCGGTTTACCGAATTTGTCCTTCGGTGTGTGACAGTTGATGCAGTGTCCTACGGTCGCCAGATATCGGCCGCGCGATACCGGATCGTTCGTATCTGCGGTGACGGGTTCTTTCACTGGTTGCGGCGCACCATTGATCAACCGTGACAAGGGAAATGGAATCTGCGTCTTCGGCAACGGGTTGTGCACCGGTTCCAGAGAGCGCAGATACACCACCACCGAGGCCAGGTCTTCATCAGTGAAATTGCGAAAGTCCTGATACGGCATCATGGGGAACAGCACACGGCCGTCATGACCAATGCCTTCACGGATGGCCCGCGCGAACTGGTCGTCGGTCCAGGTACCGGCGCCGGTTTCGATGTCCGGCGTAATATTGGGCGCCGCCAGAATCGCTTTGCCTTCGTGGTAGAGCACCCGACCCGATCCGAGTTTGGAGAAGGCCGGCAGTTCGCCAGGTTTGATCTTGTCCAACTCGGTGGCTACCTGAGCGTGGCAATCAAAACAAGTTCCGATGGCGTTGACAAGGTATCTGCCGCGCTCCAACCGTTGTGGCGTGCGCTCGAAGTGCCGGTCAGTGAGTGGCCGGGAGCGGGCGCCGAACACTGGACTCCAGCCCACCGTCAGAGTGATGAGAATCGCGAACCCGGTCAGCAGGACACCCAACCCCCATGCCGCTATCTTCTTGATTTTCTTGACGAATGGCCGAGCCATAGGAAATCCCCCTTCGGAAAGCATGAATTGCTTCATCGAATAACGCGGAAGGAAGAAGAAAATCGGCTCAGGAGATTCCCGAAATATTTAATCCCGAGGATCTTCAGTTGGCAGTGTTCCACCGTGTAGCAAAAGCGCGACAACGACGAGGCACCGTCGGCTGAGTTAGAAAGATTGCGTGAATTCGACTACAGCTTTGAGCTTCGCAGCTGCGGCTCCCGAATCGACTGCCTTTGCCGCAATTGGCACTGCATCTGGCAGTCGATCCGCTTTTCCAGCCGCTACCAAAGCGGCTGCGGCATTCAACAGGACAACATCCCGGCAAGGAGAACGTTCGCCATCCAGAATGCGCTGAATAATGTGCGCATTCTCCACCGCATCTCCACCGGAGATCTGCGCTAGCGATCCGCGATCAAATCCGAATTCTTCGGGAGTAACCTCATATCCCCGAATCACGCCATCGCGCACTTCCGCCACACGCGTAGGCCCAGTGATGGTGATCTCATCCAGCCCATCCAGCCCGTGCACCACGAACGCCCGCCGGAGCCCCAGCATGCTAAGCGCCTCCGCGAGCTTCTCGACCAGGTCAATCGAATAGACCCCCACCACCTGTGCCGACGCGCCCGCTGGATTGGTAAGCGGCCCCAGCAAATTGAAGATCGTTCGCACGCGCAACTCGCGGCGCGCCACCTGTACATACTTCACTGCCGAATGTACTGCCTGCGCAAATAAGAACACCATCCCGGTTTTCTGCAGGCATTCCGCCAGCCGCGGTGCTGAGAGGTGCAGGTTCAATCCCAGGGCCTCCATTACATCCGCCGAGCCGCACTTGGAAGTCGCGCTGCGATTCCCATGCTTAGCGACTCGTACCCCGGCGCCTGCCACCACGAAAGCGGTCGCGGTCGATATGTTGAAAGTCCCGCTCGCGTCGCCCCCGGTACCGCAGGTGTCGACCAGCGCTTCACGGCCGGTGCCGCTAACGTCCAGGGAAGAGTGAATGTCCAGTTGCATCGCGGTGGCGCGAATCGCCTCCGCAAATCCGACAATCTCCTCAACCGTTTCGCCCTTCATGTGCAGCGCGACCAGAAGTCCTGCAATTTGCGCGTCGCTACACTTGCCCGTGAGAATCTCCTCCACCACGGTGCGAGCCTCTTCGCGGGAGAGCGATTCCCGATGGACTGCAATGCGATGCAGAGCTTCCAGGATCATGGCGACTAGGGTATCACCGGGAGCAATTCCGCCAACATGCCTGAAGCATAGTGAACGAGTGGTAGTCTTCGCGGATGAATCCTGTCGCTATGTATTTCGCATCCGGCGAGTGTCTCGATGCCGGTGCGGCGATCTTGATATTAGGAATGGTGGCATCGTCATTCTTGAGGGACCGCGGGTATCGAGCTTTTCGAATATTGCTGTTTGGTTGGGATTAGTCCTGATGGGGATGGCGTCTCCGCCAATTGGTTGGATCCCGATCGTTGCGTTCGTGGCGCTATTTATGGTCTGGCACATCGTCAAAACTCAATTTGTCCTGCTGCACAGATTCTTGGGCATTGCTTGGATTGTCTTGATTCCAGCTCTCTGCGGATAGGAGTTCTCCCTCGCAGGATGCCATCCATTACTGGTGTCTTAGACGATCACCTAGTAGTGATCGGTGTTCCTATTTGGAACCTTGCCCCAGTCGGCGCCCAGTCAATAGAGGGGAGCGCAATGGCAGAAAAAGTTAAACCAGGGGATCATTTAGTACTGATTGAACCCGGCGGGAACGACCTTTTCGGCGACACAACCTCCCGCGAATTTGAGCAAGCTCTCGACCGCGACTTTGGCAAGACTATCCGCTCCAGGACGTACTCTCATAATGTTCGAGTTGCCGTTGCTGCCACCAAAGATCAGGGATGGTCAGATTCGGCGGCGAGTGGCGGCGAGGTATGGCTCTATTGGATCCGCCAGCGATACCTTGCGGGGAAACAGCGGCGCTAACGTTACTATTGACGGGCTCCACCTTTCGGACGTGGGTAGTCTCCGGATGGCGACTCTGATAGCTCAGTCTCTTTCCGGCGTTTTCAAATTGCCCGCAGCAAATCCCTCACCGTAGTTCGGTTGCCCAATCCCTCTACGCTTCTATAGAATCTATAGTTTGCCGCCTACGGTTTAGCTGCAAGCAAGTTCCTGCCGATGGAAACGAAATCATTATGAATATTCATGAATACCAGGCCAAGGGGATACTGAGGAAATACGGCGTCGCGGTGCCTCGCGGAGAGATGGCGGAGACCCGCGATCAGGCCGAAGCCGCCGCTCGCAATCTGTTCGACATCGGCGCCTCAGGGGTCGTCGTCAAAGCGCAAATCCACGCTGGCGGTCGCGGCAAAGGCGGAGGCGTAAAAATAGCAAAGACGCTCGAGGAAGCCGGCAAACTGGCTGGGCAAATCCTGGGCATGAATCTTGTCACCCACCAAACTGGTCCCGAGGGACGCACGGTCCGCCGATTGTTGATAGAAGAAACGTTGCCTATCGAGCGGGAACTCTATCTAGGAATTGTGATCGACCGGGCTCAGGCTCGCCCGGTTTTCATGGCCTCCATGCAAGGCGGTATGGACATTGAAGAGGTCGCCGCCAAAAACCCTGACGCCATTCTCAAGGCATACATCGATCCGGGCATGGGTCTCGAGCCCTTCCAGGCGCGAAAGCTTGCATTTGCTCTCGGTCTGAAGGCAAGCCAAATCAATGAAGCCGTCCGCTTCATGACCTCGCTCTACAAAGCCTTCGCTGAAACCGATTCGTCGTTGATGGAAATTAATCCCTTCATCTCCTGTACCGACGGCCGTCTGTTCGCCCTTGATGCCAAGATGAATTTCGACGACAACGCTTTGTTGCGGCATCCGGACTTGCGCGAGCTGCGCGATGTGACCGAGGAAGATCCGCTGGAAGTGGAAGCCTCAAAGTACAGCCTCAACTACATCAAGTTGGAAGGTAACGTAGGCTGCATGGTTAATGGCGCCGGACTGGCTATGGCGACCATGGACATCATCAAATACGCTGGCGGCATGCCTGCGAACTTTCTCGACGTAGGTGGAGGCGCGAATGCTGAGCAGGTCACGCACGCATTCGAAATCTTGCTCAGCGATAAGAACGTGAAGGCGGTGCTGATCAATATCTTCGGTGGCATCCTGCGGGTCGATACGCTCGCCAACGGAGTGGTCCAGGCCGCGAAGAAAACCAACATTCAGCTTCCTATCGTGTTGCGTTTGGAAGGGACCAACGTCGAACTCGGACGCGAAATACTACAGAAATCAGGATTGAATTTCATCGTCGCCGAAACCATGAAAGATGCGGCGGAGAAGGTGGTCGCGGCAGCGAAGGGCCAATCATGAGCATTCTTGTCAACAAATCCACACGAGTACTGGTGCAAGGCCTGACCGGCCGCGAAGGCACGTTCCACGCCAAGGCCTGCGCCGAATATGGAACCAATATCGTTGGCGGTGTAACCCCCGGCAAGGGCGGTACTACCCACGAAGGCTGGCCGATCTTCAATACGGTTCAGGAAGCGGTCGACAAGACAGCTGCCGATGCCACCGTGATCTTCGTTCCGCCCCCGTTTGCGGCCGACGCCATCATGGAAGCTGCCGACGCCGAAGTTGAACTCATCGTCTGCATCACGGAAGGCATTCCCACCCTCGACATGGTTCGCGCCTGGGAGTTCTTGCAGAACCGCCGCTCGCGCTTGATCGGCCCCAACTGCCCCGGCATCATTTCGCCTGGACACTGCAAGATTGGAATCATGCCCGCCCGTATCCATCTGGAGGGCCCCGTCGGAATCGTCTCGCGCTCCGGAACCTTGACTTATGAAGCGGTCTACCAGTTGACGACGCGCGGCGTGGGGCAATCAACCGCAATTGGCATCGGCGGAGATCCTATCATCGGAACAAATTTTGTTGATGCGCTCGATCTCTTCAATCGAGATCCAATGACTGAGGCCGTGATCATGATCGGCGAAATCGGGGGCAACGCCGAAGAAACCGCAGCCGAGTATGTAAAAAATCACATGAAGAAGCCTGTGATCGGTTTCATCGCTGGACAGACCGCTCCTCCGGGACGCCGCATGGGGCATGCCGGCGCGATCATCTCCGGCGGCAAAGGAACCGCGGAAGAGAAAATTAAGTCCATGGAAGCGGCTGGAATTCGGGTAGCCCGGTCGCCAGCCGTAATCGGCGAAACAGCCCTGGCTGCGATGGGTAAAGGTAAGAGTGTAGGTAGTCCGCCAGATTCGGCAGCGGCAAGATCTCCAAAATTCACAAGGATTCTGAAAATTATGAAGACCCTCGAACGTACCCTGACAATCATCAAGCCCGATGCGGTGCGCAAGAACGCCGTCGGCGACATCATCGAGCAATTCGAAAAGAACGGTTTCCATATCCTTAGCATGAAGATGCTGGAAATTTCCAAACACCAGGCTGAGCAGTTTTACGCCGTGCACGCCCACCGTCCCTTTTTCAGTTCGCTGACCGACTTCATGTCCAGCGGCCCGATTGTGACCCTGGCGCTAGAAAAAGAAAACGCGATCGCCGATCTTTCGTAAGCTGATGGGCGCCACCAATCCCGCCAACGCTGAGGAAGGCACCATCCGGAAAAAGTGGGCCACCAGCATCGAGCTACAATGCCATTCACGGCTCAGACGCCGACGACACCGCTCGTTTCGAGCTAAGCTTCTTCTTCGCAGGATACGAACTGACCCAGTAGTTCCCGAAATCAAAACCCAATCGCAATGATGCCATTCGCAAACCGGATGGAATCATTGCGATTCCAGGCTTGAGCGGTTCTCCTGCCCTGTATTACATTTCTCAGCTACCTCTATACTTTGGCCAGGAGAGCTCGGTAGATGCAATTTGACGCAATCATCATTGGCACCGGACAGGCCGGCTCCCCTCTTGCTGCAGCGCTGGCTGACAAGGGATGGAAGGTAGCGATCATCGAAAGAGGCCCTCTCGGTGGCACCTGTATCAATACCGGATGCACCCCCACGAAGACGATGGTGCATCGCGCGCAGGTAGCCCATTATGCCGGTAATGCCGCACGATGGGGTGTGCGCGCCAGCAACGTCGGTGTGGATCTGCCGAAAATCGTGGCGCAGAAAAATGAAGTGGTGCAGGGCAGCCGGGACGGTCAACAGAAAAACATAGATAAGCGCCCGACCTTACGGCTATATCGGGGCACCGCGCAGTTCACCGGCCCACATCAGGTGAAGGTCGGCGACGATATGCTGGAAAGTGACAAGATTTTCATCAATACAGGAGCACGGCCACGTATCCCTCCGGTTCCCGGGCTCGACCAGGTTAAATATCTGACCAACGAAACGATCATGGAGTTGCTGGAAGTGCCCGAAAGCCTGGTCGTCCTGGGCGGCGGCTACATCGGATTGGAATTCGGACAGATGTTCGCCCGCTTCGGCAGCAAAGTAACGATCATTCAACACAGCGGCCAGATTGTTCCGCGTGAAGATCCCGAAGTCGCCACCGAACTGCAGAAGGCGCTGGAAGCGGAAGGAGTAAGGTTTGCCCTCAATACCAATGTAAAAAGTGTCGAGCAGGAAGATGGCTCAACTACGTTGACAGTCGATCAATCGGGGAAGACTTCGAAAGTCGCAGGAACACATTTACTGGTGGCCACCGGCCGCCGGCCAAATACGGAAGAACTCGCTCTGGATAAGGCTGGTGTGGAAACACGAAAAGACGCCACCATAAAGGTGAACGGCAAACTGGAGACCAACGTTCCGGGAATATGGGCGCTGGGAGACGTAAAAGGCGGCCCGGCATTCACCCACATCTCATACAACGATTACCAGATCGTTTATGCGAACTTGCTCGAAGGCAAGAACCTGACCATTGACAATCGCATTGTTCCTTACTGTGTGTTTACTGATCCGCAGCTCGGCGGAGTTGGGTTGACCGAGAAAGAGGCGCGTGCCAAAGGGTACAAGCTGAAGATCGGCAAAGCGGAAATGAAGCACGTGGCCCGGGCCCGAGAGCGCGACGAAACCGCTGGACTGATGAAACTGGTTGTGGACGCGAGTAACGACCGTATCCTGGGCGCCAATATCTTATCGAGTGATGGTGGTGAGACCGTACATATTCTCCATACGCTGATGCTCGCAGATGCTCCGTATACTTTGCTGAAAGGCGCAGTGTACATACATCCGACCCTGGCGGAAGGTTTGTTTTTCCTCATGGATGATGTGAAGCCGGTGGATTGATTGCTATGCATAGACCCAGCTTCGTTACGTCTATACACACTTAATGAAAATCGTGCGAGGGAATCGAAGCCAGGCTGATAGCCAGCGGCTCGATGGCTCTTGCCTTCAGATGCACGACATCATCCTGATTCTGAACAATTCCCCGCACCATGACGAACTGTTCTTTCAACACTGCCATCCGATTTTCATCATAGAAGTCGGGACTGATAATCACACGCGAGGTTCCAGTTTCGTCTTCCAATGTCATGAAGATAATTCCCTTGGCGGTACCTGGCCGCTGGCGGGTGATCACACTTCCGGCGGTGGTTGCTTCTTTTCCATGAGGCAAACTCTTTAACTCCATGGCTGACTTTACACCTTGCGCCTGCAACTGTGCCCGCCGGTAGGCCATGGGATGGTGGCCGGTGGTCAGGCCAGTTCCGTAGTAATCCGCTACTAGCCTTTCTTCCACATTCATCGGGCGCAATGGGGAAGCGGAGTCCAAATCGACCAGACCCTCCAGCAGCGGTCCACTTCGTTTCACTGCTTTCTCTACCTGCCACAGAGCATCGCGGCGATGCAGTTTAGTGTCCCTGCTGAGGTAATTAAGCGCGCCGATTCTGCCCAGCATGGCCAGCTCATCTCTCCGAAGCTCGGGTACACGTCGCGAGAGGTCTTCGATAGAAGTAAATGCGCCTTGTTCACGTTGCGCCAGCAAAGCGTCCGCTGCAGTTCTCTGCAGGCCGCGCACATAGCGCAAGCCGAGGCGAAGCGAAATTTCGTCGTTGGCATCTTGCTCTAGAGAACAATTCCACTGCGAACAGGTTACGTCGGCCGGCTTTACCCTCAATCCGTGGCGTTGGGCGTCTTTGATGATGGTCGCAGGATGGTAGAAGCCCATCGGCCAGTTATTCAGTAGCGCGGCAGTGAACCCTGCGAGGTAGCGCACCTTCAAATAGGCGCTGGCGTAGGCGATGAGTGCAAAGCTGGCGGCGTGGGATTCAGGGAATCCATAAAGTGCAAATGAGCTGATAAAGCGGACAATCTGATCTTGTGTATTTAGCGGGATTTTATTCGCGCTCATGCCCTCGCGAAGCTTGATTTCGATTTCCTGCATGCGCTGGCGCGAGCGCTTGCTTCCTAAGGCGCGTCGAAGCTCTTCTGCCTCGCCTCCGCTGAAGTTGGCGCAGATCATGGCCAGCTTCAATAATTGCTCTTGAAATAACGGAACACCCAGAGTTCTATGTAGAACCGGTATCAGGGATTCATGTGGATAGGTGACCGCTTCTTTTCCCTGGCGCCGATTTAGATAGGGGCTGGTCATCTCTCCGGTGATCGGTCCCGGGCGAATCAATGCCACCTGTGTCACCAGGTCATAGAATTTCACAGGGCTATTGCGCGGTAGTGAGGCCATCTGTGCGCAGCTCTCGATCTGAAACATTCCGATAGTGTCAGCTTTGCGGATGGTTTCATAAACATCGGGACAATCCTGCGGCAAGTGCGCCAGATCGACATCTTCGCCATAGTGATCGCGAATCAACTCGATCGAATCCTTGAGTACCGCCATCATTCCCAGGCCGAGCAGGTCGACCTTGATCAATCCGAGGTCGGCGCAGTCGTCTTTGTCCCACTGCACCACCACCCGCCCCGGCATGGTTGCGGGTTCCAGCGGAACCACGGAATCCAGCTGTCCCTGGCAGACCACCATGCCGCCGGAGTGCTGGCTGAGATGGCGCGGTAAGTCTTGCACCCGCTGGCAGAGGCTGAGATAGACGGCAATCTGCGGATGATTAATATCGAGGCCGGTGTAGGTGAATTGCCGTTCCATGGTGTCGTTAGGATCACGCCACTCCCACCGACCCACGATGGCCGACAGCCGCGACAAAGTATCTTCATCGAAGCCGAGCACCTTGCCCATTTCGCGCGCGGCCGAGCGTCCGCGATAGGTGCACACGTTGGCGGTCATCGCGGCCCCGCGCTTACCGTAGCGCTCGTAGACGTACTGAATGACTTTTTCGCGCTCGTCTCCGCTGGGAAGGTCGAGATCTATGTCGGGCCACTCACCGCGTTCTTCGGAAAGAAATCTCTCAAACAGCAGATCCATGCCAATAGGGATCAATGGCGGTGATGCCCAGCGAATAGCAAACCGCGCTGTTGGCCGCGGAGCCGCGTCCCTGCACCAGAATGCCGTTACGCTCGCAGAACCAGACCAGGTCCCAGACAATGAGGAAATATCCTGCGAGCTTCAGCTTTTCGATCAGCGCTAGTTCTTTGTCGAGTTGCTTCCGCACCCGTTCGCTGACCGGACGGTAACGGCAGCGCGCACCTTCCCAGACGCGCTTGCGCAGGAACGAATCCATGGTTTCGTCTTCCGGCACCGGGTAAAGAGGGAACTCGTATCCAAGATTCTTCAGGGTAAATTCCAGACGGGAAGATAACTCTACGGTATTTGCGATAGCTTCCGGCAGGTCCGCAAACAGGCGGGACATCTCTTCCTCATCGCGAATGTGTCGCTGAGAATTGCGCGCCAGCAATTTCCCGGCGGTATCGAGGCGCCGCTTGTTCTTGATGCAAGTAAAAACATCGGCGATCTGGCGCTCAGCCGGTGTCGCGTAGCAGACGCCGTTCGTGGCTAATAGAGAAAGATGAAGCTCTCGCGCCAAGCTCACCGCGGCCTGGTTGCGCGACTCCTGACAGCGATCAGCGTGGCGCTGCATTTCCACATAAACGTTGTCGCGTCCGAAGATAGATACCAATTGCGTAAGCAGTTCACGTCCGCCCGCGATTCCTTGTTTTTCCAGCGCATGCGCCAGCGGCCCATGTTCATCTCCGGTTAGACAGATGAGGTCTTCGGAATGAGTTTGCAATTCATCGAGTTTGATGGTGGCGACGGTCTTCTTCGGAGTGCGCAACTTTGCGGCAGTAATCAGACGGCAAAGATTTTGATACCCAGTTCGGGTCCTGACCAGCAAAGGATAATTTCCGCCGTCCGTAATACTTACTTCCGCGCCAACGTGTGCTTTTATGCCGCATCGTTTCGACGCCATATGAAAACGTGGCGCTCCGTAGAATCCGTGACTATCCAACAGGGCCATGGCAGGCATACCACGTTCTTTGGCATTCGAGATCAAAGACTCGGGCAGGGAAGCGCCTTCAAGAAAGCTGAATGCTGAACGGGCGTGTAGTTCGACATATTTCATGATGCTTAATCAAAAACTCCTTCCACAAACCATTGCCGGCGAAGCCGGTCGCGATAGATGCGATAGAAGCCAATGCCGGCGGCGGTCTTCAGGGCGACATCCCACTCCTCGCGCGCCCAGATGAAAGCGTTCCACCAGTTGCCCGAGGTGCACCACGGACCCGATGCCGCGAGTACCGGAAGATGCCGGTGCCAAAGCTGAACGTAGTACGGTTTCTGCTGATTGAGTTTCACCGAAGTCTCTAGCGCTGGGCGAAAAACCCGAAAAGCAACTACCCGCGCCGCCGGCGAAGAATCCGCCGTATTATCCATGCTCGAAAATGGATGGACGGTAAAACTGCCGGGCCTGTATGTATCGAGCAACCCAGGCGATCCCACACATGCAATGCCTTCCTCATCGTTGCTGCCAACCACCCCGCGAATCCGCTCCAAAGTCATTTCTAGTTTTTCCGGCTCCGGCGAAGGAGGCAGAAAAAGATTGCCTTGCACCCGGCGTGGCTTTACTGGAACAATTTCGACGATCAACTCTCGGATGGGCGCGGAGAACGTGGTCCTTTCTAGGTGCAGGCGAATTAAACCGAAGAGTACATGCCTATCCTGCGTGGGAATCGGCAACTTCCATTCGTGCTGGTACAGTTCTTGATTTCCATCGGTCTGAAGCTGCCTGACTTCGAGCCCAATTGTGAGCCGCAATTCGTTGGTCGCAAACGATCCCGAAACCAGGTTCGCGCAAAGTTGTTGCAGCAGCCGGTTCAAAATAAAGAAGAGCGACTCCAGGGTCTCCACTGGATCCTCAAACTCAAAACTCGCGACGAATTCTTTTACTGGCTCCATCGTCAGCAAGGGACGGTTGGTTTCTCCTCGCGCCAGCTTTTGCAGGTATAGTCCCTCCTGCCCCAACCGCTCGGCGATGGCCACTGTAGGCAGTACCGCCAACGCATCGAAAGTAGGAATTCCCCAGCCCTCCAGAATTTCCAGGGTCTGTGGGGACGCAGGAAGTATCCCCACCGGCAGAGGCGCCAACCGCAGGGCTTCTTCCCCAGGCGCAATGATTGTGATACTCGGGAAGACACGTGCGGCATGAAAGGCGGCATCCGGATTGGAGGCAATCGCAATGTGCAGATCGAACCCAGCTTCGGCCGCGCTACTCATTATGTGGTGTGCAACCCGTGGCCATGGCCCGAGAAGCTTTTCGCTTCCAGACAAATCCAGGGTCACAGTTCCGGCAGCAGTGGATTCCACCCGCGGCGAAAACCCTCCGGCGAATTCCATCAGTGTGCTTTGCGCGGAATCTTCAAGGCTGACAATTCGCTTGCGCAGCAGAACGCCGCCGTAGGTTTCTACTTGCAGCTTGGTCATGCCGCTTTCAATCCCGGCTTGCCGGGCGGGCTGGTTCAGGGCAAAGACTCTTGGCAGATTGGCGGGGCCGTCGAGGATAGCTAATGGAGACTGTTTGAAAACATTTCGAGCCTGCGGCAACTCAATGAGCAGCGCCGCCTGCACGGGGAAATCGGGAACATAGAAGCAGGCAAACATAAACTAGGCCCATTGAGTGTGAAGAGAGAATCCTGACCGTTCCGAGCGCACCGGCCGCTTTTCATGTCCGCGCAGGACTTCAGCTTTGAGGTGGAAGCCGGTGAACAAATTTCCCGAGAAAGCTGCAGGTTCTGCCGACACTCGCAATACCAGCCCGGCACAACTGGTAGCGTGCGGTTCCTGTTCGATAAAAACCAGTGCCGCCGCCTGCTTCTCGATAACACGACTGAAGCGGAACCACGAACTCAGCGGGACATTTCTCACCCGAGGTTCCGCCAGACCGCTAAGGTCCACAACAATCAGACCAAAGCCCCCGCTTTGCAACAGAATGTCGGCAACTTTAAAGGCCTGCTCCAGCCGTCCCAATCGGGCCTTGCTCTTGCCGCATCGCACCCACAGCAATCGGGAAAACTGAATGCCCGCACTGCTGGTCGGATCAAACGAATCGCTTGCGTCCACCAGCGCACAGAAGTGTTGGCGCGAGGCATGGGCCAGCAGGGAACTCAGCACAGAGGTTTTGCCCGACGAAGCCAGATTGCTGCCACAGATTTCTGTCAAAGCATGTAACGGGATCCCCTGCACTTCGCGGTCAATTTGTGGAATTCCAGTTGGAATACAGCCTAACTCCTTGCGCCTGTAGACAGTAAAAGCGGAAGGTAGTTCCGCTTCAATTTGCTTGCGGAGGAGAGCGGCTTGCATATTAAATATTCGCCTTTTGTTCGCCTTTAGAATGGCTACACTAGACCCCGGAGCAAGCCCTGTCAATGCTTGAAATGGGCGTTTTTCTCTAAGCTATTGAGGGAGCGAAGAATATATTCCGAAGCTTCAGAAATGTGGGAGGCGAGTCCTTGCGAAATCCTGTACTTTAGTACCGCCAGTCGGCATTAGCCGCCCTCGAGGTTCCGTATAATTTAATAAATACGAAAGGTAATTAAACGGTAAGCATGGGCTCGACGGTCCCTCCACAGGTAGAACCGAGCATCGACGAGTATCTCCGCAAGCGATTAATGCCGGTGGAGGGCACCATCCCCCACCTGGCCGGCATCGACATGTACGGCGACTCCATCCCCGCAGGCAGCGTGGGCGGAGACCTTTTCGAATACATTAACTTCCAGCAGCGCTATAACATCGATGCCCGTATTGCACGCGCCCTGAAGCTGTCTGCGGATTACCTGGAACCCCTCCCGCAAGGCCAGGCCCCGCGGAATTCCGTTGACGCGCACGTCCTGTGGTTGAAGTCTCGGTCCGGCTATACTCCCGCCGTTGCTGCCGAGTACCGGCGCGCTAAAAGTTCAGAACAAAGCCGGATTGCTGAAGATTTGCATGAGCTCTATACCACTGCAGGCGTACTTCTGGTGGACGCTCAAGGCCACGGAATCATCTCCGCCAAAATTGCCTCCACCGTCCACGACACTTTCCATGCCTTCATGCTGTCCGAACTCGATCAAAGCGGGAAAACTACACCTGATTTCTTCGAGAAAATTAATTTGAGGCTGGCGCAGTCAGTGACTGCCCGTAATGCTTTGGGCCGCGACGCTGACGATAACTCCCGTGAAATCGCCACCATGCTCTACGGCGAAATCCGTCCCAATGGCCATTTTCGTTTTATGAATTTTGGCCATCCTCCGCCGCTGGTTTTCTCCGCCGAATTCGAAAGATTCATGGAAATCGATCAGACCCGCATGGTTCAATTCTTGGCGCTCGGTCTGGAGATTCCCGAAGACCATCCTGATCGCAACAAATATCTTTCCATGGCGCTGCGGACCCGGCAGATAGACTCCTCAGATGTTGCCGAGATCACGCTTATGAGCCCGGGAGACATTCTCTTTCTCTATACCGACGGCGTCTATGACGGTAGCGATCCAGAGGACCGTCGTCAGCTTGAACAGGTAATCCGCGCTCATAAATATCAACCGGCGAAAGAGATCTGTAATGCCATCCTGCAACATGCGGTGAAACAGGATCAGCATCTCCAGCAGATCAGCGAACAAGATCGAATCGACGACAAAACAGTTTTCATCATAAAGCGCCGCTGAAAGCCGAGAACGGACAGCTGAAGACTGAGCAGACCAACTAGGCGCGACTCCTTGACATCTCTTGCAGTACCCTACACAATCTCTCTTCACCGAAGGGATTCAATGCCAATCCGCGTCCTGCTCGCACTCGTCTTGTGCTCTCAACTTGCCGTTGCCCAGGGCCGTCACACCGCCCGCTCCATGGTCATTACCAGGTACGGCATCGTTGCCACCAGCCACGTGCAAGCCTCGCAGGCGGGCGCAGAAATTCTGCGCAAAGGTGGATCGGCGGTCGACGCTGCTATCGCCGCCAATGCCGTTCTGGGCGTTACCGAGCCCATGATGAACGGGATGGGCGGTGATCTCTTCGCGATTTACTGGGAAGCCAAAACCGGCAAACTCTACGGACTCAACTCGAGCGGATGGGCGCCGCAAGCTTTGACTATTGAACATCTGCGAGCCAGGGATGTGACCGCCATGCCGCAATCTGGCATCGACTCGGTCACGGTGCCCGGGGCAGTCGCCGGATGGGGTGCTCTGCATGGACGATTCGGACGTCTTCCCTGGAAAGACATCTTCCAGTCGGCAATTTTTTACGCTCGCGAGGGATATCCGGTCCCGGAACTCATCCACGGTTTCTGGGAGGATGCCCCGGAAATGTTCGCCAAAGATCCGGAAGGTCAAAAAGTCTACTTGCCCAACGGAAAACCGCCTGGAATCGGCGAAATCTTCCGCAATCCTGACCTGGCAAAAGCTTTGGCGCTGGTCGCGGAAAAGGGTTCCGACGCCTACTACAAAGGAGAAATCGCCCAAGCCATTCTGGCAACTTCCAAGGCTGCAGGCGGAACCATGGCAGCCGACGATCTAAGCCAGTTCACTCCCGAGTGGGTAGAACCAGTTCACACCACTTACCGCGACTGGACGGTCTATGAACTGCCGCCCAATGGCCAGGGAATGGCCGCATTAGAAATGTTGAATATCATGGCGACCACTCCGGCCTCGCCCGATGGTCCATCCAGCGTCCCGGAGCTTCATAAAAAGATCGAAGCCATGAAGTTAGCCTATGCTGATCTGGATCGATACAACGCCGATCCGCGTTTCGCCAAGGTTCCGGTGCAAGGTTTACTTTCGAAAGACTACGCAAAGGAGCGCGCAAAGTTAATCGGAGATCAGGCCAACTGCAACGCATCGGCGGGTGATCCGCCACATAGCGACACCACTTATCTGACCGCAATTGATAAAGAAGGCAATATCGTCTCGCTGATTCAAAGCAACTATGCTGCGTTTGGTTCTGGAGTTACGGTTCGGGGCATGGGATTCGTCCTGCAAAATCGCGGCGGTCTTTTCTTGCTCGACCCATCAAAACCAAACGCGCTAGCTCCGCGCAAGCGCCCCTATCACACAATCATTCCAGCTTTCATGGAACGTGGGGATCAGCACATCGGTTTCGGCATCATGGGCGGAGCCAACCAGCCGCTGGCTCACGCGCAGTTCGTCTCCAACATTGCCGACTACAACATGAACATCCAGCAAGCGTTGGAGCAGGCCCGTTTCACCGTCAGCCCTAAGCGAGGCTGCAATATCGTCATCGAGTCGCGCGTGCCCGCCGACGTGCGCGACAGACTCACCGCCAAGGGCCATCAGTTGACTGTCCACCAGGAATACACCACCGCCATGGGACGCGGTCAGGCGGTCATGCAGGATTCAAAAACTGGGACCCATTACGGCGCCTCCGACCCAAGAACCGACGGCTCCGCCGAACCCGAGGCACCGCCGGTCCAATAACAAGCACGCGGCAGATGGCAGGAACTGCCTACTTTGGTTCCAGGCAATACTCCGGGCCCAAAGTCCCCGGTTGGAACGTCTGGTAGTGGGCTACTTTGAAATTGCGTATCTGCCGCTTAGTCCTAGTCATTCAGCGCCTGATAAGCCAGCACATTCACCTCATGGTCCAGCGTCAATCCGCCGGTTGGGTGTAACTGCGCCATGAAGATAACTACCATCTGCTCTTTCGGGTCGACAATGAACCCTGTATAGAAAAATCCGCCCCAGTTGTAGGTGCCCGGAGATCCCAATTCCGAGAGTGGCTCCTTGATCCCGTCCACACCGAAGCCCAACCCAAAACCCTGGTCCGGACCAATCTTGCCCAACTGGTCATGCGTCATCAGTTCGACCGACTTGCGGCTCAGCAGCCGCGTCCTGCCGGCCTTGCCGTTGTCGAGCATCATCTGACAGAAGCGCGCATAGTCAGCCGCCGTCGAAACCAATCCTCCACCGCCCGAGAAAAGCCTTTTTCCTTTCAGCGGGTAGTCCGCCGAATAGCTCATCGTCCCCTCAGTGATCGGCGTGTCGGGAAAGCGATTCAGGCCCTTGTCGTCATAGTAGGTATAGGCCGTGGCCAGCCTTCCCACCTTATCGTCAGGAACAAAGAAGAAGCTATCTTTCATACCCAGCGGCTCAAAGATGCGGGTACGAAAAAATTCGTCGAGCGGCTTTCCGGACATGACTTCCACTAGCCGGCCAAGCACATCGACGCCCAGACTGTACTCCCACCGTTCTCCCGGATTGAACAGTAGTGGCTGTGCGGCCAGTCGTTTCACACTGTCCGCAATCGTACCGTCGTAGGGCATCAACCCAGTCGCGACATTTGCGTTGGTATACATCGCGCCCAGCGTTTCATTCCAGTTATAAGTAAGTCCCGAGGTGTGCCGCAGCAAATCGCGGATGGTAATTTCCCTGGTCGCAGGAATGGTATATGGCTCTCCGCCAGACGGCGGCTTCACCAGCACCTTGGAATTCTTAAACTCCGGCAGATACTTCGAGACCGGATCGTCAAGCAGAAATTTTCCTTCTTCGTAGAGCATCATCACCGCCACACTGGTGATCGGCTTGGTCATCGAGCAGATACGAAACAGCGCATCGGTCGGCATCGCCTTGCCGCCTTCGCGGTCCATCATCCCCTGGCCCTTGAACCACACCACATTTCCGTGCCGCATGACCAGCGTTACGGCGCCGGCAATGCGCTTCTCATCAATGCCGTGCTGCACAGCCGTGCCAATCCGTTCAAGGCGCTCTGGAGAAAAGCCCTCAGCTTCAGGCTTCGCTTTTGGAAGTTCTTGCGCGAACGCGGCAGAGAGGAAGAGTGAGCAAAGAAGCGGAAAAATCAAGCGTTTTTTTCTCATGTTTATCCCGTGGGCACTGGTTGGGTCGCGGGAATTGTAGCAGGTAGTTTCAAGGCGGGAATCTCTAGGGCCTGCGCTTCCGTCCCATCAGCTCGTAGAACTTTTTCTTTGGGCTCGCCGGTTAAGCCGTTGATGCCGTGACGCGGAAGCCACCAAAGGTGAACCACGCCTGCTACGATTAGCAAGAGTCCTACAGGTGCGAGTCCCCATGCCGGCCCCGCCACCGCAGAGATAGCTGCGACCACTCCCAGTACCACCACAACTTTAGCCACGCGCTTCCATTTGGGCTTTCGTTCTTCGAAGTGGCCGAACAATATGTTGCCTAGGGCAAAGATGATCGCCGTGATTGCAATGGCCATCCACATGAGGTTCAATCTCAAAAGTTTACGGGACTCGTGGCCACCTTAAATGAAGACAGCATTCGTAAAGGGAAAGAAGATTCTACGCCTTTAGCTTGATGCACAAATCTCTACGCCGATATACAATACCGCCACATTCTGCGCCACGTTCCGCGCAGGGCATTCCAAAAATCTCATTAGTACAGGGCACATCGAAATGCGATTGCTTGCGTTGACGACGTTATTGCTCCTCACGCCGCTCTGTTTCTCCCAATCGGTTACCTCGTTGCGTGGACGCGTGACTGATCCGTCTCACGCCGTTGTCGCGGGTGCTCAGGTTAGCCTGACTTCGCAGACCAATGGAGCCACGCGCGAACAGACCACCAGCAGCGACGGCGGTTATGAGTTCCCGCAGATGCAGCCAGGAAAGTACTCTTTACGGGTGAGCGCAAGCGGCTTCCAGCCGGTATCGAAAGACCAACTGGAACTCCTGGTGGCGACACCTCTGACCGTGGATGTGACCCTTTCGGTCGCCTCAGAGCAGCAGCGGGTAGAGGTCAGTGGCGCTGAGCCAGTCGTGAATACCGTCGACGCCACGATTGGGAATGCATTCAACGAACGCCAGGTGAGTGCGTTGCCTCTGGAAGGAAGGAACGTTGTTGAACTCCTCAGCCTTCAGCCCGGCGTTACGTTTCTGGGGAAAAATACCGGAAACAGCGATGACGACTCGCGAAGTGGCAGCGTGAACGGCGCACGCGGTGACCAGTCGAATGTCACCCTCGATGGCGTCGACGTCAATGACCAGGACAAGGGATATGCCTTCACCAGCGTGCTTCGCATCACCCAGGACTCCATTCAGGAATTTCGGGTAACCACCAGCAATCCCAACGCGGACGGCGGACGCGGCTCAGGTGCCCAGGTTACCCTTATCACCAAAAGCGGGACCAACCAGTTTCATGGCAGCGCCTATGAATACAATCGCAATGCGCTGTTCACCGCCAATGACTGGTTCAACAAGCAAACCCAGTTGGCCAGCGGCGAGCCTAACAAGCAGTTGCCGTTGATCCGGAACATCTTCGGTGCATCACTGGGCGGGCCGATTCGCAAAGACAAGGTCTTTTTCTTCACCAATTTCGAAGGGCGGCGCGACAGCGAAGGTGTGGTTAACGAACGGCTGGTCCCCACCGTGTCTCTGCGCCAGGGTATCGTGCAATACGTCGATGTCGACGGTAATACGGTGACGCTCACGCCCGATCAGATTAAGGGGATGGACCCGAATTCTATCGGCGTCAATCAAGCGATGCTGGACATGTTCAACACCTACCCCGCGGCCAACGACCCCTTGAGCGGTGACGGTCTGAATACGGAAGGCTTCCGCTTCAGCAGTTCAGAAAAACGTACCTACAATACCTACATCGCCCGCCTCGATTGGAACGTAAGCCACAACCACACCCTGTTCTGGCGCGGAAATTTGATGGGAGATTCCGAACCCGGAAGTCCGCAGTTTCCCGGACAGCCCGCCTCCTCGCGGACGGTTACCAACAGCAAAGGCTTTGCCCTCGGGTATACGACCGTACTGCGCCAGAATCTGGTCAACAATTTCCGCTGGGGCTTTACTCGTCAGAGTGCGACCAGCGCGGGAACCTCCAACGAATCGAGCGTAGGCCTGCAGGGGCTGGATTCTCCCCAGGCTTTCTCCCGCACCTCAAGCGTTCACATTCCGGTGCATAATCTTGTCGATGACCTCGCCTGGACCAAGGGCTCGCATAGTTTCCAGTTCGGCACCAGCATTCGCATCATCGGCGATGCACGCTCCAGCACCAGTAACTCTTTCCCCAGCGCCTCCATCAATACCGGATGGCTGGGGCCTTCTTCCGCTATTGCCGGAACCGGCCAGGATTTCGATCCTGCGATTTATGGGTATCCCGCGGTTGGCGATGCCTATGGTTATAACTATGACAGTGCCTTGATGGATGTGGTTGGCATCGTCGATGAGGGCGACGCGATCTACAATTACGACCATACAGGAAATCCCATCGCGCTCGGCGCCCCAGTGGGTCGTGAATATCGCTGGCATGAGTACGATTTCTACGGACAGGACACCTGGAAACTTCGGAATAATCTCACCGTAACTCTGGGATTGCGATATTCCTACCTGCAAACGCCATCTGAGATAAACGGCAATCAGGTTGGACCCTGCGTCATAAGCGGCAACAGTTGCCAGCCCTATGCGCTTACCGACTTCTTCAACGCCAGTGCGCAGCAAGGCTTGACCGGTGGTTCTGCCAGTAGCCTCGGCACCCTTTCTTTCGATTTGAATGGCCGGGCCAACGGCAGGCCGGATTTCTGGCAGCCCGACAAAGCAGACTTCTCCCCGCGCCTGGCCATCGTCTGGTCGCCGGATTTCAATGAAGGAATCCTGGGCAAACTACTTGGGTGGTGCAGGGAAGAGTTCGGTTCGTGCGGGCTACGCGATGACCTACGATCACTTCGGGGCGGGCGTGGTCAACTCGTTCGACACCTCTGGGTCATTCGGACTTTCCAGCAACGTGTCGAACCCACCGGGCTTTCTTACGGTTGCCACGGCGCCGCGGTTTACCGGAATTACATCCATTCCTGACGGCTTGCTGCCGGCAGCGCCGCCGGGCGGGTTCCCGGCCACGCCGGATCCCTCGCTGTTCGCCATCAGTTGGGGCATCGACAGCAAAATCAAGACTCCTTATTCGCATTTGATTGACTTCTCCCTTTCGCGCGAGCTGAGTCCGTCGACGTCACTTGAGTTGTCCTATGTGGGGCGTCTCGCTCATCGGCTGATGTCGCAGCACGATGTGGCCATGCCGCTCGACATCCACGCCGCCGGCACGGATTACTTCGCAGCGGCAACCGAGCTTTCCAAGCTTGCCTACGCCGGAACCGACGTATCAGCAGTGCCCAACGCCGACTATTGGGAGCAGCAGTTTGGGGCACTCGACGGTGCAGACATTGGCTTCGGTCCGCTTTCGGCGACGCAAAATGTCTACGAGTTGATCAACCAGAATCTTGGCAATGAAACCTACGCCCTGTTTCAGTTGGATCTACCTGACTCGCAGAGCGGCGCCGGCATCAACGTCGGGCGATCACACCTACCCCGCCTATCGCTACTACCATGACCAGTATTCGGCGCTCTATGCCTGGCGTTCCATCGGGCAGTCTTACTATCATGCGCTCGAAGTAGCCCTGCGGCAGCGCTTCCGGGGAGGGCTGCAAGCCGATTTCAATTACACCTTCTCCAAGTCGATTGACTGGACCTCACAAGCCGAGCGGCTTGCTACCTCCGGTGGCAACAACAACGCGCAGATCATCAATAGTTGGGTGCCTGGACAATTGCGCGGCCTTTCCGATTTCGACATGACTCACCAGATCAATGCCAACTGGGTGTGGGACCTGCCGGTCGGCCACGGGAAGCGCTTTCTCGCCAACGCGGGACGGCTTGAGAACGGCATTCTGGGAAATTGGGGGCTGACGGGAATCGTCCGCTGGACCAGCGGTCTGCCCTACGCGGTCGACAACGGTTCGCGTTGGCCAACCAACTGGGACATTGAAGGCTTCGCCACGCAAACCGGGCCTATTCCATCGGCTGCGGTCAAGCGCGGCGAAGGCCAGCAGATGTTCGCCGATCCGGCCGCGGTTTACGCCAGCTTTCGCCAAGCCTATCCCGGGGAATCGGGAAATCGTAACCCATTGCGAGGCGACGGTTACTACACCTGGGATGCCGGCCTCGACAAATCATTCCAGATTTACGAGCGCGCTAAACTGCAATTCCGCTGGGAAGTATTTAACGTCACCAACAGCGTGCGCTTTGATCCGCACTCGGTCAGCGTTAACCTTGACAACCCCAGCACCTTCGGACTAGCCGGAAACACGCTTACCGATAAGCGTGTCATGCAGATCTCGGGCAGAATAGAGTTTTGAAACGGACTCACCTAGGATCTATAGCAACGGCGAGCAGAACCTCATCGGCGCAAAAAGATCGTGATCTAGTTCACTCGACTGGAGGCCGTGACATATTCTTCGATTTGCCTATTCGCAGCTTGAAAATTAGGTTCTGTTCCCCAGTCGACCACGTCTCTGGAATACCGGTGCTGCACCACATAATTGAAAGTAGGCTTGGGAATCGACGGGTCGGCGACGATTTCAGCAACGTGGTCGTTGAAACCCAGAGAGAGGCTGGTATGGACAGACTTTTCCGGTTCCAACAGGTGCATCTTGTGGGCCGCCAGCACTGATTCCAGAACATCTGGGGGAAAATCGGTGACATGGTATTGGCAGAATCCAAGCGCGGGCTTTCCCGGATACGACTTCTCCACCATCTGCTCATAGCCTATCACTTGGTTGCAATCCTGCCTTCCCCGAGCCGCCCAGGATAGATCTCCGGCACTGCGGAAGCCGCTGAACCCCCGCTTCACACAATCACTAATGGTGTTCAGCAGCATCTCCATCATGCGGTCCGGCTCGAATTTGCCGTTGGTGAGATATCCTGTATCGTCTGTATGCATCACCAGCGCACCGCGCTCCATCTCATCATCCGGCTCAATCCCCAGAAAGCGGAGGTCGTTAAACAGCCGCTTGATGGTGCGGCTTCTTTGCACGCCGAAACAGCATTCCCCTTTGCGCAGTCCTTCCGCAAAATAAGGAGTGAGCAGTTCCAGCAGCTTGTCTTCTGAGCGGTAAAAAATGCAGGCATGATCGCCGTGCTTGAATTCAAAAAGAGAAGAATGTCGCAGCATTAGGTATCCCGGGCCCCAGGATTTGGTGTTGACTCGTCACGCCTCTGCCGATTCGCGACTAGAGACATTTTATAAGTTGAAGGAAACTTTCAAAATCGTTTTTTGGGAACCTTGGTCATTGTCCGCTTCGGTCGTGGGAGCCAGAGCATTGCGTATCCGTACGATGTCCTGCTGTATTCGCGCCTACAGTGTTCACCCGAGGAAATGTGGTTTTTTCCAGCCATGCTGGTCGCGCCATCAGCGCCTGGGAGGCCACGATAAACTAGCGGAGATTTTTTCATGAATGAAGACCGTATTTTTTCTCTCATTGGCGAAGATGGCTTTGCGAGGCTCGTCGCCGCTTTTTATCGCCAGGTGTATGACGACGATATCCTCGGGCCGATGTATCCCAAGGACGATCGCGATGGCGCCGAGCAACGGCTGCGCGACTTTCTGATCTACCGCTTTGGAGGCCCGCAGCGCTACATCGAACAGCGTGGCCATCCCCGTTTGCGGGCGAGGCACTTTCCTTTCCAGATTACTCAAGCTGCCCGGAATCGCTGGATGCGGCTCATGGACAAAGCCTTCACCGAAGTCGCACTGCCCATTGACGCAGAACAGGCCCTGAAAACATTTCTGGAACAGATGTCCACCTTCATGATCAACCGCGAATAGCGTTGCCAAAGCGGGCGTCAACTCACACAAAATCTTCGATGCCGGGCCCCCAGAGAGGATCAGATTTGTCAGCCTTACCCACCGTGGCGTGGCAGCACATTTTCAATACGCCGGTCAGGGATCAGCCAGATCAGCGCGGCCGCCACAAACACTGCTTGAGCGATCCACGCGGAACGCAGGGTGGCAATGATTGCCACCAGGTACAGCACCGGCGATAGCTTGCCCTTCCAATCGCGACCGACCGCTTTTTTCAGGATCGAATCCGGCCCCTGCGCCCGGATGATCGCCTGTTGCAACAGGTAGTACGCGATTGCCGCCATCAACAGCACCACGCCGTAGAGCACAGTGGGCAGCGGGGTGAAATGGTTTTCTCCCATCCATCCGGTTGTGAAGGGAAACAATGAGAGCCAGAACAACAAGTGCAGATTGGCCCACAGCACCGCTCCCGTAACGGTCTTGCAGGCATGCAACATGTGATGGTGGTTGTTCCAGTAGATGCCGACGTAGACGAAACTCAAGACGTAGCTGAGAAACACCGGCAGCAGGGGACGCAAATCTTCCAGGCCGCTCCCATGGGGCACTTTCATCTCCAGCACCATGATGGTGATAATGATGGCGATCACCCCGTCGCTGAATGCCTCGAGTCGTCCCTTACCCATCTTCCCTCCGCAGCCGCTCGTTCACCGTTCAGGAAGTATAGCGTCCGCAGATGTAGGGCGGACACTCCTGTTCGACAGCCGAAACAGAGATACAGTCGCCGGGAACAAACGAATCGGCCGAGCAATGAAGAGTAGACTTACCTTGCAAACCCCAATTTCAAAACAAAGAGAGACTATGCGACCCACCATCCTGACAGCCGTGCTGCTGGTATCAGTCCTGGCCCAAGCCCAACTCGGCGACATACTGAAGAAGGCGGATGAGGCATTAAACCAGCACACCACCGCAGGACTGAGCAATGACAAAATCATCGCGGGCCTGAAACAAGCTTTGCAAGTAAGTACCGGCAAAGCAGTCGCCCTCACCGGCAAGCCCGACGGCTTTCTGAAAAATGAAGCCATCAAAATTCTGTTGCCGCCAAAACTTTCAGACTCTTGGCCGAGGCATGCGCATGTTCGGTATGGGACAGCAAGTGGACGAATTGGAAGTGGGCATGAACCGCGCCGCCGAGCAAGCTACCCCGCAAGCCAAAGCAATCTTTATCGCCGCTGTTAAGAAGATGACCTTCGCCGACGCTCGTCGCATCCTGACCGGCAACGACACGGCCGCAACCGAATACTTCAAAAACTCAAGCACCGCGGACCTAACGGCCGCATTCTCGCCGATCGTAGATCGCGCCATGCAGCGCGTGGGGGTGGTGCAACAGTACAACCGCCTGCTCGCCACCGCTCCGGGCGCCAGCGCGTTGCGCGGCCAGTTTGATCTGAACCAGTACGTGGTAGGAAAAACCCTCGACGGATTGTTCCTGATGCTGGGTAACGAAGAGAAGAAGATCAGGAAGGACCCGGCGGCGCAAACCACGGCTTTGTTGAGGGAGGTGTTTGGGAGGAGGTAGAAGATGGCGGAGCGATGGTAGGCCCATCAATCATTTTTGTAAAATTGGAAACGTCCCGTCTGTCTCCGGCTCTTCGTCCACTTATGGGTATCAGAAAATCGATCCGAGCGTAAACCCATACGCAAACGCGGTGTACCAGGCGTATGGGACGATGCGAGCGAGACTGAACCCTTTCGATCCCTGCGGCTCACCCCTTTGTGGTACACCCCTGCCTTCAATTTGCAGCAGATGGATGGCAGGAACTCCGTGCTCTTCGTCCAGGCAACACTCCGGGCCCGAAGTGTCCGGTCGGAATCATCCGGACGCTCAAGCCGCCAAGTGTTTTTGGTAACAAAGGTGGTTTCCCTTCGCGTTCGACAAATACCACAAGGGCAACTTTCCCGGGGTTTGCTTCCTCTCGGCCAACCGCCACTCCCAGCACGCCAGGATTTTGCAATATCTCGTTCTCATATTTGAATTGCAACGCCATCGCCCGTTCGACTTCGTGTTCCGGCAAAAGGATTTCTGATGAAGCCGATTGTTGATGAACTGCCGGCCGCGCTGCGCCTGTAGCAGCCGTACAACTCACGTTGTGCTCGCCTCCGCCGACAAAACTGAGTTTTAGGTTGGCGGCCTGGTTCAGCGCTTGGATGACGTCGCCCACGGGATTTGCTCCGGTAAACCGGCCGTCGCTAGAACCTGAGGTCACCAGCGCCAGTGGTCGCGCTGTCGCTGCTTCCACAATCAATGAACCCGAGTCCCCCGGCCGCGTCAGCCCGTCAAGTACGATCTGTCCCTGGTACAAAATCGACGTGGCGGCCGGGATACCACATTCCGCAGGCACGTCGACCTGAATCGATGCATTGACCGCTTCTACGGTGCCGCAGGTGAGTCCGGTTGTCCGTCCGCTCTTGGCTGCCCGCATGCCGATTGTGGCGGTTGCAATGGTAGTCGCTGGCGGTGCTACTAGATAGTTTCCGTCTGCTTTGACACCTCCAAGCCCAATGATCCCGCCCTTCGGGTCAACCGCTCCTGCAACTACTTCGCTGATGGCAGCGTCTACATTAGACGAAATACCTCCCGCCGCCGTAAACTTTGCCACTTCTTTTGGGACGGTGAAATCACATTCCGTATCGACGAACCCAGGGTGAATGATGGCTTCTCCCGGCATCGCACTTCCCATCCGGGCCGCCACGTGACTGTTACTCAGTATGTATTGCTTTCCTTTTTGATCGGCCAGCAGCGAACCCAGGGTGCCGCTACAGCAATCTATCGACTTGCTGTTGAGCCCGGAAGCTCCCAGTTCGATAGGAAACGTCTGGGCCGCTTGGTTTTCCAGCGGGATGACGCTTACCTGAACTGAAGCAGTTTTCGAAGGGTCGGCAGCAGATGTAGCTGTGATCGAATAAGTGCGAGGCAACAGAACTGGAGAAGGCGCCCAATAGACCCCGCCGGATATAGATCCCGGATACCTACCGTCGCCAGGATCATTCAGTGACCACAAGACTTCTAGGTTGCTTGTCCCGGTGATATTTGGAGCGAAGTATGTGGCGAAGCCAGCCTTTACAGTCGCTGTCGCAGGGGAAACCGTTAGGGTTACCGGTTTCGTCGTGATGGTTACGACAGCCGATCCCTTGACCGATGGATCGCTGGCCAGGGTTGCGCTGATCGTTGCAGTCCCACCACTGGGAACGCTGTCCGGTGCAACATAGAACCCGATGTCATCCACGGTACCGGCGGAAACACTCCATTTCACTATATTGCTGCTGGAGTGGGTAACGAAGGCAGAGAAAAGCTCATTGGTTGATATTGGCACCGTAGCCGTGAGCGGACTGACTAATACCGCAGGCCGAACTGCGGGAGGTGTGATGATGACTGGAGGATGACTTCCGCCGCCGCAGCCGGCAAACGCGGTCACAATGAGACAAACTAAATGTCTCGGCTTGATCAACTTTGACAACGGAAGACAGGACCACATAACGAACAACTACTAAGAGGCCCGAAAGTGTATCACGTCCTAATAGAATATGCTCGATCCTTCAAAGGACTGGTCTCCTCGAGCCTTCGGGTGTCTCGAGTCGAGCGCATTTGCGAAGGGACCGCCTCCGCCTGCAGTCGAAAACGCATTCCCAAAATTGGGAATGAGCCCCTGAAACTGCATTTAAACGACTGTAACATTTGCGATTTGTTCTTTTTGTTACGTGTGTGGCCACAACTCCCTTCTACCAATCACATGCCCGGAACTTTTCCTACCAAAAATGGAAGTCAAATGTTCCACGCGGAACACTTCTGCAAAAAGAGATCGAGCTACTTACTGCCAGCCCGCGGCGCGCTTATCCTACCCAGGAGATCATCTCCCTCCGCGCGCTCGAGATGCGGGTACTGTTCGCCTCCGTGATAGTTGATCGAATATGTTTTGAAAAAGTCACGGTTTTCGAGCAGGAGTTCCAGCGGAGTGCCGGTGGACTTGGTGGCACGCAGCGCCTCACGCAGCACTTCCTTCGACCAGCGCCGCCCGTTCACCGCCACCAGTTTCATGCCGGGGCCAACGCCAGCGGCGTAAGCGGGCGAACCTGGGATCACATCTTCCAACAATCCGTCTTTAGTTATTGAGAATCCCAGCGAGTAGAAGGCATTCAAGGAGTTCCGTTCCTTTTCGCTGGCTTGAATGAGTAAGTTGGGCTTGTCGGTGTAGACCAGTTTCCACCCAGAGGCGTTGATGCCGGCAAGCGGGGCGTGCGGCGCCAATGCCGTGGTGCGCTCCTTCAGCAGAGAAGCCCAATCAAACGGAGCCAGTTCGTTCAGGGTCCGCACGACGTCGTTGAATTCGTAGGACACAACCATTGGCGGTCCGCTCGGTCCACCATGAAAAGCGTGGCAGAAATCGTCGAGAGACTTTTCGTCATGAGTTAGCTGGCGAAGTTTGGTATCGACCTCAAGCCAGATGAATACGCCCTCGGTGTAGTAGTCGAGGCCACGCCGCCAGTTCTGCCATGTCGATCCGGCAAGGCGGAGAATCTGCACCGAACGCGCCGTGTCCTCAAGCGAACGCCAGGTGCGTCCGCTGCGATGATCCAGCATGGCCGCGGTTGAGGCCAACAATTCTCTAAATTCCTCTTGCGAATGCAGACCCGACCGTGCGGCAAGCACATCGCCCAGGTAGTCTGTCAGTCCTTCGTATACCCATAACAGATCGCCGATCATGGGCTCTTGATAGTTGCGAGTCGCAAGTCCGGCCGGGCGGCGATATTTTCCGTTCCACGAATGTACGAATTCGTGAGGAAGCAGGTCGGCATGGAGCAGGTGCAGGCCGGGATCGGTGAGCGTGTGCTCGGGGCTGGCGTTGTCGCTTGATTCATGATGTTCGACTCCATGCGAGGCGATCTCATCACTCAGCGTGTATAGAAAATGATATTGCTGGTAATGACGCGCGCCAAAAAGTGCGCCTGTCTCACGCACGAGTGCGCGATAGGCTGCAACATCCGCGTCTGAGATGGCGAGGCCTTGCTCGCTTTCACTGACCATGTGGATCACGTGGGAAGGGCCGTCGTGTCCGTCGGTCAGCTCAATTTTGCGGTAGTGGCTGCCCGCAATTAGAGGCGAATCGACTAGAGTCGTCAGCGAAACCGGGGAAAAATCAACTGTGTCTCCGGAAGTGCGGGCAACCGGGAGTGCTGTGCCGAATTTCCATCCCGAGGGAAGCCGCACCGAAGCCGAAAACTGCACGTCGTTCGAATTGGCATCCTGCGGATAGAGCACCACCTGGTTCCAATTCAGATCAAGCACATTGGACGAGGTTGCAGCGCCAGTCGATCCAGCACTGTCGCTGAAAGTGGTGGTGTCCATCGACACTTCGATTTGCTGCGTGCCAGCGGGCGCATCCACGTGAAAGGCATACATATCCACCGCCTCGCGCCACCAGGCTAGATCCGTGCCGTTTGCCTGGAATTTGATACCAACAAGGTTCGCGATGGGGCCGCTGGGACGGTGATTGCCGGGAATCCATTTGGGATAGACGAAAGTATTTGCTCCGGGTTTTACCGGTAGGATCAGGCGCTCGTGGAAAATGTTTCGAGCAGCATCGCTGAGATCGACATGGAGCTTGATGGCTTGCGCCGGGGAATGTGCACTATTAAACATGACGATAGCCGATAGCCAAACGAAGTGCCTCACGTTGAATTTTCCTTCACGCCGTATTTAGAGACAAGAAGCTCAGCCTACCGGAGTTGAGGGCACCCCGTCCAAGCTTTGCTGCGGGGCACCCTCGGGATTCTATGTTCGCGGGCGCATACTCCTGGCTTTGCTAAGTGACTGCCTCCATGGGCGCCGCGCCTGGCGAGCGGAGAGTCTGAATGTCCCGCATCGGCGGCTGGCCGAAGAAGCGGCTGTATTCGCGATTGAATTGGCTGGCGCTTTCGTATCCGACCTCGAAGGCCGCGCTGGCGGCGTCCAGTCCATCGACGAGCATGCAGGCCGCGCGCGGCCTGCAAGCGCAGTTGCTTCTGATATTGCAGCGGGCTCATGGCGGTCAGCGCGCGGAAATGATGGTGCAGCGTGGAGACTCCCATGCCGGCGATTTCCGCGAGATCTTCGACGCGCAGCGGCTTGGCGTAGTTGGCCCTGATCCAGGCGATGGCTTTTGCGGTGCGGTGGCTCTGATCTCCGAGAGTTGCAATCGCGCGAAGGCGCGCCCCCTCCGGCCCGCGAAGAATTCGGTAAATGATCTCGCGCTGAATCAGGCCGCTGAGAAAAGGAATGTCCTGCGGGGTGTCCGAGCAGGTCCACGAGCCGGCAGCAGGCGCTGAGGAATTCCGCGGTGGCCTCGCCGGTTGCCATGCCCGGGCTGTCGGCTGGCGCTTCCGCCACGTGAATCTCCTCCCGGCTGAGAAGTTCGCGAACCACGGGCATCTCGAGCTTGAGCGACATCGCGAGCGCAGGGCACTTCTTCACTGGCTTCGATTACCTGGCTGACGATCGGCAAATCGACCGAGGTCAGCAGGTAATCGCGACTCGCCGTAGATGAAAGTGGTCGAGCCGAGGTCAACCCGCTTTCGCCCCTGCGCCATCACCGTCACGCCCGGCTGGTAGGTCATGGAGCAGGGCGCGGTCGGCGCGGTCCGCCGGTAGAGCGTTACGCCGGGAATTTCCGTTGCCCGATTCTCTTGCTGCGCCAATAAACGAGGCAATCTTGCGGGCCAGCTCCGGCCGCAATTCGCGTGCCCGATTTGAGGTTGCAGACGCGGTTTATTGGACATTCTCATGGCAAATGTCCTTGTTGTTCACCATTACGGATAGCTGCTCTGCCCGGGATAGCGCCACTGATTTGTCAACAGAGCAAGAGAAATAGGCAATAAATCGGAAGGATCGGGATACCGCTTCGAGCGCGCTTGCCCTAACCTGGAAGGTTAGAGAGATTCCGAAGGAGCACAAAATGCAAAAACGCAAACTTGGAAAGAGCAACCTGGAAGTTTCGGCCCTCGGCTTGGGCTGCATGGGCATGAGCTTTGGCTACGGCCCGGCCAAGGACAAGCAGGAGATGATCGCCGTCATCCGGGCAGCCGTCGAGCGCGGCGTCACTTTCTTCGACACCGCCGAAGTCTACGGTCCGTTCATCAACGAAGAACTGGTGGGGGAAGCGCTCGCTCCGTTCCGCGGCAAGGTGGTGATCGCCACCAAATTCGGGTTCAAACTCGATCCGAACACCGGCAAGCAGGCCGGACTGAACAGCCGGCCGGAGCACATCAAGGAAGTCGCCGAAGCCTCGCTCAAACGGCTGAAGACCGATGTCATCGATCTTGTTCTATCAGCATCGTGTCGATCCGGACGTGCCGATCGAAGACGTCGCCGGGAGCGGTGAAAGACCTGATCCAGCAGGGCAAGGTGAAGCACTTCGGGCTCTCGGAGGCAGGCGTGCAGACGATCCGCCGCGCGCATGCGGTTCAGCCGGTGACGGCGCTGCAGAGCGAATATTCGCTTTGGTGGAGAGAGCCGGAAGCAGAGTGATACTCCGACGCTCGAAGAACTCGGAATCGGGTTTGTTCCGTTCAGCCCGCTGGGCAAGGGCTTCCTCACGGGAAAAATCAGCGAACATACGCAGTTCGACAGCACCGACTTCCGCAACATCGTCCCCCGCTTCACGCCCGGAGAACCGCAAAGCGAATCAGGCGCTGGTGGATCTGATCGGCAAGTTCGCAGAGCAGAAGAAGGCGACGCCCGCTCAGATCGCGCTGGCCTGGCTGCTTGCACAGAAGCCGTGGATCGTTCCGATCCCGGGCACGACGAAGCTGCCTCGCCTCGAAGAGAATATCGGGGCCGTCGACAGTCGAACTTACCGCGGACGAACTGACAGAAATCGGTAGCGCCGCGGCCGAAGATTCCGGTGCAAGGCGCGCGGTATCCCGAAGAGCTGCAGAAATTCGTGGGCCGCTGAACAGCTGCCTGGCGCTTCAGGGCTACAGGTTCGTGGAATGGAAGAAGTGAGCGATCCACCACACGCAAATTCTCAGGCACTCTCGCGAGGAGCAACGCGCAACGGTGGTGAACCTCGTCAGCTGGGCCGAGCCCGGTACATAATGGCTTGGCTCAGCTGAGATGCAAAGGGTTCTCTATAGGTACTTGAATTTGGAATCTGTCTAGGAAGGGAGTTCTCTATGGTCACGCTGAATGTGAACGGAGTCCCGCCACGAAGTGCAGGCGCCTGCCGACACCCCTCTGCTCTATGTTTTGCGTAACGACCTTGAACTGATCGGGCCGCAGTTCGGTTGCGGGCTCGCGCAGTGTGGAGCTTGCTCGGTGCTGGTCGAGGGCAAGGAAGTGCGCTCCTGCATTACGCCGGTCTCGGACGTGGCCAATAAAGAGGTCACCACGCTCGAAGGTTTGCCAGCGCGCTGGGCCAAACTGAAAGGGCTTTCGGCGGAGGAAGCGAAATACACACTTCATCCGGTGCAGCAGGCCTGGATCGAAGAGCAGACCCCGCAGTGCGGGTTCTGCCAGAACGGAATGATGATCAAGGCGACCGAGTTGCTTGAAAACAACCCCCATCCTACGCTGGTACAAATCAAGGCGGCGTTCACCACGGGGGGAATGTCGCCGAATCTTTGCCGCTGCGGAACCTATCTCGCAATCATTGACGCTGTGCACCATGCCGCCACCATCATGGCGAAGGGGAGATAAGCGATGACAACCGTGAGTGCAAAGTCAGGAAACGTTTTCGGGGCCACCTTATCGCGCCGGCAATTTGTGAAAGCGGGCGGGGCACTAGTTGTAGGTGTCAGCCTGGTGGGCCCGCGGTTTTTGAAGGGCGATACCGCAAAGTCCACTGTGTTGAAGAACTCGCTCGATCCGTCGCTCCCCAGTTCCTGGATTGAGATTCATCCGGACAACACGATCCTCATTCGTACCGGGAAGAGCGACTTCGGACAGGGCACGACTTTCACGGCGTACCGGCAAATCGTGGCCGACGAGTTGAGCGTTCCCTTCGAAGCCATCACTACCGTCGTGCAGGGAGATACCGATCGGACGCCGGATGGCAGTGGCGCGTTTGATTTTCTCGGCCGGGGGACGCCGAATATCCGAAAGGCAGCGGCCTATACTTACCAGGCTCTGCTCGATCTGGCATCGGAAAAACTTGGCGTGGGCAAAGACAAGCTTTCTGTCGAAGACGGCGTCGTTACGGGCGGCGGGAAAAGCATTTCGTACGGCGGCCTGGTCAAGGGCCAGCAACTCAAGCTGACGATACCGGTGACAGGCGATCTCACCAGCATTATGGGGCTGAGGATCGATGGCGATCCGCCGATGAAGCCGGTCAGCGAGTACAAAGTCATCGGTAAGTCGTTTAAGAATTCCGTTATCAGTTCGAAGGTCGCAGCTAAGGAAACCTGGGCTACGGATGTGCGGCTGCCCGGTATGTTACATGCGCGCGTGGTGCATCCCAGAACGCTCGGCTCCACTCTTGTTTCCGCGGGTAATTTGGACAAAACCAAGTTTCCGAATTCGCAGGTTGTCGTGAAGGGTAATCTGGTGGGCGTGGTCGCGCCCACCGAGTGGGAAGCAATCCAGGCCGCCAATCAGGTAGCGCGCGACACGAAGTGGACGGAATGGAAGGGCCTGCCCGGCAACGAAAAACTTTACCAGCACCTGCGCGAACAGGCGGATTGGAAATCCGCCCCGGTGGCAAACGGCCGGGGCAATAAGGGTGAGGCTCAACCAGCGCTCGCTTCAGCGCACAAGAAGTTTTCCGCAACCTACCAAATGCCCTACATGAAACACGCTCCTATCGGCCCGACGATGGCGGTGGCCGACGTCAAAGCCGATGGGACAGTTCACATCTACGCGCACAACCAGAATCCACAAGAGCTGCGCGGCGAAATCGCCATGATGCTGGGGATAACTGCCGATCATGTGATTGTGCACGCGTATCCAGGACCCGGCCACTATGGACGGTCGAACGGAGGCAACGCGGGCGCAGAGGACGAAGCAGTAATTCTTTCGAAAGCGCTCGGCAAGCCGGTGCGCGTGCAGTGGATGCGCGCCGATGATCTGCAATGGTCGACGCAATCTTCGGCCTCGTATTCCGACGTGCAGATTGCCTTGGACGACAAGGGAAACATTGCCGCCTATCAAATCGACCACTACATGCCGGCCATGCAGGATGATCGCCTGATCGGCGCGGTACTCGCCGGGCTGCCCACGATGCCGGCCCCTGATGTCCACGGGGATTTCGTCAGCTCCACGGTCAACAACATTTCCGATCCCTGGGTTTACGCTCCGGTTCCAATTGTGGTGGAGCGGGGCCATGGCACCTTTCAGGTGGGACAAAAGGCTTCGCCGACTGCCGTAGGTCTGCGCGACCACAGCATGCGCACGCCGGGGCAGTACCAGCAGAACTATCCGCGTGAGCTGGCGATCAACGAAGCGGCGGCGCTGGCGGGCGCGGACGCGCTGCAGTTCCGCATTGACCACGCCAGTGAGGAGCGGGTAATCGGGGTGCTGAAAGCAGTTCGCGACGCCTCCGGCTGGGACACTCGCCCTTCCCCTCGCCCGAATGCTGTCGCCACAGGGACGCGCCTTTGAAAGGCCGCGGAGTTTCGCTGATGTTACGCAGCGGAACCTACTGGGCTTGTGTTTGCCATATCGCGGTCACTCCCGACACCGGCGCGATCGAGGTGGAGAGGTACACCATCGCAGTTGATCCTGGCATCGTTATCAACCCGATGCAATTGAAGCGTCAGGTGGAGGGCGGCGCGGTAATGGGAATCAGTCATGCGTTGTTTGAGGAAGTGAGGTTTGATGAAGGCAGAATCACCGCGAACAGCTGGGTTTCCTATCCCATACCGACCATGGCGCATATACCGGAAATCAAGGTTGTGCTGTTGAACAACCCCCAGGTCGGCAGCTACGGCGGAGGTTCGGAGGCGGCGAATGCGCTGGCTGCGCCGGCGATTGCCGCGGCCCTTCACGACGCGACCGGAAAGGTGATGCGGCGGCTGCCGATGAAAGCCGCTTATGTGAAGGCGGCGTTGCAGGGTTAGGCGAGGAACGAGGAGAAATCCACAATGTCCGCATGGTCGAAAGACGAACTCCGCAAGATCGCCGAAAGCGACGACCTGCACATCTCGCCGTTCCGCGAGGACGGCAAGACTTACGGCACCCCGACCTGGATCTGGTCCGTCGTGGTCGGTGACGGGCTCTATGTCCGAGGCTACAACGGAAAGAAGTCCAGTTGGTACCGGGCAGCGGTGCGGCAGAAGGCGGGGAGAATTACTGCGGCCGGAATGACCAAGGAAGTGGAGTTCGAAGCAGTGGATGGGTCGATCAACGAGCTCATCGATGACGCCTACCGCGAGAAGTACAAGGGCAGCGAGTATCTCAAGCCAATGATTTCAGCTAACGCGCGGTCGGCGACCGTGAGGGTAACGCCGCGCACTGCCAAGGCACGCATATAAGAAGACCGAATCCCAAATCCCAATCTCAGGTTATTGCTCTGGGCATAGCCTTAACCGCCGATATGCGGTCTGACAGTAATGGCTCTTTGTGGAACGCTCCTATCGATCTTAAGCTTGAGTTGTGATGGATTAAACATCGCCTGATCGAAACGAAGGAGTAGATGTTTTTCCGCGCTGCCGAGAAGGGCGAAAGTGCCCTTTGTCGTCAGATGTAGTTGAACGCAGTACTGCGGTCCACCCTTGAGTGCAATCGGGTTATTTTCATGTTTGGGATAGGAGTGTCTGAGGGATCCAGGACAATTCCCTCCACTTGTTGAGCCGGCTGGAGTTCTTCAAGCTCGACAAGTTCACGAATCGCCATCGCGCGGAACCAGCAGTGCCCAAGCAAGCAAGATGTGCGATACACGACGCATAAAGCTGATGTCAATAACCTGACAGCATACGTTCCTAGCCCAAACAGTAACCTGTTGAAGCGATTCGAGTGGAAATAAACTTAACCGATCGCCTGGACGAGCTTCAGCAATATCCTCCGCTGACAAAGAAAGGCGAAGCCCAATAATGTGATCCTGACAATACAACATCCGTTAACGGATTCTCTGGCCACCAGTCCGCGATCATTGGCTTCTTCCCAGACCGGAAGTTTGGGACACGAGGTGCGCCACGCATCCATCACCTCATCGTAGTTTTTTCCTCCATCTTTAACCCATTCCAAGAGGTCGAGCAGCAGTGATTCAACGCTCGCATCAATCATAAGATCTTTTCTCCCCACTCAGGCTACGGCAACCACGTGGAAACGCTCTTTGTCTTCTGTCAAGCCGGTTCGCGGATTTCGTGCGACAGATTCAGCGATCCGCTCCGCATCTCTGCCTACTCCCATCACCGTGGCCGACGACATGGCATAGAGAAAATGCAGGCCGACGAAGTACAGCCCGGGCATGTTGGTTACAATTCCGCTCTCGTGCATGGGCCGTCCATCGTCGTCGAAGATAGGGAGATCGATCCATGAGAATCCGGGTTGGTAACCGGTGCACCAGATTACATTTTTTACGGCAAGCGTATGACCATCTCCCAAGAGCGGCAGGCCGTCCCTAACTCCGGTCACTTTTGGGACGCGTTTGATCCCTGCCTTGATCAAGTCTTTGGGCTTGATGCGGACCAGCGGTGCGGGGCGAGAAAGCATTTTTGGGCGCAGCTTCCGGCCAATCGGCGTGTCCACGGTGAAGACATAGTGGAATAAAAATCGCACGACACGCGACAGAACGAACCTTCCCATGACTCCATCGATGGGAAATGGAATGACGCCTGACTCCTTTCCCGAGATCCAAGTCTGGTGGGTGTGCGCGACCTCAAGGCCGATATCCGCGCCGGAATTACCCACGCCCACGATGAGCACACCGCCTTCCTGCAACTGGGAAGGGCTTCGATAGTCGTGGGAGTGCAATTGCAGGATGTCAGGACGAAGTTCCTTGGCAAATGCCGGCTGTTGCGGGACCTGATAATTTGCCATGGCTACTACAACCTGGTTGGCTTCGAAACGTTTTGTACCTGCCTCTATGACAAAGTGGTCGTCCCGTTTGGAAAGTCTTTTTACTCGGATTCCGGTCTGAACCGGAAGTCGGAAGCGTTCTGCATAGTCCTCAAGGTAGTCTGCCATTTCTTCCTTGGTGGGAAATGCGTCGCCGCGAGCGGGGAAGGGGAGCCCCGGAAGTCCGGCGTAGCGAGCGGTGGTAAAAAGGCGAAGAGAGTCCCACCGATTGCGCCATGCATCGCCGATGCGGGGATTAGCGTCAAGAATTTGAAATGGAATGCCGCGTTTGGCCAAGTGATATCCAACCGCCAGCCCGGCCTGACCGCCACCAATGACAATAGTTTTCGCTTTTTTACTCATGATTTCTTACTCCTGTTGGCCAATTCGGCCTGTTATTTCGAAAGAGTAGGGAAGTTTTTGATGGGGCGCATCGGGCGAAGTACCCATGCGTTATCACTTTTGCGTATGGGTAATTTTATGTAGAAGCAATCAGACGAGTTCTTGCCGGTAGGCGTAGGCGGTAGCGGCTGCTCGGGAGTTCAGGTCGAGCTTATTGAAGATATTGCTGAGGTGGCGAGCCACTGTTTTTTCGCTTATCCCGAGCTTTGTGGCGATAGCTCGATTGGTCTTGCCTGCGGCGACCAGTTTGAGTACTTCCAGTTCGCGAGCCGTCAATGGATCTGAGGTGTCTTTCCTTTGCGAAAGAGAATCAATCCGGGCAAGATCGGGTGCAGCGCCAATCCTTTCAAAGGTCTCACGGGCCGATGCCAACTCCTGGCCGGCGGCATCGCCATCTCCCAGTGCGCGGCATGCAAGCGCGATGAGAGTTCGAACTCGCGCTGCTTCGTATGGCGCATCGAGTTCGCACCAAATAACCCAGGATTGCCGCAACGCGGCCAGCGCGCGTTTTGCATCGCCGTCTGCGAGGAGCACCGCCCCGTTACAGCAAGCCGCCATGGCATGTAACAGGGGCGCGTTGTAGTGCTCGGCAATCGCGGCTAGTTCATCGGCGGCAGTTCGAGCCGACGCAACATCCTCTGCCGCGAGCAGAATTTCGACATAGGCGTGGAGAGCTCTTGCTCGGCTGCCAGGCTCGTGGACTTCTTCTACTATGCGACAAATCGCAGTCTTGGCCGCGTCAAGTTTCCCTTGTGCGAAGCGCAACTGCGCCAGACCAGACTGAGGAATCTGCAGCCATTGGCTCGCTTGCCGGTACGCCTCCTCCGCTTCCGCGAATTCTCCGCGCAGGCGGTGAAGTTCTGCCATGCGATAGAAGGCTGCGCCGGCAGCCGGCTTTGGGGTTGGCTGGGAGAACCTTTCACATGCTTGACGTATCTCGTTCAGGGCATCTTCCCAGGAGCCATGCAGTTGCAGGATTTCAGCCCGATGCACCAAGCACTGTCCGCGATAGGCAACGATATCGGGCTGGGAGGCACACCATCGATCCAAGGCCGAGGTCCACTCTTGCGCGCGGCGCATGTCGAAGATTTCGCTGCACGCGTCGATCACGCTGCAATAAACTCCGCCGGCGGTGAGCGGTGAGACCTCGCCCGCCATCACCGCGACCATGGCCTCATCGAGCAACGACACGCCGCGCGCGATTTCTCCCTGGCGGATCAAGGCACGGCCTTGTCCCTGGCGGCCGAGGGCCACCAGATCGGTATCGCCAAACCGCTCACCGATTTTGGCGGCCTGGGCGAATGCTTTGTAGGCGGTGACCGCATCGCCCTCGTGCACCGTGCGGTAGCCGACCGGCAACTGCAGGTATCCTTTTTCTGCGCAATCGGGATGGCCTTCTAACAACCGCTCAGCCCGTGCTAGCCAGCCGCTGGCCTGGGCGCGATCGCCGTTGATCAACAGGGTGAATCCCAACCAAAATGCGCAGCGGGCGGCCGGTTGTATATCGCCTTGGCTGAGAAATCCCTGGTGTGCGCGGGCGAGACATTCGCCACCTTCACGGTCCTTACCGATTAGGAAAGCGGCCTGACCGAGTTCGACAAGGTCCATGGGCTCAAGCGGAGTCTCGCGGTCCGCCGCCGCTAATTGAGAAAAGGCGATTCCCCACGCCTGCTTGCGTAGCAGTTGTCGCCCGCGATCGAGGGATTGTGCCCTGGTTATGGAATGTTGTACTGGCAATTCGACTTAGACCGACTCAATTCATTTTGATCTCGTCCCTCTCATTCTAATGGAAGCTGCGAACGTACTGAGCTTCAGGTCCGATAGTGGTTTGCGGAACGACCGAGGGACACGGATGCGGACCTAGAGGGGAAGCACTCCTATTTTCCATCCAATCTCAAAAACCGCGCGTCGTTGTTATAGAGGATGTCCCGCTTCTGCTGCGGCGTAAGATAGTCGGCATTCTGAATGATGCTGATCGAGTAAGCCATCAGCTTCGGCCACAGTAGCTGGTCGGTGCCAAACATTACGCGGTCTTCGAATCCGGCATCGACCAGACGTTCGATGTAGCGATTCACTTCCTTGATGGGATAGCTCCAGATCAGCCCCGCCACGTCGACATACACATGCGAGTTTGCCTGTAACAGGGTCAGCATATTGTCGATCATCGGATACCCCGCATGCATCACCTGCACCCGCAGCTTGGGATGCCGGGCCAGCAGTTCTTCCAATAGAAGAGGATTGCCCATCGAGCCGCGAAACTTGGGCATCGCCACGTTGGCGCGTCCCGAGCCGCCGGTGCCCATGTGGATGGCGATGGGAATATCCAGCTCTTCGGCCAGCGCAAAATATTGATCGACGGACATGTCGCTCGGCGAGAGGCCTTCATATTGCAGCCCGATTTCGCCCATCACCTTGAAGCCGCCGGAGGTGAAGTCCTTGCGCAACTCATCGAGCGGCACACGCTGCCCCGGCGTTAGTCCGTTGCTGAAAGACGTTCCGGGGATGATTCGCGCGGGCGCAGCGTCCTTCCATTTCTGCACGCTCTTGGGATCGCCAAACACCACCGCCGTGACGTTAAGCCGCTCCATCTCGGCCAGCACGTCTTTCATGTAGTCGCCTGGCTTGCCGTCCCAGCCCGAGGGGTAGAGCGCCGGCGTGCATCCCTCCTTCGCCCAGCCAAACGGCTCCTCTTTTTCCTTAGGATCGGAGGCGGTGAACTTCGAAGTGTTAGGACACATCGGCCCCACGCCAGGAAAGGTGCCTTCCATGGCATGGACGTGGACATCGAGGACGGGTTGCGGCTTGGGGTCGGTGTTCTGGGCGAGGGAGAAGGTGGAGAGGGAGGAAAGCAGAACAGTAAGAGGTAAAACTCGCCCCAGGGAAAAAGACATTGGAAGTCTCCAGTGTTTCAAATCGAGGGTGACCCTCAGGTGTATTCAATTTATGCAAAAACCTGCCAGAAGGCTGGACCATCCGACCGGCGAACCACATGCAGTAAGTCATGCGACCGATGCAAATTCCTCGCCATTCTCGCCCGCAGACGACGACTCATCCAGCGGCTCTATCGTCGATACCACTCGGCGATCCGCTGGCGAGGCCACTCATGCGACTCGACTGCGCCCCCGCCGGGACCCCATCCAACCAAGCCAGGACAAAAGCCACCACAATCCATCTGTTCATGTTCCTGCCCCCGCGGGTGTGAGGGCCGGTCCCCGCCGTTCTGAAAATGCCGGGGCCGAATCCATGTTATCTCTTAAGAGGCTTACGTGTGTCTGAGCGCTGATCGGAGTACGGGGACAGTTTCGACTGCCCTTCACGGTTGCGTTCAACGCATGGGGAAGGACCGCTTCACCATCGGTAAGATTCCGCCGACACAAGGATTGGTCGATGAGTATTTCAGCGACTCGACTGGAGTCGGAGACGAAGGCGAGACCGACGCTGTCGGCCCATGGAACAAGGGTGGTGAGTGGAAAATTGTCGAAGCTCCAGAAATTGAAAAAGGGCGTCGAAAACCTGACTCCCAGTGACGGCAAAAGCTCGGAAATCGGGCGAATAATCGTCGCGTTCAAAAAGTAAGAAGGTTGCATAGTAGCGAAGGATTGAGGAGAAATCCTCCAACCTTTTTGGACCATATTTGCTGAATCCGTTGATCCCTTGAGTTTTTCCGCAAAAGACCCGCAAAACCAGACACCCCCTTCGGGCAATTACACAATTTAAAAAAAGCGATCCAGGCGGTATCTTGTAACGCATGAGGCTGAACCTCCAAGAACAGTTCGGACAGATTGACATCTATGTGTTCGACCAGATCCTTCGCGGGAATATTGGCGAGGGGATGCGGGTGCTCGATGCGGGATGCGGATATGGACGCAATCTGGTCCATCTGCTGCGCCAGGGCTGTGAGGTGTTTGCTTTGGACGCTGATCCCAAAGGGGTCGAACATGTTCGTCAACTAGCTGCGTCCCTGGGGGCCGGGCTTCCGGCGGAGAATTTTCAGGTCGGACTCATTGAGCAGATGCCTTTTCCGGAGGCGTTTGCCGATGTGGTGATGTGCAGTGCCGTACTGCACTTTGCCCGGGATGAGGATCACTTCCGGAAGATGCTCTCCGAGTTGTGGCGGGTGTTGAAGCCGGGCGGAATGTTGTTTTGCCGCCTGGGTTCACGCATCGGCATGAACTTCGAGCGGGTGCGGGGACGTATCTATGTCATTGGCGACGGTTCCGAATGGTTTCTGGTGGATGAGGAGATGCTGTTAGGGCTTGCCCGGAAGATGAATGCGGTGCTGGTTGATCCGCTAAAAACCACGATCGTCCAGGACTATCGCTGCATGACCACTTGGGTACTGCGGAAGGGAAGGTAGCAGGCGGGGCCGGGCGGTCGGGAAGAAGACGCAAGGTCCCTCCGCTGCGCGCTCGGCTTCACCTCCCGCTTCGGTCGGGATGACTGGGTGGTGGGAGGGGCAGGCGGTTGGAAGGGCCCGCGGGTTGAGCATGGTGGACGAGGGGCCCGCCCCACACATTAGTTGTAATACCAACCCAACACCCGCAACGCCCGCAGCGTGTTCCATCGGCTCGCTCTGCCGACTTCGGTTTCCATCTGCAAGGGAATGTATTCGGGATGAAGCAGGTTGAGCGGCCAGCGTCCGTTCCGGTGGCGGCGCGCCATCACGACTTCGATGGCTTCACCAACGCGGCGGTCGGGTTGGATGCCTGCATCGCGCAGGTAATCCAGGCCGCGCAAGGCGTCGTAGTGCCAATGGGTCGGGAACGCGAACCGCAGCCAGCGTTTGTCAATGACTTCGCCGGTCCGAATCGAGCGGAACATGCGATGCTCGAGGAGATAGTTTTCGCCGCGCCTGCGCGCCTTATTAGCGGCCGCCGATTTGCCCCCCGCGCGTTCGTAGGCGAGCAGGCCCTCGAGCACGCAGATCGTAGTATGGAATGACGAGCGCCGGCTCCTGGGGGCTTCGCAGTTCCAGCCGCCATCTTCGAGTTGCTCGCTCAAGAGGCGAGCGGCCAGCGCATCGTTCGGTTCCTTAAAATACGCGCCGAAGCCGAGAATTCTGCCGTTGATGCACGGCTCGGTTTCGCCCTGAAGATACGGCCGATTGCCGAGTTCTGGAGCAAACACCAGCCGCTGATCGACGCGGCCGATCATTTTGCGAGCCTGCTTGCTGGCGGGGTCTAGACCGAGATCCTTCAAGACAGCAAGACTGTAAAGGGTAATAAGCAAGTCGCGGTGGAGCTTCGGCAGATCGGCTCTCCAGCCGCGAGGGCTGCCACGCCAGTGGCCGACAGGAGACTGGCGTGCCAGAAGCTCAGCTCCCCAACCCTCGGTGGCGACGCGCGAGCGTTCGGCCGCAATCGCGTCGGGCGATTCAGCGGTGAGGTCGCGCATGACTTGCCAACGGATAGCCGGGTCTGAGTCGAGGAGCCATTTAAGGATCGCGGTCCGGGGTGCGTAGTTTTGTCGCCGCATTTGTCAGTTATACCAAGCGGAGAAATATCGCCTGCCCGACATCGAGCCGACCGGTGCGCGTTACGGTGGCATAGACCCCTGCGCAATTCTGGTGCGCCCGCACCACTGCCTTGAGCACCTCCGGCGCCGACCGGGCTGAGTCGGGATCGAGGTTCACCATCGAGCAGCGGACATCGCGCATGGTGACCGATACGGCGGGAGCGTCGTCCCCTTCACCGAATGTGAGCACACCGCCCAGCCACTCATCTTCTTGGAAGGGAAGCGGCTTCGGTAAGCGAACCAGAATATTCGGGCGAAATCGCCGCACATCTGGGCTCTGGCCGGCCAGTCGTCCAACCTCGTGCACCGTATCGGAGGCGATCACCGAGATGCTCGCGTCATCGAAGATGCCATTCTTCATCTGCAACATCTCAACCGGAGCGCCGTAGCGGCGTTCGACCTCCGCCGCCAAGCCGTCGCCGAAGACGGGTAACTCTGTGCCGTCCGGCGTCCGAACGTGGGTCGGGAGTTCTCCCCGAGCACTCTCGTCACGACGGACCGGAGCAAACAGAATCAGCTCGGGGAGTTTGCTGGCGGTGAGCCAGGGGAAGCCGCTGCGATCATCTTTTCGTCGGAGGGCCATGCGCCGGTCACCCTCGATGCCATGCCAACCCAAGTCGGCGGTCTCAAGCCGCTCGCCCGCCATGGACTTCACGGGATAGCGGAAGATCCCCTCTATGTGTCCGATTTCTATGAGCATGCCTGACTCGCGTAGTAGTTCTTCATCCAAAATCTAGGGTTGCAATACCCGATTACATCTTAAAGCCTTGTCATTCCAAGCAAGGGGGCCATCGAGATGGCCTTGCCGGAAGTGGAAGAAGGACCGCTCGTGCCCGCCGCGGCAGAATGATACCTTCATGCGAAGGACGCAACATGAGGAAGCATCGCAAAAAGAACTTTCTGGTACGAACCGCGTGTGGGGTGTGCCTTGGGGCCGTCGTGTCACTCTCGCAAGCCCAGACCGTGCAAGGTCCACGGATAATCTTCCTGGGCACCGGAACTCCGCGCCCGCAACCCGAACGCCAGGGACAGTCTCTCGCCATCCGGGTTAATGAAAAGATCTATCTGGTTGACGCAGGCGTGGGCGTCGCCCGTCAGGCCAGTGCCGCGGCTCTGAAAATGGAAGACCTCCGTATTGTTTTCCTCACCCACCTACACACCGACCATACTCTTGGACTCCCCGACCTGATCTTTACTCCTTGGATCATGGGCCGTACCACCCCTCTCGAGCTCTACGGCCCCGACGGAACCAAAGCGATGGACAAAAGCATTCTCAAAGCCTACGAGCAAGACGTTCAGATCCGCGTGCACGGTCTGGAAGGCGGCAATCGCACCGGGTACAAGGTGAGAGCGCACGAGATCAAGCCCGGAGTTGTCTATCAGGACGCCAATATAAAGGTGACCGCCTTTTCCGTCGGGCACGGCAGTTGGCGGAACGCATATGGATATCGTTTCGACGTTGCCGGCACAAGCATCGTGATCTCAGGCGACACCCGGCCCAGCAAAAATGTAGTCAACGCTTGCGATGGCTGCGATGTGCTGATCCACGAAGTCTATTCGGGCTACGGCGGGACTTCTCAAAAGAGTCCAGAGGAATGGATGAAGTACATGGCGGCGTTCCATACCTCCGCCGAGGAGCTAGGGGTTTTGGCGACTCGAGCGAGAGCAAAGAAGCTGGTGATAACTCATTACGTTGCCATGGGATCTTCCACTGAAACCGAGATGCTGAGTGAGGTTAAAAGAAGTTTTCCCGGGAAAGTGGTCCTCGCCCGAGATCTGGAAGAGATCGCGCCCTAAGGTGAGGCTCGAGGTGGCCCACTCAATCCCGATCGTGCTTGAGTGAGGCAGTTCTACAGCTGAACAAAGCCGCCCGCGGGCGGTGATTCTTCAGCGAGCTTTATTTCCTAGAATCAAGAACCCAGACGGCCAATCTCCGTGACAAGGACTCAGGGAACTTTTTGGCCAGTTCGCTTTGGCAACAACATATTGCCCACCGCCAGCAGCGGCCCGAACTGCGCAGACCAGATTGATCGTGGTGCAGGGAACTCCGTTCCCAGGCCGGTGGAGGGAAACTCCTCCCGGCCTGGGCGATGGTAGGTGCCAAAGACGATATCGAAAATGGGCAGGGCGTCGGCGAAATTCCGGTTGTAGTGCTGGGGATCGATGGAGTGGTGTATACGATGCACCTGCGGTGTTACCAACGCACGGTCGAGCCAGGGAAGGCGAACCTGGATTGCCGAGTGATAAAACAAAGACAGACCGGACAGGAACATGGTGGAATAGAGCGCCGCCTTGCCTGCCTCAGAAAGATCAAGATCTACGATCATTCCCAGGGTAAAAATCGAGAAGAAAGCGCGCCAGGAATTCTGTAGAAAATGATCGCGCGCCCAGGTGGAGGTGTTCATCAGCTCATCGCTGTGATGGAGTTTGTGAAAAGCCCACAAGAATGGAACCTTGTGCTCGATGCGATGCGCCCAGTAAAACCAGAAATCGTGCAGGAATAGCGGGACAAGTATCATCGCCAGAATTTCCAGAAAATGTCCTGCGTACGGAACTGCCGCGATGTTATGGAAGGTGAACGAAATCGGTTTCCATGGAAGGTACTGCCGGACTTGTGCGCTCCACAAGCCGGCGGCGATGCCGAGTGGCAGCGACAGGAACACTGTGGAGAAGGCGATCAGCAGGTTCATCCCGTAGTTGCGCCACCCCGGCGCCTTTCCTACAGGCCAGATTTGTTCCGCGATCATGAACGGAACCAGGGGAAAGACCAGCCAGTACAACAGGCCGGGGAACATACCTCTGATAGAGCCAACCAATATCTGGATGAATGTCACGGCAGTAGGTTTTTTTTAAAGTAAGCTAGCCATCGATGCCGCAAAGGTGCCTACCTTCGCTCAAGCCTTGGAGCTCCGACAAGGGATTATACAGATAGCACGACGGGATTCCGACCGGAGAGAGGAATCTACATCTTGAGAGAGCACCTCATTATCTGTATTGCGAGAGTGGAGCAGAAGGCGGGCAGCCACCTGTTGACTGGCTGCAGTTTGGCTCCTAGGTTTGGCTCCTAGTATGATCGCGTCGAAAGAGACAGTTGCCTTAGTTGATCGGCCAAACCATCTCGCATTACCGCATTGTCGACAAACTCGGCGGTGGCGGGATGGGTGTGGTCTACAAAGCCGAAGATCTCAAGCTTCACCGTTTTGTGGCCGTAAAGTTTCTGCCCGACGATGTCGCCAAAGACCCTCAGTCCCTGGCCCGCTTTCAGCGGGAGGCACAGACCGCATCGGCTCTTAACCATCCCAATATCTGTACGATCCACGAGATTGATGAGCATAACGGCCAGGCATTCATTGTCATGGAGTTTCTGGACGGTTTGACCTTGAAGCATCGAATTGCGGGGCAGACGCTCGATATGGAGACGGTGCTGTCGCTGGGTATTGAAATAGCAGATGCACTCGACGCAGCCCACACCGGAGGCATCGTCCATCGCGACATTAAACCTGCCAATGTCCTGGTGACCAATCGAGGGCATGCCAAAATCCTGGATTTCGGACTGGCCAAAAATGTTCCTCCGCCGCGTCAGAGTGTCCTGGGAAACGCGCCGACATTGACAGTTGACGACGAACACTTGACCAGTCCAGGGACAATGCTGGGGACGGTAGCCTACATGTCGCCGGAACAGGTGCGAGCGAAAGAACTGGATGCGCGTACCGACTTATTCTCGTTCGGAGTCGTGCTTTACGAAATGGCGACCGGAATCTTGCCGTTTGCCGGAGAGAGCGCAGGAGTCATTTTGAGTGAAATCCTGCAGCGGCCGCCGGTTTCCACCGTCGCGAGTCAACCCGGAAATTTCAATCAAGCTGGAAGAAATCATTCACAAAGCGCTTGAGAAGGATCGCGATCTCCGCTACCAGCATGCGGCCGATCTGCGAGCGGACCTGCAGCGCCTGAAGCGGAACTTCGGGCCCGGGCATCGAAGCGGCAGGAGTTCCGCAGCAATACCGGTAACGAGGGCGCCCCGCAGTGTAAGCCGTTGGGCGATTGCCGTGATCGCTTTGGTATTCATACTGCTCGCAGTTGGTGGGCTTTACTATCGCGCCCACGGAAGCAGTCGCCTCACCGACAAAGACAGTATTGTCCTTGCCGACTTCGACAACAAGACCGGTGAAGGTGTATTTGACGGCACATTGAAGCAAGGCCTGTCGGTGCAGCTTGAGCAGTCCCCTCTTCGATCTGGTATCTGACAACAAGGTCAATCAGACGCTGATGCTGATGGGACGCAAAACGGGAGAGCATTTGACGCCGGAGATGGCACGCGAGGTCTGCCAGCGCACCGGCAGCAAAGCCATGCTTAGCGGCTCGATTTCTGGACTTGGAACTCAGTACGTCATCGGGTTGAAGGCATTGGATTGCAATTCCGGAGACGTGCTGGCGGAACAACAGGAACAAGCGGCCGGCAAGGAAACGGTGCTCGAGGTCTTGAGCCAAGTGGCGGTCAACCTGCGCAGCAAACTGGGCTAATCGCTCAGTTCGGTACAAAAATATGCCACGCCCCTGGAAGAAGCAACCACGCCTTCGCTCGAAGCCCTGCAAGCCTATAGCATGGGCGTAAAGGCTATCAAGGAAAGGGACGATAACCCCGCCGCCGTGGCTTTGGGACAACGAGCCATCCACCTCGATCCGAATTTTGTGCTGGCGTATTCGCTGCTGGGAAGCGGCTACCATAATCTTGGGGAAAGCACTCTCGCGGCTGAGAACGCCGGTAAGGCGTACGAGTTACGCGAGCGGGTAAGTGAACGAGAGAAGCTTGCGGTCGAGGCTTACTATTACACGCTCGTGACTGGCGACATGCAAAAGCAGCGTCAAGCGTACGAAATGTGGGCGCAGACGTATCCCCGGGATGACATTCCCCCAACCAATCTTTGCTACCTGTATTACTATCTCGGCCAGTACGAGAAAGCCTTGCCGCAAGCGCGCGAGGCTCTTCGGCTTGATCCCGCCAGCGGCAACAACTATGAAAACGTGGCGAGCAGTTATTTGTTCCTGGATCGCTTAGAGGACGCTCGCTCCATGATCGAACAGGCGTGGGCGAAAAAGCTGATACTCCCAACCTGCACAGCTTTGCTTATGTTCTCGCCGTCGCTCGAAATGACCAAGCGGGTATGGAACAACAGGCTGCATGGATTTTGGGTAAACCGGGAATCGAGGATGGATTGATATCATGGCAGGCTGACATCGCTGCCTTTTCCGGGCTGGAAGATAAATCCCGGGAACTTTCCCGCCGCGCTCAAGCCTCGGCACAACTCGCAGGACAGAAAGAAACCGCAGCCAACTACGAAGCTAATGCGTCCTTGCGGGAAGCTCTCTTCGGCAATCCAGCACACGCACGGCGGTTGGCCAGTGCGGCTCTTGACCTTGCGAATGGCCGGGATATGCAATTCGAAGCGGCTTTGGTCCTGGCAATGATCGGAGATGTCTCTCGTGCGCAGGCGTTGACCAGCGATTTGAGCAGGCGCTACCCAGAAGACACCATCGTCCAGTTCAAAGAGCTGCCAACTCTGCGCGCGCAGCTGGCTTTGAGCCGTAACCGGCCCTTTCAAGCCATCGAAGAACTTCAGGCAGCGACTCCTTACGACGAGGGACTACTGGCGATAGGTTCCGTCTCGTATAGCGCTTATGTGCGCGGCGAAGCCTACCTGGCAGCCCGCGACGGGAGCAAAGCTGCGGGCGAGTTCCAGAAGATTACCGCCCATCGCATCATTGGGATGCATTTTGTGGGGGCCCTCGCGCGTCTCGGTCTTGCCCGCGCTGAGCGGCAGCAAGGAAATACTGTCAAGGCAAAATCGGCATATCAAGCGTTCCTCACCCTCTGGAAAGATGCCGACGCTGACCTCCCCATTCTGAAGCAGGCCAGAGCGGAGTACGCGACGATCAAATGAAGGTTTCGCTGGAGAATCAATGAGACGAGGTCGCGGCGCACTGGTCAGCCTGGGCATTGATGTATGTGTTCTGGAATGCGTGACGCTTCCATCCATCCGGATAACGCGTCCAGACTGAGGTCCAGCGGGAGTAAGTGACCACTTCTTTGTCGCCATCCTTTTTGGTATAGGTCCAGTGTCCGGTAACCACAGCCGCTTGACCATAGTAGCGAACCCGAATGTCGTCACTTTCCACCGTGAGTTCGGCTTTGCGGTTCTCGACGAAATCCAGCCATTGGGTGCGATTCAATGATCGGCCGCGGACGTCGATCTGGACATAATCGTCAGCCGTGATCTGTTTCAGTGTTGCTAGATCGCGGGCTGCGTAGGCATTTCCCGCATGCCGGCAAGCTTAACGAGTGCAGCGGTGTCGGTTTGGTTTGAGGCCGCGGCAAAACTGGAGTGTGCGAATACCAAAACAAACAGCAGGCGGCTGGTTGGAATTTGGTGCACTGCTCCTCCTCAATAAAAGCGTGTTGGTTCCAGTTGAAGTCCACGTATTCTGCCACAGTTATCCCGTGGAATCTGAACACCAATCCATGGCTTTAGGTGTCAAGCCTAAATATAGGAATCGATTAATTGAACATTTACAGAATATCCACGTTGGGTGTTCTATATTTACCCGGCTTGCAAGCGAAGCTCTGGACCTTCGGGGGAGGGTTCAGTACTGCAGGGCCGCGATTTTATGGAGTGGGCTAACCCGCCTGAATTCGGCGATCGCGGCCTTTGCTGAATTTATTCATGGAAGATTCATAAAGCGTTCACCAGAAGTGCCCGATACTTTGATCAATTAGTGGCAAGACCCGTCCAGGGTCGGAAGGCCGCGGTGGCCTGTTTCGAGGAGTTGGACCCCTCTCCGAATACAGCCACCGCGGCCTCCATTCCGCGGCGCAGGCTTTATATCGCAATGGTCTAACCTACTGGTTTTAAAGACCGTCGTTCTCAGTCGCCTGCATCGTTAATAGAAACCTTAATCCCTTCGTACGGCCTGACTTCGAATTTCATCATCTCAGTCTTGCGCGAATTCAGTCCTGAAAGGAGATCTATGAAACTCAATCTGCTTTTGTGTGCAATTCTGGGCTTCTGTACGCTTGGCTTTGCGAAGGATAAGGGGGACGTACGCGATGTCACCGGCTGTCTATCCCAAGGCGATAGCGCGAAGGAGTTCCTGCTGACCGGAACCGATGGCAGCACCTGGGAAGTCCGGAGCGACCGGGTTGCCCTGGCTGACCATGTCGGTCATACGGTAACGGCGACTGGTGTTGTGTCCAACGCTGCGATGCACAACATGAAGGAAGATACGAAAGATATGGCGAAGGATGCCGGCATGAAGAAGAGCAATACCGAGCACGGGCACCTCAAGATCACGGATGTAAAGATGGTAAGCGATTCCTGCAGTAAGTAAAAAAAGGGCCGGGTAATCCGGCCCTTTTTTCATTCTTCCAATATTTCGATTCGTCTTCCACATTCACCTCGTTTTTGAATTAGGCTTACCTATGACTCTTTCAGCTCGCAATCAACTTAAAGGCACGGTAGAAGAAATTCAGCTTGGCGGCGTGATGGCGCACGTCGTTGTGCGCGTCGGAGAAAATCTTATTGAGAGTGTGATCACCCGAAGAAGCGCGGAGGAGATGAAGTTAAAGAAGGGCGATTCGGTTAAGGTCGTAATCAAATCGACCGAAGTAATGCTGCAAAAAGACTGAATGCTGCTCTGGGGAACGCCCTATGAAGAAGCGCAGGACTCTGCCTTTTGGGGATTGTCATCCGTCTTTGGGAACTTTTGTTCTTCCAGCAACTACTGAAGCTTCGCGTATTCAGCCTTGGCATTCATCAGAATGGGGATGTCGGAGTCTGCGCCTTTCCAGAGAGTAAGAAAGCCTTGGTAGGCGTTACGAGATTTCACGGGTTCCCGCTGCATCGCATATGCGCGTGCAAGGCCAAGCCGCGCCAGGGCACCCAACGGGAAGTTTCCCACTGCGCCTGGGTCGAGTTTCTGATATTCCGCCGCAGCCTCTTTCCCTTGATGCAACATCAAATAGGCTTGGCCCCTGACATACACGGGATGGAGAGGCGCGACCCATGAGGCCGTGAATAGGACAGCTCCGAGCTCGTAAGAATCGCGTGCACAGGTGCACATCCTGAGCTGCCGTTTCTGTGTCGGTTGAGATCGGACACGAAAGTCCACTTCGCATATGTGAATAGGAGGCGGCTTGGGCTGGATTAGGCTGCGGAACTTTTCTGGCCTTCGTTCTTCGCATCCCGTTCGGCAAGGGCCTTGTTAAGTTCCTTCGTCAATTCAATGATCTTTTCGGTATTCTGCTCTTTCGCAACTTGCTCTGCCAAGATTTCCCAACGTTCCCTAGGTCGGTCTGTCATCGAAGGCTCCAGGTTCCGTATAGTGCCTAACCGGAGTTCCCTTTTGAAGTACAAATTGACAAGCGGTTTGGCGCAGAGGGTTAAGGTCATTCTCCCGACATCGTAAATGGATTGCGGTATTCACTTAACATCTATCTTTAAAGACTCTGGAGCCATGAAGGATGAGGGTTCTACTCGCCGGATCAGCGCAGCCATCTCCGACCTTCAATCGAAGGCCAAGAAGCTCCGCGAGGATTTGGATCGACTGGATAAGACCCCACGCAAAAAGCGCCGGAAGGGAAAGCGCCCGAAGACTTGACGGAGTTTCTCGTCGTCAGTTAGACGACTGATCGAGACCGTCTACAGGCTGGGCGGCTTGAACTTTCCCAAGCGTTCGCAGAGTTCCGCGATGCGTATGCGCCGAGCATCGTAGTCCTGGGCCTCTAGCGCGCTCATCATTTTGTACGCCGATGCAGTGCTTGGCATTGCAGCTTGCACAGTGCGGAGAGTTCGTCTGCAAGCTTTTGGTACTCGGAGGGATCGTTGGACACAACGACTAATATTAGCCGCTCAGAATCGGACAGAAAAGGGCACTCGTGGGAGAATCATCCCTGAACGGGAATCCACCTAGCCTGGCCTGGAGCTCTCTTTGCAAGCCGCCTCAGCACTTCCTTCTCTTGTTCCGCCATTTGTAGGCGGTGACGGTCGCGTGCCAACTTGCGTTTTGCCATTTCCTCGCGCACCAATCGCGCGTCTTGATCGAGGCGGGATTCGTTAATGATGCTTCTCTTCAGGAGCTGATCTTGCGCCAGTTCGAAGCGGTAGTCAGTTGGAGAGACAACACAACTAAACCCGGCAAGTCGAGCGCCTCGGACATGGCCTGGCGGGTGTGGTCTAGCCATAAAACGCCCACAGCCACACAAAATCCCTTGAAAATTTTTAGTGATGTTTTCTAAAATAATCGTCGTTTGAGCCCCTGTACCCGTCTGGAGGACGAGGACTGTGCGGAGGTTCCCATGAATCAATCCTACCGATTTCCCAAATGGCAGCGTGAATACGAAGCTGCTATAGCTGAGACCGACCCCTCAAAATTGAGAGAAAAAGCGGATGCTCTTGAAGCGGCGATTTTCATTCGTTTTCAAGAACTCGCCGGATTAAGCGACCATCTCACAGAGCGCGATGCGCTTAATCTCGCGGTAGACAATCTTAGGCACATTCAGCAAACGAAACTTGGCTTTCCGCCGTGGGAGCAATATTTCAAGAAAGTGGAAGGCCTCGTCGAATTGCCTGGTCACTCTGACCGTCGTTAAGCCTTTTCTAGGCGCTTCGATACTCTTGAAGTGGCTCCTACTCCACTCTCACCCAGCTTTTTTGCTGAGCCCTAAATTCTCCAATTTCGTTTTCATTCCGCCGCCTCCGACACTCCTTAAAAGCGCATTCAAGAGTTTTCAATTCCTTTACGACAAGCGCAGCCAACACACTAAGTGCTACTAGCGATAGAACAATGATGAACGCGTAAACACCTTCCATGTTTCGCCCCTTGGAAGCCCAAATCCTGTAACGCTATATGGGGAGGGAAGCGAGGGCCGCTGCGTGGGTCCAATCGGGAAAAGGTCGCAGCAGCCCGCTCGTCGCTTTAGTCTGCCATTGTCATCAGTATGGAGCCCATTTGATGAACGCTCTGTGAATCTTTTGTTAATTGTGTTCGGGGGGCGTACCCGTTACACAGAGCGCTATCGCCTAGACTAACCCTGTACCACTCAGAATCTTCCCGCCTTCAACGTTCCGAGTTTCTGTTGCAAGGTCTCTTTGAGGTGATTGAGTCGCTGGTTCTCGGCGTCGCGCTCACGCCGAATTTCGTAGAGAAGGCTTTCGTGTTTCTTCAATAGCGTTTGTAGATCAAGGGAGGGTTTCAGGTGCATAGGTTTCTCCTTGCGAAGATCAAACGGAAGGTTTTGTGGGACTACGGCGTCCCAGCGTCAGACCAGCGGCACACGAGATACCCTGTTTCGGTTTGCCATGGTGATTTCATATCCGGGAAGCATACCCTATCCGCAGCGTTTCATCATGTTCGACAGCTCTTCTTTGATCATCAGCAGTTGTTCCTTTCGTTGAGCGTGTGCGGTCTTTTCTAGGTAGGTATGACGGCCCTTCGCCCAATAACGAAGATTTTGGAGTTCAGTTCGTTCATCTCTTCTTTCAAGTCTGCGAGGCGTTCGGAAATGTTCGGCGGGCTACCGAATCATACGCCATGAGGGCTCGGTCACTCTCACAAGCCACAGCGCATGAGTGCCAGCCAGCAGCCGGTTCACTTCGCCTGTCACGCTCAAACAGCTCCTCCCGTCCAGCTTTCTGAGAGTAGTTCGTGTTGCGGAAAGATTCACACCGTCCGTCCTCGTAAACGGGCAAACTCCGAAAGCTTACGTAGCCGTGTTCTTAGGTCCGGTCGAAATATCGCCGCTCCTCGCCCCAAACAAACGCACGCTGCAATCAGCTTTGGACGGATTGTTCGTGTAGTCGTCCTTCCTTTTTGCTACAAATTGCGTTTAATTCCCGCACTGCTTTCGCGAATTTCTTTTCGTCCTTCTCTGTAATCAACTTTGCGCATAGTTCCTCAAAACGTCTGGCTTCATCTCTGGTCATGGCGACCACTCCTTTCGATGTTGACCGTAATCAAGTCAACCTCTCCTGGATTTCATGAAGACGTTTTTTCCTCGCTATTCTATTCAGTAGTTTCTGGACTGCTTTCTGCCTATCGCGCTTAGGCATAAGCAAATTTTAAGCCTCGCGCCGAGCATGGATATGCGGAGTTTACTGTAATTGGATAAGAGGGCCAGGTTCGGAGCCGCGCACGGCACGACCTCGGAGTCATCTTTACCAACCAGACACCGCAAAGGGTTAAGGCCCTACTACTCTTCCGTCAACAAATGACTGAGAGATGCCATGTCGAAATCCTGAAGCTTCTGGTCCACGGTTTCAGGCTTCGCCGGCCGGACAGCAAAAGACGGGAGGGGTCGTTAGGCGCGATAAAACCCGTGTCGGCGACAGATCAACTCAGCTGCCTTCAATCGGTCCCGTGTGAGCGACTTCTCGTCCTCGGCTAGTTTGTCGAGCGTTGTGATGAGCCGTTTATGCTTGGTCATTTCCGCACCCCCATCCCACTGTTTTGGCTGCCTTGACTCGTTGCGTATTGCTCGACATTTCCGCAGCTGCCAATCAGCCCGCGCAGGACGTGGCCCTTGATGTCCCGCGTGCGGACGGCATTGACGAGGTCGCCCCGCCACCCGAGCCAGACGAGAAGCGGCACGAGGGCAAAGGCGGAGCGGAAGAAGAGCAGGTTCGCCGGTCGGGTAGTCGGCGCTGACGACCTTCAATCCCGCCGCCATCAGCGTGAAGGCGAGGGCCGAAAGGACCTTCAGGAGGATGCCGAGGACCGGCTTCTTCTGGGGAGACATGGCGGAGCGACGGGAATCTCTCAGTACCATGCTTCCGCCGCGAAAGGAAGCGCGAATGCCGGCCGGTTCCCCTGCGTCCCTTGCATGAAAGCCGCGGCGGCGCGGGGAGGGCGCGGTTCTTACGGCACGTGATCCGACGCACGGCTTCACTCGACCTTGGCGGCTCGGGAGCGCAGTGTGTGAAGCGGTTCACGCAGGTTATTGCCTTGGGAAGCTATTCCAGAGGAGAACATCTCTCCGTCTTCGACGGGAGCCCTGCGACGGAGGACAAGAACGTGACCCGCCTCATCCTGCTTGCCATCCTGGCCCTGGCCTTCTCGTCCGGCGCGCGCCCCCGCAGCCGGCCTTCACGGCCGACCAGTTCCTCGCCTTGAGTTAGGCGAGGTCGAAAAGACCGAAAAGCCGCGCACGCGCAGCCTCTGCATCGGCACCGAGGACCAGTGCCCGACCGCGAAGGCCCAGCCGAGCGCCTCCGCCTTCGACCTCGTGCTAGCCTTCGACTACAACTCCGCCGACCTGACCGCCGTCGCCAAGACGACCCTCGACGAACTCGCCAAGGCGATGAAGAACGAGCGCGCGGCGAAGGCGCGGTTCCAATCGAGGGTCACACGGACGCCAAGGGTACCGAGCAGTACAATCTCGGCCTCTCCGTCCGCCGCGCCGACGCGGTCGTCGCCTATCTCGAGCAGCACGGCATCGAGGCGAGCCGCCTCGACGCCAGGGGCTTCGGCGAGACCCCGGCCCCGCACGGCGGACCCGGCGACCCCGCCAACCGCCGCGTCGAGACCCGCGTCATCTTCAGAGTCGGGCGGGCGCCGGGCTGCACAGACAGCAGGGCAACGGCGGCTCCGTCCGCCCGGCCGGAACAACAGCACGCTGACGACGAAGATCGCGCCGAGGACGAGCCTCGCCCAAGAGCCGACGCGGTCGGCGAGGACGTTCTCGAAGCTACGCATCCATAAACGGCCGTTTTCTGCATCTTTGGCGTGACGTGGGCGGTCCGACATTCTGTTTCGAGGCGCGCTTCAGGCATGAGATGCCGGCCTCGATGCCAGCGCGGAAGTTCCGCAGCTTGCGATAAACCCAGCGGCTCTTGACCATGTCCTCGATCCTGAGGCCGGCCTTCTTGTGGAAGGCCATGTCACGCACGCCGTAAGCTTTTGCCTGGCTCAGATTATCGCGGCTGGCAAAGCCACCATCGGCCGCGGCCTGACGCGGCGCTTGGCCCCAGATGCCGATATGGCGCTCCAGCATCGGCACCAATCGTTCGCTGTCGGCCGGGTTGCCCGCTTCGATCACCAGGTCGAGGATCATGCCGCTACGACCGGTGGTCAGGTTGAGCTTGTGGCCGTAGTCGACGTCACGACTGCCCTTGACGATGATGGCGGCATGCGGCTCGAACAGGCTGACCAGCTTCTCGCCGGCCGGCACCGGCTCGCCAGCCAAGACGCGCCGCTCGCTCTGTGTGATGATCCGTTCGATCAGCGGCTGATACCGGCGAACTTGGGCACGCCAGAGTGTCACGCGGGGATGGGTCGCCACGGCGAATCGCGCCGCCGCCCGTTGCAGATAGGTCAAGGTCGCCCGGGTCATCTTGATCAGCTCACCGTAGAGCTGAACCCGCCTGGGTCGCCCGCGGGTGAACTGGATCGCGCGGGCACGTTTCTTCACGGCGCGACAATGATCACGCCAGGCCATGCGGGTGCCGCCGCTCAGGGCATCGGCTTGCTTCAATAGGCGCACCATCACACGGACGCTGTCCCAAAGCAGGCTGCTGTCGGTCGGTTCGTGCAGGAGTGCTGCAGTAACCGTACTGTCCACACGCACGACACTGCCGTCCTCCAGCTTCGCCTGCCGGGCGTTCGCTAGCAGTGTCCGGTTGATCTCTTCCCAAGTCTCGGATCGGATCGCACTGATCGTCTTCTGCAGCACCGACTTTTGCGGGCTCCACGACCACGGCAACCGGGCAAAGGCGCGGAACGATGCCGAGTCTTCCAGATGGAACGCCAGTTCCTGGTAGCTCAGCTGGCGATATTGCTTGAGCAAAGCACAACGCAAGACCGCCTCGGCAGGCAGGCCTTGCCGTCCGGTGGCCTTGACGGCGCAGCGGCTCAAATCGCGCGCGACCAAGCCGAGCAAGTCTCGATGCTCGTCGAGCCATTGCGACATCGTGTTCAGTTCGCGGCCGATCTCGTGCCCGGCAAAAAGATCGAATAGGCTGGCTTGGACGGTGCGTTGTTGACGCATTGTCGGCTCCGGCGGTGGCAGAAACGCTTTGGAATCAGTGGCATGATCCCGAAGTCTACCTGAAACCGCCCGACCTCACGCTCGCAAAAGCGCGATTTCTCCAATAAACTCAACTAGTTGAGTTTATGGATGCGCACT
>CAWGQZ010000084.1:0-24227 GCA_963824805.1 uncultured Acidobacteriaceae bacterium | reverse complement strand
CATTTCCGCAAAGCTGTCGAAATAAATCCCAAAGACCCGGAGGCGCAGTTCAATCTCGGAATGGAGCTAAAGCGCGGGCGACCTGGCTGGCGCGATCGCAGCGTTCCAGCGGGCAATCGAGCTCAAGCCTGATTTCGAGAAGGCGCATTACAACCTCGGCATCGCCTTGCGTGCCCAAGGCAAAACCGGTGCCGCGAAGAAGGAGCTGGAGGAGCTGTCGGCGCTGCACGATTTCCGGGCGCGCCTTGGCGCAAGCGAAATATCTCACTCTCCAGGGCGTCGATGCGCTGAAGCAGGAGAAGCTCGACGATGCACTCGCACTCTTTCAGAAGGCTATCGAACAAGCTCCCGAGTTGCCGACCGGCTATTACTATCAAGGCGTCACGTGGGAACGCAAAGGGGACGACCGCACGCGCTCTGGCGGCGTATGAGAAAGCGCTCGAGCTGAAACCGGACTATGCGCAGGCCCACTCCAGCCTCGGCCTGCTCTATTGGCGCCAGAACGATCACACACGCGGCGCTCGAAGAGTTCCGGCGGGCGGTGATGTCCGACCCAGATCTGGCGGAGGCGCATTACAACCTCGGACTCGCGCTGGCGACAATCGGAGCGCCTGGACGAAGCCGTTCGCGAGCTGAATGAAGCCATCAGTCTCGATCCCAAGTACACCGACGCCCAGATACAATTGGGATTGGTCCTCAGCCAGAACAACGATACTGCCGGCGCCGCCAATGTCTTCCGGGAACTCGTGCGCCGCGATCCGAATTTCGCGGAAGCTCACAATAATCTCGGACTGGTGCTGTTGCAGTCGGGCGACGTACCTGCGGCGCAGGTGGAGTTTCGCGAAGCTGTGCGCCTCAAGCCAGGTTATGCGGAAGGCCCACTATAATCTTGCATTGGCCCTTCATCAGGAAGGAAAAGAGGCGGAATCGAGCGCGGAGTTCGAGAAGGCGTACGAGATTGCGCCGGAGTTGAAGAATGCGCAGCGCTAGCAAACGGTGGCCCGTAACTGCGGGATGGTTGTTCTTATGACGTTCTGTCTGCTGAACGATCGGCAATTTTCGGCCAATCGTTAGATTCATTGCTACTCTCCGTGGAGATTCCGCGCTCGGCTGCTCGCGAGAGGCGGAAATAGGCTAGCTCAGTCAACGCTACGTGCTTTTCATGTCATCGGCAGGTTGGAGTTCACAGGATGAATTGTTACGTTCGGTCATAAATTTACGATTGCTAGCGCGGTAATTTCTCATTTGGTTGGCATCAGCTCAACTTTGGTCTCTGATGTACATACAGGCAACTAGAGACGCTGAGTTCCTCCTCTATGAGTGCCCGCAGAGCGCCCAATTTGGCTTCAGGCATGCGGAGAACTGCTTTGTACGTCACGATTGGTGCAGGCCCAGTTTTGGAACGATGCTAGAGTCCGGGCCGAGTGACTGTGCCCAGGAGGGCCCGTGTTGAACTATTCAGTGGTAGTGCTCGCACTAATGTTCTCGACTAACCCAACGTTTTTGCGCAAATCGCGTCCGGCAATGTGGCGGAAAGTTCGCACCCCCGAGCGGACGTAGTACGGAATCGGATTTGCCGGCCTGTGCGTGAACTCCGCCAAACACCACCGAAGTTGCTCTGCTGAAGCGCGAGACCTCTATTTTTGCGCGTTGGCCGCCTCCAGACGGCCTCCCCGGACCCACTCGATAATCGTCCGATATTGTTCGCTTGACTCGTTTCCACGCCACCGTTGTCCGCCATTGTGCGTGGCCAGGTAGTCGCCGACATTGCCGGCGCTGTCTGTCGGCCTCGTCGGTTTGATGACCATCAGACTCTTGTCCGGGTTGGTGATGTCGACCACCCGCATTGCGTACCTGTAATTTTCTTTGCTGTCCTGGTCAGAGAAGACGCCCTCGGCGTTTGGCGGCGCCAGCTTGAAGATCACGTGGCTGGCGTGGCAGAAGACGCAGGCTTTACCGTCCGCGCCAGGCTTGGCGAGGATGGGTTCAACCTTCGTGACAAAGTAGCGGAAGTCGAGCACCTCACCCGGCTGCACGTCGCGCAGTGCATCGCCCAGGCTCTTGCCCTGCAGCACGTTGCTAGCAATCAGCTTGAGACGGGGATTGGTGGAACTCTGCAGCTTGTCCATCGCGGACTTGAAGTCGGGCCGTTTTTCTACATCTTTCACCTTGCGTAGCGTGTCCAGCGCTGCGGCGCTCACGTTGGCGTCAGCGTTTAACAAACTAGCCATCACCGTGTCGACCACGAGAGGATACTCGAGGGGCTCTTTGATTTTTAGCGCTGCGGCGTGACGATTGAGGTAGTCCTGATCCTGTGAGACGGCACCTCCGGCAACCCCCAAACGCCGCTTTAGAAATTGCGGGTTACCAGCCTCCTCTAACAGAACGCTTAGCGCAGATGTATTCAGGCCCGCGAATGCTTTCTTCACCGCGGGTTCAGTTTGCGGATCACCGAGAAAGTGCTCGAACGATACCCGCACGGCAGCGCGTTGGATCTCCGGGGTGAACGAATGCAACCCTGCGAGCACCTGCTCCTGAAGCTCCGGTTCGTGCATCAGAGTCTTGAACGAAGACGCGGCATCGAGCACCTGCGCGTAGTTTGCAGGCCGCGGCTTTTGTTCGAGCATGGCGCGCAGGGCACCTTGAACATCGGTCTGTTTTTCCCAGACTGAGTTTTCCGGCAAGGCCGCCAGCAGCGGAAGAACGACCGCCTGGCTGTCAGGGTTTCCCTTTTGCAGGATTTCAACCACCTTGGTTACTAATTTTGGATCGGGAGCAGGGCTGTCGAGATTCAAGAGTCCGCGCTGCCCGCCTTCATAGACGTAGCGGACGGTTTGCCGGACGTCAGGATTTGCGTCCTCGGAAAGGTTCAAGGCAGCGAGAGCGAAACGCGCGTCACCGGCTTCACTCAACGTACTTCCGGCCTTCAGCACCGCAATTTTCATCGGGTCATCGGCGCCGTTCAAGCAAGCCAACAAGGCCTCTTCGAGCTCCGGTCCGGAACTCTTGAAGAAGTGAATCAGATCGCTGTCGTTCCCGATTCGCGTTTGAAAGAAACCATTCTTAACGTCGTATTTAAAATTGACGGTTTCACGATATGGCGGATATTCGTAACCGGGGCGATGTAAATCGGGTACGCCGGTGATGTACTTGGTCAGTACGGCGGGCAGGCCGATTGCGACCTGGTCGGATTTCAGTTCCGGCAAGGCGTAGTGACGAATGTGGAAATCCCACAATGCGGTCAGAATTCCCTCGCGGCCTAAAGACGTTCCTTCGCGCAGCACCCTGGCCAGGACTTGCGCCTGATCGCGGGTGGCTTCTTCGTAACCTGCATTGATACGGTCTTTGTCTTCGTCCTTGGAACTCGCTCGTACCCAAGCCGAGAGGTATCCGGTGTTCTCATCCAGCAGGTTGTAAATGCTCTCCTGTAGACCTCGGCGGACCATCCCATCCTTCTCGGTGTTGAGCCGAACGGCAAGCGCTTCGAGGGTGCCGCGACGCACCGCAGGTTGATCCACTTGCCAGTAATACCAGCGCCACACGCCGTTGGCGGCCTGGTAACGAACAAAGGGCACGGGATCGTTTAGATCGCGTTCCAGGGCCGCCAGCAGATCCTTATCGCTGGTCAAATCACGGAAATGCTGATTGAAGACACGGGTGGCGCCCCAACGCGTGCGGGCGTCCGGGGACGACAGAGCAGTAGCCAGCAGTTTGCGCCCTGCGGGCGCCGCCTCCTGCCGCCGCGAAAGTATCATGCGAACGGCATAGGCAGAACTGACCTGCACCATCTTGGTGCGATCGCCAAGGCCCTTGATCAGAGCTGGCAGGGCACCCGGATCAGCCATGTGCCCCAGCGCGCGGGCCGCGGCTTCGCGCGCAAGCGGTTGATCACTGTCGGTCAACACTTTGCGAATCTGGAGCAGCACCGGTTCAGGCGCCAGGTCCCAATACTGGTCGAGTTGCTGCAGAAGCAGCGACAAGTCGTTGGTAGCCAGTGTCGTTGCTGGTGGCGGGTAGGCCGCGTTCCAGTTCTTGGCTTTAGTGTCTCCGGGATACAGCGTCGACAGGGCCATCACAGCGAACTGCGTCGCGCGAAATGGTGTATTGAATCCCTGATAAACCGGATCTCCCTCCCAGCTGCCTTCCGGCCGTTGCGCAGCCAGCATGGCCTTTACAGCACGATCAAGGTGTTCGTCGGACTCCGGACGACGGCCCGCTTCCGCCAGAGCCAATACCGAGTTATAGGAGATGAAGTCAGCCGTCTTGGCCTGTTTGTCGAAGGGGTATGGCCAACCTCCGTCCGGACTTTCAAATTCGTAAAGCTTGTTGATCAGGGTTTCGATTTGCGAAGCGTATTTTTGGCGATTTATTTCCGAGAGGAAAATGATCTTCCAATTCAGGTCGATCATATTCTTCGGCTCATAGGCTATAGCAAGTTGCTCGACACGATCGCGTTCGGCCAGCCAATCCTGCTTGTGGCTTTCGTTGTAGGCCATGTCGAAGGTGTGCCAGCTCTGCTGCGCAATCTCGAATGGGCTGACATCAGGTTCGCAACCATCCGACTCGTCACCCGGCATCACGGTCACGCCCTTGTAGTGAATCTTCAAGAACTCGGCATAGGGCAGGTCGAAGTTCTTTCGCGGCTTGTCATGGGTGACGTTCTGCTCAAAGGCATGAGCAATCATGGGCAAGCGGCTGGAGACGGTCCGGGCAGTATAGATAATCCGTACCCAGTTGGTGTTGGGCTCTCCGTATAGCGGGCGAGCGTTGTTGTAAATGCGGTCAGTAATGAACTCGAGGCTGGGACGCTGAGTCGGCGGGTAGCCTTTTTCAACCGCTTTGAGATATCCACGCGAGGTGAACTGTGAGGGGTGGCAGGCGATGCACAACTGGGTCTCCGAGTGCTGCACGCTGGTGCGCATGGCGACAGCACCTCTGCGGGGTGTATTCGACAGCCAGGAGTCGCCCATGTTAATGAGAAAGTCCATGCCAGCGCGGACCGCCTCTCGCGGGTCTTTATTCGGCGGCACGTTGTATTGATAGGTGCGCAACTGGTATGCCGGATGATTCGCTGCCACCCGGACGTAGTATTCCTGGCCGGGTTGAAAAATGCGGGTGCGGAACTTGTAAAGACCCGGATAATTCTGCGTGGCCTCGACCTGGTAGACGAACTCTCCGTCCGTGAACGGCACGACGTCTGCCTGCCCGCTGGAGTCTTTTCCCGCCTGAAAGATGTCTACGTCATATGGCACGTCGCGGTCGGTAACGCTCAGCACGAAGTACACAAGCTTGGGCTGCTTTTCCCGGAAGGTGAAGCGGAACCACTGGAATCCCTTGACCATCGCTGCGTATCCGTCTTCGCTTTTTGATGGAGCATAGGGTCTTTCGTCGTCGCTGCCGAAAATGGTCTGGCCTAGTTCGAAAGGCTGAGCATTTTGCCACGAACCATTAGGTGCAGCTGCGATGATGCCGCGCCTAAGCTCGGTCTTGCCAGTCAGGGAGGCCGAGGCAAGCATCTTGCTCAAAGTGGCGCTGACCTCCGGGACGTGCGCCTCTGAAGATAAGTTCACGGTGACCGGACCTGCTGCCCGCGGGCGAAGAGTGACATAGAAGTCGAGGTCTGCCGAATGCAGCCATTTGGATTCGACCTCTCCTTTGGCGTCGTTTACGGTGACGTGGACCGCATCGTTGCTTTGAAGCGCAGCTGGATCTTTGAGGCCCAAACTGAATCCATAAAGCGCTCCCGCCTGAGCGGTACCGAGCTTGATCGTCTGTCGGGCAGGTGCCGCTGTCTGATCGGCATGGACAAACGGACCGAGATGAAAGATCGCGGCAATGATGCAAGTGGCGATAGAAAGAGGGGCAATCGCCCAGGTAGCAATCCGTCGATGGCTCGAAATGAAGCGCATGATTAGTCCTCGGACAGGGAGTGACTTTCCAAATAAAAAAATTCTGCTTCAAATATCAAGGAAGAAACTATATACCTATTGAAGCTTTCGCGGCAGCACTTTTCCACGTTCAAAATATCCGACCCGAATTTGGGCAAAGTAAGCCAGGGGCGGATAGAATGCGTCGAGTTTAGATCGGACAATGTCGTCCAAAGAGGCTCCCAATTTCATGTCTCTCCGTAGAGTTCTGAGCGGTAGGCCCTTGAGCAGCAATCGTAACCGGAAATTGTTTTCCTCCCTTATTTTGTGGAGTTGTGTGCTGGTGTGGCACGCTCCGGCCCGCGGACAATCAATCTCGGAGTGGCTGACCAGCAGCGGGGACGCGGCCCGTGACGGCTGGCAACGAGCCAATTCAAAAATCACCACCAAGAACGTGAAGAAGCTTCAGCTTCTATGGAAGACGAAGGTTGAGGCTAAGACGGTGGGGATGCAGTCGTTCCGTGAACCGTTGATTGTCACCGGAGTGAAGACTGCAGACGGGCCCCGAACGCTGGCCATTCTGGCGGCAGCCGCCAACGACGTCTTCGCAATTGACCTTGAGACGGGAAAGGTTGCGTGGCAGACGAACCTCAAGTGGTCTTCGGAAAAGCCGCAGGAAGCGGGCGAAGGACAGGGGTTTATCTGCACCAACGCGCTTAGCGCTACGCCGGTTATATCCCCCATTGATGCCCCGGTTCGACGCCTCTACGTTCTCGCCAGCGATGGATTCCTGCACATCCTAGAGCTTTCAACTGGCGTGGAGAGCGATCCTATCCAGGTGATGTCCTTGCCTTACGGCAAGCCGTATGGACTAAACCTGGTCAACAATGTGATCTACACGGTCACGGGCCAGGGCTGTGGAGGTGTTCCCAACCTGCTGTACGCGATCAACCTTGAAAACCGAAAGGTCACGGTTTCTGCGCCACCCCAAGCCGGCTTGTGGGGGACGGCCGGCCCAGCAGTGGGGTCAGATGGCGCCATTTATTTCGAGTCAGGGGACGGGCCCTATGACGCCTCAGCCGGGAAGCTTTCGACGACTGTACAGGCCTATACGTTCGCCAACGATTCGTTGTCGCTTAAGGACTACTACACACCCAGCAACTACATTTGGCTGTCGCGACGCGATCTGGACATGAATGTCACGCCCGTCGTATTTCCTTACAAAGGACGAGACCTGGTCGTCGGATCGGGCAAAGAGGGGCGATACTTCCTGATGGACAGCAAGTCCATGGGTGGGGCGAACCATATGACCCCACTCTTCCGCAGCGAGCTGTACTCAAATAAGAACGTAAATTTTCAGACCGAGGGTACCTGGGGGAGTCTTGCGAGCTGGGAAGGAAAAGACACGCGTTGGGTGCTGGGGCCGACCGGCGGAGAGACCGCGGTGGAGTTCCCGAAGACCTATGGTCCGACGCCAAATGGCGGAATCATTGCGCTCAAGGTGAAGGACAAGGGCGGTAAAACAGAACTGGAACCGGCTTGGCGGTCACGTAACATGTTGACCGCCGAGCCTCCGGTGATTGTGAACGGCGTGGTGTTTGTATTGGCAGCAGGGGAGTTTACGGGACAGGCTAATGACGCGGAGGGCGGATTGTATAGCGCGGCGGAGCGGCTTCAGCGCTCGGTTCCGGCCAAGCTCTTCGCCCTCGACGCTAAGACCGGTAAGGAGCTCTACTCGAGCGGTGACCAGGTCACGTCTTTTCTTCATCAGGCTGGCCTTTCTGTTGCCCAGGACAAGGTCATGTTCGGAACGTTTGACGGGACGATCTACTGCTTCGGTCTCAAGTGAAATGCGTCACAAATTCAGCGAATAACATTGAGGGACGTACACGTGGAGAAAAGACTCTTAAGGATGACGGTCGGCTTGTGTTGTTTGGGTGCCTTTCTCTGCGGCACGGTGTTTGCTCAGGACGAAGATCCCAACTGGCGATTGACCGGAGCCGACGCCGGGCAAAGCGGTTCCAAAAAAGGTGAGGCGATCCTAACCCCGGAGAACATCGCCGCCAATTTCAAACTTCTCTGGAAACTCAAACTCGGAGACCCGTCGCAGGAAGGCCCGTCTTTTAGCGAGCCGCTGCTTGCAGGCCGCCAGATTAATGGTCAGGGTTTCAAAGACATTGCCTATTGGAGTTCGGCCGATACGCTCTACGCGGTCGACTACGAACTGGGGTCGCTAGTCTGGAAAAAGCAGTTCAACGTGCAATCCAAAACCCGCGCCGGGATGCGGAGCCTCCAGCATGAGCATATTGATGGAGCCGCCGATCGTGATCAACTTCCGCGCCCGCAGACGTCCGCCAGGCACTCCCAGGCCGCCGGACCCGCCCGTGGCAAAAGCCAGTGAGCGCAGGCTGGGCGTTTCACCCGGGGGCGGATACTTCGGCTTCAAAGGCGTCTACGTGTTGACTGCGGATGGGATGCTCCACGAGCAAGTGATGACCACCGGCGCCGATTTCGCGCCCCCGGTGAAGTTTCTCCCTTCGGCCGATGGAAACGCGTTTGGCTTAAACTATTTCGACAAAACCATCTACACCGCGACCGGCCGCGAATGTGGGGGCGTCCCCAACGGAATCTGGGCGATCGACTTGTCCTCAGCTGATTACCCGGTAAAGAGCTATGCCACTCAGAACGTGCGTCCGCTTGCGCTGACCGGCCCAGTAGTCACGCCCGATGGTACTGCCATTGTGGTTACCGGTGCCGGGACCTCCGAGTCGAATGCCGACGTGCATGCGGGCAGCGTAGTCTCCGTCGCGAAAGATATGACGGTCAAGGACTGGTACACGCCGGAAGGCGGAATGGGTAGCTATGAGAACGTCTCCCCTGCGACCTTCACCTACAAAGAAAAACAATTCGTTGTAGCACCGAGCAAAGATGGCACTCTGGCCTTGCTGGACGTAGCGTCGCTCGGCGGCGCCGATCATCACACTCCGTTGTTCGAAACGCCACCTGTCGCCAAGCCCGGTGACAAGCACACGTGGGATGGCTTCGCGGTGTGGGCAGATAAAGACGGAACAGTCTGGATATTTACCTCTGTATCCTCGGGCATTACGTTGAAAGGCTCGACTCAGCATGGCGGCATCGTCGCATTCAAACTTGATGACGCCAACGGAAAGCTGGCTCTCAATCCGGTATGGGTCTCACAGGACATGGTGAATCCTGCGCCACCCCGCGTTGCCAACGGAATTGTGATTGCGTTGGCCGGCGGAGATACTTCAACTCACGCCACGCTGTATGCGCTGAACGGGGCAACGGGCGCGGAGCTGTATTCCAGCAAAGACCTGATCCCTACGTACACGCGATTGTCCGGTGTTTCCATAAGCGATGCTCACGCGTTTTTTACCGACCACGAAAACGTCCTCTACTCCTTCGGGATTGCGGTGGAGCACTGAGAGTCGATCGTGGGCAAACTTGCCCTTCTTAAAGAGAACAGTTCGGAGATTCTGCAATGCTAAATAAAGCCACGGTCGAGGAAGCAGTTAATCAGGGTGCCGGAGTACTGAGGCTCGAACCTTCATGGGTGCCGCGATCGTTCATGATTCCCGGACGCAGATTGAAGCTTCATCCGGATGATCTGTATGCTTTTGGTGCGAACCGCGGTGGAATCAACGAGCGCTGGTTTTCTTCCACCACCAAAGCCGCGAACGGCCCTGATACCACGCCTGATGAGGGCTTGAGCTATGTGCATCCGGCGAAGGGCAGTAAATTTCTGCTGAAGGATGCAGTCGAGGTCGCGGGTGACATTCTGCTCGGCGCGGATGTCATGCAACGCGAGGGTGGATGGAACCTGCTCTGCAAGTTCTTCGACAACCTGGGGCCGATCCCGCATCACATGCACCAGAGCGACGAGTTCGCCAAGCTGGTCGGCCACAAGGGCAAGCCCGAGGCCTACTACTTCCCCCCGCAATACAACCAGCTCAGCAATAACTTCCCCCACACTTACATGGGCCTCGAGCCCGGGACGACCAAGGCACGATATCCGGCGCTGCCTGGAGAACTGGAATCGCGGCGACAACGGCATCATCTTTCACGCTCGCGCGTATCGTCTGGAGCCGGGCAGCGGATGGCAGGTCGATCCCGGCATCCTGCATGCTCCCGGATCGCTGGTTACGTATGAGCCTCAGGTCAACAGCGACGTATTCGCCATGTTTCAGTCCGAAGTGGATGGGCGGCTCGTTGACTGGGGCCTCCTTGTAAAGGATGTGCTGCCCCAGTACCATCATGACCTCGACTACCTGATCAGCATGCTCGATTGGGACGCGAACGTGAATCCGCGAGTTCGCCGAGAGCAACAAGCGGCACCCGGTGCCGGTCCGTCCGGTCAAGGAGACGGAGGATGCGGGTTACCGTGAGTTGTGGATCACCTATGGCAACGCCTACTACTCCGCGAAGGAACTTACGGTGCTGCCGGGCCGCAGCGTGACCATCAAAGACGCGGCAGCCTACGGATTGATTCTGACCCAGGGCCACGGCACTTTCGGCCGGACGCCTGTTTCTACGCCCTCCATGATCCGGTTCGGTCAACTCACCGAGGATGAATTGTTCGTAACGGCCGCTGCTGCCAAAGAAGGTGTGCGCATCGAAAACCCCAGCAAGACCGATCCGCTGGTCATTCTGAAGCATTTCGGCCCCGGAAATCCGGATGCTGAGCCATTGCGCCGAGACAAGAAAAAGGGTTAATCGCTTATGAGCCCCAAGCACAAGCTCCCAGCAATCCACAACGCGATGTGGCCGGGCATCGTCGGCAAGGGCGGAGATTCCGAACCCGCCATTGATCTCGACACCATGCTGGACCTTACTGCCGCGGCAGAGGTGAACGGCACCAGGTTCGATGGAGTCGACCTGTTCCTGTCGCTGCCCCACACCGATATCGACTCAACCGACGATGACCTTAAGCAACTAGCTGACAAGCTGGCTGCACACAAGCTCGTTGCAGGCTCGCTGGTCGCACCAGTTTGGCCTCCGGTGGGCGGCGGCTCGGCAATGGGATCCAAGGAAGAGCGAGACAGCTTCCTCACTCAAGTCCGGAAAGCTTGTGCCATCGGCAAAAAACTGCGCGACCTTGGAATACGCAAGTATGGTGTCGTGAGAATTGACTCTGCTACCGGCCCCGGACCCTGGGCAGAGAATCCAGCCGAAAACACGAGGAAAATCGCAGGAACGTTCCGCGAAGCCTGCACCATTGCCGAGGGCTACGGCGAACGCCTTGCCGCCGAGGGCGAGATCTGCTGGGGCGGCATGCATGGCTGGAAGCACATGGTCGAGCTTCTCGAGCAGGTCAATCGCCCCAAGACGCTTGGCTTTCAGGCGGATATGGCGCACACCATGCTTTACACGCATGGGCTACAACTCTCCCGAGAGCGCGGTGCTTCCCGCAGGTCTATGACTGGTCAGACACCAATGTCCTGACCGAAGCGCTGCGTAAGGTCGCGCAGGCATTGCGTCCGTGGACGATCGACTTCCACGTAGCCCAGAACGACGGCACGGTCAAAGGCACCGGCTCGCACGACAAGACCGGCCGCCACTGTCCTCCCGATGATCCCAACGGCAAGATGGACATCGTCAAAATTGCCGGGCTTTGGATGCGGAACGACGATGGCAGCCCGACACGGGCCTATCAACACATCTGCTGGGACGGCTGTATGTTCCCCAACGCCATGATGACCTCGCCCGACACCTGGGTGAAGATTCTGGCGACGATGATCAAAGTGCGCGACGCGCACGGCTGGGATTGAACCGCGGAGATCGCAACTGTGGCGAAGAAAAAAGAACTGAATATTGGAATTGTCGGCTATGGTTTCATGGGGCGTACCCACTCGAACGCCTATCTCCAGGCGCCGCGTTTTTTCGATCTGGCCTACCGACCGGTGCTGAAAGCAGTCTGCGCGCGCAATCCCGATCGGGTGAAGGGATTTGCCGAGAACTGGGGCTACCAATCTGTGGAATCCGATTGGCGTGCCCTGGTCGCGCGCAAAGATATCGACTTGATCGATATCGCCAGCCCAAACGACACCCATGCCGAGATCGCCATTGCCGCGGCCAAGGCGGGGAAAATGGTCCTCTGCGAAAAGCCGCTCGGCCGGACGGCCGAGGAGGCCAAGGCCATGGTCGATGCCGTAGAGGCTGCCAGGGTCCCGAACATGGTCTGGTACAACTACCGGCGCGTTCCGGCTGTCGTGCTGCTGAAGAATTTGCTGAACGAAGACCGCTTCGGCCGCATCTTTCACTACCGCTCGCAGTTCTTACAGGACTGGACCATCTCGCAGGACCTGCCGCAAGGCGGCGAAGGCCTGTGGCGGCTGGATAGCGCAGTCGCGGGCAGCGGCGTGACCGGCGACCTGCTGGCCCACAACATCGACATGGCGTTGTGGCTGAATGGCCCGATCACCGAGGTCTCGGCAATGACCGAGACATTCATCAAGGAGCGGAAACACAACCTGACCGGCAAGGTCGCGGCGGTGAAGATTGATGACGCCAGCGCGTTTCTGTGCCGGTTCGCGAATGGCTCTCTGGCGCTCTTCGAAGCTACCCGCTACGCCCGCGGCCATAAAGCGCTGTTTACCCTGGAGATCAATGGCGAACGCGCCTCCGCCTCATGGGATCTTCACGATCTGCACCGGCTGAATTATTTCGATCATCGCGATGAGGGTGAATTGCGCGGCTGGAAGAGCATTCACATCACGGACGGCGACCATCCCTACATGAAGAATTGGTGGGTTCCCGGGCTTCAGATCGGCTACGAGCACACCTTCATCCATCAGGTCGCCGATTTCATCCTTGGGTTGGAGGGCAACAAGCCCGCTGCACCCACATTCCGCGATGGGCTCGCCACCGATTACGTAACCGATGCGGTTTTGAAATCCGCAAAGACCAAGAAGTGGGAAGCAGTGCCGCCCGCCTAATTCTCAGCAGCAGTTCGCATTCAAGGAGGAAGTATGGCGTTTGCACCTCGCAGTTTTTGGGTCTCCTCGGCCGCGCTGGCCATCGCGATGTTCTCGGCCTCCGTCCACGCACAAGAGCCGGCCAAGCCGCCTCGCCGCCCTGCGGCTTTTCACTTCGTTCAGCCCGAGCCGATCAACTTCGACGATCACGTCGGCTGGACGCAGATCTTCGATGGCAAGACGCTCAAAGACTGGGACGGGGACACCGACGTCTGGCACGTGGAGAACGGCGCGCTGGTGGGCGAATCAAGCCCGGAGCATCCCTCAGGCACCACCAATATCATCTGGCGCGGCGGCGAGCCCGCGAACTTCATATTGAAGATGGAAATGAAGTTGGAAGGCGAAGGGGCCAACGCCGGCGTGCAATATCGCGGCTACCATGTCGACCCTAAATTCGAGCCCATACCTGATGACTTAAGCCCAGAGAAAAAGAAACAGATGCAGCAGCACCAGGAGCTGGATCGTAAACACGCGAAGTGGAACGTCTTCGGCTATCAAGCCGACTTCGATTCCAAAAACCAATGGACCGGCCAACTCTACGAACAGAATTCTCCGCGAGGCATCATCGCCTGGCGGGGGCAGGTCGTAGCCACCGAACCGGACAAGAAGCCGACTTTGCTTGCCACCTTGGGGACTTCCGATGAGTTAAAGGCGGTGGTAAAACCCGGCCAGTGGAACCAAGTAGAAATCATCGCCGACGGCAACACTCTGACCCACATCATCAATGGACGCATCATGGCGGTGCTGGTGGATACGGATACGAAATTCAGCCAGGCCAAGGGCTTAATTGCGGTTGAGATCGAAGGTCCCGGCAAGGTCAAAATTTCGCATCGCAACATCTGGCTAAAAAAGCTTCCGTAGATCGTGAACAAAACTGTCTTTCAGGGCCGTCGAGCCGTTTACCTCGAAAACGAAACCTTGCGCGTAACCGTGCTCGAGGAAGGCGGCCACATCGCCGAGGTCTTTGACAAGCGCGCCGGCGTCAGCCCGCTGTGGGTGCCCCATTGGAAGTCCGTCGAGCCCTCAGAATTTACGACCGAGAAGCATCCGCATTTCGGCTCGGGCCCGGATGCCAAGCTGCTGGCGGGAATCATGGGCCACAATTTGTGTCTCGACTTATTCGGAGTGCCCTCGCCCGAAGAGGCGCGTGCTGGACTGACGGTGCATGGAGAAGCCTCCGTCGATCGCTATGAGATCTCTGAATCCGGCGGGGAGCTTCTTCTGCGCCTTAAGCTTCCACTGGCTCAACTCCAGTTTTCAAGATCGATCCAACTCTGCGGGCAACAGGTCCGGATTCGAGAGGTCGTTGAAAATATTGGAGGGACCGACCGCCCTCTTGGCTGGACGCAGCACATAACGCTAAGCCCGCCTTTTCTGCAGCCAGCCACAACTCAATTCCGGGCATGCTTTACTCGTTCCGTGGTCGCGGAGAGTGATCCTGGGTCGAATGCTTATCTTGTGCCTGGGCAAAGAGTTCGCCTGGCCGATAGCTCCTCGTTCTGATGGCGGCGATCAGACTTGCGGCAAATGCATAGGACGGCCCCAGCGAGCGGCTACACGGCCCACTTGGCAGACCCAAAGCGTGAGCATGGGTACTTTGTTGCCTTCGAGCCTAAATTCCGGCTGGCATTTGGCTACATCTGGAGACGCACGGATTTCCCCTGGCTAGGCATATGGGAAGAGAATTGTAGTCGTCAGGCCGCTCCCTGGGATGGTCGAACTGTCACCCGGGGAATGGAGTTTGGAGTCTCACCCTTTCCCGAAACTCGGAGAGAGATGGTCGAGCGCAACCGGCTATTCGACGCACCCACTTACAAATGGATTTCTGCCCGGGGACGGTTGGAGGCGGAATATTGGATCGTCAGCCAGGTTGCAGAGGTAATTCCTGAATCGCTCAGTTGGCCTCAGGTTTAACGCCGGCCCCGAATACCAGCCGATCTTTCTTGGCATCAATCTTCTTCGCGTCTACATTGGGAACCATTTTCATTTCCTCAATGGAATTGAACCCCTTCGCCTTGTCGCGGTAGGCGACAATCGCCTTGGCGTCGTCCAGGCTTATTTCCAATACGTCGGCAAGCTGTTTCTCGTTCGCCATATTGACGAACACCTTCTGCACGGTGGACGGTGGGAAATGCTCGGTGAGATAGTCGGCGATCTCGGCAAAGTCTTCGTCTTCGCCCTCGGCGCCCTTTTGTACCATCTTCGTGATGGTGTTCTCCCAGCCGGTTCGGCTTTGCCCGTAAGCGAGAATGACATTCGGCGAGTGGCACTTCACGCACAATTGGAGCGTCGTATCTCGTCCCACCCCCGGAGGAAATTCGGGATGTTGATCGGCGGTGGCCGAGGCTTGAGCCGCAGCCACGGTTGGCAGCGTAGGCACTGAGAGAACAATCATACCCAGGCCCACGAAAAGAAGAAGCAAGAGGTTAAAACCGCGATGGTTGACTCCGGTGATCGGACTGCTCTTCACGTAGCGCTCCTGGGCCGCGAAAATTACGAGCTACTTGCTCGCTGGTTGCTCAAGTTCTTTCAACGATGCTTCAATCATGGCGTGCGCCTGCGGATTCCGCACCGTCTTCAGAAATTCCCGCAACTCAACCACCTCTTTCGAAGTCTCGCCCTTCTCATCATAGATTTGTGCCAGCAAAATGTGAACGCGCGGATCGCTGTAGCGATCCCGCTCATCCGGATCCTTGTACTTCCTGGCCTTTTCGATGTCGGAAGCCTTCAATGCGCTGGCTTCGGCATCTGCCAGCTGCCGCAGAGAATAGTTGGCGCAGCCCTTGTAAACATAGCCCGCTGAGGCGTTGGCGGGATCAAGTTCGATCGCCTTGACACTCTGCGCCAATACACCATTCCAATCCCCCTCGTGCATCGCAATGTCCGCCAGGCAAAGGTAGGCCTGAATGTAGCTTGGACTTGCCAAAGAAGCTTTCTGACATGCATCCCGCGATGCGGGCAGGTCGGGACGCTGCATCAATATCTGGCCAAGTAACACCCAGCTCGCAGAATAATGAGGGAATAGCTCGGTTGCCTTACGCAGATGCTTTTCGGCGTCATCATTCTTGCCGCCCGCCAACGATTCGCAGGCCTTGCCGTATTCTTTTTTGGCGGCGTTTGGGACGGCGAGGTCCGCAGCTCCGACGGTCACATCTTGCACTGTATTCAATGGCGGAAAAAAGCAGGCACTATCTCTGCCCGTTTTTACCCATTCTTTCCTGGCAACTCCCGGCTGGCTGTTCATCTTGAAGTCAAGATACTGCCACCCTCCCATGGCCCGGAACTCTCCGCCTGGCGTTTGAGGGTGTTGCTGTACTTGCGATGCTGCGGACAATACAAACAGGGAGGCGAGTCCGCAGGCAAAGATCCATGGCGCCACGGTTAACGCCCGCCGAACACTAAAGATCCGATGGTGGCCCATGTGCGCTGTCATAGAACCCTCCAGGTAATGCGCCATTCTAATTAACTAAGTCGCGACACGCTTCAACTTAGTGATCCTGCCCGTCTGGTTCCAGTCGGAAACGTAAATATTCGCGTCTTGGTCGATGTAGCACCCGTGGGCCGCGCTAAAGACCGCAGGCGAAATGTCCTTTGGGCTAAGTTCGTAATTGGCCCACTGCTTTTGCTGCGGGTTATCTCCGATAAACGCGACCGGCACGTTGTTTTTATCAAGGATCGTAACTCTCCCGTGCAATTCCGAAACCACGGCGTAGTCTCCGTGAAAGCTGACCTGACAGGGACGGCGCATATGTTGCGTGACCTGGGCGACGAATTTACCGTCAAAATCAAAATGGCTGAGGCGGAAATTCTCACGATCGCAGACCAGAAGCAGCGGTTGATCATACCGTGTATCGACTGCCAACCCGTGGCTGCAATCACACTTCCCGTCTTCGGAGCCTTTCCCTGAGAAGCTGGATTGATAGTTTCCCTTCGCATCGAACTTGAAAATGCGGGAATCGCCGTAACCGTTCGCTACATAGAGCGAACCGTCGGGGCCGGGCACCACCGATGTAACCCTCCACTCATTCGGCTGTTTGAATCCTGCTTCCGCGGGGGCGGTTATCTTTTGCACGACGGTTCCATCCGTCTTCATCTTGATGACCAGCCAGTTCTCCGGCAGGAGTTCCCTTCTGCACGGTGGCATAAAAGAATTCATCGCCGCCTTCAGCGCTATAGTGCAGGGAATGGACTTCGGGATACTGATTGGCAATGGTCTTCAGAAGTTTGCCGCCGGGCTCGTACACCAGAACTCCAGTTTCACTCTGCGTACTCACATAAACATTACCGGCTTTGTCGCTGGAGATGGCTCCATGGGTTCCGCCGAATTGTTTGCCTGGTGGGAGCTTCCCCCATTGTGGGACCACGTCATAGGTCCACTCGCCGTTCCCGGTACGGTATTGAGATGTGCTACCGCTTTTCATGGAGGTCTCCGCTTGAACCGCCGATGTGCCGCCACAGAATGCAACCATCGCCGAAACCGTCGCGGCGCTGTTAAAGGCTCGTCTGTTCAACCTGGTTGGGGGTGTTGTTTTCAATTCTGCATCCATAAGTTTCTCCGATCCGCCGCTTCCCACGAAATGTTATTAAGCCTGTCCAGCCTGACTTAGTTCAACTTCTTGATCCAGATATTGCGCACCGAAACTTTGGTTGGAACACCTTCAATTTCGATTCCAATCAGGCCCGGCCTGTTGTTCGACGAATTCGGGTCGTCATCGACATAGACCGCCATCAACTGGCCATTGATCACGTGGATAAAGGTCCCCCCTCTGGCCATGATCAGGTACTGGTTCCAGTCGTTAACTTTAACGTAGCCTCCGAGCGCGTCGCGATTCCCAATGTTCCCTAACAATTTTGGGTGGCTTCCCGGAGATGACTCGACGACTTGTCCCCGCCAGGCGAGGATTCCGAGAGGCGTGTTCTCCGAATAGAACTGCCCAGTCCATTCCGATGTTCTGGGCGTGACCGGAAACCAGAAATCGGCCTGCGGGCCGGTCATCATCCACCGCAAGTCGGGGATCGTTTGGCCGGGTGGGGGCTGTCTTGTCCAGGGTAGTCCTACCTGGCTTCGATACTGGATCCCGCTGCCTCCGCCGTTCTCCACCCTGATTTCGAACTTCAGATCCATGTCCTTCGCCTCAAAACCGTGGAAGGAAATGTAGCTGTTCGCCAGAGGTTTTTCCTTGGTGGATTCGCCGACAATCGCTCCTTCTTCTACGTGCCAGGTATTCGGGTCGCCGTCCCAATTCTTGAGGCTGACGCCATCGAAAATCTGCACGTATCCCTGATGGTCATCAAACTCGAGTGGCTCGGGCTCGAAGAAGCCATAGTCCCGCTTGATTCGCTTGTCGGGCTGGGCACCTGTAGACGTGGAGGATTGGGGAGCGGCCGATGCCGAGAGTCCAGTTAGAACTGCGAGGACAAGGATGACCGACCTCGTCCACAGACCCCTATGCTTTGTCATCGACATTCAAATGTCCCTTCCGCGACTCTGGCCATGGCTACATCATCCCTGATGTTCAGGATGGGTGCACTCGGGAAAGTTTCGAAGAAACGTGTTGCCGGTGTATTCCAGATCCTGATGAATTCCAACTTCGGAAGTGTAGTAACCGTAAATCGTCATTCCCTTGAGCACCACAAAGAATCGCTCCAGATCGGTTTTCGGATTTTCTTCATTGGCGGCCGCCTTGTCCAACACTTCGATCAAAGACACAACTTCCGCCTGTTCGCGAACCAGGCTAAGGCCGTCGCGCCACTGTTTCTTAACAGCGTCTTCGCCGGTTGCGAGAATCTGATCTGCAAAAAGGCTGGCTCTGGCGGCGCGCGCACCCGGCGAGTGACCGTCCGCCGGAATAATCATCTCCATGAGTTGATCTACCAGTTTGTTTTCGTCTTCGGTAAAGAACTGCAATTTGTAGTCGATGGGTGGTGGAGCAACCGCGTCCGTCTGCATCGAACACCCGGGGACAGCGCCCTCAAGCGCGTTCAGCTTGCGCGAGAGTGTGGCCAGAACCACCAGTTTAAGTACTTCCCTTCGCTCCATAGTTCTCCTTACAACTCCCCGCGTCTGCGTTGTTCCTTGATGTAGTCGGCGGTCCGCATCGAAAGCGCCATAATGGTAAGCGTCGGATTCTTCTCGCTGGAGGTCGTAAAACAGCTGCCATCTGTGACGAAAAGATTCTTTACCTCGCGCGCCTGACAATAGCCATTGAGCACCGACGTTCGAGGATCTTTTCCCATACGAATAGTACCTACCTCGTGGCTCGCAAAGCCTGCTGGAGCATCTCCGAAGGTGGAGAAGACCTTACCCTTTAAGTGGGAAAACATCTCCAGCATGCTTTGGTTGGCCTGTTTCCAGAGGGCCTGATCATTTTGGCTGAAGCGGAAACGCACCACCGGAATGGGAATACCGTTGGCGTCGAGGCGGGCAGGGTCGACGGTCACCTGATTTTCCGGACCTGCAGTTACTTTGGCGAAGCTCCCCATTTGCAAATATCCCGGCTGCATCTTCCGCACGTTCTGTTTAAACGAACTTCCGTATCCCGGTAGCCGATGCGCGTGATGTGGGAACATGTAACTCTGAAAATTGACCTGCATCCCCCAGCCGCCGGCCACATCAGACTTGCCTGACAGATGGTTGTATCGCGGAATGTAGACGTGGTCCGTGGCGCCATCCTGGTTCGACGGTTTTTTCCCCTGAAGTTCCTCCAGGTAAATACTCACCTGGCTTCCCAAATGTCCATGCAGGTATTTGCCTACCATGCCGTTGGAATTGGCAATTCCGCCGGGATGTTGTGAAGACCGGGAATTTAGCAACAGCCTTGCCGATTCGACGGTCGAGGCACAAACCACAACAATTCTCGCCTTGACCTGCTGTTCCCGGCGAGTCTGGGTGTCCACGAATGAGACCGCCGTTGCCAACCCTTCTTTGTCGACAAGAATCTCGCGCGCTAGCGCATTCTCCCGCAAAGTGAAATTGCCTGTCGCGCGCGCCTTGGGAAACATGGAGCCCGGGGTATTGAAAATCGCCCCGATATCGCATCCGTCCATGCAATGTCCGCAATAGTGGCACGCTGGCCGGTGATCATGGGACTGGGTAGCAAGCGCTTTTCGCACCGCAATCAGCTTGATGCCCATGGCATTGGTGGCCCGCTTAAGAATGTGCTCGCTGCAGCGCCAGGGAATAGGACGCAGGTAGCTCTTGCCCGCCGGCAGAATTTCAAGACCATCGTCGTTGCCACAAACTCCGATGATCTGCTCCATGCGCTCATAGTAAGGTGCTATTTCCTCATAGGTGATCGGCCAGTCTTCCTCGATGCCCTGCATGGACCGTTCTTTGAAATCCCGCGCCGCATAACGCAACGTGACCGCATTCCAATGCATGGTTCTTCCGCCGACGATGCGCACCCGGTCCACGCCGACCTGATCGGAATCGGCGTACCGGATGGACTGGACAATGTCTCCCTGATAAAACGGCGCTTGCTTTTCGGACCGTAGACCGCGGTAAGCCAGCTCGTAGGGCCATTTGTGAGAGGGAAGCTCTGCGTTAGGTACCTGGCGCCCGGCTTCGAGGACGACAACTTTGGCACCCCCCTCGCAAAGTTCTTTAGCCATCACGCCGCCGGCGGCACCCGACCCGACAACGCAAACGTCATACACTTCGGAAGCTTTTTGCAAGCCTGATTTCCTCTTAGATCTTTACTTCTTTTGTGTTTGCGAGTCGGTGGTCAAATTCTCAAAAAGAAATAAGCCGGACTTGCCCGCTACAACAATATCGAGGTCGCCATCGCCATCAATATCCACCACCGGAATCTGCATTCCGGCACCCGTTCGGGTGCTGTAGTCAATGACGTGCCGAATCCACTGGAGCCGCCCTTTGCTTTGCACTGGCTCGTACCAGTAAATTCCAAGGGGCTCGTTTGCTCCAGGATCGTGTTCATGGGCGTAGTACCTCTTACCCGTTACCAGTCCAAGTTTTCCGGCCCCGCTCAAGTCAGCGATTGTCATGGCGTGGGATTGCGACCACGCATCGTCGATTACGTGCTTGATCCAAGAGCGGCTGCTGTCCGGGCTCGATTTTTGCTCGTACCAGAGAATCCCGTAGCTGTGGGCCATGCTCGTGACAAGATCGGGCAGGCCGTCACCGTTAACGTCTTTCACGTAGATGAACCCGACCGAACCTAAGTCGAACTCAGGGTGAAAAGTCCACTTTCCGTTTCGTGGATCAGCAGGCGCCTCAAACCACCCCTTGGGCGTGAGGATGTCGTTCCGCCCATCTTTATTAAGGTCACCCGATCCGATGCCATGCCCATAACTTTTCTCGTCGACAATGTGACGCACCCACTTGGCTTCGTTGCCCTTGCCGACAAGCTCATACCACGACATGGGAAACTTTTCGTCCCCAAACTGCGGTAGAAGTTGTTTGGACTGTCCCGAGTTGGTGACGTCGACGAGGAACACAAATTCGACCGGAGATCCGGACTGAATCACCGACTTTTGCCAGGCCTGGTCGAGAGTACCGGGATTCTTCCACCAGGTGAGTGGCTCTTCCCAGTAATTGCAGCTGACGATGTCGGGATAGCCATCTCCGTCCACATCGATGGCCAGGTCGCTTAGGTCTTCGATGTAGCCGTCGGTGAAGGCTAAGTCGCGAAAGTGATGCTTGATCCAGCGTGGCCCTTCACTTCCCGGAGCACGGGGTGCTTGCTCGTACCAGTTCTCGCCCGAGACGATGTCCAATCGTCCGTCGTGGTTGATATCAGCGACGGTGACGGTTTCGCTGCGCCCCAGATCAATGGTCTGCTTGCGGAATTGGATTTCGTCCGATCCCGTGGCTTTTACGGTGGTAGCACCCCAGGAAAGGAAGGACGCGGCTACCAGGATGGAAGTGATTGAGCGTTTCGTAGTTGATGAAACCTTGTGCGAGAACGACAAGGGAAAGCCCATTATGTTCGACCTTTGGATACTATCTTCTTGACGCCTTCTTCTTTCCAGCGTCCGACTTTTTCTTGCTGGCTGATGAATGTCTTCCATTTTCAGACTTGAGTTCACCAGTCAATTTCGTGATGAAGCGTATCCCACTTCTAGCCAATTCGTCGCCCGAGGGTGCCATGTCACGCCATATTGCGGCAGCCGCAGCCAGTTCCGGCTCAGGCTTTGCGAACGATTCAATGGTCAACCAACCGTCGTAGCCGATTTGTTTGAGTACCGATAGCAGTCCCCGCCAGTCGTTATGGCCGCTCCCGGGAATTCCTCGATCATTTTCAGAGATGTGAACATGTCCGAGAACATTCTTGATCGATAGCAACGACGCGGTAGGATTTTTTTCCTCGATGTTGGCGTGAAATGTATCGTAGTGCACGCGCACGTTGGGTGCGCCGACGTCCTTGACCAGTCTTGCTGCATCCGACTGGGTGTTAAGGAAATAGGTTTCGAAGCGATTGAGAGGTTCGATGCAAAGAGTGACGTTGAAGTCCCGGGCGTGACGTGCGGCCTGACCAAGGCCATCCACAGCATACTTCCATTCCTCGGATGTACGCCTGGCTCCGGTCATCACTCCCAAACCGGCATAGAGCGGCCCGCAGATCACTTTGGCCCCCAACTCCGCAGTTCGGTCGATACACTTGTTGAGAAATTCGATACCGCTAGCTCGTACCTTGGGGTCAGAACTCACAAGATTGGCTGAACGAGGCAACACGCTGCAAGTGGTGACCTCCAGTTCGTTATCCTCCAGCATTCGTTTGACAGCGACTGGGCTAGCAGGCTCGTCTGGAGACAGAAAAAGCTCAACGCCATCGAAACCCCACTTCTTGATGTTGGCAAATAATGGCGCGAGCCGCTCGTCTACTCTGGTCGTCCAGACCATGGTGTTGACGCCGTATTTCATTTAGAGCGACCTCGCGAAATTTCCAGGGCAGTGATTCTCTTTCTCATTCCACAACTCTGCTATGTGCGGCGACAAATAATGATCTAGCAACAGATCCCCCGCTGGCTTGGAGAGGACGTTCGGAGGGCAGCTTGGTGCAAATGCTTTTTATCCTCGCAAGGTTCGATTGTCAATGGGAAACTAATTCCTCAAATGAAATCCGAACGGCGCGGATGCAAGAGGGGAAAGATATCATCACGCAAGAAAAATTTCCGGATTCGCCGTTGGGCCGTCCAGATGTCCAACCAGTCGTTTTTCCAGCCCGTCGCGGGCAGGAGTAAGTTGTCGGCGGAGTTTTTCCATCTCGCCGTCGGATAGTGGGGAGAAACCCTGCGCAGTTTCTATATTGTGTTCGAGCATTTCCAGACGTGGCATGCCGACAACCGCGGTGGCCACCGGCAGGCTTATGGAGTAGCGAAGCAAGGATCTTATGTCTGTCTTTCCGGGCCCGTTTCCCAGCAGGAATTCCTGCCCCGTAACCTTCATGGCAATGATCCCGAGATTTTTCTTTCTGGCCTCGGGGAGCGCGAGCTCTTCAAAACGCCCATTCCTTGAGGCATTCAGGGCCATCTGCACACAGTCCAAGTCGTTCTGCCGAATCGCTTGAGCCATTACTTCTCCATTGGTGTGGCTCGTCATGCCGATGAACCTGGTCATCTTTTGGTCTCGCGCTTCGAGGGCACCCTTGATTGCCCCATTCGGTGCTTCGATTCTTGCGAGGTCGTCGGCTTGGCCCACGCCGTGAATGTGGACCAGATCCACGTGGTCTACCTGCAGGCGCTTGAGACTGCCTTCCAATCGCCGCAGGAATTCGTCTCGCGAGCGATCCGGAATTTTGGTGGCAAGCCACACTTCCTTTCGGCGCTTCGCCATTACCTGGCCCACGCGGGACTCGCTCTTGCCATCTCCATAGGAATACGCCGTATCGAGATAGGTAATTCCAAGATCAATCGCTCGATTAAGCGCGGTCAGCGCCTTGTCTTCCTCCTCATACATTAGAAAACGGCTTCCGCATCCGAATGCCAGAATTGACACCTTGGCACCGGTACGCCCCAGGGTACGCGATGGGAGCATGGTCCGCGTGGTCGGTTCGGCTGCGACATCCTTCAAGAGCGATAGACTCGCCCCGGCTGCAGTCCCCAAACCAATTCGCTCAAGAAATTTCCTTCGAGAGAGGTCTTTGCTCATGGGATCCTCCAAATCAGGTCAATCTCATTCATTTCCGACTACGGCCGCTTCTAAGTGCGACCAAGAACCAGGCGATCCATGCGGCTGCTCACATCTCGTAAATAAGCCTCATCGCCTGCCTCGAGCTCGGCGATCGTACTGCCCGCATAATTTATCTCTGCCAGCGCACTGCGGACTGCTCCCCAATCTGCGTCGCCATCGCCGAGGTTCACCCATGAATATCCGTCATCTTTGCGTTTGAAGTCTTTGACATGA
>CAWGQZ010000083.1:0-18953 GCA_963824805.1 uncultured Acidobacteriaceae bacterium | reverse complement strand
GTCGGCGAGTATGCGGATCGATATCCGCTCGACTTCCACGGCCGAGATGGAACGTCTGGAGGATTCTCTACGCCTCTCGCTGGATCGAGCGCTAGAAGAGGAACTGCAAGCGGTAGAAAAACGCGGACTGGCATCGCGGCGGCCTTCTGGTTTGAGCAGTGAAGTAGTGCCCATCGGGAATCGCCCTGCCGGTGAACTGCATGCCAGCGCACACATTTTGCAAGCGATTACGGCCGTGGACTCCTACCTGGGCAATGCGGCGCAGATCCATCGCGCTTCTACCGACGCCAACGTTCCGCTTTCCTTGGGACGGGAAGCTATCGCCATCGGGGGTGGCGGGACTGGAGGCGGCGCCCACACTTTGCAGGAGTGGTTTGATTGCACCGGCCGCGAGTTGGGATTGAGGCGAATTCTGCTGGCACTTTTGACGCTCTGCGGCGTTGGGTAGAGGCGTAGCTTTCTGCCTCTTGCAGCGGCACGAGCGATAAACGTTGAGAACCACGTCTCTACACGAATCTCGGAGAAGGTGGTAGACTCCCGCGCATGCAAACCCGTCGCGCATTCCTGCTTCATACCGGTATCGCCGCGGCCTTTATGGCCAAAGCCGATCTGCTTGGCGCGGAACCCCTTAACCGCCCTGTCGGCCTTCAGCTTTACACCATGGGCGAACAGTTAGGTGCAGATTTCAACGGCACGCTGAAGAAGATCGCTGACATCGGTTATAAGGAAGTCGAACTCGCTGATGCCTATAAGAAGCCGGCATCGGAAATTCGCTCCGCATTCAGCAACGCCGGACTCACCTGCCGCAGCGCCCACATGTTCGACATGTCGAAGACGCCGGCGCAGTTCATGGATTTCGTTCAGGAGGTAGGCACCAAATATGTAATCACCTCATTCAATCCGCCTCCCAGCGCAATGGAGTCTTTCAAGAGCGGTAGGCCGGACATGAACGCTTTCCTGAAAGCGCTCGAGGACATGACTCTGGACGACTACAAGCGCAGTGCCGACACCTGCAACTCCCTCGGAGAGGAAGCCAAGAAGCACGGCTTGCAGTACGCATATCACAATCACAATCTGGAGTTTAAGAAGCTGGGAGGAAGTACTGCCTATGATCTATTGTTGAGTTCGACCGATCCTGAGCTGGTGAAGATGGAATTGGATTGCGGCTGGATGGCCGCCGCCGGATATGATCCGGTTGCGTATCTTAACAAGTATCCCAAACGCTATCGGCTGCTGCACATCAAGGCGTTCAAGGCAGGTCCGCCGTCACTGAGCCTGGGCGAGGCTGAACGGCCGTCGCCGACAGAGCTGGGCCGTGGAGGCATCGATTACAAGCCAGTGTTTGCCGCAGCGAAAGAGACCGAGGTAGAGCAGTATTACGTTGAGCAGGAACCGCCATTCACAGAAATGCCGGCACTGGAAGCAATCAAGGTGAACTACGAGTTCCTGCACAATTTGAAAGCATGATGACCAGCTCAGCGTGAGGGCGGGTTTGTGACCCGTCCCCGCCGGGCAATCTTCTAAATTATTCAAACTAGTGCCCACTGCCCCCGCAAACGTTCTAAGTACTTCTCTGCGAATGGCATACAGGGGCGGCGGTATTACGCATGTGACGTTGTGGCATTGTCCCTCTTGTACTGATGTGGGTTCGCTTCGGAGGCACCTCCAGCTGAAGTGCGCGGATTTCGTGCATCACACTTCCAGCGGCCTGCGCTTCCCCTCAGCCTCCCGAAGCTCAGGTCACGAATAATAGAGCTTGGTTGGCTTAAATTCTTCCGGAGGACTATGCGCGTTCTACAGAAATATCGGTCACCGTTCGTATTCTTGTTGTTAGCGTTCATTACGGCATTTCTTGCAGGGTGTGGCGGCGATAGCAGTACTCCTCCTGAGACGTCGCCATCCATCAGCACCACCACCGTTCCCGACGGAACTACCGGAGCGGCGTACACAACGTCCATAACTGCTACTGGCGGTACCGCTCCTTACACCTGGAGCGTGAGTAGCGGAGCCCTCCCTGCCGGGCTTGCTCTCGGAACCAGCACTACAAGTTCTGTGACCATTTCGGGTACGCCGACCTCGGCCCAACAGGCCGCCTCGTTCACTATGCAAGTGAAAGATTCGGCTGCCAAAACCGCCACCAAGGCGTTTACCATGAACATTACCAGTACGATTTCGGTTGCTATCACCAACAAACGCGCGGGAATTGCTCCGGCCGCCGCAGCGGTCGAATTCGATGCCGCGGTACAAAACGACACCGCTCACCAAGGCGTGACCTGGACCCTGAAAGCCAACGGTGCGGATTGTTCTCCGGCGTGCGGTACTCTGACGGGTGCAACCGAGGTACTGGTGATTTACACTCCGCCAGCGACGCTGCCGGCTTCTCCGAACAATTCCGTAACCCTCACCGCCACCTCAGTGGCGGACCCCACTAAGTCCGACTCGAACCTAATTTCCATTACCGATTCGCCGCTCTCCGCCTGCACCGGCTCGGGTCATGGATTCGCTTTGAACGGAAAATATGCGTTCCGATTGCAAGGTGACAACAGCTCCGGCGGTACCCTTATGCTGGGTTCGTTTACCGCGGATGGCGGCGGCAAAATTACCGCCGGCGAAGTGGATGTCAATGGTGCAGTGCCATCGCATGCCAATCTCGACACTACGGCGAGCACGTATTCGGTCGGGGCGGACAATCGCGGCTGCATGACTCTGAAGGCGGGCAGCACCACGACCGTACTTCATTTCGCATTGGGCCAGGTCACGGCGAATGTTGCCGCCAAGGGTCGGCTGATCCAGTTCGATGATGTGGTTGGCACGGGCACTCGCAGCACTGGAATCCTGTTGAAACAAGACACCGCCGCCATGGCCACCAACCTCATCGGCAATTATGCCTTCAACCTGGTTGGAACCAATTCGGTGGGAACCCGTTACGCTGCAGCAGGCGCATTCACCGCCGGCAGCACCCTGCTCACCAACGGCGAAGTCGACGTTGACGATGCGGGGGCCGCGGCGCATGCAGCTGGCGCTATCGGAACGCTTAGCTCTACTTTGTCGGCCAACGGCCGAGGAAGCTTTACCCTCAGTGCTACCTCATTATTCCCCACCAACTTCGCTTTCTACCTGGTCTCGAGCTCGGAAGCGTTGATTGCTTCCACGGACGCGATTTCGTCAACTGCCCCGGTGGTGGGCGGTGAACTGCGCTTGCAGAGCGGAACCTTTACCAACGCCAGCCTCCACGGAGTTTCCGTGCTTCACACTGCGGGCCTTGACTCCGGAACGCGGTCCGCAACCATCGGGACTTTTACGGCCGATGGCGTAGGGAATGTCACGGCCTCCATCTATAACCAGGACGGAGTCACCGTGAATCCGGTCCAGAATGCGACCACAACCTATACTGTCGCGGCGAATGGGAGAACCACGCTGGTTGCAGCCGGATCCCCGGTGCTTTATTTGACAGGAGCGAACGCCGGCTTCCTCGCGGCGACCGATTCAAGTGTGGGGACCGGAGAATTTGAACCGCAGACGGGCGCGCCCTTCAGCGCTTCTTCGTTGTCGGGAACCTATTTCTTCGGCACTGATACGGTGGCCAGCAATGCGGCAACTGCTGAGGTCGGAATGGCGACTCCCGATGGGGCGGGTAAGGCAACGCTCACGCTCGACCTAAGCTCGACCACCGGCATTGCAATCGATCTTAAATCTTCGTCCCCCCTTACGGTGAATGCGGACGGCACGGCGGTTATCGGTGGCAACCCGGCGCTGCTGATCTCTTCGAATAAGGTAGTGGTCATTGACGGTGGTCCCGGCAATGCCAACGCCAACGTTGTACTCCTTGAGAAGTAGCTGTTGTGATTGACCATCGCCCTGCCGCTAGGGCGGCAGGGCATTGCTTGTCTATGGAGAGAAGTGGCGGAATTACGCTTCTACCCATCTCATCTCCTACAAGCTTGATCTAGAGGGGTGGAACGGAATCACCACGATCGCTTCCAGCGCGACCGGAGTCCCGTTCTTGGTGGCAGGACGAAACTTCCAGCGCGTCAGTGCAGCGGTGGCGAAGCCGTCCAGACGATCATCGACACTCTGCAGCACTTTCACATCGCTGACTGATCCGTCGCTATGGATGACCGCGTAGAGTGTCACCGTTCCCTGTACATTGTGGCGCATGAGTTCCAACGGATAGGCAGGGTCGGCAGTTTGGATCGCCACTGGCGAGCTGAGATCACTCTCTTGGCCGTCGTCCTTCAACTCTGCAAAACGCACAATCCAGCTTCCGCCTGAGGAATTTAGATTGGGCATATTCAAGTTCATGCGATAAAACCTGCGGTTGCCGAAGACCTGACGATCCAGCGGAGTCGGATTGTCAACCTCGTTCGCCGGGTGGGTGGGAGCACTGCTCACCCTGGGTGACGTGATGCTCGCCATCATGCGGGCGCTGTCGAAAGGATTGTTGCCCGTGGTGGCGGTCGTCGTGGCCCCCTTAGGCGCCGAACCCACGTAGAGACCCGGAGGCGCATCAGTCGGCTTACCGACTCCAGTGTTTGAGCCTTGTCCTGATCTGGTACCGGCTTCGGCCCTTGAGCTCTTGCCTTCGGCCGGAGCTGTGCCGCGAGCTCCCGGATTCCCCTCCGGGGTCGCGGCGAAACTGCCGCGCCGGTTACCTGCCGGAACCTCAGTTGCGGTGTGGGGCGCCAGGGGACGCACATTAAGCACGATCACCCGCCCGCCACCGGATTGACCACCTGACGCCTCAACAGATGGAGGAGGGGGTACCGCGTTCGTGCCTGCAGCCAAGGGGCCGATGCGGGCGGCCACGCTACGTTCCGCCATCGGCATTTGTGGCGCCGGAGCGACGACCTCCGAATGTCCTATGTTTAGGTCTCCGAGCTTACGGGTGTTTTCCGCATTCACCTGCGGGGCCGGTGCGACCACGGTCGCTTGCGGAGCCTGTATCGCTTTGCGTCCACCTGCGAGGGCTACCTCGGGCGCTGGGGCTACCACATCGGTCGATAGAGATTGCGAGGGGCGATCAAGAGGCCTCTTCACCTCAGGCGAGGGAGCAACGACAGAATCAGCGGCCAGTGCGGGCGCTTTGAGATCGGCTGCATTACGCGCGGTGGCTCCGAGAGGGACCGATTGCTGCGTCTGTGACCAGGCGACAATGTTCGGCATGGGGACGTCGCGGTCCAGCTTTACAGCTGGCGGAGTAACAATGGTCTGGACGTGATTGTCCGCCTGTGGCGGGACGGAAATGATGGGCTGCGGAGAGAATTCTGGATCGCCCCTTTCTGCTTCTTCCGCCGGTGCATGGCCGGTGTCGAGCTGCGCCAGATATTCCGCCGGGGTGTAGTAGATCACATCCTTGTGGGTTAACACTGGGTGGTCGACGATCGCGGGTCGCTCCGGAAACAACCGAACGATGCTCAGTATGGCGGCGATGACAGCAACGTGTACGAGCAGAGAGGTGCTGAGACCGCCCCACGGCAGGGATCGGTGAACAAATACATCCGGCCAAGGGGCAGCCGGGTGGGAAGCAAGGCGCAGTGCCGGCTGGCGGGGCGTCGAGAAGAGGTCCCGCAGGTTGCGGAAGAATGCCGCCGGTCGTGGCTCTAGTTCCACCAAAAAAACCGGCGCGGAAACCACCGGTTCTGGTACCGACTCCTCTACTTCTAAACCCAGTCTCATTACTAACCAGGGCTTGATTATAACTTGCTAGCGAGCGGTTTAGGCGCCTGGCAAAGGCAGCAACCACCAAGGACACGAAGGATTGTCTGCGTGGTCCTTGAGTGTCCTTTCTGGTTGCGGCTTTGCCGTTCCATGCTTTAATAGCAACCATGCAAAAGCTGCTTTTCCGGTTGACGCTGGCGATGATCGCAGGCACTCTCTTGGGCCAGACTGCACCACCGCCCAACTACTCAGGGACATATTCTTTCCTGAAAGAGGGCGAGTTCGTGCAAATTACCGTCGAAGAAGCCGGCAAAGTGACAGGATTTATCTCGCGCTATGGCGATGCCGATAATGAGAAGGATGCCTTCCTCGATCATTTCTTCAAGGACGGAAAACTCAACGGCAGCAACCTGACCTTCAGCACTCAGACGGTGCATGGTGTGTGGTTTGATTTCAAGGGAGCATTCGAGCGCGGCGAAGGCAAGGCCCCGGGGGACGAGGCTTATTACCGTTTGAAGGGAACACTCACCCGCAACAGCACCGACGCCAACAAGAAAACCACCTCGACACCTATAGAAGCCTCCTTCAAGTCATTTCCCGAAAGTATGGACGGAGCCAAGCAGAAGCCGGATTAGTCGAGCAGAGGCTCACTCAGTAGCTCTAATCTCCTCATCGTTGTATTCTCGCAGGCGTGCAGCGCGCACTTGCTCCTGGCCGGTCGCCGACTCCGGCCCTCATCCTGGGACTGATCATCACGCTGGCGGCGGTGGTCGCCTATTCCGCCTATATCACGCGGAAGATCACTGGCCTGCGCGAACTGCAAAACAACCTGGTCGCACGCAATCGCAGAGATTCCCTTCAACTTCTGCGAATCCAGGATGACCTCAACTCGCTGGGACTCGCTATGCGCGATATGCTTGACAATGACGAGCCTTATCCGCTGACCGCATGGGTAGCACAGTTTCAACGTATACGCGCAGACCTCGATGATGCGGTCCGTCTGGAAGAGCAGGCCGCAGTTGCGGGACGCACGCCTGAACAGCGCCAGTATTTAAGAAATTCGCTGGCGCAATTCTGGGATGCAGCCGAGCGCACATTCGCACTCGGGAGACAAGGGAAAGAGTCCGATGCCCGTGAGCAGATCCGGCTATCCTTGCAGGCTCGCCAGGCAAGTCTGAGCAATACTGTCGCCCGGTTACTGGTGCAGAACAACGAAAGCGAAGAGCAGGCAGCGGCTAGTATTGGCGAGATTTACGACGGTGTGCAGCGGCAGGTTTACTTGTTTCTTAGCGCGACGTTGATTGCGATTGTGCTGACCAGTTTGTACCTGATGCGATCTAATCGGCGCCTGTTCGCGCGACTGGCGACGCTATCCGAGCAACGAAGCGATCTAGCCCAGAAATTGATTTCCACGCAGGAATCCACACTGCGCTCAATCTCCCGAGAACTTCACGACGAATTCGGACAGATACTGACCGCAATGGGATCGATGCTCGGGCGCGCCGGCAAACATCTGCCGCCCGATTCGCCGATACGCGTGGATCTCTCTGAGGTACGCGACATCGCGCAGAACACACTTGATAAAGTTCGAAGCCTTTCTCAGGCGCTGCATCCAGTGATGCTCGACGAGTTGGGACTTGAGAGCACTCTCGACTGGTATCTGCCCACGGTGGAAAGGCAGATGGGAATTGGGATATCGTATGAAAAATCCGGGCAGACCTTTTCCGTTGATGGCAATGCCGCGGTACACGTGTATCGTGTGCTGCAGGAAGCTTTGAACAATGTTGGCCGCCACTCCGGCGCGAAGCGGGCGTGGGTAAGATTGACATTCCTGCCCCGGTCATTGGAGTTACAAATAGAGGACCACGGGAGAGGAATGATTCCGGGACAGAATCGCCAAGGAATTGGTCTGGTTGCAATGCGTGAACGGGCCGAGTTGCTGGGCGGAAGCATTGAATTCCTGCAACCTGCCGAAGGTGGGACATTGGTTCGGTTAAGAGTGCCTAGGGCAGAAACCTAACTTCGTTACGTCCCTGGCCGGTACGATGCACAGAAGAGACGTAGCAAAGCTAGGTATCTACACGAATGTGATGGAGAGGCCGATGCCAGAAAAAATTTCGGTTTTGCTTGTGGATGACCACAGCCTGGTGCGGCGCGGTTTTCGCCGCATTCTGGAGGACGAGCCTGACATGGAAGTGGCGGGCGAAGCGGGCGATGGCGAAGAGGCCGTCAAGCTCGCGAAACAGCTTCACCCCAAAGTTGTGCTGATGGACTGTGCATTGCCCCACCTAAGCGGACTGCAAGCGACTCGGCAAATTCTGGAAGCGCTACCGGATACGCTGATCCTGATGCTGAGCATGCATGAGGAAGAGACGCTAGTGCGCCAGGCGCTCGACGCCGGAGCCAAAGGTTACGTCCTGAAGAATGCCGTGGACCTGGAGCTCGGCTCTGCCATACGGCGGGTGGCCGCTGGAGAAACTGTTCTCGACGCGCGCATCGCTAAGACTACTTCGCTAAAAGGCGAGCGTGACTACGGTTTAACCCAGCGCGAACTGGAAATCTTACAGTTCATCGTTGATGGCAAGTCGAACAAAGAAATCGCCACCCAGCTCGATCTGAGCGCCAACACCGTGGCCGCCCACCGCGCCAACATGATGGACGCACTCGGCATTCATAAGACTGCCGAACTAGTGGTGTACGCCATCCGCAATGGGCTGGTAAACATTCCGTGAACCGTCGTTCTTTTTTATGGGGAATGGGAGGGCTGGCAATTGCGTCCGGGCTTGACCCATTTTCTGGTGCTGTCGATTCCAACCCCGGCTTTCGCTTCGTAGACGTCACTAAACAATCTGGGCTTGAATTCCACCACAACAGTGGAGCTTTCGGCGGAAAGTATCTTCCCGAGACGCTGGGTTCCGGTTGTGCCTTTCTCGATTACGACGCCGATGGTTGGCAGGACATCCTGCTGGTCAACGGAATGGACTGGCCCGAGCACAAGCGCACCCGCAGCACCCTGCGCCTCTATCACAACAATCGCAATGGAACCTTCACTGATGTCACCCGCAAGGCGGGTCTCGATCTCGAAGTGTACGGCATGGGTGTCGCGGTCGGCGACTATAACAATGATGGTTTTCCTGACATTCTGTTGACCTGCGTAGGCCAGAACCGGCTATTCCAGAACACGGGGAAGGGGACTTTTACAGATGTAACGAGGTCCAGCGGCTTGGGTGGAAGGCAAGGCTTCAGCACTTCCGCGCTGTGGTTCGATTTTGATGGCGACGGCCTCCTCGATCTGTTTGTTTGCAACTACGTGAAGTGGTCGCCGGAGCATGATGTCTTCTGCAGCCTGGATGGGAAGCACAAGTCCTATTGCACGCCGGAGGCTTATCGCGGAGAGACCTGTTGGCTGTTCCACAATCGCGGCAACGCAACCTTCGAAGACGTTACTGCCAGTAGCGGGATCTTTGACAGCAGTTCGAAGTCGTTGGGCGTGGCCATGTTCGACTATGACCGTGACGGCTGGCCCGATCTGCTGGTGGCGAACGACACTCAGCCCAACAAGCTTTATCGCAACGGACGCAATGGCACGTTCAAAGATGTTGCTGTCGAAGCCGGACTCGCCTTCAGCAGCGAGGGAAAGGCGCGCGCGGGCATGGGCGTCGACACTGCAGATTTTGAAAATTCCGGCACCGCTGGAGTGGCCATCACTAATTTCGATAACGAGATGGTTGGACTGTACAGGTCGGCGGGGAAAGATGGCTTCGCCGATATCGCCACCCAAAGCGGTGTGGGCTTAGCATCAAAAGACCGGCTGGGATTTGGGTGCGTTTTTTTCGATCCGAATCTGGATGGGCGGTTGGACCTTGCCGTGGCCAATGGGCACATCGATGAGACCGTGCGGAATATTCGCGGCAATGTGGGATATGCGCAGCCTCCGCAGCTGTTTTTGAATCAGGGAGGGAATAAGTTCAACGACATTGCGCCTGCAGCTGGTGGGGGCTTTGCGGGTCCCAAGGTCGGGCGAGGCATGGCCTATGGAGATTTTGATCGCGACGGAGATCTGGACTTGCTGATCACAACTAACAATGGTCCTGCATATCTTTATCGCAATGATCAATTGGGGGGAAATCGCAGCTTGCGCTTTCACCTGGTGGGAACGAAATCCAATCGGGATGCGATTGGCGCCACGGTACAGATACACTACGGCAGTGAATCTCAAGTGCGCATGGTGAAGACAGGGTCGAGTTATCTTTCGCAGTCCGAGTTGCCGGTGACCTTTGGCGTGGCCAAGCGCGACACCGTGGAGCAAGTGATCATCAAGTGGCCAAGCGGGCGGGAAGAAGACTTCAAGAATGTATTGACAGGTAAGCAGTATGAAGCCGTGGAAGGCAGAGGTTTGAGTGCGTCAACCTAGTATTTTCATACGATTGCGCAACTTTTCGAGTGGCGCTATTTTGTTGTCAACTTACCTGACCTCATAAAGCGGCCTCCACCGCTTGAGGAACCCACGAGAAGAGGTAGGCCTCGTACGAGGCCTACCTTATATTTTTTTGTGGCATGAAATCCGACACTCTCCAGGGATTCCACAACATCTGCCGCAGCTACAACACTTTTGGGTCGGCTTCGCGTCTAACTAAAGAACTGGTTGAAACCGGCTCTTCACTTGTGGAAAAGGTATAATCTTGGGGTTCTTATGTTTACGGAGGAAAGTCAGCCTATGGAGCCGCGCGTAAGCGCTTTTTGGGCCCGCATTCGTGCCCACCGTTTGGCGTCCACTCTCTCGATTTTGACCACTCTGGCGCTCGGAATCCTGATAGGGACGGTTATTTCCTTTGGGGTGAAGGGACAAGAGAAGAACACGAAGTCCTCTGACGCCACTCCGCTGACGGTTCCATCTCCGCAGCAACTTTCCAATCAGTTTTCCCAGGTGGCCAAGCAGTTAGAGCCCAGCGTTGTGAATATAAACACGGAGTCGGTGATAAAGACTTCCCCGCACACCCGCCGACGCGGTGGTCAGCAGCAGCAACCGGATGACGATCAGAACCCATTCGAGGATTTCTTTGACCGCTTTTTCGGCGGTCAAGGAGGACAGGGGGGAAATGGCGGCTCGGTTCGAGAGAAGTCGCTGGGGTCTGGAGTCATTGTGGATCCCAAAGGCTACATCCTTACCAATCGCCATGTGGTGGAAAAAGCCGATCGCATTCGGGTGAAGCTGCAAGACGATCCGCCAAGCGTCTCGCACGATGCCAAGGTCATAGGAAGCGATCAGGAAACCGACCTCGCTGTCATAAAAATTGATGTCAGCAAACCGTTGCCTGCCGCCAAGCTGGGTAATTCCGACAGCATGCAGGTTGGCGACTGGGTCATCGCGATTGGTAGTCCCTTTGGGCTGCAGGAGACAGTCACGGCAGGAATTGTTTCAGCCATTGGACGGAGCATCGTCCCCAACCGCCAGTTCCAGTCATTCATTCAGACCGATGCCGCCATCAACCCCGGCAATTCGGGTGGTCCGCTGGTCAACATGGCTGGCGAAATCATCGGTATCAATACGGCAATTCTTACCGAAACCAATTCTTACGCAGGGCTGGGATTTGCCATGCCCTCAAATACAATCGCCCAGGTTTACAACCAGCTGATCGGGCCCGGCCATAAAGTGGCGCGCGGATCGATTGGGGTGATGTTCAACGCGCAGGAAAATCCGGCAATCGCTCGCGTTTATGGCAGCGGGTCCGGGGTTGTGGTTTCCGATGTTACAGCGGGCAGCCCGGCCGACCAGGGCGGCATAAAGATTGGCGACACCATCATTTCGGTGGATGGCAAAGACATCAAGAACGGCGATGCCCTGGTATCAGAGATTGCCAGCCGCAAACCGGGCACCAAGGTTACCGTAGGCTTGATCCGAAATGGAAAGAAGCAGGATGCCACGTTGACCGTTGCCGATCGCGCTAAGCTCTACGCCTCGCGCCTGGGTGACGACGAAGAAAACAGCGACGAAGAGGGTCCGAAGGAAAGCAAGCTGGGACTGACCGTTCGTCCAGTCACGCAAGACATGGCCGACCGCCTCGATATTCCTGCCGGAAAAGGCGTGATCGTGCAGGAAGTAAAGAGTGGATCATTCGCAGAGGACATTGGCGTATCACGTGGTGACGTTATTCTCGAAGTCAACAAACAACCGGTAAATAATGAAGATCGAGTTCACCAAAGCAGCCTCGGCATTGAAGAGTGGTCAGGATGTAGTGTTCCTGGTCCGGCAGCGCGGCGCCGGGCAGCAGGGTGGCACGATCTTCCTGGCCGGTACACTTCCGTAACCGGCGCGGGTGACTGATAGGGCTGGTTCAGAGAGCGGAATTGAGCGATGATTTAGGTCTCGGTATCTCCCCTTCTTGTATTAGCCGCAAGTAATCTGTTCGGCGTGGAGTCAGCATTGCGTCTGCCTGTGAGTTGGAAGAAACGATCTGTCGCGATTTTCGGTTTGCTGTTGCTGGCAGGGGTCTGTTTTGGCCAGACCAGCACGCCAAAATCCACGTCTTCGCGGACGAACGCCTCCACCAATGCCAAGAAGAAGTCGATCAAGCGGACTCGTGGCCTGGCACGGGCCAAAAAGCGTGGACAGCAAAAAATCGACAACTCGCGTACACAGGCCATTCAGGAAGCGTTGATCCGGGAGCACTATCTAGATGGGGACGCCACGGGAAAATGGGATAGCAACACCCAGCGGGCGTGTGAAAAATATCAGGCTGATCACGGCTGGCAGACTAGGGTCGTTCCCGACTCGCGGGCGTTGATCAATCTTGGACTCGGGCCCGATCACGACCATCTATTGAATCCCGAGACGGCGATGACCTCGTCCCCGGCCAAACCGCACACCGCGGCCTCGACCGACCAGTCAGACGGTCAATCTCAGCCGCAAAATCACTAGTTAAGAATTGGATTGGGAAAGTAAGGTAAGGGCTGTCCGCCTACGATAGCCCGTGGATTCTTGTCCACTAAAGCATCGGCCAGTTCGCGACCATACACTTCCTCCACTTCCTTGCGCGCGGTCGAAAGAACCGGAATACGATTCTTGGTGTCATGGGCATCGGTGGCGAGCACGTGAACCGCTTGATGCTCGAAGAGCCATGCGGCAGTGCTCCATGCGCGCTCTCCCCATGACCCGGTTAATGCGGAAGCAGTCACCTGGACGATGCAGCCTTGCTCCGCCCACCGCAGAATGCGCTGCCTGTCCTGCTGCAAGATTGGATTGCGTTCCGGGTGTGTGATGATGGCGCGAATTCCTTGGTCGCCCAACTTCGAAAAATAACCTTCAATCTGCTGCGGGATTCCGTAGTTGCTAAGCTCGACCAGCATGTATTGGGTGCCGTCGATTATGTACCGGTTGGGATGGGCCAGGGCATCCTGAACGTTCTCATACGAGAGATGGAAATCACATCCCAGGCTGAGCCTGGGCTTGCCCCCGGTTAGCGCGCGAAGATGATCCAGAGCCTTGCTCAGTTCCTGGCGGTCGTAGACGTAGCGGTCATTGGCGTGCGGCGTGGCGACCATGTGCTCAATCCCGTCGGCGATCGCCATCCGGCACATTTGCTGGGCAACTTCCCAGGTTTTGGCGCCGTCGTCGACGCCGGCAATAATGTGAGAGTGAATGTCGATCACAGATAGGAATTTCCGGGTACCTTAAACGATTTAATCAGAATGCGTGACAAAGTCCAACTGCTCTAACCAGGAAGGCCACTGTAGTCTCCCTAGTGAACCTGAGTGTCCCTCTTGGTGGAAGCCTTTCAGTATGGTGAAAACGTGAGCGACTTATCGTCCTTCTGCACCCAAAGGCGCGCATGTTCGGCGCGTTCATTGACGATGGCCTCTACAATCACGCCGCTGCCGCCGCCCTTGGGCGAGGCCGAACCGTAAATCTCGTGGGACTTCACCAGTCCCCACTCACCGCCCGGGCCCCAGTCGCGGTAGAATTCGTGGTATGGATACTGCGTGAACTTTGTTGGGTGCTGCTTCCACTCAGGGTCGTGCATCCAGATGCCGTACGCACCTTCGTAGTCTTGCCTTTGGAGGGCGGCAAAGAAGTGGTCGACGACCCGCTCTTCCGGGTAGTTGCGGTAGGTCCATATCAGCCAGGCTAAAACCAGAACCACAAATATGGCCGTCGCGATTTTAATCTTGCGGCGTCGCGCCCGGGCTTCATCGAATTGCTGGGCATCCATCAGTGTCATAGCGCTCTAAGCATAATGGATTGCTCGGCTAGGGTAAAAGTTCCCGAAAAACACGTTAAAGGAGACTCTTGTGAAGTTGCACTCGCTTCAGGGTCAGAGGCCTCGTCCCTGGACCTGCCTCACAGTGTTCGCTTGAATAGCGGGACGGCCAAACCGAGGGTCACGATAGCGAATAGAGACAGGTACATGACGTCCGGCCAGATGGCGGTGAATCCGGCTTCCTTAAGCAGAAGAGATTTAAATCCGTGTACCGCGAATTTGAATGGATCGATATTGGCGATTGCACGCAGCCACCAGGGGAATGCCTGGATTGGGTAGATGGCTCCACTAGGGAAAAACAACAATGTGTTCAGAATGCCGAAGGTCGCCCGCGGTACCAGGGGATCTTCCACTCGTACCATCATCAGAAACATCATTGTGTTCAGTGACACGGCGGTCAGCACTACCATCAACACCAGGCCCAAAGCCGTCAGGGGATTGAACAGCGTTCCTACACCGGAGAGCAGACACCCGACCACCGTGATGATGGTTCCGGTCAGCACTGCTTTCATGGCGCTCGCGGCGTTCAGCCCAAAGACCAATTCGGCCTTGGTGATCGGCGTAACCAGGTATCCTTCGTGAACTCCCCGCGCCTTGTCGTCAATGTACAGCATGCCGCCGCCGATCATCACCGACATGAAGATCGCGAGCGTGATCGATCCCGGCAGGAGAAACTTCATGTACTCGATGTAAGGGTAAAGTTCGACAACGTCGAGCGCAGTCTTCTGCAAGAGGCGCGGTTCGATGATGGGCTCATTGAGAGCCTGAGTCAGTTCGCTCATTTTCTCCTCGAGCGTGGAACTCATGAAGTTGTCGCTGTTGTCGACCACCAGCGCGATGCGTGGATGATTTTCCTCGTAGACGCGCCGGGAATATTGCGGCGGGATAATGACCGCGCCGTCGAGTTTACCGTTACGGACATCTTCCATCGCCTGCTTATCATTGTTGTAATAGATGGGCTCGAAAGTGCGGACGTTGGCGCGGATGGAATCGAAGGCCTCGCGGATCCTCAGCGCCTGGGTACCGCCATCCTGATCGACGATGCCCATCTTTGCGTCGCGGATTTTCCCGCCAAACGCGTTTCCTAGCACCACCAACTGCACCAGCGGAAAAATTAGCGAGACCATCATCAGGGCTGGAGAGCGGAAAAACTTGCGCAACTCGCGCTCGATAATGGCGAACATACGATTCATGGCTGCATCCCCGGTCTGGGCGGCATGACAAAGGCATGGGCCTTGACGAGTTCGTCCCGCAGTTGCCGTCCGGTGTAGTGAACGAAGACATCATCGAGCGTTGTGTTCTGCACCGAAAGCGATTTCACAGCCGCGTTGGCCTGCACTGCCATTTCCACAAGTTGTGTGGTGGTGCGCGAGCCGTCTCCGGTCAAAATGCGGTACATCCCTGCGCCCTCATGCTGAACGGAGGTTACGTCCGGCATGCTGTGGAGCTTGGCTTCCCAATCGGACGGCGCATTCTCGAACTGGGCCTCGATCACGTTCGATCCTGGCACGCTTGCCTTCAACGCAGGGGGCGCGTCGAGCGCTACCAGTTTTCCATGATCGACGATGGCTATGCGATCGCAGAGGCGGTCCGCTTCGTCCATGTAATGCGTCGTGATCAGGATGGTTAGCTGGCGGGTTTTCTTGATGTTGGTGAGCATCTCCCAAACCGCAACCCGCGAGACCGGATCGAGACCTGTAGTCGGTTCATCGAGAAAGAAAATGCGGGGACTGTGCACCAGGCCGCGGGCAATTTCTAGTCTCCTGCGCATTCCACCAGAGAGTGTCTTGGTCTGCGCTCCGCGCCATTTGCTGAGATCGACCAGTTCCAGCAGTTCGGAGATTGCCTCTTTGCGCCGCTTCGCGGGAACATCATAGAGTTTTGCGTAGATGCTCATGTTCTCTTCGACGGTAAGGTCGATGTCGCTGGTGAGCGCCTGTGGGATGACTCCAATCACGCGACGCGCAGCGTCAGGATGTTTGGCTACGTCGTGCCCCGCAATTCGAGCGGCGCCCCCGGTGATCGGAATCAGCGTCGTCATCATCCGGATGAGGGTCGACTTTCCTGCGCCGTTCGGTCCGAGCAGCCCGAAGATCTCTTCTTCTTTTACGTTGAAGGAGACGTCATCCACCGCCGTGAAGTCGCCGTATTTTTTGATGATGTGGTCAACTTCGATAGCATTAGGGACCGTCCCAGGGGAGGCGTTCTCCACAGGGCTACTTGCGGGATTGAGGTCGGCAATCATGGCTGGCCTACACGTGCTTCCTTCGCAGGCTTTCCTGCCAAGCGGTCTGGCGACACCAGAACTTCTGCCGTCATGCCGGGAACGTAGGCTCCGTTGGGATTGTTGAGCCGGACTTTCAGCACAATGGTCTTGATGTCTCGCTTGCGGCGGCTTACGTCCCGCTGCGTAGCAAAGTCCGCCTCAGCGGATTTGAAAAACACTTTTCCATTTGTCTCAGTGCCACCGGGGAGCCGGACTCTTAGAGTGTCCCCCAGTCCAATATGGTCTGCCTCTGTTTCTGGGATCGCCGCGCGCACCCAGGTATCGCCAAGATCAACAATCGTTACGATGGGCTGTCCGGCTGTGAGAACTTCGCCTTCACGGGCAGCGCGCACCGAGACGGTCCCGGTGACCGGAGCGTAAATTTTCGTGTATCCGAGCCGCACCTCGGCTTGCTTCAGTTGGGCCTCAGCATTGGAGACCTGCGCTCGAGTCGACTGAACCGTACTTGTGGCGGCAAGTGCCTGATGAGTGTTGGCGACCGCTGTGTTGAGTTCGGCCTGTGCGGCGCCTACTTGCTCACGCAAGGCTTCTACTGTTGCCCGCTGAGCTTGGAGGTTGGTTTCCGCCTGAACCTTTTCTTGCTCCGAGGCAACACCAGATTGCGCCAAGGCGATCGTCCGTTGACTGTTGCTTTGCACTTGCTGCAACATCGCTTCAGACTGCAGCAACTGCGCCCTGGTAGACTGCAGCCGCGCTTGGGCGTTGGCAACCCCGCTGGTCGTTGAACCTTGAGTGGCCTGCTGCGTGGCGCGCGTTTCCGCCACCTTGGATTGAAGGCTGCCGATGGTGGCGGCTGCGGCCCGTTCTTCGGCTTCGAGTTCCGAGGGGTCGAGAACCGCGATAAGTTCGCCCTGCTTCACCTGTGTTCCCTCATCCGCTAGCAACCTTTGCAACCGGCCAGAGATTTGCGGACTGACCATCACCTGGTTGGAGTCAACGGTACCGATTAAGACCAGATCCCTGGACCGTGGGGTGGAAATCAGATAGTAGGCCAGCGAAAACGCGGCAATGATTCCCAGAAGAATGAATATCTTGTTTCTTGCGTTCACCGTCTGACTCCTTTGCGAGCAGGTTTCTGGGTAAACAACGCAGCAGCAATAAAGTCGAGTACGGCTTCGCGATGCGCGGCTACATTTTCCGGTGACAGCGCGTTGATGCCGTTGATCAGGCTCATCATGGGAGCCTGAGTGAAGTATGTAACGATGGTGGCCACCATGGTGGTAATGAAATGAAAGGGATTCACCGGCCGGAAATCTGCCGAGGCAATCCCCTCCTTGACCAGATCGCTAATCTTTTTCAGCATCGGTACCAGGTAACTCTTCGCGGTCCGCGCAAACTGTTCACGCGACTTGCCTCCAGCCAACATCATGTTGGCCTGGACAACCCGGGGAAATCTGGGGTTGCTGGCGACGTAATCGTAGTGCGCTCCCACATAGGCCAGTATCCGTTCCCGCGGCGGCAGATCGCGATCCAATTCGCGCTCAACCGCTTTTCGAAGCCCGCCAAAGACCTGATCCAGAACCGCGCCGTAGAGCGCCTCTTTGTCTTTGAAGTAGTAATAAAGCAATGCCTTATTGACCTTGGCGGAGCGCGCAATCGCGTCGGTACGCGCGCCAGCGATGCCCTCGTTAGAAAATTCCTGTATTGCCGCCTTAAGAATGGCGGCTCGGCTCTCCTCGGGTTGGCGGCGGGAACCGAGTTGGGGTTTGGCTGGAGCGGGGGTCATGTTAATTAACCAGTTAGTTAGATAGTATAAGGCAATCAGAGAGATTGTGCAAAGATTGTGCGAAGGAAGATGTTGGGTGGGCGGAAACCGATAGCAGACCCAAATTGGATGCCTTTCGAGGATCGAAATGGCTGGGTTTTCAGAGTTCGATCTTGCGGTTGGTGAAAAACAAAGTAAGTACCGACCATGAAGCGGGCTCCCAGCCAAGGCCTGGTCGAGTTCAATTCGCGCTGCAAATCTCGAATGGAGGTATGGCGTCGCGATTTGGTGACGGGCAACGTTTGCTTTCAAGTAACGAGGATGTCTTTGGAATTACCAAAACATCCACACTTTATTTGGGTCGAAATTAGACTGTGTCCCCAAATCTGGCCGGGACTTAATAGCGTCCTTGCCACGGGGCCAGGAACTCCCAAGTCTTCAAAAGTAACCCCGAAATCTACGGTTCGGCGGTGGATGTTGATTTCCGAAGCTTTTATACCCGCTACGTGAGTAGCGAAGGATCCAGCTTCACTCGTGGCCGATCCTTCTTTAAGCTTCGGATTAGCGCTCAGGCCCAAGCAGCAGACGGCCAGCCAATCTCGGATTCGATTGAACTTTAGGGCAATACGCGATCGACCTTCCCGCCACGGACGTGATCATCGCCCCCGCCCGCGCCATGGCCGAACGCATTCTCAAGCTGCGCTCGGCGGCGACCCTAGAGCAATACAACGGCCCGGTTCTATTTGAAGGCGATGCCGCTGGGGAAGTGTTTGCGCAGCGGTTCACCACGGGACTGATGGTCGTACGCACACCCTCGACGACGATGCGCGCTTCGAAGCTTTCTTCAACCAAATGATGTCGCGGTTAGGTGGCACCTCTCTTGTGGAAAAGGTGGGCGGACGCGTGTACATTAAATTCTTAGCGTTTCCGATAATCCTCGGGTTTCAGATTACTAGGGCGCTGAATTGCTGGGCGCAAACACAATTGACGATGACGCAGTGCCTACCCGTGAAACCAAACTGGTCGAGCATGGTGTTCTTAACAT
>CAWGQZ010000082.1:0-168862 GCA_963824805.1 uncultured Acidobacteriaceae bacterium | reverse complement strand
GAATACGATCTCGATTTCCCGCCGAAATTTTGCACGCCTGCTCGGTGCAGGCGCCGCAGCGGCAGTCGTTAGGCCGCCGCTTTCCTTTGCAAAGCCGACTCAGTCCGCTGCTATGCCTTTAGCGGAAGGAGGCATCGTGCGATTGAGCGCGAATGGGAATCCTTACGGCCCATCCCCGAAAGCATTTCAGGCGATTACGGATTCGTTCAGCCTTGTCTGCCGTTATCCAGACGAACACAACAACGTGCTAATTGATAAACTGGCGAAACTGAACGGCGTCAATCACGATCAGATCCTGCTCGGCGATGGTTCCGGGCGAAATTCTAAAACTCTGTGCAGAAACGTTCACCGGACCTCAGAACGGGAAGCTTGTAGCAGCGGATCCGACCTTTGAAGCAATTCTCAATAATGCCAGCGCCAATGGCGCTGAAGTCGTCAAAGTGCCATTGACCAGCAGCTTTCAGCATGATCTGCCGAAAATGCTCGATTCCGCGAAAGCTGGTCTGATTTACGTCTGCAATCCGAACAACCCGACCGCCAGCATCACGCCAAAGGACCAACTGCGAGATTTCATCGCAACGACTTCGCCGCAGACGATGATTCTCGTAGACGAAGCGTATTTTCATTATGCCGATAGCCCCGACTACGAAAGTGTGATCGCGCTGGTGAAAGATCATCCGAACCTGATTGTCTCACGCACATTCTCGAAAATTTATGGCATGGCAGGATTGCGCTGTGGCTATTGTGTCGCCCAGAAAGAAGCGATCGATCGGCTGCGCCGAAATCAAATGTGGGACAGCGTCAACTGCATGGCTCTGGCCGCAGCAACCGTGAGTCTTGATGATCTTGATCATGTCCCAAACGGTCAACGTTTGAACCGTGAAGCGAAAACATTCGTGACCTCCGAGCTCGACAAGATGGGCTATGAACAAATTCCGTCACAAGCCAACTTCATCATGTTCGATTGCAAACGCCCTGTCGCGCCGCTGATCCAGGCAATGAAAGAGCGCAAGGTTCACGTCGGCCGGTTGTTCCCAGCTCTTCCAAACCACATGCGCCTTACGATCGGGAAGAAGGCCGAGATGGAAAGTTTCGTCAGCGCGTTTAAGCAAGTGACCGCGTAACGCGAAAAGTTGTAGCGGCGGTTGTGCCAACCGCCCGCCGAAGCAAGCTCAGCGTCTTAGGCGAAGAACTCTTGCAGCTTGCGATAAGCGTTTTTTCATCGCGCCCATGATCGGCGAGCGTTTCTCGCCGTTGGTTTCGCCTGCTCCAGCCGCGGATATTGCAATGTCTGGCGGGAAAAGCGCCTCGAGCGCTTCGTGATATAAATGTCGATCGTCGACTGACATTTCGCCCGGCTGATTGAACTCGTTCCCGTTGACAATTATCTTCGCCTTCAATTTTGCAGCAAGGCGCGCTCCGGAATGAAGCTCGCCGAGTTCATCCACCGCGCGATCATATGCCGCTCTGACATCTGACGGCATCTCATCCGCATTCGTGTACTCCCGGCCGTTGAACCGGATGTTGGTTTTGCTCCTCGCGTTCACTACAAGGATCAGTAGTGAGACCTATTTTTCGCGAAATTCAAGTGCGCCGTCTTTGGCGTCAACGTGAACGGTCTGACCTTCGCGGACTTTGCCTTCGAGAATATCGATGCTGAGCGGATCGAGAATCTCTTTTTGAATGGCCCGCCGCAAAGGGCGCGCGCCGTAGACTCCGAAGCTGACGGCGAAGTCCGTGGGGAGAGCGTAAAAGGTGGCGAATCCCAGGCGGTCTCGGTCGGCGATGTAATTCACATTCCTGCTGAACCCCGCACCAGACAGTCGTTCCGGCCGGCACACCAGTACAGCGCCGATGGTGGTGAAGGTTCGGGAGCAGTAAGACGATGACCTCTCCATGAGGTCGCCGATGTCATTGCGCTCACTCAAGCTCCTGCTATTGTTTGTCCTGCTTGCCGGCTTCTCGCGTGCCGATGAAGTTGATCGCGCCGTGAACCAGGTCATGCAGCAGTACAAAATGCCGGGAGCTGCCGTGGCCGTCATGCGGGATGGAAAGATCATGCGCGCGCAGGGGTACGGCCTCGCCAACGTCGAGTTGAATGTCCCAGTGCGGCCCGAACAATCTTTCAATCCGGATCGATGGGTAAGGAATTCACCGCCACCGCGATCATGATGCTGGTGGAGGAAGGTAAGATCGCTCTCGACGACAAAATCACCCGATATTTCCCCGATTCCCCCGCCACGTGGAACGACATCACCATCCGCCGCCTGCTGACCCACACCTCAGGCATCAAGAATTATTCCCAACACGACATAATTTTCCGGCTGGATTATTCCGAAGACGATCTACTCAAGAAAGCCCAGTCCTTTCCACTCGACTTCCCTCCCGGCGACAAATGGAGCTACAGCAATACCGGCTACGTCGTGCTCGGCGTTCTGATTCACAAGGTCACCGGCGAGTTCTACGGCGACTTCCTGCAGGAGCGCATCTTTCGTCCACTGGGAATGGCGAGCACGCGCATCATGAGCGAAGCCGATATCATTCCCAATCGATCGTCTGGTTACCGTTTGGTGAAGGGACAGCTCAAGAACCAGGAATACGTCTCCCCCAGCCTTAACACGACCGCCGACGGCAGCCTGTATTTCTCCGTTCTTGATCTCGCGAAATGGGACGCTGCACTTTATACCGAGCAGCTGTTGAAGCGTTCCAGCCTCGACCAAATGTGGACCCCGGTCAAGCTGAACAACGGAAAAACCTATGAGTATGGCTTTGGCTGGTTTCTGAATCAAATCCGCGGCCACAAGATAATCGAGCACGGCGGCGCCTGGCAGGGATTCACCACCCACATCAGCCGTTACGTTGACGACAAACTAACGGTGGTGACCCTGAGCAATCTGGATTCTTCCCACTCGCATGCGGAAGAAATTACCCACCTCGTAGCCGGGACCTATATCGCCGATCTGCAACCTCTTCCTCCGCCGAAGGCGATCGAAGACAAGGAACCGGTTGTGACCCAGCGCTTTAGAGGCCTGATCTCCGGCCTCGCCAAAGGCCAGGTTAACCAGGAAGATTTGGTCGGCGACGCCGCAAGAAACTTATCGGTAGAGAACATTAAGGACTACAGCGACTTCTTCGACGATATGGGCCCGGCCCAAAAAGTCGAATTGCTGGAACGCAAAGCAGAAGACAATCTGCGCACCTATCGTTATCGAGTCACCTTCGAGCGCCAGACGCAAAATCTATTCGTCAAGCTCGATCAACACGATAAAATCGCCGACTTTGGATTGGAATAGGTTAAGGAGCCGCGGTCACCGAGATGTCTTTCGCCTGTCCGTCGTCGGCCACCGTGAGCAAGACTCTGTGGTGCTCGGGATCGGCAATGGCAACCTGAGGTGCGGCGTTCGCTACGCTGTAAGTGGCAGTTGAATCATATCCATATACCTCGACCTGAATCTGCAACCACCACGGTTTATAGGTCCCTTCATGGGCCCCGATGTGTACCTTAACTGAGTTCCCTGCCGCTTCGCAGGCGAACTGCATCCGCATGAAGTCTCCTTTAAGATAATTTCGTGTCTTCCCGTCGTCCTGATAAAGAGAGCCCTTGCAGTCCTTCCCCGGATAAACCCGCAAGGTCAGCGGTCCCTGCGGGACTTCGCTGGTGCTCTGGGTAAGGGGTTGCATGGGGATAATCGTGCCTTCGCGCACATAGACCGGTAGCGTATCCAGGTTTGGTTTTACCGCGATAACGGTGATCTTTTCCGCACTCGCCACTCTCGCCCCTGTCCAGTAGTCGTACCAGTCCCCCGGAGGAAGCTGAACCTCATATGGCTTGAGACTATCCGGGTAAGGAGCAGGCGCAACCATCAGGTCAGGGCCAAACAAAAACTGGCTGCCCACGTCGATATCCAAAGGATGGTTGTCGGAAGTCGCATTAGGAAACTCCAGAAACAGCGGACGCACAATGGGCAAGCCGGTGCGCGACATCTCCTCCGCCGTGGTGTAGAGGTAAGGCAACAGCCGGTAGCGTTCCTCGATGTACCGCCGACGGTTGTTCTCCTGCTCCGACCCATGCACCCACGGCTCCTGGTCGGCGGATCCTTTCTCCGTGTGATTGCGGTCGATAGGCTGGAATGTCGCCTGTTGGATCCACCGAGTAAGCAAATCCGGTTGCGGCGTTCCAGCGAATCCGCCAACGTCGGCGCCGCTGAATGCGAACCCACTTAGTCCGAGGTTGAGCAACATCGGCGTTGTCATCCGCAGATGGTTCCAGGTGCTGCTGTTGTCGCCCGTCCAGGTTGAAGCAAAGCGCTGCCCCCCAGCATAACTGGCGCGTGTCAATACAAAAGGCCTTTGGTTGGGAGCAAGCTTTAACAATCCCTCATAGGTGGCCCGGCAATTTTCCATGCCGAAGACGTCATGGATCTCCACGTGCGAAGCCACTCTCGTCTTGAATCCCGGCTCATCGATACGGTGAGGAGTGTTTTCGGGCATGGTCTTCGACGGCACGAAGACTGCGGGTTCGTTCATATCGTTCCAAAATCCGGCTACGCCTTGCGACACAAAATCTTTATAGAGCGTTCCCCACCATTCTCTTGTGCTTTGCTGTGTGAATTCCGGGAACACCGACGGACCGGGCCAAACCGGTCCCACATAGGTTGACCCGTCAGGATTCTTTACGAAGTGATCACCGGCCATCCCACTGTCATACGGCGCATAGCCCGCGTTCGGCAGATGGGCAATGTGCAGGTCGGTAATGGTGACTATGCGGAAATCCTGCTTCTTCAAGTCCTCCAGCATCTGGGGAAAGTGGGGAAACTTCTGCGGGTCAACCGTGAAAGGGCGGTTGTTTTGCTGGTAATCAATGTCCAGGTAAATTGCATCGCTGGGAATTTTATCCGCACGTAACTTGTCGGCAATCTCACGGACCCGGGCTTCGGTTTCGTAGCTATAACGCGACTGTTGATAGCCAAACGCCCAAAGCGGCGGCAGCGGCGTAGCGCCCGTCAGCCATGCATAACCGCTGAGCACGTGCTTAGCGTCAGGGCCATAGAGAAGGTAGTAGTCGATGGCACCGCCTTCCGCTCCATAGGAATAGATTCCATGATGTCCCTTGCCAAAATCAAAATTGCTTCGCCAGGTATCGTCAAAGAAAATGCCGGTCGCACGAGCCCCGCGCACCGCCAGAAAGAAGGGAATACTCTTGTAAATCGGATCCGTCGATTCCTGGAATCCAAAGGCATCGGTATTCCACAGGGTGAACGACTGCTGGCGGCGATCCAGAGGGCCGACCTTATCGCCCAAGCCAAAGTAGTGTTCATCGTCCGGCATGGTTTTATAAATCCGGAAGGACGCATCGTGAAATTCCACCGGCCAGCCGGGGGCATCTTCCTGCAAGATATTTCCCTGCAAATCCTTCACCACGATGCGCGAGGTCGCGCGCTCAACCTGCACCCGCAAAAATTTGGTGGTAAAGCCAACTCCGAAGCTATCGCTGGCGGCCGTCACGTTTACTTTTTCCTGACGGGCCGAGGGCAATGCAGCCCACGATGCATCCTCCGGCAACTGGCCGTTGGGTCCAATGCGAATTCGCACCACATCGTCCCGCAGAGCCGTGATTTCGATGATCGCACTGCCACTCGTAACGCGCACTCCCGTAGGGAGTGCTTTGCTATTCGAGACCGCTCCCAACCTGGCGACGGATCCGAAGCTCAAATTGGTAAAAATGGCAAAAAAGAGGAGCAGGCCACGCAGGTCGTTGCACATTTCTTGATACTCCAAACTCGTTTTGATTGCGGCGGGGTGCGCGTTCATTCTACAAACCTCGAAGGTCGATTTGATAGACAATCCTCGAATTTGCGACGATTCACCATCCCGCTTCGGTACGTCTACCGCCCGCCTAAGTCACCTGTCTAACGCTGGCCCCACAGACATCCTCGACTAGTAGTGCAGCATCAGAGAAGGGCCTGCAAGTAGTGTCCGCGATGTAAGCTTTGCCGCTCTGAGCGCTACGCGAGACCGCCTTTGAATCGCGGGGGACTTCATCAAAAATGCGCATGACGGCCTCGATCCTTCTGTTTCTGTTGATGGCTTCCCTTTTTTTGCGTGGCCAGGCCTCTTATGAGGGCCAGCCAGTCAGTTCCGTTGACCTTACCTCCGATCCTTCCATCGATGTCGACAACCTGCGGGGACTGGTCACGATCAAGGCGGGCGAACTCTATTCCGAACAAAAGATTCAGCAGAGCATTGAAGCCCTGAAAAAGACCGGGCAGTTCAAGAATGTCGACATTGAGGTTAGACCGGAGCCCGAGGGTCTTCGGGTTGTTCTGGTATTGGAGCCTGCTTACTATTACGGCGTGCTGACCTTTCCCGGCTCGCGCGGATTTTCCTATGTCCGCCTCCTGCAAGTAGCGAACCTGCCAGAGCAAGAGCCCTTCCTTGAAAAGGAGGTGGAAAAAGCCCGGACTGCCCTGACAAACTTCTTCCAAACCAACGGTTACTTTCGGGCTGAGGTCACTCCTTCTACCGAGCTATACGAAAAGGAAGGGCTGGCCAATGTAATCTTCACAATCAAACTGGGAAAGCGGGCCAAAATCGGCACGGTGAAAATTGAGGGACCGTTTCCTGCTGACGCCGCCCGGCTTTTGAAAGTGACCCAGTCTCTCCGCGCTCTGGCGACAGGGGCTTCCCTGAAGAGCGGCAAAATGTATACCCCCCGCCGCCTGGAGGCAGCTCGTTCCCTCATCAAGCGAGATCTGGTCAAACACAACTACCTCGCCAACAAGGTCCAACTCGGTCAACCGCAATATCACCCGGAAACCAATCGGGCCGACCTGATTATCACCGTGGACCAGGGCCCGAAGGTCGATGTAAAGATCGAAGGCGCCAAGCTTTCCTGGATTCCTTTCCTTAGCGGACGACAGGAGAAGAAGCTGATCCCCATCTATGAGGAGGCAACCTACGATCAGGATCTGGTGCAAGAAGGTCAGCGCAACCTGGTCTCGTTCTTCCAGGCCAAGGGATATTTTGACGTTCACGTCCAAACCAATGTTCAGCAGCAGCAGCAGGAAAAATCCGCTCTTATCTACTCCATCGACAAAGGCAAGCGCCATAAGGTCGGCGACGTGACCTTTCGCGGAAACCAGCACATGGCCGGCGATGAACTACGGTCGCACGTAACGGTCCAGAAGAAGCATCTGCTGGCCCGCGGAAAGTTCAGCGACAAACTGGTGCAGAACAGCGTCAAGAATCTAGTCGGCATTTACCACGACCGTGGCTTTGAAGAGGTTTCGGTCACACCTGAAATCGTCGACAAGGAACCTAACGTCTCCGTCACTTTTCAGATAGTGGAAGGTCCTCAGACTCGGGTAGAAAAAGTTGCCGTCACGGGAAACACCAAGTTTGATCTTTCAGCGTTGACGCCGCCCGGTGGGTTAAATGAACGTCCTGGTGCCCCTTATTCACCGCATCAGATATCCGACGATCGTGGACGGATCCTTGCCACCTATCTCAATCACGGTTACCTGGGAGCCGACGTAAAGTCCAAGGTTACCCGGAATCCCGCCGATCGCCACAAAGTGGAGATTGTTTACCAGATTGTGGAAGGACAGCAGGTGCAAGTGGACAACGTCGGCATTGTTGGGCAGAACAGAACCCGATATTCGTTCATCAAAAAAACAGCAAATTTGTTCCCCAACCAGGCGCTGAGTCAGGGCGATCTGCTGGAGGCGGAAAGCAAGCTCTACAACATGGGCGTTTTTGATTGGGCGAGTGTCGGTCCTCGCCGTCCGATCAAGAATCAAGCCAACGAAGAGGCAGTTGTTAAAGTTCACGAAGCCCGGCGCAATAACCTGACCTACGGGGTAGGTCTCGAGGTTTCCCGCCGCGGTGGCAACGTTCCCACTGGCACGGTTGCCGTGCCTGGGCTGCCCACCGTCGGTCTGGGAAATGCAAAGATCCAGACCAGCGAACAAACCTTTGTCAGTCCTCGTGGCTCAATTCAATACACGCGGCAAAACATTCGTGGTCTGGGGGAGACCGGCTCAATCTCCTTGGTGGTAGCCCGGCTCGATCAGAAGGCGATTGCGACTTACGCCGACCCGCAATTTCGAGGGAGCCAGTGGAGTTCGCTATTCAGCATGTCGGCGGAGCGGACTACGGAAAATCCCCTCTTCACCGCGCGCCTGGCGAATGTTTCCTATCAGCTGGAACGGTCCCTCGATCGCAAAAAAACCATGACCGGACAGGTGCGCTACAACTTTGGGCAGACCAAGCTGAGTGAACTGCTGGTGCCCGAACTGGTGCTGCCGCAGGACCGTTCCGTGCGGCTGTCGACTTTTTCAGGGACCTTCATCAAGGACACCCGCGATAAGCCGCTCGACGCCCACAAAGGCTTGTACCAGACCACCGACTACGGAGTTACCAGCAGCATCTTTGGCGCGTCGGCTGATTTTCAGCGGCTGCTGACCCAGACGGCTTACTACAAACAAGTGCGCCATGGCATCGTCTTCGCCAACAGCCTGCGTCTCGGACTAGCCAAGGCGTTCGCCGGCGACACTGTTCCTACCAGCGAGCGTTTCTTTGCCGGTGGCGCTACAACACTTCGTGGGTTTTCGTTGAATGCGGCCGGCCCGCAAAGGCCGGTGGCAGTGTGCACCTCTCCTACGGCTGACCCGGCAACCTGCCCGCAGATCACCGTCCCCATAGGCGGCAATCAACTGTTCATTCTCAATTCTGAAATGAGGTTCCCGCTCCCCATTATTAAGAACCTTGGGGCGGTCCTTTTCTACGACGGCGGCAATGTTTATCGGACTATCAGCTTCCGTCAATTTATCGACAACTACACCAATACAGTCGGGTTTGGCATCCGCTACAACACCCCGGTTGGTCCCGTGCGGTTTGATGTTGGGCACAACCTGGATCCGGTCACCGGACTCAAGTCCACGCAATTCTTCGTAACGCTAGGCCAGGCATTTTGAGCCTGGCGGTAGGTTTTTTATGACGCGTAAAAGAATCATCGGATGGATCTTAGGCAGCATCGCATCGCTGATCGTCGTGGCCGCCGCAGGTGGCTTCCTGTTGCTTCGCAGCCGCGGCTTTCATAATTACGTGCTGGCCAAGATCGTCGACAGCGCCAATCAGGCAACAGGCGGCAAGGTCGAGATCCACGACTTCGATTTTCGTCTCTCTAATCTCACCGCCAATGTCAATGGCTTGGTAATCCACGGGACAGAACCCGACACCAATACCCCCCTTCTTTCCATCGATCATGCTTATCTCGATCTAAAACTGGTTTCGCTGATTCATCGCAAAGTTGATCTGAATCAGATCGTGGTTACCCGTCCAGTTGTTCATTTCTTCAGCGACAAAAATGGCCGCAGCAACCTCCCGCAGCCCAAGACTCCCAAAGACGAAAACAGCAAACCCATCAATGTCTTTGACCTCGGCATTCACCACGTTCTTCTTACCGATGGAGAGGTTTACTTCAACCAGGAAGTAAGCCCGCTCAATGCGGAGCTGCATCAGCTCCGAGTGGAAGTGCAGTACCAAATGTTAAGTTCGCAATACACCGGGTCTATCTCGTATCGGGGCGGAGTACTGAAGCTGGCGAAGATGGAGCCTCTGCCCCACAGTCTGGACGTCAACTTCACCGCAAGCCCATCACAGATCGGGCTGTCTTCGGCGATATTGCAAGTGGCGAACTCACGCGCGGAATTGAACGGCAATGTGACCGACTTCGGAAATCCCAAGGCGGAAGCTCATTACAAGGTCCTAGTCCACACCCAAGACTTCCCGTCTATGGTGTCCGACACTTCGAGCGCAGCCGGTGATATCGTCCTCAACGGCTCCTTGCGCTATCAGAATGTTGTAGGGCAGCCCGCCCTGCGTAATGTACTGCTCGAAGGCAAGCTGGAAAGCAGGGAACTGCAGGTGGTCAGCCGCAGGCACATCTGCCGGTGCGCGCGATCCACAGTAACTACAGGCTTGCCGGGGGCAACGTGGAAGCCACCGCCTTCACCGCCGACTTGCTTGGCGGCCATCTGATGGCTGAACTCCATATGTTGCACGTGGACACTACCCCCGCCGCGAGGTTCCACGCCGCGGACGTCGGCGTGGAACCTCGCGGCGGGGGTAGTGTCCACGTGCAACATATGGAGTTCAGCCATCAGATGGCCGCCAAGCAAGTCGGCGGTGAAGGCGGTAGCTTCCACGTTGCCCCCAGCAAGCCTGTAGTTACTGTGGATCGCGCGCACCGGCAGATGTGCCTGCGGCGTGACCACCTGCAGTTCCCTGCTTTCCAGCTTGCCTTCGAGCAGTACATTACGCAGGGCGGGCTGCCCTACAACATTCTGATAGCGCAAGGAGCCGTTGAGGACGATATCACCGGCTGCGCGCGAAGTGTCGGACACCATAGACGGGAAGTCTTGGGTGTGGACTAGGACCTTGTAATGAGCTTCCGCCTTGGGATTTCCGAAGTCGGTCACATTGCCGTTCAATTCCGCGCGTGAGTTCGCCACTTGCAATATCGCCGCAGCCCGATCTGTGATGGGCTTGCGGTGAAGTTGACGTCCAGACTGTGGGGCAGAGGCTCCATCTTCGCCAGCTTCAGTACTCCGCCCCGATACGAGATCGACCCGGTGTATTGCGAACTTAACATTTGGTACTGCACTTCCACTCGGAGCTGATGCAGCTCCGCATTGAGCGGGCTTACTTCCTGGTTGAAGTAAACCTCTCCATCGGTAAGAAGAACGTGGTGAATGCCGAGGTCAAAGACATTGATGGGTTTGCTGTTTTCGTCTTTGGGAGTCTTGGGCTGCGGGAGGTTGCTGCGGCCATTTTTGTCGCTGAAGAAATGAACAACTGGACGGGTAACCACGATCTCATTCAGATCAACCTTGCGATGAATCAGCGAAACCAGTTTTAGATCGAGATAAGCATGATCGAGGGAAAGCAGGGGGGTATTGGTGTCGGGTTCTGTCCCGTGGATTACCAAGCCATTGACGTTGGCGGTGAGATTAGAGAGACGAAAATCGAAGTCGTGGATCTCGACCTTGCCGCCTGTTGCCTGATTCGCGCTGTCGACGATCTTGGCCAGCACGTAATTATGAAAGCCGCGGCTGCGAAGCAACAGGAAGCCACCTGCGGCGGCCACGACGATCAGCGATGCGATGCTGCCTAAGATCCATCCGATAATTCTTTTACGCGTCATAAAAAACCTACCGCCAGGCTCAAAATGCCTGGCCTAGCGTTACGAAGAATTGCGTGGACTTGAGTCCGGTGACCGGATCCAGGTTGTGCCCAACATCAAAGCGCACGGGACCAACCGGGGTGTTGTAGCGGATGCCGAACCCGACTGTATTGGTGTAGTTGTCGATAAATTGACGGAACCGGATCGTCTGATAAACATTGCCGCCGTCGTAGAAAAGGACCGCCCCAAGGTTCTTAATAATGGGGAGCGGGAACCTCATTTCAGAATTAAGAATGAACAGCTGATTGCCACCTATGGGGACGGTGATCTGCGGGCAGGTTGCCGGGTCAGCCGTAGACGAGGTGCAAACTGCCACCGGCCTTTGCGGGCCGGCAGCATTCAACGAAAACCCACGAAGTGTTGTAGCGCCACCGGCAAAGAAACGCTCGCTGGTAGGAACAGTGTCGCCGGCGAACGCCTTGGCTAGTCCGAGACGAAGGCTGTTGGCGAAGACGATGCCATGGCGCACTTGTTTGTAGTAAGCCGTCTGGGTCAGCAGCCGCTGAAAATCAGCCGACGCGCCAAAGATACTGCTGGTAACTCCGTAGTCGGTGGTCTGGTACAAGCCTTTGTGGGCGTCGAGCGGCTTGTCGCGGGTGTCCTTGATGAACGTCCCTGAAAAAGTCGACAGCCGTACGGAACGGTCCTGCGGCAGCACCAGTTCGGGCACGAGCAATTCACTCAGCTTGGTCTGCCCAAAGTTGTAGCGCACCTCTCCGGTCATGGTTTTTTTGCGATCGAGGGAGCGTTCCAGCTGATAGGAAACATTCGCCAGGCGCGCGGTGAAGAGGGGATTTTCCGTAGTCCGCCTCCGCCGACATGCTGAATAGCGAACTCCACTGGCTCCCTCGAAACTGTGGGTCGGCGTAAGTCGCAATCGCCTTCTGATCCAGCCGGGCTACCACCAAGGAGATTGAGCCGGTCTCCCCAAGACCACGAATGTTTTGCCGCGTGTATTGAATTGAGCCACGAGGACTGACAAAGGTTTGTTCGCTGGTCTGGATCTTTGCATTTCCCAGACCGACGGTGGGCAGCCCTGAGGCACGGCAACCGTGCCAGTGGGAACGTTGCCACCGCGGCGGGAAACCTCGAGCCCTACCCCGTAGGTCAGGTTATTGCGCCGAGCTTCGTGAACTTTAACAACTGCCTCTTCGTTGGTTTGATTCTTGATCGGACGGCGAGGACCGACACTCGCCCAATCAAAAACGCCCATGTTGTAGAGCTTGCTTTCCGCCTCCAGCAGATCGCCCTGACTCAGCGCCTGGTTGGGGAACAAATTGGCTGTTTTTTTGATGAACGAATATCGGGTTCTGTTCTGCCCAACAATGCCGACGTTGTCCACTCGCACCTGCTGTCCTTCCACGATCTGGTAGACAATCTCCACTTTGTGGCGATCGGCGGGATTCCGGGTAACCTTCGACTTTACGTCGGCTCCCAGGTAACCGTGATTGAGATAGGTGGCAAGGATCCGTCCACGATCGTCGGATATCTGATGCGGTGAATAAGGGGCACCAGGACGTTCATTTAAGCCACCGGGCGGCGTCAACGCTGAAAGATCAAACTTGGTGTTTCCCGTGATGCGGAACTTTTTCTACCCGAGTCTGAGGACCTTCCACTATCTGAAAAGTGACGAAGACATTAGGTTCCTTGTCGACGATTTCAGGTGTGACCGAAACCTCTTCAAAGCCCCGGTCGTGGTAAATGCCGACTAGATTCTTGACGCTGTTCTGCACGAGTTTGTCGCTGAAGTTTCCGCGGGCCAGCAGATGCTTCTTCTGGACGGTGACGTGCGACCGTAGTTCATCGCCGGCTATGTGCTGGTTTCCGCGAAAGGTCACGTCGCCGACCTTATGGCGCTTGCCTTTGTCGATGGAGTAGATAAGAGCGATTTTGTCCTGCTGCTGCTGAACATTGGTTTGGACGTGAACGTCAAAATATCCCTTGGCCTGGAAGAACGAGACCAGGTTGCGCTGACCTTCTTGCACCAGATCCTGATCGTAGGTTGCCTCCTCATAGATGGGGATCAGCTTCTTCTCCTGTCGTCCGCTAAGGAAAGGAATCCAGGAAAGCTTGGCGCCTTCGATCTTTACATCGACCTTCGGGCCCTGGTCCACGGTGATAATCAGGTCGGCCCGATTGGTTTCCGGGTGATATTGCGGTTGACCGAGTTGGACCTTGTTGGCGAGGTAGTTGTGTTTGACCAGATCTCGCTTGATGAGTGAACGAGCTGCCTCCAGGCGGCGGGGGGTATACATTTTGCCGCTCTTCAGGGAAGCCCCTGTCGCCAGAGCGCGGAGAGACTGGGTCACTTTCAAAAGCCGGGCGGAGTCAGCAGGAAACGGTCCCACAATTTTCACCGTGCCGATTTTGGCCCGCTTTCCCAGTTTGATGGTGAAGATTACATTGGCCAGCCCTTCCTTTTCGTATAGCTCGGTAGAAGGAGTGACCTCAGCTCGAAAGTAACCGTTGGTTTGGAAGAAGTTTGTCAGGGCAGTGCGGGCTTTTTCCACCTCCTTTTCAAGGAAGGGCTCTTGCTCTGGCAGGTTCGCTACTTGCAGGAGGCGGACATAGGAAAATCCGCGCGAGCCGGGAAACGTCAGCACGCCGTAATAGTAAGCAGGCTCCAATACCAGAACAACCCGAAGACCATCGGGCTCCGGTCTAACCTCAATGTCGACATTCTTGAACTGCCCGGTCTTTTTCAGGGCTTCAATGCTCTTCTGAGTCTTTTGTTCGGAATAGAGTTCGCCCGCCTTGATCGTGACCAGCCCCCGCAGGTTGTCGACGTCGATGGAAGGATCGGAGGTAAGGTCAACGGAACTGACTGGCTGGCCCTCATAAGAGGCCTGGCCACGCAAAAAGAAGGAAGCCATCAACAGAAATAGAAGGATCGAGGCCGTCATGCGCATTTTTGATGAAGTCCCCCGCGATTCAAAGGCGGTCTCGCGTAGCGCTCAGAGCGGCAAAGCTTACGTCGCGGACACTACTTGCAGGCCCTTCTCTGATGCTGCACTACTAGTCGAGGATGTCTGTGGGGCCAGCGTTAGACAGGTAACTTAGGCGGGCGGTAGACGTACCGAAGCGGGATGGTGAATCGTCGCAAATTCGAGGATTGTCTATCAAATTGACCTTCGAGGTTTGTAGAATAACGCGCACCCCGCCGCAATCAAAACGAGTTTGGAGTATCAAGAAATGTGCAACGACCTGCGTGGCCTGCTCCTCTTTTTTGCCATTTTTACCAATTTGAGCTTCGGATCCGTCGCCATGTTGGGAGCGGTCTCGAATAGCAAAGCGCTCCCTACGGGAGTGCGCGTTACGAGTGGTAGTGCGATCATCGAAATCACGGCTCTGCGGGACGATGTGGTGCGAATTCGCATTGGACCCAACGGCCAGTTGCCGGAGGATGCATCGTGGGCTGCATTGCCCTCGGCCCGTCAGGAAAAAGTAAACGTGACGGCCGCCAGCGATAGCTCCGGAGTTGGCTTTACCACCAAATTTTTGCGGGTGCAGGTTGAGCGCGCGACCTCGCGCATCGTGGTGAAGGATTTGCAGGGAAATATCTTGCAGGAAGATGCCCCCGGCTGGCCGGTGGAATTTCGCGATGCGTCCTTCCGGATTTATAAAACCATGCCGGACGATGAACACTACTTTGGCCTGGGCGATAAGGTCGGCCCCCTGGATCGCCGCCAGCAGTCGTTCACCCTGTGGAATACCGATGCCTTTGGATTCCAGGAATCGACGGATCCGATTTACAAGAGTATTCCTTTTTTTCTGGCGGTGCGCGGGGCTCGTGCGACAGGCATTTTCTTTGACGATACCTGGCGAAGCAATTTTGATTTTGGCAAGGGACATCATGGAATCTATTCCTATGGAGCGGAAGGCGGTGCCATCGATTACTACCTTCTCTATGGCCCTGACGCTAAGCACGTGCTCAGCAGTTATGCATGGCTGACGGGCGCTACGCCGCTGCCGCCGCTCTGGGCGTTTGGCTATCAACAGTCGCGTTATAGCTACGAAACCGAAGCCCGGGTCCGTGAGATTGCCGACAAATTACGTGCGGATAAAATTCCCAGCGACGCAATTTACCTGGACATTGATTACCAGCAAAACAACCGCCCTTTCACGGTTGACCCGCAGAAGTTTCCCCACTTTCCCCAGATGCTGGAGGACTTGAAGAAGCAGGATTTCCGCATAGTCACCATTACCGACCTGCACATTGCCCATCTGCCGAACGCGGGCTATGCGCCGTATGACAGTGGGATGGCTGGTGATCACTTCGTAAAGAATCCTGACGGGTCAACCTATGTGGGACCGGTTTGGCCCGGTCCGTCGGTGTTCCCGGAATTTACACGGCAAAGCACAAGAGAATGGTGGGGAACACTCTATAAAGATTTCGTGTCGCAAGGCGTAGCCGGATTTTGGAACGATATGAACGAACCCGCAGTCTTCGTGCCGTCGAAGACCATGCCCGAAAACACTCCTCACCGTATCGATGAGCCCGGATTCAAGACGAGAGTGGCTTCGCACGTGGAGATCCATGACGTCTTCGGCATGGAGAATTGCCGGGCCACCTATGAGGGATTGTTAAAGCTCGCTCCGAACCAAAGGCCTTTTGTATTGACACGCGCCAGTTATGCTGGGGGGCAGCGCTTTGCTTCAACCTGGACGGGCGACAACAGCAGCACCTGGAACCATCTGCGGATGACAACGCCGATGTTGCTCAACCTCGGACTAAGTGGGTTCGCATTCAGCGGCGCCGACGTTGGCGGATTCGCTGGAACGCCGCAACCGGATTTGCTTACTCGGTGGATCCAACTGGCGACATTCCAGCCTATCGACCGCAATCACACGGAGAAAGGATCCGCCGACCAGGAGCCGTGGGTGCATGGGTCGGAGCAGGAGAACAATCGTCGGCGGTATATCGAGGAACGCTACCGGCTGTTGCCTTACCTCTACACCACGGCGGAGGAGATGTCGCGCACCGGCTTGCCCATTGTGCGTCCGCTGTTTCTGGAGTTTCCTAATGCGACTTCCGACAACCATCCTTTGGATATCGACGTGGGCAACCAGTTTTTGTTTGGCCCTGACCTGATGGTTGCGCCTGCTCCTTACCCGGATAGTCTCAAGCCATATGAGGTTCAGCTTCCTCCGGGGGACTGGTACGACTACTGGACAGGGGCGAAAGTGGCGAGTGCGGAAAAGATCAGCGTTATCGCGGTAAAACCAAACCTGGATACGCTACCGGTCTATGTGCGCGAAGGCACGATTATCCCCATGCAACCCCTTACCCAGAGCACCAGCGAAGTCCCGCAGGGACCGCTGACCTTGCGGGTTTATCCGGGAAAGGACTGCAAGGGCTCTCTTTATCAGGACGACGGGAAGACACGAAATTATCTTAAAGGAGACTTCATGCGGATGCAGTTCGCCTGCGAAGCGGCAGGGAACTCAGTTAAGGTACACATCGGGGCCCATGAAGGGACCTATAAACCGTGGTGGTTGCAGATTCAGGTCGAGGTATATGGATATGATTCAACTGCCACTTACAGCGTAGCGAACGCCGCACCTCAGGCTGCCATTGCCGATCCCGAGCACCACAGAGTCTTGCTCACGGTGGCCGACGACGGACAGGCGAAAGACATCTCGGTGACCGCGGCTCCTTAACCTATTCCAATCCAAAGTCGGCGATTTTATCGTGTTGATCGAGCTTGACGAATAGATTTTGCGTCTGGCGCTCGAAGGTGACTCGATAACGATAGGTGCGCAGATTGTCTTCTGCTTTGCGTTCCAGCAATTCGACTTTTTGGGCCGGACCCATATCGTCGAAGAAGTCGCTGTAGTCCTTAATGTTCTCTGCCGATAAGTTTCTTGCGGCGTCGCCGACCAAATCTTCCTGGTTAACCTGGCCTTTGGCGAGGCCGGAGATCAGGCCTCTAAAGCGCTGGGTCACAACCGGTTCCTTGTCTTCGATCGCCTTCGGCGGAGGAAGAGGTTGCAGATCGGCGATATAGGTCCCGGCTACGAGGTGGGTAATTTCTTCCGCATGCGAGTGGGAAGAATCCAGATTGCTCAGGGTCACCACCGTTAGTTTGTCGTCAACGTAACGGCTGATGTGGGTGGTGAATCCCTGCCAGGCGCCGCCGTGCTCGATTATCTTGTGGCCGCGAATTTGATTCAGAAACCAGCCAAAGCCATACTCATAGGTTTTTCCGTTGTTCAGCTTGACCGGGGTCCACATTTGGTCGAGGCTGGAACGCTTCAACAGCTGCTCGGTATAAAGTGCAGCGTCCCATTTCGCGAGATCAAGGACGGAGAAATACAGGCTGCCGTCGGCGGTCGTGTTAAGGCTGGGGGAGACGTATTCCTGGTTCTTGAGCTGTCCCTTCACCAACCGGTAACCAGACGATCGATTGGGAATGATATCGGCTTCGCTCATGATGCGCGTGCTCGCCATTCCCAGTGGACGAAAGATGCGCTCCTGCAGGAAGTCGCCGTAGAACTCGCCGGTGACCTTGTGAATCAGAACGCCGAGCACGACGTAGCCGGTATTGCTGTAGCTCCATTTGTCGCCGGGAGGGAAGTCGAGTGGAAAGGACTGGGCTTTCTTGAGTAGATCGTCTTCGGAATAATCCAGCCGGAAATTTATGTCGTGTTCGGAATAATTCTTGATGCCTGAGGTGTGGGTGAGCAGGCGGCGGATGGTGATGTCGTTCCACGTGGCGGGGGAATCGGGGAAATATCTGGTGATTTTGTCGTCGAGAGCGATCTTACCTTCCTCCACCAGCATCATGATCGCGGTGGCGGTGAATTCCTTACCCATCGATCCGGATTGAAAGATTGTTTCGGGCCGCACTGGGACATTCAACTCGACGTTGGCGAGGCCGTATCCCTGCGCGCGCATGATCTTTCCATCCCGCATGACGGCGACGGCAGCTCCCGGCATTTTGTATTGCTGCATGATCTGGTTCACGGCGCGATCAACTTCATCGGCACGCGAGAAGCCGGCAAGCAGGACAAACAATAGCAGGAGCTTGAGTGAGCGCAATGACATCGGCAACCTCATGGGAAGGATGATCGTCTTACTGCTCCCGAACCTTCACCACCATGGCACTATACTGCGTGCCGGCCGGAACGACTGTCTGGTGCGGGGTTCCAGCAGGAATGTGAATTACATCGCCGACCGAGACCGCCTGGGATTCGCCACCTTTTACGCTCTCCCCACGGACTTCGCCGTCAGCTTCGTCATGGGGATTCACTACCGAACCGCCGGTGATGATGGTGGCGGTACCTTCAATCACCATGATGACGTCGTCAAAGTGGTTGTGGACCTCGGCGCCGCCGCTGGTGGTACGCGACACCAGCCGGATCGAGTGGGTCTTGTAGTCTCCCAGCATGGCAGTGCTGCCGGTGGGAGTCTTCGCTTGCGGCACCATTGTTACAAGTTTTGCCTTTACGTCTTTGGCTGAAAAAACCTCCGACTTTCCGCCGGTCTCGGCGGCGAATGGAATCGAGAACACTACCAAAGCAACGACGAATGTGAGCTTCATTATTGTTTCTCCGTTTTGATTTGCTAACGCAAAGTTGTTACGGCAACCGGGTCCATGTCGGCGTAGTCCTGATTCTCTCCTCCCATGCCCCAGCAGAAACTGTAGTCGCGGGTACCGACTCCGGCGTGAATCGACCAGCCAGGCGATACTACTGCCTGACGATCTTTGATTACCAAATGCCGCGTTTCTTCTGCCGGTCCCATGAAGTGCATGACGCGTGCCTCTGGTGCCAAATTGAAATAGAGGTAAATTTCAGAGCGGCGCATGTGCGTATGAGGGGGCATGGTGTTCCAGGCACTGCCAGGATGCAGATGGGTAACGCCCATCACGAGTTGGCAACTGGTTGGTCCGCCTACATAAATGTACTTACACACGGTCCGGTGATTGCAGGATTCGGCCGATCCCAGTTCAGTGGGATTGGCTTGATCTTTTCGAACCAGTGCAATCGGATGGCTCGCGTGCGCCGGATAGCTGAGCAGATAGTAAATGGCGGGACTAGCTGGGTCCTTCGATTCAAAGCTCATCCCACGGTTGCCGCGACCAATGTACAGGAGGTCGAGATTTTCAACTGGGTATGCGAAATCTCCGATACGAATGACTCCGCTTCCGCCAATGTTCAACGCACCAAGCTCGCGCCGTTCGGTGAAATATTCGGCGCGCAAGTCAGGATCCGCCGGAAGCACAATGGGAGTTGCCAATGGCGCGGCCATACCTACGACAGCGCGATCAAGATCGACGTAGTTCAGATGCAGGGCGCCCGGCTCGTATAGTTCTTCGATCAAAAAATCTTCGCGTAGCTCTGCGGTGGTCATCCGGGGAAAGCGCACTGGGTCCGCCATCCGGTAGGTCTTCATGTTTTTCAGTCCTTCTTCGGCACCTGCCGTAGCCACCATCGAACCAATTCTTTTCCGGCAGCCAGGTTGTCATATTCCGGCGGGAGGTGTTTTCCGTCGGTGTACTCGTTGTAAAGCCAGGGATCGACCACCGCAAAGACTGTGCCCTTCCCAAATTTTGCAGCAGCCATCACGACTCCTGACAAGTCCTGTAGCAACGGTGTCGCCGGGCTTTTTAGCGACATAGTGCATGTGTCCTTCATGTAAAGAATGTGGCGGTTCTGGAAGGGCGGTCGATCTGCTGGGATTCGTCCATGCACGATATCATCACCGACCACATGATGGCTTAGCACCGGGTTGAAATGGATGCCGAACTGATCGGCCAACAGATTGAGGTGTTCGATGTCGGCGTTACCAGGATCATTTTCCATCATGACCAACACTCCGCCCCGTCTTACCCAGTCGGCGACCTGGGCGGCATCTTGGTCCCGCATGTAGTGCGGATTGGGATTTTTTACAGGGATATCAGGCGACACGATCACGTAAAACTGCGAATCCTTAAGATTCTCTACGGTGGGCGCGGTGTAGAGAGTGTCGGTCTTGACCCCGAAACCGTGCCAAATTCCGCCGAACAAGGAAAAGCCACTGTCCGTGGAGTCCTGCCATTTGTAATGAAAATATTCCATCTTGCCAGCCGGATTCTTGCGCTGCTGGCTGTTGAACCAGGCGTCGAGCGTTACTTTCCGGGGATGCGGCTGAGCAAAAGCGGCTACGGATAGAGCCAAGAACGCAATGGTCCCCCGAACTTGCCGACTGAGAGGAATATCTATTGGCCTCCGATGTGCATTTTGAGTCGAGACATCATCGCGGAAGGAGATACTAGTACGCAAGCCGGGCGAGGCTGGCCCAAAGTTGATCGTATTGCAAAAGCTGCCTTAGTAATGACATCCGATTGTGAGCTTACTTTTCACTGAATGGCGCGTCTATCCCTCGCCACCCGGCGCCGGAGAATTCCATGTCCCATGCTGCGCACCCTTCTGCCTGGATGCCCATGAAACTCGATATCTTCCTGCAAAATCTGAAATACACCCTCCGTACTCTGGGCCGCGACCGTGGCTTCACCTTGGTCGCAGTACTCATACTAGCTCTCGCCATCGGGGCCAACATCGGCGTGTTCAGCGTAGTCAACACACTGCTGCTGCGGCCGTTGCCTTTCCCGGAGTCGCACCAGTTGGTCTGGATCGCCCCACCGCCGACCAGTTGCGGGCTTTCCTGCGCCACTTACTCAGCTGATGCCTACGAAGCGTTCCGCGACCAAAGCCGCGCCTACCAGGGCGTGACCGGGTACATGGCTTTCAGTACTCCCGACAATCTGCGCCTCGCCGGTCGCGGCGAGCCCCAGCCGGCTACCAGCATCGAAGTCATTGGAAACTTCTTTCAGGTTCTCAGCGTCCCGCCAGCATTGGGACGTCTGTTTACCCCCGATGAGGCTCGCGGTGGGCCACATCCGGTTGCCATGCTGGCCAATGCCTATTGGCGGCGTCAGTTCAACTCTGATCCCGCTATCGTCGGAAAGGCCGTCGAGCTGAACGGGACGCCAATCACCATTGTCGGCGTCCTCCCGGAAAGCTTCGACTTCGGCGCAGTGTTTTCTCCGGGCGCGAAGGTCGATCTCTTCACCCCGCTCGATTTGAATTTGGAGCGTGATTGGGGGAACATCGTCACCCTCATCGGACGCCTCAAGCCGGGAGTGACCGTTGCCCAGGCGCTCGATGATGCCAACCGGGTCGCGCCCAATATGTATTTCAATGTGAAATATCCCGAGTCGCTGGGCCGCTACAAAGGCAATCTGATTCCGGTAACGTTGCAAGACTACGTCACGGGCAAACTGCGCCACTCGCTGATCGCACTGTGGTGTGCCGTGGGTGCGATTTTGCTCATCGCCTGCGTGAACCTCTCTAATCTGCTTTTAGCCCGTGCCGCCACCCGCGCCAAGGAGTTCGCCGTACGCGGAGCCTTGGGGGCAAGCCGCGGACGCATCGTGCGCCAGTTGCTTACCGAGAGCCTGGTCCTTTCCAGTGCCGGGGCGGCGCTCGGCCTGGGGCTGGCTATGGTACTTCTTTCGTGGCTCGCCCATCAGGGATCTCTGGCGCTGCCATTATTGAGCACCGTGCATATTGACATCCCGGCGCTCGGCTGGACGGTTCTGGTGGCAGTCGCAACGGCGATGATCTTTGGCATCCTTCCAGGGCTGAGAATTGCCAGCGGCAATCTCCAGGCAGTGCTCAAGGACTCCAGTGCTGGCGCGGGTGTCGGGCGCAAACATGAGCGTGTTCGCGCCGTGCTGGTCGTCTCCGAAATTGCCTTGGCTTGTGTCCTGCTGGTAAGCGCCGGCCTGCTGTTACGCAGCTTTCTAAAAGTGCTTGAGGTCGATCTCGGCTTTCAACCCGAGAATGCTGCGTCCATCAAAGTCGAGTATGACGACAGTGCGCAATCCGAAGAGGCTGCCCAGTTAAAACGCGGCGAGATCTTCCAACAGGTCATCGCGCGAGTGAGCGCGCTGCCGGGGGTTGAGGCCGCCGGCATCTCCGACTACCTCCCGCTGGGACCAAACCGCAGTTGGGACTCGCCTGTTCCGAAGGGAAAGATCTTTGCTCCAGGCGAGTTGCCCGAACCGCTGGTCTACGTGACCACACCGGGATTCATTCGCGCCATGGGAATCCGGATGCACGGGCGCGACTTTACCTGGTCCGACGGGCCGCGTAGCGAAAGAGTAGTCATGATTAATGCCTCCGCCGCCCGCCTCTACTGGCCAGGCGAAGATGCAGTTGGAAAAATCCTCATGCGAGATAAAGAGGAAGACCGGGTCGTCGGTGTGGTCGACGATGTCCACGAAGAAACCGTGGAGGGTGGAGCGGGCTCGCAAATCTACTATCCGGCGATGCAGCAGGGGCCAACCAGCGCGCAATTGGTGGTGCGTACACGCCTGGTACCCTCCGCGCTGGCCGCCAGCGTCCTGCGCGCACTGCGCGAGCTGAATCCGAATCAGCCCGCCGCCGAATTCCGACCAGTTCAGACCATTGTCGACCGCGCGGTTTCTCCCCGTCGATTCTTCATTCTGCTTGTGGCCGGATTCGCCGGCCTTGGGCTCTTGCTGGCGGCGCTTGGCATTTACGGTGTCATCTCCTATTCGGTTACGCAACGGACGCAGGAGATTGGTATCCGCATGGCATTGGGCGCAACCACCGGCACAGTTCAACGAGGCGTTCTGGGTAAAACCCTCGCGCTGACGCTGATTGGAATTGCAACCGGAAGCATTGCATCGCTGGTGGTGGCGAGGGCCATCTCGGCGCTACTCTTCGGCACCACTCCCACTGATCCGATCACATTCGCCGCTGTGATGGTCACGCTGGCAACCGTAGCGCTCTTTGCCGGTTATCTTCCGGCGCGAAAAGCGTCGCGTATCGATCCCATGGTGGCGCTGCGTAATAACTGAGACATTTGTTTTTCGGCATAGAGAACACTGAGGCCTGAGAACCGTCCCACTCTGTTCTTAGACATTGGTCGGGACCCTGAATCCAAGCAAGTGATTGCAAATCGATCAATCGTCATGGACGGAGGTCTCGAAGGTCTCGAGAAATTCACTCGACAAACCGCGAAGCGTTCCAGTTTTTGGCCCGAGAGGCATTATTATGACGTTCCTGCTAACGGGTGCGAATGCCGACCTTTCTGCGCGGAATCGTGATCGCGGCCCTGTATGTATCTACTTTGGTTTGCCTTGCGGGACCAGAATACGCTTTCGTCTCACCGAGATCAGCCGAATCCCGCGGTTGGAGACAGTCCAGAAACTGTTCCTCCGTTGGCACATCTTTCTCCCAAGCTGCAGCGACGAGCCATTGCCAAAGCGATGAGGAAAGTTGGCGATTGGGAACTGAAACGGGCCCGGGAAAATTTCGATCAAGATTGGATGTTTGCGGCACTCTATGCAGGATTTATGGCGGCTTCTGGAACACTGCCTTACGCACACTACCAAGCAGCGATGCTAGAAGCCGGCAACAAATTCGATTGGAAGCTCGGGCCGCGCCTGGTCCACGCCGACGACCAAGCCATCGGCCAGACCTATTTGGCGCTTTATCAGCGCCGTCGCGACCCAAAAATGATTGGGCCTTTGCGAACACAGTTCGATGGACTGTTAAAGATGCCAGACAATCCTGAGAAGCCAGTCTGGTGGTGGTGTGATGCTTTGTTCATGGCGCCGAGGGTTTGGGCGGGACTGTCTCAGGAGACGCGTGAAAAGTCTTACCTCGAATACATGGATCGCCAGTGGTGGATCACCTCCAACCTTCTTTACGATCCGCAGGAACATCTTTATTCGCGTGACGCCAGTTTTCTCGACAAGCATGAAGCCAACGGCAAGAAGATTTTCTGGTCTCGCGGCAACGGCTGGGTAATGGCCGGACTGGCGCGCGTGCTGGAAGTCATGCCGGAGGATTATCCCAACCGTGCGAAATATGTAGAGCAGTTCCGGCAGATGGCATCACGCGTGGCTGAATTGCAGGGAGCGGATGGGTTGTGGCGTCCGGGATTGCTCAACGCGGCTGGCTATCCGCTTCCCGAGGTCTCCGGATCGGCTTTCTTCATTTATGCCATGGCGTGGGGCATAAACCATCGCATTTTGGAACGAGACAAGTATTTGCCGGTTATTGAACGCGGATGGTCTGGGGCCTTGTCCCACGTCTATAGCGATGGACGCTTGGGATGCATTCAGCCAATTGGCGCGGCTCCGGGGGATTTCAAGCCGACATCGAGTTACGTGTATGGCGTAGGGGCATTCTTGCTTGCGGGCTCGGAATTGCATCGTCTGGCTGATAGATGAGTGGGCGAGTTCACTCCTCTTGTCATCCTCAAGCAGCGCATTCTGCAACGAAGCACGCTGCTGGAATACGTTTTGCGGGAGGATCCTTCGCTTCGCGAAGAATGATAGACCTACAAGACAGATTCGGGACAAACGTATCTACGCGGCCTTGGCCTCGCGCTTTTCGTCAATTTCATTGCGAAAGCCGTCGCGCCAGGATTTCCAAAACGGCGTCCAGCCCAACTCCATTTTCGCTTTTTGATTGGAGGCTCCGCGAGTGGTGGTCATCATGATGACGCCGGCTTCTCCAATGAGAAATCGCGCCAACCACACGGGGACATGGCGCGGCGGTTGTGAGCCTGTGAGCCTCGCCAGCTCCGGAAGCCAACTTGCGACGGTGGCGGGTTCGTCGTCCACGACGTTGTAAACTCCTGGCGCTCCGCCCTCAGCAGCCGCGACGGTGGCATGGGCAGCGTCATCGATGTGCAGGAACGACCATATGGCGCCACCATCTCCCACAACCGGCATGCGCCGCTTGCGAATCTGGTCCAGCATCCCGTCGCTCGTGGTTCCGGGGCCATAAAAAGAACCGTAACGAAGAATAATTCCCTCCAGACCGGATTCTGAGGTGGCAGACTCTAAATGCCGGATTGCCGTGAGAGTATTGCGCATAGGCTGTGGCGGATTGGGATCCAGCGGGTCAGTCTCTCTCTTTACTGGACCACCTGTGCGAGCATAGGGCCAGCCCGCATAGCTCTGGGCGATAAACCGGCGAACGCCACTGGCCTTGGAGGCTGCGAGCAGATTGTCATTGCCCTCGGTTCGCAGGCGGTTGGTGGTGGCAAAAACCTGGTCGAATTTGCGCGGGTTAAAATCCGGGGATAGCGCCGTCATCTGGTTGATGATGACCTCCGGTCGAAAGCGGGCCACGGCTTGCTGGACCGCATCGGCATCGAGTCCGTTCGCAACGATCGGTTCGGCGCCCATCGATTTCACCCAGTCCGCTTTTCCCGGGGAGTGGACCATTCCGACCACTTGGTGGCCTTTGATCACAAGAGCGGGAACCAGACGTTTTCCCACCGCTCCGCTGGCGCCAGCCAGGAAAATTCGCATATGACCTCCTACATCTTAAAGAATCCTAGGACGGTGAAAGGCCAGACACAATCCGGGAAAACCTCTTGGGGACGAACTTCTCGGCCCTAGACCGGTTTGGCGAGGGTCAGTAAAGAGGGCAAATGGACGATTATTCAATTGAGGAACTGGTGTAATAGCAATTATGATTTTGGGCGATGGACATTTCTGGCCTCGAAGTCACCCCTTCTCCCCCAAAACCCCGGTCCTCGGCCCCATTGATTAGCCGGCGTGAACTGATTCGATCAGCGCTGTTTGCCAGCGCGGTGTCGGCGCTGGGTCCGGCGTTTTCGATGGCGCAGGCTGTTCATTCAGATATAACCCCGGCGGCACGTGGAGAGGATGGGTCAAAGTTCCTGACTGATCCGAATTGGAAAGCGGCATTCCTCAACCCACAGCAGGACGAGACCCTTATCGTCTTAAGCGATGTGATCATTCCCGCCACAGATACACCTGGCGCGAAAGAAGCTCTGGTAAACCGTTTTCTCGATCTGATGATTTCGGCGCAACCGGCTGAGTTCCAAAAGCAGTTTGTGGACGCTTTAAGCTTCATCGACAGCGAAAGCCAGCAACAATTCGGAGATGAGTTCCGCAAACTGACGGCTGAAGATCAGGTGGCCTTGTTGAGCGTTTGGGCCTATCCAAAGGATGCAAGCCAATGGATGGCGCAAGAGGAGAAGCCTGACCCCGGACACCAGCACTTTGGGCTCCTCAAAGCGCTGATTGCCGCGGCCTACTACGGATCTGAAATCGGCCAGAAAGAACTTGGCTGGGACGGCAACTTTGCCCATGGCGTCTACGAAGGCTGCGAACACCCCACGACTACCCACACATAGGACATTCATGGCACAAGACGTTCTGCAAGAGACATACGACGCCATTGTCGTCGGTTCGGGTGCGACCGGCGGCTGGGCGGCAAAGCGGCTCTCCGAAGCGGGCTTGAAGGTGGCTCTATTGGAGGCGGGGCGGGCGGTGACTCCGCGCGAGTTTACCGAACACACTCCCTCCTTCAAATTGAAATATCGCAACCACTCGCCGGAAGTATTACGGACGCGGCCAATCCAAAAGCAGTGTTATGCGTGCATGGAATACAACTACGAATGGTTCGTGAATGATTTGGAGAATCCGTACAGCACTCCTCCGGACAAGCCATTCACATGGCAGAGGCTGCGCATTCTGGGTGGCCGGTCACTGGTTTGGGGACGGCAAAGCTACCGCCTAAGTGATACAGACTTCAAGGCCTTCAGCCGCGACGGCTATGACACGGATTGGCCGATCTCCTATGCCGACCTTGCGCCCTTCTACGACATCGTTGAGCGCTATGTCGGAATCACCGGGGCGGCCGAGCAGAATGACATGCTGCCTGACGGCCAGTTCCTGCCACCCATGAAAATGAGCTGTGGCGAAGTGCGGCTGCGGGAGAGCGTAAAGAAGAAATTCGGACGCACGCTGACCATAGGCCGGGCGGCGGTGCTTACCCAAACGCACAACGGCCGCGCGGCATGCCATTATTGCGGTCCGTGTGAGCGTGGGTGCCGCACCTTCTCCTATTTCAGCAGCCCGTTTACAACGGTGAAAGACGCCCTCAAGACTCGCAATTGCACTCTGATTACCGACGCCGTTGTGAGCCATGTCGATATGGAGATGGCCAGCAATAAAGCCCGGGGCGTGACTTTCGTCGATCGCACGACCAAGGAAACCAAGCAGATTCGCGGCAAGGCTGTGATCTTGTGCGCGCAGGCCCTGGAATCGACCCGCATCCTGTTGAATTCTTCCACGCGTGACTATTCCAAAGGTCTGGCAAATTCCAGCGGGATGCTGGGCCACTATTTGATGGACCACGTGGTCGGTGGAGGGGCAAGCGGGACATTCGCCGATTTCGGGATATTCGTCCCTCGGCGAACGAGCCGGACCGTCCGAACGGGGTCTACCTGGTGCGTTTCCGCAACACGCCGACCAGCGGAAAGCACCCGCATTTTATCCGTGGGTATGGATTTCAGGGCGGATCGGACCCGCAGTTCAGCATGGACGCTCCGGGCATTGGCGCGGAATACAAGAAGGCGGTAAAGCTGGGGAGCTACTCAGTCTCGCTGGGTGCCTTCGGCGAGTCCCTGGCAAACTTCGATAATTTCTGTGAGATCGACGCCAATCTGAAAGATGCGTGGGGCATTCCAGCGCTGCGTATCAGCATGACCCACGGCAAGAATGAAGCCGCCCTCATGCGTGACGCCGGGGTCACCGCGGCCGAGATGCTCGACGCCGCAGGCGCCAAGAACATTCGCGTCACCACGGGAACCGAGATGCCGGGTATGGCGATCCACGAGGTGGGGACCGCGCGGATGGGGAACGATCCCAAGAAGTCGGTGCTGAACGCCTATTGCCAGTCACACGATGTGAGCAACCTGCTGGTGACAGACGGTTCGTGTTTCGTTTCGTCGGCCTGCCAAAACCCAACTCTTACCATGATGGCCCTTACCGTGCGGGCATGCGATCATTTAGTGGAGCGCTTCAAACGCAACGAAGTTTAAGTCCAGGAAAAATATGAAGACTCGAAACATTTATTGGGGAATTGCCGCGATATTGATGCTGGGATTGCTTGTGCCGAAAACATTTGGCTGGCAAGGCTCGGACCTCGATGCCAGTGTTGCTCGGGGCAAGACCATTTACAACTCGCAATGCGTAACCTGCCACCGGGAAAAGGGCGAGGGCATTAAAGATGTCTACCCGCCATTGGCCAAATCCGACTACCTGATGGCAAATAAGACGCGATCGATTGGAATCGTGGTCAATGGGCTCACCGGCCAAATTACGGTCAATGGCGCGCAATACGACGGCGAAATGCTGAGTGTCGATTTGCCTGACGAACAGGTGAGCGATGTGCTCAATTACGTTCGCAACTCCTGGGGCAACAAGGGCGACGCTATTAAACCCGAAGAGGTAACACCACAAAAAAAGGCGAAGTAAGACGTGTCATAGTGCCGAGTCTTCGCTCGATGTTGTCCGCTTTCGGACACGGCGTTTCTACCGGCGAACGCACAAATCTTCCCTCGTTCTTTCTTACCTGCACTTTCCGCTTTGATCTCTACCACTTGGCTTCCGCCACCGGATGGCGGCGTGATTGCTGCCGCTGAGCCAGCAGTGATGGGCAACACGCGCGGTTCCTAAATCATAACAATACAGCGGGAAATTGTGATTCTGCTCTGAACCGCTCCAGGTGTTCCGGCATGTTCATCTTGAGGTGAAACTTGATGAGTTCCTTACCAGCGACCGCGCAGAGCTTTCCTACCCGCGTCGTTTCGTTGATCGAATCGTTCTGGCGCGATACGCGCTTCACCTTTCGCAGCCTTCGCAACCGGCCGGGATTCACCTTTATCGTGGTGCTTTCCCTGGCCCTGGGCATCGGAGCGAATACTTCCATTTTCAGCGTTGTGGATGCGGTCCTGCTGCGGCCTTTGCCCATCCCTAATCCGCATGACTTGGTCGTGGTGGATGTGGCAGCGTCTCGCCAGTTGCCCTTCGGGGGCACTTCCTATCTGGACTACATGGACTTCCGCAGCCGGAGCAAGTCATTTGAAAAACTTGCCATTGCACAGATCATATCGGCGGGAATGAGTACCGGCCAAGGGGAACCGCAGGTGGTCTGGGGAATGCTGGTTTCCGCGAGCTTCTTGTCGACGATGCAGGTGGCGCCCGCGGTCGGGCGCGATTTCCGTCCCGATGAAGATGAGGTGCAGGGTAGGTCTCCGGTGGCGGTCATCAGCTACGCGCTCTGGGGAAGGTCGTTCGGGAGTGATCCGGGTGTTGTCGGGCGTCAAGTGAAGCTCAACGGGCACGTTTTCACCATCGTCGGAGTCGCCCCGAAGTCGTTCACCGGCCCCGACCTCTTTTTTCGTCCTGACATCTATGTGCCGAACATGATGACAGCGGCATTGACCCAGGACGGCACCGACATGCTTACCCACCGCAGTTATCGCGGGTTCAACATGATGGGGCGCCTGAGAGCCGGAGTGACGGTCAAGCAGGCCCAAGCCGAGTTGGATACCATCATGCGTGATCTGGAGCGGGCCTATCCAGACACCAACAAAGACGCCACTGCCTACGTGCGCAAAGAAATGGACCGCCGGCTGATCGGAAACGGAGTCTTGCTCCCATCGATTCTGATGGCTCTGGTTCTTCTGGTTCTCCTCATCGCGTGCGCAAACGTCGCCAGCTTGCTTATGGCGCGTGCCACGTCGCGAATGAGAGAGATTTCCACCCAACTTGCGATCGGTGCGACCCGGGCGGCACTAGTGCGGCAACTTCTGACCGAGAGCGCGGTGCTGGCTTTTCTCGGCGGGGTTTCAGGAATCGTACTTGGATTCGGATGCATTCAGGGATTCATGGCCCTTTTGCCCTACACGCCTTCGCCGTCGGGCCCTGCATTTCACCTGGACGTTCGAGTCCTGGGTTTCGCTCTCCTGGCGTCCACCGCTGCAGTGTTTCTTTGTGGACTGGCTCCAGCGTTTCTTACGATCCGGGAGGCGATGGCGTCGGTAACGACCAATGTCAGGGCGGGAGTTTCAGACAGCCGCACTTTCGGCATGCTGGCGCGGCGCATTCTGATTGCAGGGCAAATCGCATTATCGACGATCCTGCTGATTGGCGGCGGACTGTTTCTGAAGGCGTTCGTCAAAGCGCAGGAGATCGATCTGGGATTCAATCCCAGCCACGTGCTGCTGGTGTCGATCGACCCTAGCCTCCGCGGATATTCGGCGGAGAAGGCGGTGCTCTTCAATCAGCAACTGCTGCGGCAGACCGCCGGTTTGCCGGGAGTCAAGTCGGCAAGCATCGCCAGCAGCGTGCCCTTCCTCTCCGGCGCTTCATGGGACATTTCCATTGACGGTTACACAACCGCTAGTGGGGAACGCTTCGTCGATACCGCAACCAACCAGGTTGCTCCGGGTTATTTCGCGGCCATGCAGATACCTCTGCTTCGCGGCAGGGAGTTCACGGAACACGACAATGCGAGTGCTCCCCTCACCGTGATTGTCAATGAAACCCTGGCACGGCGGTACATTGTCGGCAATGGCGATCTGGATAAGGCCATTGGCCACAATATTCAGCTTCGTGATCATGACCGGATCACGATCGTAGGTGTGGTAAAAGATTCGAACTTTGGAAATATTGGCGGGCCGGCGATGCCGGTGTTTTATATGTCGTACGCGCGCATGGGCCGGCCTAGCGGCACATTGCATCTGCGAACAGATGGCGATCCGACGACGATCGTCCCTCTCGTTCGTGATCAACTGCGGACACTGGATCCAGATGTGGCTCCGCTGGCGGTGCAGTCTTTCGCCAGCGTGGTTTCCAGCCAGGGACTTTTCATCCCGCGAATCTCAGCCATTCTCGGCGGAGCATTCGGCGTGGTGGCCTTGTCGCTGGCGGTGATTGGACTCTACGGTGTGGTCTCGTTCCTGGTAGGCCGCCGGACGCAGGAGATTGGGGTCCGCATTGCGCTGGGCGCGCAGAAGAGGGCGATTCTGCAGATGATTCTTTCCAATGGGATCGTACTGGCGGCTGCGGGGCTAATCATCGGCACCGTCGGTGCATTTCTGCTGACGCCTTTAATGGGCAGTTTGTTGATTGGGGTTAGTCCGCGTGATCCTGTGGTGTTCACGGCCATTGCAGTGACGCTCGTGGCGGCGACGCTGGGTGCTAGCTGGATTCCGGCCCAGCGGGCCACGCGGGTCGATCCCATCGAGGCTCTGCGGTATGAGTGATTTGGGTTTTTGCGCTGGCGCTGCGCCACCCAAACGCTTGTGCCGACAGCGTTCGAGATGATCTGCCTCTCCGTGCGATACTCGATTCATGGTCGTTGCGGCAGATCCCAAGGCAGTCAAAGTTAACCTGAGTACCGGTGCGGGCGTCGATATTGAATGGAAGGACGGCCACGTTTCGCATTATCCATTTGTGTTTTTGCGAGATGCATGTCCGTGCGCGCTTTGTGACGATGAGCGCGCTAAGTCTGGACGCCAGCCGGGACAGAAACCGCAAGGCAAGCCTGGAGAGCTTCCCATGTTCAAGGCGGCTGCAAAGCCGACATCTGCCGAAGGCGTTGGCAAGTATGCGATTAAATTTCACTGGAATGACGGCCACGATCTGGGAATTTATTCCTGGCAGTTTCTGCGCGATGTTTGTCCATGTGAGGAGTGCAAAGCGGTAAAGACAGTCCAAAACGAATAGAGTTATTAGCACTGCCGGACGAAAATCCCCGCCCAAGCGGAGCTTGGACGGGGCACACTCGAGTTTTTTCTTTCTATCTGTCGTTTGCGGACTGGATTCTTGAATCCCTGTAAAATCTTTAGGTAGTGAATCCCGGAGCCGCCCCCGTAGTGTCTTTCCTTGATCAACTGAATCCGCAACAGCGCGAGGCTGTCGAAACTGTACAGGGACCTGTCTTGATTCTGGCGGGTGCGGGAAGCGGAAAGACGCGTGTCATCACCTACCGAATTGCCCATCTGATCGAGCATCTGGGAGCAATGCCGGAGTCCATTCTCGCCGTTACCTTCACCAACAAGGCCGCTGCTGAAATGGTGGGACGCGTCGACAAGATCGTCGGCGGGCTTTCTATCGCCAAGCCGGTCATTTCTACCTTCCATTCGTTTTGCGTGCGTCTGTTGCGCCGGGATGTTGAGGCGCTGCGCATCCCTTCGACTACGCTTGGGGCTCCGCCAATTGGGCTTACCAAGAATTTCGTTATCTATGATGAGTCGGACCAGCAGTCACTGGTGAAGTCGATCATGCGGCGGCTGGGAATTGATGACAAGCAAACCACTCCCCGAGCCGTGCTGTCCCATATTTCCTGGGCGAAGAATCACATGCTAGATCCGCAGGAAATTTATCTGCAATCGAACGACCCGACGACCGAGAAGGTCTCACATATCTACGCGGAGTATCGCAAAGAATTGCTCAAAGCGAACGCCATGGACTTCGACGACCTGCTGCTCGAAGCAGTGCGACTGTTAAAAGCGGCGCCTGAAGTCCGTGATTATTACAGCCGCCGGTTTCACCACGTGTTGGTGGATGAATATCAGGACACGAACCGTCCGCAGTATGAATTGATGCGACTGCTGGCGGGAGAGCGGCACAACGTTTGCGCGGTCGGCGATGAGGACCAGTCGATCTATTCGTGGCGCGGGGCGGACATCCGCAACATTCTTGAATTTGAAAAGGATTTTCCTGAAGCCAAGATCGTCCGCCTGGAACAGAACTACCGCTCTACGCAAAATATTTTGCAGGCGGCGTCGGCGGTGGTTGCGAATAACGTCCGCCGCAAGGGAAAGAATCTTTGGACGTCGCGCCAGGGCGGGGCCAAGATCGGTTACTACGAGGCCCCGGATGGCGAGAACGAAGCGCTGTTTGTCGCTGACTGGATTGCGCGCTATCTGCGCGAAGGAACGGACGGCAAAGAAAAGCCGAGAGCAGCAGTGCTTTACCGCACCAATTCCCAGTCTCGGCTATTTGAAGAAGCCATGCGGCGTTACCAGCTGAAGTATCACGTAGTCGGTGGTTTCTCGTTTTATGACCGCGCCGAAATCAAAGACCTGATTTCATATTTGAAGGTGGTTCAGAATCCGGATGATTCCATCTCACTCATGCGGGTGATCAACACTCCGGTCCGCGGGATTGGGAAGACCACTATCGAAGTTCTGGAACGCCTGGCGCTGGAGACGGGCCTTTCCCTCTGGGGAGCCGTTGGTGAGGCCATTCAACGTCAGTTGCTGCCGGCGCGCGCATGTGCCGCGCTGAAGAGTTTTCATGATTTGATTGAAGATGCCCGCGCCATGCTGGGGGGAACGTATGCTCAACGCCTGGCGGAGACGGCGACGACGGACGAGGAAGCCGCCGTTCCCGCAGCGGTTGAGTTGAACGACCAGATTTCGTTCGATCCAACGATTTTCGATTTCGGTGCGATGGAACCAGAAGAGGAATCGCCGGCGACGGAAGTGGAGAAGATCGAAGGTTTCCCTGAACCCGGATCGGCGGGGACTGCCGACATTCTGAAATTCCTCATCGACCGCACCGGCTACATCAAGTTGCTCGAAGAAGAGGACACACCAGAGGCTTTCTCCCGTGTGGAAAACCTGCACGAACTGGTCAACGCCGCCATGGATTCGCGCGACCGGGGCGAAACCCTCGACCAGTTCCTCGATCATGCAGCGCTGGTGAGCGACGCGGACGCCTACGATGAACAGGCGCAGATTACGTTGATGACGCTGCACGCCGCCAAAGGGCTGGAATTCCCGCTGGTGTTTCTTTGCGGCCTGGAAGAAGGGCTGTTTCCGCATTCTCGAACGTTCAACCATCCCGATGATATCGAGGAAGAACGGCGGCTTTGCTATGTCGGAATGACCCGGGCAATGGATACGCTGGTTCTTTCGCGCGCAACTTACCGTCGGCGTTACGGCACGGACCTTCCTGAGGCGAGTATTCCTTCACGGTTTCTGGAGGAGGTTCCGGCTGTCCTCATCGAAGAAGTGGGCGGACGAAGCGGGCGGACTACTCGCCAGCCAACGGCCGCAGGAATATGACTCCGGAGATACCCACTATTCCTATGAGGACGAGGATCAAAGCCTAAGTTGGCGTCAGATGAGCGCCCAGGCGAAACCAAAAAGCGCACCGGCAGCTCCAAAATACAATTCCATCGAGAACATTGCTGAATTTTTCGCCTCTCGTGGCAAGCGATTCACCGTCCCCAAAGTCCCGGTGGAAGCGCCCACCGGGCGCCGCGGATTCCGCCCGGGGCAGAAAGTACGGCATCCAAAATACGGTGAAGGCACGGTCTACCAGCGCGAAGGTGAAGGCGAAGAAACCAAACTTACGGTACAATTCCCACGCTTCGGCTTGAAAAAGCTGGTTGAAAAATACGCCCAGTTAGAGGCGGTTTAGCACAAAACTGTTAGCATTGACCTGACTTCTAGGAGAGAACTACAGCACTCATGGCAAATACTAAGAGCTTAAGTAAAGAAGAGCGCAAGAAATTGAAACGTGCGTCACGCAAGAAGAAGACCACCGAGACGCCACTGAAGAAACGGGATTACGCCCGTGGGTCGGCGAAGCGCAAAGTGAAGAAACTAGTGCGCGGCCAGGCGAAACGGTAGCCGGCACTGAACCAGTCGCGGCGCGGGAATACCTTCCCGCGCCGCCACTTTTATGATGGTCTGAAACCTGATGAGGAGTTGGTTGGTAGCCCGCGCCCGCTGATCCCGGAAAACAATGCCAAGCACTGGAAACCAAGCCACGCCAGGCGGTCGAACCCAAAATCAGCTTTTCTGCTGCAAGTCTATCGACAAGCTGATCACTGATTCCGAGAGCCCCGAACGCAGTCTGAAAAAAACCCTGGGACCAGTTTCTCTCACCGCGCTCGGTATTGGGGCGGTGATCGGGTCGGGCATATTTACGGTAATCGGCACGGCCATCGCCGGTCAGAAGTTTGACACCTCTTCCATCCTGAACGCTCCTCTGCTGGACTACCTGATCCGGCATACCGCAACGCATGGGCGCCCGGGGGCGGGACCGGCGCTTGCGTTGTCGCTGGTCCTGGTTGCAGTGGTATGTGCCTTCACTGCACTCTGCTATGCCGAACTGGCATCGATGATTCCGATTGCAGGCAGCGCCTATACCTACACTTACGCGACCATGGGTGAACTGATCGCGTGGATCATTGGCTGGGACCTCATTCTCGAGTATGCTGTCAGCAACATGGCGGTGAGTGTAGGGTTCGCCGCCCACCTCGTAGACCTGCTTGACTGGTTCAATTGGCATCCCGCGGTGCGGTGGATTTCGCCTGCTTACCTTCCCAGTGGCCTGGCCGACCTGAAGGGCAACATGTTGTACGCGCCGGGATTCCACTTCGGCTTCAATTTCCCCGCGTTTCTGATTGTGATGTTGTTGACGATGGTGTTGGTACGCGGCATTCGAGAATCAGCGAGCGCCAATAACACCATGGTTATTTTGAAGATCGCCGCGATTCTTGCCTTTGTGATCGCGGGCGCTCATTTCATCCATCCCAGCAATTGGCACCCGTTTGCACCGCAGGGCTGGTCGGGCATTCTCACCGGCGGATCGATCATTTTCTTCACCTATATCGGGTTCGATTCGGTTTCCACGGCCGCCGAAGAAGCCCGCAACCCGCAAAGAGATTTGCCAATTGGCATCATCGCCACCCTGGTTGTGTGCACTGTGCTTTACGTTGCGGTTGCGATCACGCTGACTGGCTTGGTACCTTGGCAAACCCTGCTAGACGACGCCGCTCCAGTGGTTAACAGCCTGAAGAGGCTAACCCTCGCAACTGGATCTCCGATGCTGCACTGGGTAAGGCTTGGCGTGTTGTTTGGCGCCATGATGGGAATGATCTCTTCTCTGCTTGTGTTTCAGCTTGGTCAAGCCCGGGTGTGGTTCGCCATGTCTCGCGATGGGTTGCTGCCACGCCTCTTTGGAAGAGTGCACCCCAAGTTCCGCACGCCGTCGACGGCAACCTGGATTGCCGGATTTGTAGTTGGTATACCTGCCGGGATTCTGGATATTGGCACACTTGCCGACCTCTCGAATATAGGAACCCTATTCGCCTTCGTGCTCGTGTCGGTGGGCGTTATCATCTTGCGCTCCCGTGACCCGAACAGACGGCGCGGATTCCGTGCTCCTGGTGGCATTGCGGCCCCTATTTTGAGCGTATTGTTTTGCTTCCTCCTCATGGCGGGTCTGCCGATTCTCACCTGGTTGCGGTTCTTTGGCTGGCTGGCGATTGGACTGGGAATTTACTTTATGTATAGCCGCCATCGCAGCGAGTTCGCACCGGCCCAGAAATAACATTATCGTATCTCCATTTCTCCTCACGACATCGGGCCTGCCACAGCGGTAGACTGCACTAAGCCCTAATGCACTTTCCTGGTGAATTGCGATCTACGGCCTTTATCCGGGCGTTGCCCAAGGCAGAGCTGCATCTCCATCTTGAGGGCACGGTGGATCCAGTCACTCTGCTTGAACTTCGGCAGCGCCATCGCAAAAGTGGAAGCCTGGAAGAGATCGAGCAACTCTACCGCTACCAGGACTTCACTGGATTTCTCATGGCATTCAAAGCCGTTACCGAAGACCTGCGGACTGCCGAGGATTATGAGCTCATCACCTACCGGTTAATGGAAAAGTTGAAAGCCGAAAATATCCTTCACGCCGAGGTTTATGTCTCAGTTGGCGTCTGCCTCTGGCGTGAACAGGATTTCCCCGCCATCTTTCAGGGCCTACAAAGGGGGCGAGAACTCGGGGAGCGCGACTTTGGGGTTTCGCTGCTATGGATTTTCGACGCTGTCCGCCAGTTTGGAGAGCCGGCAGCCCGCGAGGTGGCGCAGCTGGCGGTACGCTTCAAGGGCCCGAGCGTAGTGGGATTCGGCATAGGAGGAGATGAGCGCAAGGCCGGACCGGAATTGTTTCGCGATGTTTACGCTTACGCGGCGGAGAATGGCTTGAGGCTTACCATTCACGCCGGGGAGACGGTTGGTCCGGAATCGATTTGGGGGGGGCTTAATCTCCGGGCTGAGCGCATCGGGCATGCGCTCAGCGCCTGGCAAGATACCGAGCTTGTGGAAGAATTGGCGACCCGCCAGATTCCGGTGGAGATCTGTATTACGAGCAATCTGCGGACGGGTTGTTTGCCGGCGCTCAACGACCACCCGGTGCGGAATTACTTCAACCAGGGGATCATGATAACCCTGAACACTGACGACCCCGCTATGTTTCGTACCTCCCTGTCGCACGAATACTACATCGCGCAACAGAGTTTTGGATTCAACGACGAACACCTGCGGGAAGTAGCGCGAAATTCGTTTGAAGCGTCGTTCCTTCCGGCAGAAAAGAAGTTGCAATTCCTGAATTTGTTTGACGCCGCCGTGGTACGCCCTTAGGCTGGCGTGTTGCTATGGGCCGTTCTGGAGCTGGAATGAAGCTAGCGGCGTTGGTCCTCGCGCTTACGGCGGTTCTTTGGGGAAAATCAAAACCTATTGAAAAGAATTTCGTGTTCACGAATGTCAACATCATCGACGTTCGGGATGGCTCCATTCAACCCCACCTTACCGTAGTCATAAAGAACGGCCGCATCACCGGGATCGCACCCATCGGACTCATCGAGGAAAGCAGAAATACCACGGTAGTCAACGCCAACGGGAAGTACTTGATCCCCGGCCTTTGGGATATGCACGTTCACAGCGCATTCAGTGATCCAGTCTGGGACGAAAAGCTGTTGTATCCGCTCTACATCGCAAATGGCATCACCGGGATCCGCGACATGGGGGGAGTTCACGATGTGCTGGAGCAGCGAAGACAACATATTGAGCATGGAGATGTGCTAGGGCCGCACATCGTGATGGGTGGGCCGTTTCTGGTAGGAGGAAAGTCTGACAGCCAGTCAATCGCGGTAAATACTCCGGATGAGGCGCGTAGCGCCGTAGATTCCCTGAAAAAACGACACGTGGATTTCATCAAAATTCTCTCCAACATTCCGCGCGATTCCTATTTCGCCATCGCCGAGGAGTCGAAAAAAGATCATCTGACATTCGTGGGGCACGTTCCCTTCTCGGTGAGTATGGGCGAAGCCTCTAACGCGGGGCAGAAAAGCATTGAGCATCTGACCGGTTTCTCACTTGCGGCTTCGTCGCAGGAAGGCAACCTTCGAGAACAGATCCTTAAATCAACCGCTACCCACGATCGGGCTGGATATTTCGCGGCCAGCCAAAAAGCATCGGAAACTTACGACCCGGCAAAAGCTGCGAACTTGGTTTCACTTTTGGCAAAGAATAAGACGTGGCAGGTTCCGACGCTGGTGTGGACGCGAACCCAGGCGAACATCCCTGAGAATCCGCCCGATGCAGATTCCCCTTTGAAATATGTGCCGGCTTCAATCCGCCAGCAGTGGGACCCAAGGGTTGTGGCCGGGAATACTTCTGCCGAGCAACTAGCGGAGTACAAGCGCGATGCGGACCACGCTCCAGCAATCGTAAAGCAAATGCAGCAAGCAGGAGTTTATTTTCTGGCGGGGAGCGACGGGCCCGATCCCATGGTCATTCCTGGCTTTAGTTTGCATCGTGAATTAGAGCTGCTGGTGGAAAGCGGGTTCAGCCCCCTTCAAGCTTTGCAGGCCGCAACCTTAAACCCCGCGCTCTTCCTCGGAGTAGAAAAGTACGGGGTCGTCGAGAGGGGCCATGTCGCCGACCTGGTGTTGCTGGATGAGAATCCATTGGTCGACATTCATAACACCCGAAAGATTGCAGGCGTCATGGTGGAAGGTAAATACCATTCGCGGGAAGATTTGGATCGCGTACTGGCGGGCATCGCCGAGCAAAGCACTAACCGCTAAGGACACGGTTCCACGAGGGAAAGCCCAGGTCTTCAAGATTTCCTTCCTGAACCTTCGTGTGCTTCGTGGTTCCTCCATTTAGAATCTTCCGAGGCGAATCTCAGGAGGACTCTTTTTTGCCGCAGCACATTGGTATCGTGGCTTGCAGCGCGGAAGGTGCAGCGCTGTGCTACCGGACGATCTGTCTCGAAGGCACTAAATATCTGGGACGACACAACCATCCAGAAGTTTCTTTGCACACTCATCCATTGGCGGCTTACATGGAGTGCATCTACGCCAGTGATTGGGCCGGAGTGGCGGAGCTAATGCTGTCCTCCGCAGAGAAGTTGGCCAAGGCCGGCGCCGATTTTCTGGTTTGTCCCGACAACACCATTCATCAGGCGTTCGATTTGGTTGAGCACCGCTCGCCGCGTCCCTGGCTGCATATCGCCAAAGAGGTTGCGAACGAGGCCACGCGTTCCAACTACAAACGGCTGGGCGTGCTGGGGACAAAATATCTGATGGAGGGACCGGTCTATCCCGAGAAGCTAAAAGCGGCAGGACTCGAGTTTCGTACGCCGGGGCCGAAGGAGCGCGAGCATATAAACCACATCATCATGGACGAACTAGTCAACGCGGAGTTTACCGAACGCTCGCTCACATATTTCGGCGAAGTCATTCGGGGATTGGGAAAAGAAGGATGCGACGCGGTGGTATTGGGGTGTACCGAGATTCCTCTGCTGGTGTCGGCGGAGATCTCGCCTTTGCCAACACTGGACTCGACGCGACTGCTGGCGCGGGCGGCGGTGAGGAAGGCTTTGGAGTAAGTCACCCAACCGGATTTGCACGGATTTCACCGATAAACCTTTTTCTTTGTTTTATCTGTGTAGCCCGTCAAGTCCACGATTCCATCTGATTTATGGACTTGCACAAGCTTAATTTTTCGCTGCTTCCTGGCCGTTTCGCGGTTTCGCGGCTGGCGGCTGAAACGCCAATTCCTGACTGGATCCACTCCGGGCCGTTTTCCTGTGTTAGTCGCACGCGTGACGAATTGTCGGTGGTAAGCCTTACGGCCAGCGTTCCGGCAGAGGTGCAGTCCGAGAAGGATTGGATTTGTCTGAAATTGCTGGGGCCTTTCCCCTTTCAGTTGACGGGGATTCTGGCATCGTTTCTCGATCCTCTAGCGGAGGCGAATATTCCCATCTTTGCGGTGTCGACTTTCGACACCGACTACATTCTGGTGAAAGAAGATGACAAAGAGCGGGCCCTCGAAACGTTGCTCGAGGCCGGTCACCAGTTGGTGTTCCCATAAGAAACGCATAAACCACCAAGGGCGCGAAAATTTACGCAGGAGTTCGTCTCTTAAATCACAGGCACCAACGAACGTATCCGATGCACCATTTACCGCCCGAATTAGCCTGAATACTGTGTGAAATGATGCACTTAGCAACTCTCTGTGATGTAATAACCGGTAGCTCAATGGCTTCCAGCCGAACCTTATTTCGCCGCCGGATCAAATCGCTCGGTCGAAGTGTGCGTACAATCCGCCACGCGGCTCGTGCCATTGTTTCGACCCGGCATCCGCTGCTGGTGCATATCATTCCTGTCCGGCGCTGCAATCTGGCTTGCGAATATTGCAACGAGTTTGATGACTTCTCCAAGCCGGTTCCGACCGAGGACATGTTTCGCCGCGTCGACAAGCTGGCTGATCTGGGGACTTCGGTGATCACCATCAGCGGCGGTGAACCGCTGCTTCATCCGGAATTGGATGACATCATTGCCCGCATCCGCAAACATGGCATGGTCGCCGGATTGATCACAAACGGGTATTTCCTGGTTCCCGAACGCATCCAGCGTCTTAATCGGGTTGGACTGGAGTGGCTGCAGATCTCCATCGACAACGTGAATCCTGACGACGTCTCGAAGAAGAGCCTCAAAGTCCTCGATAAGAAGCTGCAGAATCTGGCGGAATTTGCCGACTTCCACGTAAATATTAATTCCGTGGTGGGCGGCGGGGTAAGCAAGCCGCAGGATGCTTTGACTATTGGCAAGCGTGCGTTGGAATTAGGATTCACCTCCACGATCGGCATCATTCACGACGGAAGTGGCCAATTGCAGCCTTTGGGCGATGCAGAGCGGCTCGTCTACAACGAGATGAAGTCATGGAGCAAACGCAGCTTCACCCGCATCAATGCATTTCAAGAGAATATCGCGCAAGGCAAGCCTAACGACTGGCGCTGCCGTGCTGGAGCGCGCTACCTCTACATTTGTGAAAACGGATTAGTGCACTACTGCTCCCAGCAGCGTGGATACCCGGGAATTCCGCTGGAAAACTATTCTCTGGAAGACATTCGCCGCGAGTATCTGACCGAGAAGGTTTGTGCTCCCAACTGCACGGTTTCCTGCGTCCACCAGATTTCGGTAGTCGATTCCTGGCGCGCTCCACAGCGGCCAGCACCGCCGACCATGTCCCCCGACGGTTTAGTACAACTCAAGTAGTTGCTGGCGAAACTCTCCCTGAGCTTCTTTAGCCTTATGGCTGAGGTTCCCTAAAAGCGGGGCTGCAAAAACCCTAACCGCTGAGAACACAGGGGTCAGAGAAGAATTCGGAATTTTGCTCGCAGTTCTGACCCTACCTCAGACCCGGTGATAAGATTTCAATCGTATTTTCCCGTAGAGGTTTTCATGTCGGAAACTGCCACTCCTTCTCCCGTCACCACACTCACCGAAGACGAACAACTTTTTCGTGACAACGTCCGGCAGTTTGCCGAGGACAAGATTCGTCCTTTGGTCAAGGAAATGGATGAAAAGGGCGTCTTTGAGAAAGAACTTCTGCACCAGTTTTTTCAGCTGGGCTTGATGGGCATTGAGATCCCCGAGCAGTACGGCGGTGGGGCAGGCCGGTTTTTTGAGGCAATCCTGGCGGTAGAGGAATTTTCGCGGGTCGATGCTTCAGCAGGCGTGATCGTAGACGTGCAGAACACCTTGGTAAACAATGCCCTGGTTCGCTGGGCTTCCGAGGAACAGAAGAAGAAATACCTGCCAAAGATGGCTGCCGACACGGTTGGCGCCTACGCCCTCAGTGAAGCGGGTTCCGGGTCCGACGCCTTCGCTCTACAAACCAAGGCCGAGCTCAAGGGCTCCGACTACGTGCTGAACGGTCGCAAGCTGTGGATCACTAACGGCAAAGAAGCTGGAGTGTTCATTCTGTTCGCAACCGTCGACGCTTCGGCCGGGTACAAGGGCATCACGGCATTCATCATCGAGAAAGACTTTGCCGGATTCGCCGTGGGCAAGAAGGAAGACAAGCTCGGCATTCGGGCTTCCTCGACTTGCGAGCTTATCCTGGAAGACTGCAAGGTACCCAAAGCCAATGTGTTGGGAGAGGCCGGCAAGGGCTATAAAATAGCCATCGAGACCCTCAACGAGGGCCGCATTGGCATCGGAGCGCAGATGTTAGGTGTCGCCCGAGGGGCCTGGGAATACGCCAGCAAGTACGCTCAGGAGCGCAAGCAGTTCGGTAAGTCGATCTCTGATTTCCAGGGCATCCAGTTCCAGATCGCGCAGATGGCAACCGAGATCGAAGCCGCCCGGGTGATGGTTTACAACGCTGCCCGGATGAAAGACGCTGGGGTTCCTTTTGTTAAAGAAGCGGCAATGACCAAGCTTTTTGCGTCCCAGGTCGCCGAAAGGGTCACCTCGCTCGCCATCGAGATCTATGGCGGTTACGGGTTTACCAAGGACTATCCGGTCGAAAAGTACTGGCGCGACGCCAAAATCGGCAAGATCTACGAGGGCACCTCGAACATGCAACTGGCGACCATTGCCAAGCTGGTCATGAGCGCCAAATAAAGCATCGCCTCCTTACCTCAGTAACAGTTCAGCCTGCTCAAATTGTGCATTGGTTTGCACACTCAGCTGCTGTATGCCCGTGTCGAAAACGGGATAACTATATACCCCTCATACAGTTAGCAGATTTATCCCACATGGCGTGCCAGCTGCAATTGTGACAGTGCCTGCTGACTGAGGCATGGATTGGGGTGTAAAGGTGTTGAACCTCTTACAGGAAGAAGCGGTCGTCGCAGCCAAGCCCAAACAACAACTACTGCCGCTTCTGGTGGTGCTTTTCCTCATCTCCTACGGCCTGCTGGCCCTACTGGTCGTGGAGCAGGGGCGAACTATCGAAAACCAGAGATCCCTGATCCAACAACTCTTCAGCGACAGTGCGGAACTAACCGCGCTAAAGGGCAAAAACATCCAGCAGCACGTTAGACCCGGAACTCCGTTAAAGGCAAAACCCCAGGCTCAAACTCCGTCGTCCCAGAACCAGACTCCGTCTTCCCAGGCAAATTCACCCGACAAAGTAGCGAGCCAGAAAAGATCAGGCAAGTACCAGAAAGCTTTACCGCTCAAACCGCCCAAGGAGAGTGCAGATACTCCAAACGAGCGGCGCACGCGGTCAATGGTCTAAAGAGGCCCCCTATGAGGATATTGGCGACACTCTTACTCTCGATCTCCCTACCAGGAACGCACCTTCAGGCCCCTAAGCCGGTTCACCCCCAGGTCAAACAACAGGCACACAAGGGCGGCAGCTGGTACTTTGCCGACTCTGGGCACGCCGTCTACTGCTACGGACCAGTCATGATCGTCAACCAACCCGATGGCAACCTGCAGCGGGTAGCCACCTTCTGTCGCGACGGCCAGGCTATGGTGCCGTTGAAAGACTAGGTTACCGGTCCGCCAGAATACAGACTGGACGCCGGTTTTGGCTTGTTCGGATTTTGAAACACCGACCGGTCTGTCCTAATTTTGCGCACTTCCTCGTGTACAAATCTTGCCAGCAAGATGTAAGGCCAGCATGACTCCTTGCCTCATACCCCTCAGGGAGAATGCTGGCCGTTGTTCTTTGCTCAGCTTTGCCCTTTAGAGCCTTAGTTCCCAGGTTTCTGAGACCAGGTCCTTACGTCCCCAACTATCATGCAGTTCGCTGGCTACAAGCTCGAAGCCGGCTTTCCTGTAGAGATGCCGGGCGGCAAGCAAATCGCTTTGTGTCCACAACATCATCTTCTTGTAACCGGTCTGGCGGGCAAAGCGCACGCATTCGGAAATCAGACGGGCGCCGATACCCAAGCCGCGAGCCCAAGGCTCCACTAACAGCAACCGCAGCTTGCAAACGGTTTCGGATTTCTTCACCAGGAAAACGAAACCCGCGATTTCACCGTCCTTCTCGGCAATCCAACAGCGTTCGCGCTTGGAATCGAAATTCTCGACAAAGTCAGCCACGATCCCTGCCACCAGTCCTTCGAAGTGTTCGTCGTAGTGCTCTTCCTTAGCGTAGACAGCGCCGTGACGGTGCACCACCCAGCCCAAGTCACCGGGATGGTAGGAACGCAGGATGTAGGAATCTTCGGCGGACGAGGCCGCACTGTCCTCTAGGAGTTGCTGTGCTGTGCGAAGCGAGGTCACTAAGAGCTCTTGCTTCGCAGATGGGAGCGTCTGCAATAGCGCGGTCACTTCCTGGTTCTGCTGAGCATTGAGCTTTTCGAACTCCTGCTGTCCCGCAGCCGTCAGGCGTAAAAGCGATTGCCGGCCGTCCTTGGTTGAGCGGGCTTTCTCGACGAGCTTGCGGCCGGCAAGACCCCGCAAGAGGCGGCTGAGATAGCCAGGGTCTAGACCAAGCTCGATACACAGTTGGGAAGCGGTGGCAGTTTTGCGGTGGGCGAGCTCATACAGCACGCGGACTTCGGTCAGCGAGAACCGGCTGCTTAGCAATCCCTCGTGCAAGACGCCTATGGTTTTGGTGTAGAAGCGGTTGAAACTCCGAACGGCTTCGACCTCGGCCCGCAGGTTCATGCATCGAGCATCCCGCAATATAGTTGCTTTTGTCAACTATATTTGTTGACTGTAGCACCTATATCATTGGGGTACCGCGTTTGCGGGCTTTTATATACTGGAGGGAAGTCTTTTGAACGATATCAACGATATCAAGGAGGTCACCGTGGCAGTAAAACCGGTTCCTGATGGCTACCATTCCGTAACTCCTTACCTCATCATCGATGGCGCCGCCAAGGCCATCGAGTTTTATAAGAACGTGTTCGGTGCAACCGAGATACTCCGGCTGCCCGGACCAGACGGAAAACTCGGTCATGCCGAGATCAGGATTGGCGACTCAGTTCTGATGATGGCGGACGAAATGAAGGACATGGGGTACCGCAGCCCTAAGGCACTAGGCGGCAATCCAGTGGGCATCATGCTCTATGTGGAAGATGTCGGTCGAACCTTCGAGAAAGCCGTCGCCTCCGGAGCTACAGTCGAGAAACCCGTGCAAGACCAGTTTTACGGCGACCGGAGCGGTACGGTCCTTGATCCCTTCGGCTACAAGTGGACCATCGCAACCCACGTGGAGGATGTTTCTCCCGAAGAAATGAAAAGGCGGATTGCAGATTTGTACGGAAAAACCGCTTAGAACAGGCCTGATTGGCCAGAACTGGCGGCTGGGGCGGAAGCAGGATTCCATCAGTTTCCTTCAGCCAGTGAATCTTCCGCCCCGGCTGTGGCATCATGTATAACGCATGGCAAAAATCCATATTCCCACCCCACTCCGCCAGTACACCGGCAAGCAGGCGGCGGTTGAAGTTAAGGCATCCAGCATCGGAGAGGCTTTGTCCGGACTGGTTTCCGGACACCCTGATCTACGCCGCCACCTATACAACGACGATGGCAAATTGCGTGCTTTCGTCAATGTTTACCTGAACGACGAAGACGTACGCTACCTGCAGAAGGACGCGACTGCGGTTCAGGACAATGATAGTATTTCGATAGTGCCCTCGATCGCTGGGGGCCGCTAATTTTCATGCATTTTGCCTCAGTCCATTGCGCTACCTCCCGCCTCGGCGCCTGTTGCTGTTGTCCGCCCTGTTGTTGTCGCTAGCTGGTCTGTCTGGCGATCTCCAGTTCAAATCCTTAAATAGAGGTTTTTATGGCCACCGTACTTGAAGCGAAACCCGAAACTGCAGCTCTGGACAATGATGAAATCCTGCGCTATTCGCGGCATCTGATCATGCCCGAGGTGGGGATGGAAGGCCAGCAGAAGCTGAAAGCGGCGCGGGTATTGTGTATTGGTGCGGGCGGCCTGGGATCCCCTCTGGCGTTGTACCTGGGGGCGGCAGGGGTGGGAACGCTCGGTATCGTCGATTTTGACGTGGTCGATTACACCAACCTGCAACGGCAGATCATCCATTCCACCGCAGATGTGGGACGCAAGAAGCTGGATTCCGCTGCAGAGAGCCTCAAGGCGATCAATCCCTATCTGAACATCAAGAAGTTCGACACCCGGTTGAGCAGCGAGAACGCCCTCGAAATCTTCAAAGACTTCGACATCATCGCCGACGGCACCGACAACTTTCCCACACGCTACCTGGTCAACGACGCCTGCGTATTGACCGGTAAGCCGAACGTCTACGGATCCATTTTCCGCTTCGAGGGCCAGGCCAGCATCTTCGCCACGGAGGAAGGCCCCTGCTACCGCTGCTTGTACCCCGAGCCGCCACCGCCTGGATTGGTTCCATCGTGCGCCGAGGGCGGCGTGTTGGGCATTCTGCCCGGTCTCGTTGGCGTCATCCAGGCCACGGAAACCATCAAGCTGATTCTGGGCAAGGGGACGCCGCTGATCGGCCGCCTCCTGCTAGTCGACGCTCTGGACATGAAGTTCCGCGAACTAAGGCTACGCAAGAATCCAGATTGCCCGGCCTGCGGAACGCACCGCACCATCACCAAACTCATCGACTACAATGAATTCTGCGGAATTCGCGGTGAGGAGAATGAAGTGGACGTGAATGTGCCCGAAATGCAAGTAGAAGAGTTGAAGCAAAAGCTCGATGCCGGAGAAGACATCTTCGTGTTGGACGTGCGTGAACCACACGAATATCAGATCTGCAACATCGGCGGACACCTGATTCCGCTGGGCGATCTGCCGAAGCGAGTGAATGAACTCGATTCCAGCCGTGAGATTGTGGCGCATTGCCGCTCGGGAATGCGCAGCGCCAAAGCGGTGGACTTCCTGAAGAAGGCAGGATTCAAGAAGGTACGGAACCTGGCGGGCGGAATTCTGGCCTGGGCCGACCGGGTTGATCCGAAGATGCCCAAGTACTGATCTGTCATCTTGAGCGGAGCAAAGGGATTGGCGCCGAGCCAATCCCTTTCGTGCAGTCGAAGATCTCTTCGCAACCGCGTCCTCCCTGACTGCAACGACAATGAGTCTGCGAGGAAGATCAAAGGCTATTACTCCTCTAGAGAACACAGAGTTACACAGAGGAAGTCTTGGAAAGCCTAGGCTTTGTCCTCTGCGGGCTCAGACGAATGGAGTTACGCGGTAGACTGTACCGGGAAATTTCATGTCTACCTGCGTAGCCTGCGGTACGGACCTCCCTTCTGCCGGACGATTTTGCTCTTCTTGCGGCAAACCCGTTTCTGACAGCAGCGATCTGGCTACGTTTGATTTTGCTCCGGCAACCCCACGAGTAAAGATTCCCACTTCGGGGCTTCGGCCTCCCAGTTCGGCGGCTGCTCTCAGCGAAAGCCGCTTCCTGCCCGGACACCTCATCGCAAGCCGCTACCGTGTCATCGCACTTCTGGGCAAGGGCGGCATGGGAGAAGTCTACCGGGCCGATGACCTGACTTTGGGGCAACCGATCGCTCTCAAATTCCTTCCCGAGCCCGCCATGCGCGATGAGGGATTGCTCGAACGTTTCCGAAACGAAGTTCGAACTGCCCGCAGAGTCTCCCATCCCAATGTTTGCCGCGTCTACGACGTGGGAGAGGTCGACGGGCAGACATTCTTCACCATGGAGTATGTCGACGGAGAAGACTTGGCCTCGCTTCTGCGCCGCATCGGACGGCTTCCCCAGGACAAAGCCCTCGACATCGCGCGGCAACTTTGTGCCGGGCTGGCCGCCGCCCACGCCAAAGGCGTCCTGCACCGCGACATGAAGCCCGCCAACATTATGCTCGACGGGCGCGGCCAGGTAGTGATTACCGACTTCGGCCTGGCCGGAGTTGCCGAACAGATACCAGGAACTGAGTTGCGCAGCGGGACTCCTGCCTACATGGCGCCGGAGCAACTGGAAGGCAAAGAAGTCAGTGTCCGCAGCGACATCTATGCCCTGGGCCTGGTGTTGTATGAAGTGTTCACCGGAAAGCGTGCCTTCACCGACAAGCCTGCTACCTCACTTCGCAATAGAGAGGAAAGAACTCCCAGCCGTCCGTCGTCGGTGGTCAAAGATCTCGATCCTGCGATTGAACGGGTGATCTTGCGTTGCCTGGAAACCGAACCCGTGGCGCGGCCGGCCAACGTGCACAATGTGGCGGCCGCGCTACCGGGTGGAGATCCTTTGGCGGCGGCACTGGCGGCGGGCGAGACGCCTTCCCCGCAAATGGTCGCTGCCGCAGGGGAGGCGGCTGGACTTGGTCGGCGGGTGGCTGTGATCTGCCTGGCTGCCGCTCTGGTGGGATTGGCGATTGCTGTCTATCTGACGATTCGCAGCAGCGCTTTGGACCGGTTGGGACTTGAAATGAGCCCTGAAGTTCTCACCCAGAAGGCTCGGGAGATGTTGGGCAAGTTAGGCTATGAAAGACATCCGGTGGATAGCTTCTTCGGCCTCTATAACAACGGAGACCTGGAAGAATCCATCGAGAAAAACGACAAGCCGCGTCCCGACTGGAACCGGGTATTAAGCGAGCGGCCTTCGCTGATGCAGTACTGGTACCGGCAGAGTCCCCGGTATATGGTGGCGCGCGATTTCTATGATCTGCTGCTGACCCCAGGGATCATTCAAAGTTACGATCCGCCGGAAGTTATGTCCGGCATGGTGCATGTGGAGCTTGATCCTCAGGGACGGCTGATCTACCTGCTCGCCATTCCTCCGGAAATAGAGGACGCAAAGGCTCCGCCTTCCGGTGCGGTGGACTGGGGCGTGCTGTTTGCCATGGCCGGGCTCGAGCAAGCGCAATTTCAATCGACCCAGCCAGTCTGGAATTCTCTAGCAGGGGGAGATACACGCGCGGCTTGGACCGGCGCGTGGCCAGGATCGAAACGGCCATTGCGCATCGAAGCGGCATCGTTACGCGGGAAACCGGTTTTCTTCTCTTTGATAGGAGATTGGACCAAGCCGCAGCGTGCCAAGTCAGACGATCAAACCACGGGAGAAAAAGCGAAGATAGTTTTGCTGGTGCTTATGATGGTCTCGATGTTGTCGGGCGCGGCTCTCCTGGCGCGGCGAAATTATCGTCAGGGACGCGGTGACCGCGAGGGCGCCGCTCGTCTGGCGATTGTCATGTTCGGGCTGGAGATGACGCTATTGCTGTGTCGCGCTCATCTAGTCCCCGCATTGGACTCTTTCGGCCTGATTATTCTCGCGGTAAGCACGGGGCTGTTCATTTCCGGGGTCACCTGGCTGCTCTACCTGGCGCTTGAACCCTGGGTGCGGCGCAACTGGCCGCAGACCATCATCTCCTGGAGCCGCTTGCTGGCGGGGCAGGCGCGCGATCCTCTGGTAGGACGCGACATACTTTTCGGGGTGATGTTGGGTGTGGTTTGGATCCTCATCTTTCAGGCCCGGCATCTAATCATGATTCATTTGGGGGCTGCGCCGGGTCTCTACGCCACGGAGTATCTGATTGGCGGACGGCAGGCGCTGGGGTTGTGGCTAACCCAGATACCGGCATCTATTATTGCCGCCTTGGAGTTCTTTTTTCTGCTGTTGGGATTGAAGAAACTTTTGCGCAAAGACTGGCTGGCCGCCCTCGCATTCGTTGCGATCTTCACTGCGATCAACACGCTAAGCGGTTCGTACCTGGCGGTCAGGATTCCCTCGCTCATTGTAGTGTATGCGGTTGCCGTCCTCATTGTTTATCGCTTCGGGCTGGTGCCCCTCACCTGTGCCATCTTCACTATAGACATGCTGGCCAACGTACCTTTCACCGCTGACCTCTCAGCTTGGTACATGAATGCATCGATCTTCGCGCTGCTGAGCGTAGTCGCGCTCGCTGGATGGGGCTTTTATCACTCAATGGGGGGAGCGCCAGTGTGGAGCGCTGAATCGGATTAGACGGCGCTCCAATTCTGATAGTCGAGCCCCGCAAAGCGGCGCCCCATTAGCCGTGAGCTTTGCCAAAAGCTTCCACCCGCTCCCTTACGTTCAAGATATGCCGCGGCAGATCGAGATGACTGCCTTGCTCGAGAATCGGAATCAGCTTGTCGAATTCCGGGCCCGAGTGTGAACCGGTAATGATCAATCGGATGGGGTGAAACAATTCCTTCCCCTTGGCGCCGGTCTCGGCCTTAACTTCGTTAACGATCTTCTTGAAACACTCAGGTGTGAGCTGACCCGCCTTGGCCGACTCATCCTCCATGATCTTCACGGTGAAACGAGTTAAGACCGCTTCCGTGTTCTTCCACCCCAGAACGTCAGCATTTTCCGGCGAATTGAGGGCTGCCTTCGCGTCGTAGTGGAAAATCAACGTAGTGCGGTCCGGCAGCTGTTCCAGACGATCTACAGATGGCGCGAGAAGCTCGATGACCTTCAGGAACCAGTCACGAAAACCAGTCGGCAGCATAAGGCTGCCGCCGATCTCCCCTTCTTTCGACAACATCCCCGAGCGGAACAGGTAGCCAACACAAGCGTTGTAAAGGTCTCCTGCCGGCTTGCCCTTGAGGTAATGCCGATTCAGCCAGTAAAGCTTCTCCATGTCAAAGACGGCGGGCGAAGGCGTAATGCGCTGCAGGGAAAATTCCTTGATCAGCTCCTGCGCATTGAAAATTTCGCGGTTGCCTCCGGTGGGTGCCCATCCCAAAAGCGCCAGATAGTTGACCAGAGCTTCAGGCAGCACGCCCATGTCGCGAAAGTTCGCGATGGAAGTCGCGCCGTGACGTTTCGAGAGACGCTCACGATCGTTGCCCAAAATCGTGGACAGGTGAGCGAACTCGGGGACAGGCCATCCCAGGGCCTCGTACAAGGCTACCTGCTTCGGCGTGTTGGAGAGATGGTCGTCGCCACGGATGACGTGCGTGATCTTCATCAACGCATCGTCAATGACCACTACGTAGTTGTAAACCGGCATGCCACTGGAACGGAGAATAATGGGATCGCTGACTACTTCGTTCGAGAATTCCACCGCGCCGTGAACGATGTCATGAAAGCGAATGGGCCGCTCGGGAATGCGCAGACGGATCGCGCAAGGTTCGCCGGCCGTGCGTTTTCGTTTGGCGTCGTCGAGATCGATGTTGCGGCACTTGCCGGAATAGTTTGGCGGACGATGCTCCGCCATGGCAAGCTCGCGGTCTCTCTGCAAATCTTCTTCGCTGCAAAAACAAAGATAAGCCTTGCCTTCGTTGAGGAGTCGCTCGGCGTGCTCTCGATAGATTTCAAGCCGATCGGATTGACGGTAAGGGCCATAGGCACCCGGCTTGTCGGGGCCTTCATCCCAATCGATGCCCATCCATTTCAGGTCGGAGATCAGTTGGTCTTCATATCGGGCCTCGCTGCGCTCGACATCGGTGTCTTCAATGCGTAGCACCATGGTGCCGCCCTTCTGGCGGGCAAACAGCCAGTTGAATAAAGCAGTGCGCGCGTTGCCGACGTGAATGTGTCCAGTAGGAGAGGGTGCAAAGCGCACTCTTATGAGAGATTTTTCGGTCACATGAAAGATGTTAGCAGGGGTGGCGGCTCGGCAACGCTGTCTGCGCGCGAATGACGACTGGAAGAACCAGGTTCTCAGCCACTAGCTGCCAGTTCTGAGCGCGGGACCTTGCGGACTGACGTAAGTTCGAGTGATGCGATCGTGCCAGCACAATTGATCTTCGTCGAGAAGGCACCAGGCATAGCCCAAGCCCAGGCAAGCCGCTGACAAGACGGCCGTCACAGCTCTCCACCGGCGCTTGTTACGCAGCACGGTCTTACCATCGAAGTGACGCAACTGCATGCGGGTCAAGCGAAGTCCGAGAGTAGTCCCGCAATAAACCAGCAGCAGAAAATGGTATGCCGCCCAGAAAACTCCGAAGAAGGCCGCGGCTGCAGCAGCAAATTGGGCCGAGGTCAGAGCAGTTGGTGTCATCGACTGAAAAATATCTGTGAACAATACGACCGATGATGCAACTACAACCGCGTCGAGGGCCGTCGCAACTGAGCGGCGTGTGAGCGATGCTGCTTGCAGGGGGACTTCAAACTCGCTGGGCCTGGCCTCAATTTTTTCAACCGGGCCAATGGTGATTCCGCCGAGCGCAGGTTCTGATGGCGCAGCGTCAGGAACCTCAAGAATACGTGGACGATCAAGCACCGGGTCCGCCAGTTCGTCCACCCTCCGTGGCGGAGCGATGGCAATGCGGGGAAACTCCAGGATGCGGGCAGAGTTCTCTCCCGAATCGGTCCCGCGCGGCCTGGCAGAGGCGGTTTTAAGCTGGGTGGGTGGTTCCTGGCTCTCCACCGGAATAGCCTGCTGGGTAAGCACTGGCTGAACCGGTGATTCAATGGGCGCTTGGCGTGTCGGCTCAGTCTCAAATTTTAGCTGTAGCGAGGGAAATCTTGGTTGCTTAGGACTGCGGCGCGCACGATAGTGATTCAGCTTGGCGGCGAGTTCTTCCTTCCAGAGTGATTCACTGGCGACAGGTTCAGGACTCGCTGGCAAGGCCGGCTCTGCCGGAGCTTCCAGCATGAGGGATGGAACCTGACTCTCCACCGTGACGATCGAATCGTCTGGCTCCACGACAAACCGGGGTTTCGTGACCACACGATCGAGGCTAGCAGCGAATTCCTGCTCGCTGGCATCGAAGGCTTCAGGATCAATCAAAATTGAGCTGTCGTCCTCGGGCTCGATCTCGAATTTTGCTTTTGAGGCGGCGCGAACTGCAGGTACACAACGGCAAACGTCGCCACAGACGTGACAGGGCATGGACCTTTCTTTCGCGAGAGAACCAGAGCCGGGAAAACTACTCGCAGTCATTTTGAGCCGGCGCGCTTTGCTACCTGGGGCGGCGGCGTGCTAACGTCACCCATACCCCACTGCATACGACGCCTGCGGGGTTCCGTTGCGCTTCCGATGAGTTCCCGCATACGATTCCTTATCACGGCGGCGTTTGTTTGTCATCTGTTAGTCGTCCCTCCCTTAGTTACCAGCCAGTTGCCATCCCCCGCGAAACCGAAGGAAACCCCCACCACCGCCTCGAATTGCCCGCTGAAAAGGAATGAAGACGGCGTGTGTGCCCTGGAGCAGGAAAAAGATGGCCCGGTATACAAACTGCAGGGTCAGGCGGAAATTCACTACAGCGGCTACATTCTTCGGGCAGATGAAGTTACCTACAATTCTGAGACCGGGGAAGTTGTCGCTGAAGGCCACGTCGTCGCGGATGGCGGGTCCAACGATGAGCACCTGGTCGCCAGCCGCGCCACGTACAACATGAAGATGCAAACTGGAAAGTTTGAGAATGTCGCGGGCGCGATCGGCGTGCAACTCAAGCAGTCCAAGTTCGTATTGACCTCCTCATCGCCATTCGCCTTCACCGGAAAATCCGTAGAAAAGACGGGCCCCGATCACTACGTGGTGAACGGCGGAACCGTGACTACGTGCAATCTACCGAAGCCCAAGTGGGAGTTCAGCGCGCGAAAAGTCGTTGTAGACGTGGGTGCCGACGCCAGGATTTACCAGAGCACATTTCGGGTCGAGGGCATCCCGGTGCTGTACCTGCCATTTGCGACTCACCCCGTGGGACGCGCCCGGCAGTCTGGCTTCCTCATTCCAAGTCTCGGCAACTCATCACGCAAGGGAACGTTTTTCGGCGAGTCGGTCTACTGGGCGATTAATCGCAGCATGGACGCAACCTTGGGGGCGCAATACTTTTCGATGCGCGGGTGGGCGCCGCAGGGAGAGTTTCGCGCAAGGCCCACCGAAGACTCATTCCTCGATCTGAGCTTTTACGGAGTGCTAGATCGAGGCTTCGGTATCAACAGCGCCGACCAGGGTGGCGCTAACGTAAAGTTGAACGCGGAGAGCAAATTTCCCCACAATTTTCGTGGCGTAGCCAACATCGATTACCTAACTTCGTATGTGTTCCGCTTGGCTTTCAATGAAGTCTTCACCCAGGCGGTGTCTTCGGAAGTAAAGTCGCAGGCCTTTCTCTCCAACACCACGCGCGGATTTTCCTACAATGCTCTGAGCGAGCGTTACCAGAACTTTGAGAGCACGGCCAACGGCGATGTGATCACCATTCTGCACGCACCGAGCCTCGCATCTTCGAGCGTGGATCGGCAAATTGGGAAGTCTCCGTTTTATTGGTCTTACGATGCCGCTGCCGATGGGCTCTCCCGTAGCGAGCCTTCGTTCCGTACTGCACCGCTGGTGGGCCGGTTTGATTTTGCTCCCAGCCTGTCGCTGCCGTTGCAAGCAGGCGGCTGGTCGCTGCGGCCTGAGGTTACGTTGCGCGACACGTTCTACACCCAGCAGCTTATTCCCGCGAACGGGGTCGGAACCGCGACCTACGACGCCATCAACCGCAAAGCTTTTGAGGGGACAATCGAAATCAGACCCCCGGCCCTAGAGCGGATATTCGACAAGGAATTTTTAGGACGCAAATGGAAGCACGTTGTGGAGCCTCGCGTCGTCTACCGCTACGTCGCCGGGGTAGACAACTTTGACCATCTTCTGCGCTTCGATGAGCGAGATATTGTGAGCGATACCAACGAAGTGGAGTACAGCATTGTCAACCGTCTGTTCTCGAAGCGGGTGCTGCCGTCTGCCACGGACTGCGCATCGACAGGCATGCCGACCAATTTGATTATCGGCGCACAAGCCCCGCAAGACGAAGTGCCGTGGGGAAGAGACGAATCGCCCGAACCCACCTGTGCCGCCGAACCGCAGGTACGGGATGTCGTCAGCTGGGAGCTGGCGCAGAAATATTTCATTGATCCGACATTCGGGGGAGCACTGGTTCCCGGGCGGCGCAACGTATTCGAGACCACCGCGGACCTGACTGGCATTGCCTTTCTGACCGGGGAGCGCCGGCTTTCTCCGCTGATCTCGCGGTTGCGGGTACAGACCAGCAATCGTACGGACGTGGAATGGGACCTGGACTATGACTTCCAGAGTGGACGGATGAATGCCAGCACCGCCATGGTGAACTACCATCTCAAGGCTTTCACCCTGGGCGGAGGCGATGCGTTTCTGCGCGCGCCGGGGGAAACCTTGACCTCTGGGCTGGCGACTCCCGTCACTCCGGAGCCCGAAAAATTCAATCAGTTTCGAGTGTTGCTGGGCTACGGGTATCCCAACAAGCGCGGCTTCAGCGGCGCCGGTAATATCGGCTTTGACGCCAATCTCAATTTCCTGCAATATGCCGCGGTGCAAACCACCTACAATTGGGACTGTTGCGGCGTCAGCGTCGAATACCGCCGCTTCAACCTGGGTACGGTCCGGGACGAAAACCAGTTCCGCTTCACCTTTGCGCTGGCGAACATCGGCGCATTCGGCAATTTGAGCCGCCGTGACCGGCTTTTCTGACGCGTTTCTTATAAGATAAACAGGTGCCTTTGACCGCCGAACTCGCTGCCAAGCAGGCCCAGTTGGAGTCTCAACTACGCGCCTTGGGACGAACATTAGTGGCTTACTCCGGTGGGGTTGATTCCGCTTTTCTGGCATGGGCAGCCCATCGCGCTGTGGGCGAGGACATGCTGGCGGTAATCGCAGATTCCGCCAGTCTGGCGCGGGCACAATTGGCAGATGCGGTCGCGTTCGCCCACGAGCAAGACATCCCTCTCGAGGTAATCGCCACCGAAGAACTGGATCGTCCCGAGTACATTCGCAATGACGGCAAGCGCTGTTTCCATTGCAAAGACGAACTGTTCACGGTGATGGAGGATTTCCGCGAGCAGCACGGATACCATTCGATTGCATATGGCGTGAACGTCGACGATCAAGGTGACTTTCGCCCCGGACAAGCGGCAGCCCGACAACACGCGGTGGCTGCACCTTTGCTGGACGCTGGACTTACCAAACAGGACATTCGCTTGTTAGCGCGAGCCGCCGGACTTCGCATTTGGGACAAGCCAGCTTCGGCGTGCCTGTCGTCGCGCATTGAATACGGTCGTCCGGTGACCCGCGAAAATCTGAGCATGGTTGAGCAGGGAGAGGATGCGCTTCGCACACTGGGCTTCCGGCAATACCGGGTGAGGCATCATGGAGACATCGTGCGCATAGAAATCGCCCGCGAAGAGCTGCCACGTGCGCTGACCCCTGAGATGGCCGCCGAATTTACCCGAATCTTCAAAGCGCTTGGCTTCACGTTCGTTACCCTTGATATGGAGGGCTTCCGCTCCGGATCGATGAATGCCTTGTTGCCGGTGACAGAGATCGGGCGGGGAGGTTAGCTCTTGCCTACTCTGCCGTTGGTTGCGCACTGACAGGTGCGACCACGCCACATTTCGGCACTTTCCCTATGAGATAATCGTTCTTTACCTTCCTATGCATAGGCGGTTTCTAGTGTCTCTATTCCAGCGGTCATTAGTGGCTTTTCTCATGGTTTGCGCGGGCTGCTCTGCCCAGTCGACCTCACCGGAGATGGCCCAACGCATCGAACGCCAGGTGCGCAGTCACTACAATATTCCACCCCAAGTAAAGGTGGTTTTAAGCCCCCTGAAGCCAAGTGAGTTCCCTAATTACGACGCTTTGACGGTCACATTTGATAGCGGAGGAAAGAAGCAGGCGTTCGATTTCCTTCTTTCGCGGGACGGAAAAACGCTTGCTCGGTTGAACAAGATGGATCTGACCGCCGATCCTTACGCGGACGTGATGAAGAAAATCGACGTCAAAGCCCGTCCGGTTCGAGGGAACAAAGATGCGAAGGTCGTCGCGGTGAACTTCGATGACTTTCAATGTCCATACTGTTCACGCATGCACCAGAATCTTTTTCCGGGCCTGTTGAAAGAATACGGCGACCGGGTAGAGTTCATTTATAAAGATTTTCCACTGGTGGAAATTCATCCCTGGGCAATGCATGCAGCCGTGGATGCGAACTGCCTGGCCGCGCAGAGTAACGAGGCTTACTGGCAATACGCCGACTACCTGCACCAAAATCAGAAACAGATCGGAAGCGAGAAAAGCCACGACGCCCAGTTCGCCGCGCTGGATGCCCTCGCACTTAAGCAAGGCCAGCAGCAGAGTGTAGACGCCACCAAGTTACAGGCCTGCATCAAAGCGCAGGATGAGACCGCAGTAAAAGCGTCGATGCACGAAGCCGAAACACTCGGAGTAGAAGCGACTCCGACCATGTTCGTGAACGGCGAGAAAATCGATGGCGCACTTCCGATTGAGGAGGTTCGCGCCGTGCTTGATCGCGCTTTGCAACAAGCTGGAGTGGCGGTGCCCGCACACCCGCCGGCCGCGCCGCCTACGCCAGGCAACTGACCTATATTCGTTTCAAATGAGTGGGGATCTCCCGAGGTCGGCCGAACTTGTGGCTCCGGCCATGTGGAGGATAGATTGAAAACAAAACGACAAGTCTGCCGCGCACTAGCCGTCGCGCGTAACTGCGGCGTTGCTGACGCTGGCAGCCGCTTGCGGCAAAAAGGCCGGCGATGACGATGTCGTGGCTTCTGTCGATGGCCGCAAGATTTACCGTGCCGATCTGGAAAAGTACTACGAGAACCAGCAATCGGAAAGCGAGCAGAAACTTAGCGGCGAACAGGCTACCAGCCTACGGCTTGGCATTTTGCGCCAGTTAATCGACAACGAAATCCTCATGCGCCGCGCGGAGAAGCTGGGGCTTCTCGCCACCGACGACGAAGTTGACCGCAAACTGAGCGAGATCAAATCGCCCTTTACCAATGAACAGTTCGATGCCCGGCTCAAAGAGAAGAAGATCACGATGGACGATTTCAAGCGCGAGGTTCGGCGCTCGCTCACCGTAGAAAAAGTTTTAAACAAAGAAATCACGTCGAAGATCAGCGTCTCCGATCAGGACATCACCAACTACTACAACGCCCATCGCTCGGAATTCAACTTTATCGAGACGCAATATCATCTGGCGCACATATGGGTGACGACCACACCGAATCCCCAGGTGCACAATCAGAAGAACGACAAGGCACAAAACGAGGGCGACGCCCGCAAGAAGATTCAGATGATATCCAACCGGCTCGACAGCGGCGACGACTTCAGTGCGCTGGCGTCAAACTACTCCGAAGACCCAGAAACCTCCGGCAATGGCGGCGACCTCGGATTTACCCCTGAGTCGGCTTTGCGCAATACCGACCCCACCACCCGAGACATCGTGATGAAGCTTAAGCCGGGGCAATATAGCCCCGTGATCCCTGTGATCAACCCGATGAACAAGCAGGCCGCCGGATTCCGAATCGTGAAGCTGATTGCCAAGGAACCTGCAGGACAGCAGCAGCTTTCCGACCCGCGGGTGCAACAGGCGATCCGGTCGCAGTTGCGCGAGCGGCGGGAGCAACTCTTGCGCGGGGCTTATGAAGAAGTAATGCGGGATGACGCCAAGGTAGAAAATTTCTATGCAGCCAAGGTGCTGGGCAATAATGGAGTGCTGTAGGACCTAGTCGACGATCGCCAGTACGTCGCCGGCGTTGACGCTGGCACCGACGGCAGCCGTTAATTTCTGCACGATGCCCTTCTTCGGCGATTTAATCTCGTTCTGCATTTTCATCGCTTCCACCACAACCAGGCCTTGCCCTGCTCCCACCTCGGCGTGTTCCTCGACCAACACGCGGACCACTTTTCCCGGCATAGGGGCAAGCAGTTTGCGGGGTCCAGCTGCTTCAGCTTCGCCGCGCCGGTTCCGCAGCGAGCGTGGATCGCTAAGTTCGGCAGCATAGCGGTTGCTCCCCACCCAAATGTGCATGCCGGTTGGCCCGCTCTCGCGTTTCACCTCGTACGATTTTCCCTCGACCAGCAGGGACAAGACACTCTCACCGGCTGGGCTGACATTTACCGAAATATCTTCGCCGTCCAGTTTGCAAATCCATCCACCGTTTGAGCGTAGAACTTCCACCCGGTGGGTTTTGCCTTCGATGCTGATGTCGTAAATCATGGGCTGCCTTTACTGCAAGGCCTCTGACCTCGCAATCCGTTTCCACCCCGAAGACTTATCAATTTGGCTCTTACCCGGCACGGGATCGAGGGCAGAAAACAGCCCTGCCGCAATAGCAGCAATTGCGGCCTCTTTGCCGTGCGTCGACGATTTGGATTTCAGCAGATTGTCCAGATACGAGGTGTGAAATTTCCCCGCCTGGAAATCGCCGTCGGACAGAATCGTCCGAAACAACGATAGATTTGTGGTTATACCGCCGACGAAATAATCTTCGACCGCGCGCAAGAGCCGGCCTGTGGCTTGAGCCCGGTCGGTGGCAAAGGCAATGAGCTTCGCCAGCAGCGGATCGTAGTCGATAGGCACATTCCAGCCGTCGTAGATGCCACTGTCGAGCCGGATGCCCGGGCCCGATGGCTCGTGCAGCGCTGTAATCCTCCCGGGGCTGGGGAAATAATTGTTCTCCGGATCTTCGGCGTAGATGCGGCACTCGATGGCGTGGCCGCGCAGTCGTATGTCTTCCTGGCGAAACGGCAGGGGCTCTCCGGCGGCGATGCGAATTTGCAATTGGACTAGATCGAGGCCTGTGACCAATTCGGTGACTGGATGCTCGACTTGCAGACGAGTGTTCATTTCCAGAAAGTAAAAGTTTTTGTGCTCGTCGACCAGAAATTCAATGGTGCCGGCATTCGCGTAGCCGGCAGCCTTCGCCACGCGAACCGCAATCTCGCCCATGCGGCGGCGCAGGTCGGGGTCGACGACCGGCGAAGGCGATTCCTCCAAAACTTTCTGATGACGGCGCTGGAGTGAGCACTCACGCTCGCCTAAATACACAATGTTTCCTTGCTCGTCGGCCAAAATCTGCATCTCGATGTGGCGAGGATTGATGATGGCCTTCTCGATGTAGACTTCATCGCTGCCGAATGCCCGAAGTGCTTCGCTTCGTGCCGATTCCAGCGACTCTTTAAGTTCTGAGGAGGAAGCTACCAGACGCATGCCTTTCCCGCCGCCCCCGGCCGCAGCCTTCAGCATGATCGGATAACCGATCTTCTCTGCTACTTCTTTCGCTTGCTCCGGAGAATCGAGCCCGCGAGATGTTCCGGGAACGAAGGGGATCCCGCTGCGGTCCATATTTTGGCGGGCGCGTGTTTTTGATCCCATCATTTCCATCGAGGCGGCGGATGGTCCGATGAATTTGATCCCCGCATCCGCGCAGGCTTGCGCAAATTTGGAATTTTCAGAAAGAAACCCGTAACCCGGATGGATAGCGTCAGCACCACATCGGGTCGCTACTTCAAGGATTTTCTCGATATTCAAGTAAGACTCGGCTGCCGGCGACGGGCCAAGCCGGTAGGCCTCGTCGGCTTTGAGAACCGCCAGAGCAGCGCGGTCGACGTCGGAGTAGACCGCAACCGAATCGATGCTCATTTCGCGGCAGGCCCGGATGACTCGGACGGCAATCTCTCCCCGGTTGGCGATCAAAATCTTTTTGAACATGCGCGACTCGATCATAGCCGAGCAAGAGTGAATCGAGCCACGGATTTCATGGATCGTCGCGGATATGAGGAAAGAGATTTGATTCTTAAAATGGGTAGATCCGTGAAAATCCGTGACAGTGGTTGCTGTTCTGATCTGCACCCAGACCGTGTAAGATATTTCCAATAAGACTGAGAGGAACGATTAAAGATGGCCGAGCACAAGGTCCTTTGCGCCAAACTCCACAAGGAGCTTCCCGGGCTCGATGAACCGCCCTTTGACACCGAGCTGGGACAGAGGATCTACGATCACGTCTCCCAGGACGCCTGGAAGATGTGGACCGAATACTGCAAGATCTTGCTGAACGAGTACCGTTTGAATCCGTCGCGACGCGAAGATCAGGAAGCCATCGTGAAGCAAATGCAACAGTTCTTCTTCGGCGAGGGCACGGTCATGCCGAAGGAATATGTCGCTCCGCCTGCTAAGACATAACTCGGTTGCACAATTTTTAGTGCAAACTTAATCATCCCGTAACATTCCATACCTAAACTGGAAGCGTGAGTATCGCGGTTTATGACACGCTTATCTTGTCCGATCTGCATCTCGGATCAGACATCAGCCGTGCCGAAGACGCAATTCGCATGTTACGGCAAAACACCTTCCGCCGCCTGATTCTACTCGGGGACATCTTTTGCGATCTCAACTTTCGCCGCCTAACCAAAGAGCATTGGAAATTCCTCGGCTACATCCGCAAGCTCTCCAATCCAAAGCGCGCCATCGAAGTGGTGTGGGTCGAGGGCAATCACGATCAGGGATTAAGCGCGGTGATGTCCCACCTGGTGGGTGTGAAGGTATATCAGGAATATGGTTGGCAGTACGCCGGACGCCACCACCTGGCGATCCACGGACATCAATTTGACCGGTTCGTGGTCAACAACCTGGTCCTAAGCCATGTGAACTCATTTCTCCATCTGCAACTGCAAAAGTTGGCCTTCACCGGAAAATGCTTTTCCCGCTTTCTCGATCGGATGAACACCCGCTGGCTACGGCTCTCCACCAAAGTTGCCGAAGGTGCACTTGGCCATGCACGGTTACGCGGCGTCGACCGCGTCTTCTGCGGCCATACCCATGCGGCCCTTTACCGCGAGCACCACGGGATCGAGTACTACAATACCGGCTGTTGGACCGACGCAACCCCGACTTACATCTCTGTGGGCGACAAAGGAGTACGCATCCATGAATTCAAACGAGAATCTGAGCGAGTTGACGATCGTGATTCCTGCGAAGAACGAAGCCAAGCTGATACCGCGGTTGCTGAACTCGCTGGTGAGCCAGGACTACTCGAGGATGCAGAATACGAAAATATTAGTAGCTGACGCAGGCTCAAGCGATGGAACCGCAGAAGAGGTCCTTAAATTTCGCGACCGGTTACAGGTTTGCGTGATTCCGGGCGGAATGCCGTCCGCCGGAAGAAATGCAGGCGCAGCCGGCACGACCACTCCCTACATCTTATTTCTCGATGCGGATATCGAACTCTCATCCGATACTTTGATTCGGCGTTCGATGGAGGCGGCACGTAGGCACGATCTGCACTGCGTCACTACAAACGTACTTTGCCGCGACGGCAGCCTGATGGATCGCTTGTTTTATCTGGTGAACGATCTATTCCAATACCTATCCTGCATTCATCATCCCTTTAGCACAGGGATGTTCATGCTTTTCCAGAAGGACCGTTTTGTTGAGCTTGGTGGCTTCAACGAAAGAGCTGGATTCGCCGAAGATTATCTCTTGAGCAAGCAAGTGAAGCGCAATAAGTTCCGCATCGTTCGCGGCGGGGTTTGCACTACCAACCGCCGCCTGCAAAAGATGGGGCGCTTCCGCGTGGCGCGGCTGTTCCTCACCACAGCGATGAATTCATGGAACCAGCGGTTCTTCCTGCGAGATCATAAATACTGGCAGGCCTAACGTTCCTCAGAAATTGAAGACGAGACCAGTCGACAATCGGAAATTATTCTGCGTGCCATTGCCAAAGCTGGTTCGAAGCGCGTCGGCCTCTACTCTCCAGGCAAGAAAGGGCACTAAGTGATAGTCGATGCCACCACCATAGACGCTGGCAAAGGAAGTGTCCGAAGGCGAAGATCCCGGGAAATCTAGCTTGAGGTGGGAGACACCGAACATAGCTTCGGCGAAGGGCCTAATTTTCCCTACGGAGAATGAAACTCTTGGTCCAAATACTGCGGTCAGAAGGCGGCCATCTCCGGTCACTCCGCCAAAATCTTGACTGCCGTAATGGCCGCTGACATCGGCAACAATTCCCACAAACGGGAAAATCTTGCCTTCCAGAGAACCGTTCCATCCGTTGAGGTTAGTGCGGTCGCCTCCGCCGATATCGGCTTTGGCGAAGGAGTATCCGCCGAAAATGTTACCTTTGGGTACTTGGGCGCCAGCTATCCCCGCCAGCGCTAATAACACCAACGTTACCAGAGAAACCTTGCGCACAGCTTTCCTCCCCTTGCAAACTAATACGACAGAACTTATCAGATGGTTCACGTTTAGTTCCCAGCCGGCGAAAATTTTTCCCTCTGCGAACACTATACCGGTATGTAAATAAAATTTTACACACCTGAAACGCTTACGGGATCGTCTAATCGGTAGGATGCAAAACATGAGTACAGTAACTACCAGCGCAAACGAAGCTACGGCACAGTTTTTGCCGACACCAGAAAGGAAGTCGCAGTTGAAGTTAAGTACGGAAATCGAAGTTCATGAGGACGTGACCGTGGTTCATTGCCACGGCCGAATCGCGTATCGCGACGAAGCAGCAAGCCTGTCGCGCACCGTGGCGCAGTTGCTGCCGCGTGCGCAACAGATCGTGCTTGATCTGCGAGACATCGAGATGATCGACAGCGCCGGCCTTGGCAGCCTGATCAACGCACTCCACCTGGCGAACGCCAGTGGCAGCAGTCTGCGGCTAGCGTCGCCAAATCGCCAGACACTCAGCTTGTTCCAGCTAACCAACTTGGATACGGTGTTCGAGATCTATCCCGCTTTGCAAGATGCCTTGCTGGTCTCGCACTGGCAGATGGCGTAACCTCTCGCGCTAACCCTCAGGCTGGAAGCGGTAACGTCCTGCGCGCTGCGCAGCGATAGCTTCCGCAACTTTCAAAAAAGCGCGGGCTGCGTGAGAGAGTTCCGCCGGCTTGCGATGGACCAAGCGCAAGCTGCGGTGCAGGCTCAACTCGCGGACTGGAATGTGAACCAACTCCCCCCGCTCCAATTCGCGTTCGACGCTTATCTCAGGCAGAAATGCAACCCCGTTCCCCGTGGCCACGAATCTCTTGATCGCCTGTAGCGTGGGCAGTTCGATGTCCATGTGCAAAGGGGTTTTGTGGCGCTTGAATGCCTGAATCACCTTGTCGCGATACGGCGAAGCCACGTTGTGCGCGGCAAATGATTCAGCCCCAAGCTGCCGAATGCTTACCTGGGTTTCGGTGGCGAGAGGATGGCCGGCCGGAACCACGAACACTAACTCGTCCTGATAAACGACAGTCGACTGCAATTGCGGATCTTCGGGATCATAGGTCAGGACGCCGAGCTCTGAATTGTGGCGCAGCAAATCACCCGGAATACGGCTCCCCAGCGATCGCTGGACTGTGATCTTGATGCCGGGGTGCAGACGGCGGAATTCTCCAAGTACCGGCAACAGATACAGCGCGGTGAATTCGTTGGCGGCAATGGCAAGCTTGCCTTTGTGCAGTTCTCGCAACTCCGTCAGGGCCTGCTGGGCATTGGTTCGCAGATTAAGCATGCGTTCGGCATATTCCTGCAGGACACGCCCGGCATCGGTGAGCAGTCCTTCGCGGGACGAACGGTCGAAGAGAGGTTCGCCTAGTTCGCTCTCCAGCTTGTGAATAGTTTGACTTACAGCTGACTGGGTGCGGAATAGCTTTTCCGCGGCGCGGGAAAAGCGGCCTTCGCGAACCACCGCAAGAAAGACCTCAAGTTGCGAAAGCTCCATAGGGCCTCACCTTAACAATACTTTTCGTTCGATAAGTATAACTTATGATGTAAGCACTACTAATGATTCTTCAATAAATATAAGCTTTGCTTCTTGCTCTAGTCTAGCTAGCATAGAGGCTTAGCCGGGGAGGAAACTCAGCATGGAACGCGCCCAGATCACTGTATTTGACACTACACTTCGCGACGGTGAACAGTCGCCGGGCTGCAGCATGAACGTCCAGGAGAAAATGCGCATGGCGCGGCAACTCGACCGCCTGGGAGTGGATGTGATCGAGGCAGGCTTTCCCATCGCCTCCGATGGGGATTTCACATCGGTGATGTCGATTGCGGCGGAGATCCGCCGTCCGATCATCTGCGGCCTTGCCCGCGCCTGCAACAAGGACATCGAGCGCGCAGCGCAGGCGCTGAGGGGTGCGGCACGTCCACGCATCCACGTCTTCCTGGCCACCTCCGATATCCATCTGGAATACAAGCTCAAGATCTCGCGGGAGAAGTGTCTGGAGCAGGCAGTCGACGCTGTCCGTTTTGCCAAGTCTTTCGTTGACGATGTGGAGTTCTCTCCCGAGGATGCGACCCGAACTGATCCAGAGTTCCTGTGCCAAGTGCTTGCCGCCGTCATCGATGCCGGCGCGACCACACTGAACATTCCGGACACAGTCGGGTTCTCTGTGCCTGCCGACTTTGGAGCCCTGATCAAGATGTTGACGCAAAAAGTACGTGGCATTGAAAAAGCCGTTATTTCAGCCCACTGCCACAACGATCTCGGAGTCGCCGTAGCCAACACCCTGGCCGCGGTTGCAAATGGGGCCCGGCAGGTAGAGTGCGCCATCAACGGCATCGGGGAACGAGCCGGAAATGCAGCGCTGGAAGAAATCGTAATGGCACTGAAAGTACGCCCTGACCAGTATCCTTACGAGACCGGTGTAGTAAGCGAGCAACTGTTCCCAGCCAGTCAACTACTGAGCGAGATCACCGGAGTTCCGGTTCAGCCCAACAAAGCCATCATTGGCCGCAACGCCTTCGCCCATGCCGCTGGCATCCACCAGGACGGCATGCTAAAGAATCCGCTGACCTACGAAATCATCACTCCGCAGTCCGTAGGCGTGCCCGATTCAACTCTGGTTCTGGGCAAGCATTCCGGGCGACACGCGTTGGCGCAACGCTGTGAGAAACTCGGCCACCAGTTTGAGCGTCGCGACTTGGACGAAGTCTATCGCCGCTTCGTGATCCTCGCCGATAAAATCAAGAACGTCGAAGACCACCACTTGATCGAGCTGATCCGTGAAGCGAAGGGCGAGGCCAAACCGAAAATCACCACCGACGTGGCTTCTGAATCGAGGCGCCCATTTCCCGGAACTCCGGCACTTGACAAGGTTGCGATTCCTCGCCGCGGGAGCGAACACCATGGCGACGAAGACTATCTCTGGGGAGTTTAGTTAGAAGACAATATTCTCTAGCGGACGATAGCCCCCCGCACTTTCCGACTAACCTGGGGTAAAATTCGAATTTGCCTTTTCGTGTGTTTGGCATAGTCTCTGCCAAATTAGACCGATTCATTTCCGGGAATTCAGTCTCCTGGAGTTCCAGCCTAGGAATTCCGTCCTAGAAAATTGGATACCATGCTGCTAAAGATCACTGCCCTGCCGGGCGATGGCATCGGTCCAGAAGTCACTGAAGAAGGACTTCGTGTTCTTCAAAGCGTAGCTGATGTTTTTGGCCACCAAGTGAACGTGATCCGCAAGGATGTGGGTGGGGCGGCACTGGTGAAGAGCAACGATCCGTTTCCCAAAGACACTTTGCAAGGCTGTCTGGCTTCCAACGCGGTGCTGCTGGGCGCTGTCGGAGGCCCAGCGTTCGACGGCTACCCTACGCATCTTCGACCCGAACGCGGCCTGCTCATGCTGCGCCAGCAACTCGGCGTCTTCGCCAATCTCCGTCCAGCGATTATCTTTGATTCGTTGGAAGATGGATCTCCTCTTAAGAAGGAGGTCGTTCACGGCACCGATATGCTGATTGTGCGTGAACTTCTTGGCGGCATTTATTTCGGCGAGCCGCGTTTGATTCATGGCGCCGTGGGTCAGCGGTCCGCTACCGATACCATGCGCTACACCGAGCCCGAGATCGAGCGCATCACCCAGGTTGCGTTCGAACTGGCTCGCGCACGACGCCGTAAAGTGACATCCGTTGACAAAGCCAACGTGCTTGATTGCTCGCGACTTTGGCGTGACGTTGTGAATCGGATCGCAAAACTTTATCCTGACGTACAGCTTTCCCACATGTACGTTGATTCGGCGCGCTATGGCCTTGGTGTCCCGCCCCAGCAGTTTCGATGTATTGCTGACGGAAAACATGTTCGGTGACATTCTCTCCGATCAGGCCGGCGCAATTGTGGGTTCACTTGGAATGCTGGCCTCGGCCAGCGTCGGTGCACCCATCGCGCTCTACGAACCGGTTCACGGATCCGCCCCCGATATCGCCGGCACCGGGACGGCGAATCCGATAGGGTCAATACTCTCCATCGCAATGATGCTGCGCTACTCCTTCAAATTGGAAGCGGAGGCAAAAGCAGTGGAAGTCGCCGTGGCTGGTGTGCTAAAGGGCGGGCATCGTACTAAAGACCTCGCGAAGGCCGGCGATATGGCGCTCTCCACCAGCGCGATGGGGGACAAGATCGCGGAACAAATTCGTGACCGCGGAAAAAACTCTATCCAATAGTTTTCAACTACTCGATCGGGAGTAAAATGACGGCATACGTACCCCTCGACTCGAGGGTAGCCAATGTTGTCGAAGTGCGCCAATGCGTCCTGCTCCAATTCCTTTCTTTACTTGCATGATGGCAAGCTATTCCGCATGGATGTGATCGTGGAAAATCAAACGCAGCGGCCGGATGAAAAAAAACATTCCCGGCGTATCGAGTATTTTTGGTTGTGCAACGAATGCTCCGCCAGCATGACGCTGAGTTACCGGGATGGGTCGGGTGTGGTAGCGATTCCGCTGAAGAGGTCGCGAGCAGCTTCTGGTCAGGACTGAATTAGCGTTTCCTTTTGTACTTCCCCGTTAACGAATTCCATCGAATCTTCAACAGCTCTCCGAACATTCGGATGCCATCGCGGAAAGGGCTCAGGCGTGTTCCTTCACGATGGGCCCAGGAAACCGGGACCTCCACCGTTTTAAAGCTAAAACGGCGTGCGAGGAACAATATTTCGGGATCAAATCCCCAGCGCTCAATCTGTTGCAGGGGAAATATAGCCTCAGCGGCGCGCCGTGAGAATGCTTTGAACCCGCACTGCGTATCTTTGAAGTTGAGTCCGAGCACGATTCGCAGTGTCAAGTTGAAGATACGGCCGAAAAATTGCCGGTAGAAGGGCTGGCGCCGCGTTTGTAACTCGGTCTGGAGCCAACGCGAGCCGATAGCCACGTCGGCGCCGCTAGCGATGGAAATAAAAAGTTTGTCGGCTTCTTCGATTGGGGAAGAAAGATCGGCATCCGAGAACAGCAAGACACTACCGTTGGCGTTGAGCATTCCGTTGCGGACGCTATAGCCCTTGCCGCGATTTCCGGGGTTCTGCAAAAGCCGGAGGGCGGGATTTTTCTGCATGTATTCGCGGACGATATCGGTTGTCGCATCACGCGAACCGTCATCGACTACGATCACCTCGGATTTCCACCGTCGTTCGGCAGCATAGCCGAGCACCCGTTCCAGCGTCGTGGAGATGCGTTCGCTTTCGTTGTAGGCGGGAATGATGATGCTGTATTGGGGAGATTCCAAGCCTGTAAGGATATACCGCCAGCCCTCTCAAACAAAAGCTTGCTGGTGCACATTACAAGGCTTCAAACTCCCCGGCAAGTTCGGCATGCCGAAGCTGAGCAGCGGCGACGAACGCCCGAAAAATGGCTCCCGAGGCTTCATCGATATCACCGATCTCTCCGGGTGCCACTGCACCGCAAGCACAAAGTGATCGGGAGAGGTTCCTTCTATTGCCTCAATAACTCCATCCTGCTGGGATCGCGCTACCACGCGTAATCCATCCCCGACTACCTCCGCCGACTGATGATGGCTCGAGTTCACGGGAAGAGATTTCTCCGCAACGATATTCGCCAGCATCGATCCCGGCTCGACGGTTACTTCGTGCGCCAGCGGGACCGTGCGTCCAGCCTCATGATCGACTGGCGACTGAATATGTTGCAGAAGCGTCCCGCTGCGATAGACATTCAGGATCTGCAGGCCATAGCAGATGCCGAGCACCGGCTTGTGCATGTTGTAGGCATCCTGTAATAACAGCTCGTCAACGGTGTCGCGTTTGGGATCGGCGGGGGCCGTCTCAGGGTGAGGATCGGCGTTGTACTTGGATGGATCGACATCCGCCTTGCTACCGGGAAGCAACACACCGTCACAGCGTTCAATCAGCTTCATTACTTCTGCAGGAGGACGGTCGAGAGGAATTCGCACCGGCTCACCCCCAGCCATCTTCACCGCTTCGGCATATTGCGGAAATGCCCGCTCCGCGTACTCAGGGTCTGAAGAATGGGGTACCGGGATAGCGATGCGCGTCGCCATGTCTAACTTGCCCTTTCAATAGCAGCCAAAGCCTTGGCCTGGCGATAACGACGGATCTCAACCACCGTAGCAACAATTAAGACCAATAGCGCCATCGCCATGGCGAAAGGCAAGGCGACCTGGCGGTAGGCAATCGGCATGTGTGGCTTGGTCCCGGCCCGTTCCCCAGCAATTACCAACCCAATGATCGCCAGAAACAAGCTGACTGCAAACGACAGTACAGTAAGCAAGAAAGTGACAATGAACACCCTCAGGGGAATCATGACCCACCGAGGCTGAGGCACGCGAATGGCGGAAGCAGTCATCTCTTGTACGTTACAACATTGAAGGGATGGCAGTCAGCGGAGGCGTCCTGTAGCCATTCTCAGCCGCCAATCCTCCCACGTAATACAGTCTTAAATTAACAACTTCCAATTATTTCACCGTTTTTCCTACGCGATAATACGTATGGCCGTACCCCTCAATCACACCTAAGCTTTTCCCGGAGCAAAACTATCTATGAAATCTCTTAAAAATAGGTTGGTACTATCGACTGTCCTTCTGGCGGCACTCACTGGTTCATCCTTCGCTATGCCCCAGCAAAGCGCTGGCGAAGACATGAAAGATGCTGGGAACGCCACTAAAGACGCGGCCAAGGACACCGGCCGTGCCACAAAAAAGACTGCGAAAAAGACCGGTCACGCGGTGAAAAAAACCACCAAAAAGGTTGTTCACCAGGGGGCCAAGAAGACCAAGGAAGGCGCCGACAAGGTCGAAGACAAGACCAACTAAGCAGGTATAACAATGATTTTCGCGGCGTGGGGTTCTGGATGAACACCAGAACCCCCGCTCCAAATTTTTTTTAAGAGGAATCTCCCAAATAGAAAAGCCGGAGCTCGCGCGCCGGCTACCCATCTACTCGAGAACTGACACCTGACTGCTAACTTGCCTTCTTATTTGCCCGGTATTTTGCCCATCGAGCCTTCTGGGCAGCTGCCATTCTTCGGCGGGCCGAAGCGCTGATAATACGCTTGCCGGTACGGCCAGAGGCGGAATTCAAACCCGATGATTTCCCGCTCAAATTTAGCAATAATGCGCGGGCACGGGTCAGGTCAGCTATCTCTTTATCCAACTGTTGAACGATGTTCTCCATGCTCATGATAAGTGTCCCCCCTCAGGACACCGTAAACAACATAGCACAGGTCTTGGGCCATTTTGTCTCGAGTCGCCCGAAGAATATTCCCGTTTTCATTTTGGAACGGATTCGCGAGCCGATGTAAAGATGGCCATTCCATCCACCGGGCGCGCTACCGCGAGTACAAAGCAAAAAGGGATCCGAAGTCTTCTTGGGGGGCCTGAAAGGTAATCAATGTTGGCCGAATGCCAGAATTTGGCCGGCTATCTCAAGTCTGCACATGCAGCGGTATCATGACGATTGAGACGATCGAACGCATCGCCATCTGACGTTGTCAGGCCAAAAAAACGCCCCGGATGCTTATCACTAAGCGTCCGGGACGTTTTGAACAGCCCTCCCCCGAAGTCTGCTTATGAACAAACTACTATCGACGCCAATTGTTGGGAATAGCACGAACGGGCTATCCGTAGAGGAACACTCTTGCGCAAAAGTTTTCATATTGATTTTCACAAGGCGAAAGAGCTCGGGGGGTCACCGCATCCGAGACGGTCGGTTGGCAATCCCATTTTGCCGGGCTGCCTGTTATAGTGGGGCTGTGGAGTGTACGAGACCGCAAGCAGGTAACCAGCCGCCCCAAAAAGCAGCGCACACCATTTCGCCCTGCTAACCCTCTTCATGCTATTCCAGTTGTTTCCGGACCTCCCCGCTGCCAACACCAACAACAGAGAAAGAGGCGGCTAGCGTCACGCGAAGTGTATTTCCACTCCGGCAAGGCCCCTCTTCTGCCATCCAGCTAGGGCCACTCTTGCCTCTTCGTTTGAATTGTGGCAACTAACTTCCCACCCGGCGGCCTTCCATAGCAACGCATCCGCTGCCGACATAAACATTATCTTGAACTCGCCCTCCCCGTTCCGCAGGAAATAGTAGTTGTACGTGGTTGAGTTCGTCTCAGATGTTTTGTCCATTTTGTCGGGCCAAGTCCTATCAAATTGAGCGACGAAGGACTCCTCACGGGGAAACAATGTGGGGAGGAGGAGTCTACGCTGCACGAGTAGCGACGAATTAATAACACCGCGCCTCTGGCAGCGGAATGTTTCCTGCTCATCTAGTACGCGATTCAATTCCTCTACAAGAACACTTAGTTTCTTCGAGTCCATTTCTACACTTGCTAGTTCGGCAAGATGCCGCCAATCGGATTTCGGGGTCATGAGACGCCTTTCACTAGTCTTCCCTACCATACCTGAGGTTTCAAACAGCCGTCTGAGCAATACTGCACATTTCATCAGAAAACCCTGTACGAGGAATCCAATCCGCCGACCCGTTGAGTCGAAATTAGCATCACGGCAAGTGGGCTAAGGTGATCGGCGCGGCGAACCGCCGCAAGAGCCAGGGCGAGTTCCCGAGTGGAAACTTTGGTAATCGACGGGCTGATCAATTTTGAACATTTTCGGGGGAATCCCGACATCTTACCTTGTACTTACGAGGTTCCCCATGCTAAACACGGAAAACAAGGACATCGAACTTACAGATCACACAGCGACAAATTGGGATTCGGTTGTTCTATTGTCATTATTCCAAGTAACCGACAAAGCAATTAGCGCGTTGATAGAGAAAACCGATAAGGTAATTAATGAGAGTGCAATCGATGGTTCATTCAACAAATGCCGAGCCGCGTAAATTTGAGCGGCGTTCTGTCGTTCACGGCTTGTTGCGCGATGGTGCCGTTCCAATCTCCAATTTCCTAGCTTTCAGCTCCCATAGGACTGCGGTTGCACGGATTAGCTCTTCGCGTTCAGCAGAATCATTTTTGGCTAGTTCCTGCCAGCGGATGGCGATGGCTTCCTTGGCAACGACGCGAAGGCATCCAGCGGGAGCGGAGTTCTTCGACCGGAAGGAAGCCAGTCCAGTCCATCCATCAGGGCTGGGATTCGTGTTCGCTGGTCTGCGAGTAGGCGGCCTTATGACGCCGACATCTTGTGGTATCGAGAAAGCATGCGTTTTCGCGAAAGGGTAAATCAGTTCCGCGGAAACCCGCAGTGTCGACAGCTGACCGAGAGTGGAGGCCACCATCCAATGAGTTCTTGCATTTTGGACACGGCCAGCAGCTGAGTCGAAACCACATCGCAGCCAGAGATTGCTAGTGTGGCAAAGCCAACGATCTGAGCCAGCAAGTAGCTTCCTACTAAGAGTTCAGATGCTCTAAGCAAAACCACCATCACGGGAACGAATGCCGCTGCCAAATACAGGAATCGTCTTCTGAGAGTTTTGTACCGCTTCAAATTCGATAACTCAGCGTCAGTTGCCGACACGGGAGGTTCTCCTATCGGATAGTTTTCAAAAGCATCCGAACTGCAGCGATGAAGTTCAAGGTCGCGACCGCTGTTTAGGGGTTGGCAATTGATCCGAACGGGGAAAAAAGATTCTTCTTCAATCCATATCGTCCGGGCGAGTTTGAGAGATTACGACGGCAAGAATCCTCTTAACTTTAAGAGTCTTGCTTTCATCGAGTATAACTTTCATTAACGTCAATCTGCGACTCGTGCCTATATTTCCACGAACGGCAACCGCATCCGAGAAAGCATTTCAGTCAGGCTGTTCCTGAGCATCGACGAAGCGCCTAAGTTTTCCGAAGTGGATACATTTATCGACGGCTCCACCTAGATTCAAATTCCCCTTTGAATGTGCCCAGGCGGCGTAGAATTCAACCACGTCAGAAGAAAAGCAAGCCTGACGGAGGTACGAATGAAGATAGGTAGGGCACTCGCGCAAGCCACTATGACGAGCACGCTGTTTTTGGTGTCCTTGGGGTCTCATGCTCAAATGCCAACCTCTAAGACAAACGATGATGTCAAGCAGCCGGACGAGGTGTTGTTTGAACAAGCCACGAAGGCTATGAACAAATCCAAGTTTGCTGAGTCGCGTATTCTGCTGGAAAGTCTTATCAGTAGCCATTCGGATTCGGACTATGTACCTCGTGCCAAGCTTTCCATCGGCGACGCGTGGTACGCGGAGGGCAACGTCAAGCAAGCGGATATGGAATACCAAGACCTCATTACATTTTTCCCTAATCAATCTGAGGCCGCTCAAGCGAAATTGAAAATCAAGTCTATCCAAGAAAAGGCGGGAGACTAGGCAGCCGACGTTTACGTAAATTAGGACGGGCAGTATGCTCCACAGCGACATCGTTCCAGAGCATGAATGTTTTGGTGAGTTAATCGACGTCAGCGAAACGAAATACGTCACGAAGGCGTGGTGCTCGAAGTGTGGAACCGAATTCTCCTACGAGCCGGATTCAACGTGGGTGACCATCGTCTATCCGGGGATGAAATCCGTGGCCTGAAGCGGCCCGCCGTGAAGCTTTCCGTGGTAGAGGACGGGTCGCCGAGTAGAAGAGTATTCGTTCCTAGGGATGACAAACGCCGAAGTCCTTGGACACCGCTTTTGTTTCCCAAACCAGATTCTTGTTGGAGCCCTTCGACTCTACTTTCTTGCCCTGCACCTTCATTCTATCGCCCGGTTTAATGCCCCCGGTATTGCCGGTGAGAGTGTAGGGTTGATTGTCCTTTTCGTCGGTAATCGTCAACCCGCTCCCTTCTAAGCTAACGCATCCGGTAATAGTTCTCTTTTTCGAATAATGAATGGCCACGATGGCTAGCACTGCCACCGCCGCTACGACACCCACGATCACACCAACAATTGTCCCGTTGCTTACTATCTTTTCTCCTCCAGACTGTGCCCGAGCCGGCGTGGCAAGTGCCCAACAGAGCACTAGAATCAGAAGTCCCTGCCACCCACTTTTCTGCTTCATTTGTCCTCCATGTTTTTGGAATGATCGTCTGTGCCAGCGAAGAACATCATTGGATGGAAATCCACGCCGTCTTCGGACATGCCCGGCGAATCCTACGCTTCAAGGCTGGATAATTACAATCGAGATTATGTAAAGATTTGTCGCTAGGAGTGAACAGCTTGCCCCAGTGGCGATCACGTCGTCGAATCGTTCTGGAGGGAAAAGCGGGAGTGTGACGTTTTGCACCTCTCATCGGCAGCGAAGACCAAGGGCAACGACGTCGCTTTATTCGGTTAGTTCACTCTTCGTCCTCTTAGCAGCGAAGCACTCTCATCTAGCTCGTTGACTTCCACATCCTCCGCTCCTAACATGTCAGCCCAACGATCGGGCAAACCATCTCGCATTATCGAATCGTCGAGAAACTTGGTGGTGGTGGTATGGGGGTGGTTCACAAGGCGGAAGATACCCGTCTTCATCGCTTCGTCGCGCTGAAATTCCTTCCTGACGACGTCGCCAAAGACCCGCAATCGCTTGCACGCTTCCAGCGGGAAATTTCTGTTGCCGCATGATAGTTCGAAATAACAAACGATGCGACCGAAGTGTCTGGAATGGTGAACTCTTACTCTGCACCTCGCCCGTCGCACGGCGCTCGGCCCCACCAAGAATCCGTTTAAGACGGAACAGCGTACCAATTCGTCTCCATTCGCTCAACGGTCGGGACTCTACAGGGGATGCCGTTAAACTTGCCGGATTGATGATTGCGTGATGCTTCAGGAGTTCCACTTTGGCAGCACCGAAAACACCACGGGCACAGGCTTGCATTGCGGAAAACAGCGCCATTGTTCCCGCAGATATCCTTGCGCCCGAAGAACTGGCAAGCCGTTTGAAGGTTCCACCTTCTTGGGTGTTTGAAAAAACACGCCAGCTTAAAAGCGGAAGCACCGCACCACTTCCTGTATTCAAAATCGGCCGCTATCTTCGCTTCAATTGGGCCGATGTTTCCACGTGGCTGGAATCAACGCGCCGGGGCGCACCGCTGCGGAAGGGGCTGCGGCACGCGGATGCGGCCACCACGCGCAAGCATTACATTCTGCTAAAATCCAAGAAACACGGCGGTGCCGCCATGCGGAAGCTGGAACAAGCCGTATCAGCAGGGGTAAAGCGGGCTGAATCGGCGGACAATAGGGCGCAAGTGGGGCGCAGCAAGAAAGCCAAAAAGCAGTGAAACCCGCATGAACACTGCTTAAAGCCGACGTAGCTCAGTTGGTAGAGCAGCCGATTCGTAATCGGCAGGTCAGCGGTTCAAGTCCGCTCGTCGGCTCCAGTTTTCAATAACTTGCGGGCTTTTTCACTGCACCCTCGTTTCACTGTGACGTAAATTGTGACGTGAGTTTCTCTGGTCGATGATTTCCCGTGCCGGATCGAGATTTGGGTGGTAGCGCATCGCCGTTCTTACGTCGGTGTGCCCCATCACCTTCATCACCATCGCCAGGTTCCCGGTCCCCCCGTACACCGTGGTTCCGAAAGCATGGCGTGCGCAATATAAGGACAAGCGAAGCCGGCAAGCCTGCCGCTTCACGTGCTTCTCTGAATTACTTGGCCACGGTGGTTCGATGACCATTTTTTGCTCTCGAACACGGGAAGAGCCAGCCTTCAGTTTTTCCCGCGCACCTCAGAAGAAGCATATTCGCCATCCGTTGACTGATCGGCACGTACCGGCGTGAAGCTTTGGTCTTGCCGTTAGGATTGAAAATGCGTTGCCGTAGAAGATCAATATTCTCAATCCGAATACGAAAGACCTCATCAGGCCTCAGTCCTGTATCGCTTGTCCGTCGTCATTCACCTTGGTGGACGAGAGTCAGATCCAATTTGTTGATCAGGTGCTGCACTGCTCTGCTCATCAAAGTTCCGCGCCTGTAGGTCCATTCGGGTTCGCGCTGCCTCTTGCATGAACTTCGACTGCTCGGACGTGAAAAGCAGCGTCTCCATCATTATCTGTTGAAGCTGTTTCGGTTCCCATCGCGGCTGCATGATTCCGGCCCCAGAGTGACGGTTAACGCCTAACAAGAGATGACCGAGTTCGTGGGCTACGATGCAACCTAACACTAGAGGAATTTCGAACCTTGCGTCGGCACTTTTGGCGTGGCGTACAGCAGTGTCGAAGTAGACGCTTACGAACACCGGCGGGATTGTAAAGCCGAATACGGCATCGGGAAATTCATGATTGGTGGCCTTGGCGAGCACCCGCAGCCTGATGTTGTGTCGCGGGACGGCAAGAGATTGGCTTTTTGTAGCGTGCGTGCCGGCAAATGGGAGGTGTGGGAGAAATTGCTGCCAGACGGCGAGGAGGTTCCTATCTTAGCTGACAACTATAAGCGTAACATGCCGAAGTGGTCTCCCGATGGTGAGCGCATGACGTTCTTGCGTTACGAAAAAGCCGCGATCGGTCAGGGCGAGAGCCGGCTTATGGTTTGGTCCAGACAGACTCATAAGGAAGAGCCAATCACGGCACCAAGCACTCTGACTCAATTCGTCTACGAGTGGTCCGCTGACGGAAAACAGCTCCTGGCATCTCTTGAAAATAGCGACACTCACCGGGCGGAAATCTGGTTGATGCCTATAGCCGATGCGGGTCCCCAATCGGGCCCATCGGCGCGAAAGATTGCTTCCCACCCAACTTACTCGCTTTGGGACTCGCACTTTTCTCCGGATGGGCGGTGGATTATCCTCGTGGCTACAGCCAATACAGAGGCCAACATTTACGTGATTCCAGCTTCCGGCGGACCGTGGTCTCTCATTTCGAAAGGCCAGCCCTGGGCTGACAAGCCTCGCTGGTCGCCGGACGGGAAAACGATTTACTTCATTTCCGCCCGCACTGGTGTGTTCAATGTCTGGGGTATCGGCTTTGATTCAACGAGCGGAAAGCCAGTTGGAGATAAGTTCCGTGTAACGGCATTTGAGAGTCCTGGCATGATGATTCCAGACGCAATTCCCCTTGTAGAGCTTTCGGTAACCGAGGATAAGTTGGTGCAGACGATGGAAGAACGTTCCGGCAGCATCTGGGTGCTGGACAATGTAGAACAGTAATCGGGCAGATTATCCGCCAAAAACCCTCACGTTTCTGCGTCCGGAAGTCGTTTCCTTAGAACGTGGGTTTGGGTGTCTTTCCCTTCGCCAAAAACAACTGTATTTGGCGGAACGAGGCGAGACGATCCGAGGACCCCTCCCCAAATGGGAAAAAGTGTAACCCATGTGTCCGGTACGATCTGTTACCTATGCCTCGGGTCGCTCAAAATAACCCGCGAGCGTTTCATTGCGCCCTCGTTTCACGGTGACGCAAATTGTGTTTGCGCCACGGCTCACAATCGTCCACCAAAAGAACTCGAAAGGAATCCGCGACAAAAGCCTCCTGATGCGCATCGGCACAAGATTCGGCAGAATGTTGTGTAGACGGCCTACCTAAATCCAGCAATGTTGCGAATGCAACTAACGCGGATGAGGAGGCAGGATATAAAATGTAGGATGCTGCAAAATTGTAAAAATACGGTTTGAGCGAGGAAAGGTTGGCCTGCCTTGCCATCAGTTCGCGTTCTGGTAGTTGAGGACAACGAACCATTTCGGCGATTCATTTGTTCAACACTAGAAAACAGGCGCGATCTGCAGGTCGTCGGTATCGCGTCGGACGGACTCGCCGCAGTTCAGAAGGCCGGTGAAGTCCACCCGGACTTGGTTCTGCTCGATGTCGGGCTTCCAGCTCTCAATGGAATCGAAGCCGCTCGAAGAATCCTCAAACTATCTCCGCAGTCGAAGATAATATTTCTTACCCAAGAATCCTCTCCGGATGTCGCGCAAGAGGCTTTCAATTTGGGTGCAAAGGGCTACGTCGTTAAAATATATGCCGGAAGCGAACTGCTGCCTGCTGTGGAAGCGGTTTGTGGGGGCGGCCAATTTGTAAGCAAGGGATTGTCCGCTCTGAGCTCCAGCGATGTTGCGAACGAGCCTCTGTCAGGCCGTCCGTTCCGCACCCAGACCCTTCCGTCGAACGGACCGAGAACGAAGGTCCCCGGCCACGCAGTTCAATTTTATGCTGACGATGCGTCTCTCATCATTGGCTTTGTTCGCTTTATCGAAGCCGCTCTGGAGGGCGGGAACGCGGTGATCGTTGTCGCCACCGAGTCCCACCGGCAGGCTTTGCTTCAGAGGCTACAAGCGGACGGTGTCGATATAGCTACCGCAACCGAACAGCGATGCTATATTCCTTTGGACGCTTCCGAAATGGTCTCAGCATTCATGGTAGATGATGTTCCTGACCCCGTACGTTTTCAGAAAGGCGTTCGCGACCTGTTCGCGGCAGCAGCTGCGGGACCGAACGGCGATCATAGATGTGTCGCAACTTGTGGGGAAGCTGCCCCGCAGTTGTGGGCCGCGGGAAAAGGAAAAGCGGCGGTTCAGATCGAGCACCTCTGGGACGCGTTGTCCAGGGCATGTAATGTAGATACTCTGTGTGGTTATGTAGTGAACGGCTATCAACGGAAACACGAGAATCATATCTACGAGAGAATCTGCGCTGAGCACTCCCATGTTTATGTGCAGTGAATGTTGTCATCCCGCCCCATTTCCCCGCCAGCTACACGCATGGAAATAGTCCCAGAACTTGAAGGCAAGCGAGCGTGGACTAGAGTGCCATGCCCAGGACGCGATTCGATTGAAAGCGATCCCTTCAGGATCGTGAGCGCTCCTCCATGCTGATGAGGCCGCGGCTTCTCCCCATAACTGGACTTCGAAGCGCCGCGCTCCACTCTGCTTCGCGGAATTATGGAGAGCTTCTTGCAAAACCCGGAAGACACAAACAGAAAGGTCCGGCAGCACCAGGCTTGGGAGATCGTGAGTTGTGAAGTCAACCTCGACTTCTTGTTGCTCGCGGAATTCCCTATATTCTTAGGGCTTCGTCAACACGCCGGTTGCAGGCATTGCCAACTCTCTGGGCATAGAGATGGGAGTTTTTCCCTTTTTAATCAATAGGCTTATGGTTTAAAAGCCGACCGCCGTACGATAATTCGTAATCGGCAAATCAGCGGCTAAAGTCCGCTCGTCGGCTCCAGTCTTTCCGGAAGATTTGTACGCTTTCCTTTCAAATGTTCTCGTCGCGAGTCATCTGAGTTCGGTTTTTTTCGAATTCAAGAGCGCGCTGAATTAGGGTATAAATCCAATGCAGGCTCGGATTGCATTCCTATGCCCCTATTCGCGCAGGTCGTTGACGACGATTATGGCCTTGGATTTGTCTTTCTTTTCATCCTCTCGGTTGGAATGTATTTCCTCCCGACATTTGCATCGCGCAACAAGCCCCAGTTCAATTCGGTCGCCATTCTGAATTTTCTTCTGGGTTGGACTCTTGCCGGATGGGTGATTGCGCTCGCATGGGCGCTCGAGGATGCCCCGCGACTCAACAAGATAGCTCAACCTAATCCACCTGCTCCGCTTCCGGCTCCGATTCTCTGCCATACCTGCGGCAAATACTCAGAACGCGGATCGGTGCGCTGCACCACTTGCGCCGACATCCTGCCTTCCGAAGCAAGTAGGATTGACTTGTGACCCCACTGGCAAGGCCGTAAGTTATTACCGCACCTCACGCCGTCTGACTTTTCTTGCGCTCGTGACGGACACTGCGTCCTTCTACCAAGTGAAACAATTCTTCGCCGAGGTTCTTGGCATGATCTCCCGCGCGCTCCAGGGCTTGCGCCATCAACAGCAGGTTAGTGCTGTATTCGCGGCGGCGGCGGTCACTGCCTTGCAAGTGACGGTTAAAGAGGGAGCGATAGGTTTGGTCCATTCGCGGATCCTGCTGCAACACCCAGGTGGCGGAGGCGAGGTCCCGCTTTACGAAACCCTGGTAAATGCGGTCGAGCACTCCTTCCAGCATGCGTGCCATGGCCGCCAGGTCGTGGTCGTCATCCGCGGCGCGGCGCACCACCAGAGCTTGCAGCCTTTGCGCGACGGACCAGGTTAGATCGCCAATACGCTCCAGATCGATGATGAACTTCAGGCAAGCGAGCAACTGGCGGGCTTCGTTCTCGCTCACCTCGGTGATGGCGCTGGTAATCTTCTGGTCAACCAGCCGCTCCATGCGATCGAGTTCCTTTTCGCAGTCCCGCACTGCGAGCAACGCCATTTTGGAGGAGTTTTCAATGTAATCGAGCAGGTTGGTGGCGGCGTCCTTCGCCACCAGGCAAGCCTGTTCCACGAGGGAGATCAATTCTTTGGTGGAGGTGCGTTGGACGGAAGCGCGCTTCATGGTCGCCATCATGATACTGCTCAGCAACTTCCCACGAGGTGAAGACTTAAATTAAAAGTTTGTGAAAAGATCTTCCTCCAATGTCATATTCAACAGCTCGAATGCAAACCATCAATCGGGGTGGCCTCGAAGCCCGCGGCCCAGCGCGTCAGCGCTGGGTTAGATCAACGTATCTGGATAGCCCTCAAAGAGAGGAGGAAAGCACCTGATGATTCTTCTTTCGCCCTTTCAGGGAAAAGGCACTTAAAAGGCCGACCCCGGGCGGAGCTCAGGGACAACCTCGCCCGACACGTGACATCTTACATTTCCGGGAAATGGGGCGTCCGTTAAGGCTTCGGGAACTGATGCTGTGGGTGGCTCTCCTTGCCGCTATCTCATGCGGAGGGGGCTCGAGCCCGACCACACCAACTCAACCGCCCACCCCAACTCCCGATCCAACCCCGAACCCGCCCCCAGGCGGCGGTGGCGGATCGGGCCCACCACCGTTCGGGCACGTGGTATTGCTGGTGGAGGAAAATCACGGGTACACGGATGTGGTCGGCAATTCTGCCATGCCCTATCTGAACGGCCTGGCCAGCCAATACGGACTTGCCACCCAATATTTCGCAAACATTCATCCTTCCATCGGCAACTACTTCATGCTGACCACTGGCAAGACCACCCCCAGTGATGACAATTTCGCCGGGATGGTTTCCGATGACAATGTGGTGAGAGAACTGATCGCGGCGGGAAAAACCTGGAAGTCCTACGCGGAGGGCCTTCCCTCGGTCGGCTACACCGGGGGGGACGTGCTGCCTTATTCCAAGCACCACAATCCCTATGCTTACCTCTCCGATGTGGTGGGTACGAGCGAGGCGAACAATCTTGTACCCTTCTCTCAGTTTAGTGCCGATTTAGCAGCGAACCAGCTCCCCGACTTTTCATTTGTGGCTCCTAATTTGGATGATGACGCGCACGACGGCACCCTCGCGCAAGCCGACACCTGGCTGAAGAACAACATTAATCCGCTGATCACCAGCCCGACGTTTCAGAAAAACGGACTGCTGGTTATTGTGTTCGATGAAGCGCAAACATCGGACGCAGCCCATGGCGGGGGCCGAGTTGCGGCTGTGGTGGTTAGCCCTTTCGTCAAGAAGCAATATCAATCTGGGACATTTTTCCAGCACGAGAGCACGTTACGATTGTTGTTGAAGTCACTGGGGGTCACGACCTATCCGGGAGCCAGCGCCAACGCTCCCGAAATGGATGAGTTCTTTACCCAGTAAAACTGCAGTGTTGGAGTTGCAGTGACCAAACAGATGCTCCTCGCCCTGATTTCCACTTGCCAATCACAGCTTCGCTTTTGGATAATGTAACCAGAGTTCCCTACAATCGTGTACCGATATAGTCGTGCGGATCTGCTGAGAATCCTTCGGCTCACGGCCCGTCAGTTGACAGCCTGGGAAAAGGCGGAACTGGTGGCTGCCGCAGAGACGTACTCCTTTTTTGACTTACTTCAGGTAAAGAAGGTGCGGGATCTTTGCGCTCAGCGGGTTCGCCCCGCGGTCATCCGTCAGTCCATCACCGCCATGCAGAAGCAAGCCTCCGGAATGGCAAATCCGTTCCTCGAAGCGGGCACGTTTACGACCGGACACCGGGTTGCCTTCCGTCACGAAGGCAAAGTCGTCGAGCCAATTGCCGGACAGTTCATGTTCGATTTTGCTCCCGCGGAAGTCGTCAGCAGCAAGCCACTCACGCTGGTGCGGCCGGAGCCCGACGCCCAGGACGTCTCCCAGATGTTCGCGCGGGGTATCGCGTTTGAAGACGATCCTTCCGCTCAGGACGAAGCCGTCGCCGCCTATGAGAAGGTGCTGGCGATCGACCCCAATCATGCGGCAGCGCACATCAATCTAGGCACGCTCTATTACAACCGCCAGGATCATATGCAGGCGGAGAAGCACTACCGCCGCGCGATCGAAGCCGACCCGCGCTATGCCCTCGCCTATTTTGACCTGGGTAATGTGCTGGATGAGACGGGCAGGGTCAAGGAAGCGATCCAGACCTACGAGACCGCGCTGCAACTGGCTCCCACCTACGCCGATGCCCACTACAACCTCGCGCTCGCCTATGAGAAGGTCCGCGAGCCGCGCAAGGCTCTCAAGCATTGGCGTGCCTACGTCAAGCTGGATACCTCTGGCCCTTGGTCGGTCCACGCCCGCAATCAGGTAAAGCGCATCCTCCAGAATGACGGACTGAAGCTCGTACAAGACAAACGATAATCTTTAGGACTGGGCCTTGTTGGAGGTCGGCACCCATCCCTACAGCTCTATCTCCCAACGTGCGCTATTCTGACGCCGGAGGGTCCTTCCTTTGCTTCTGGGCTTCGCTTAGAAGCTCAAGCATTTCTTCCACGAGTTCGCTTAGTTTTTCCTCGTTGTATTCCTTGATGGCTAGTTCACAGACTTCCTGCAAGCTGCGCTTTTTCTCGTCCACCCGAGATCCCCCTGGAAGACCAGCCCGGAAAACATAAATCCCGGCACGCCGTCGCATCTTTGAGGAAGAGGAATGTTACGAAATCGAAAATCCGGGGTATCCCGATAAAGCAAAAGCCCCTTCCTCACGGAAGAGGCCTTTAGCAACGAGTAACTTTACTGGTTCGGCTGCATGGTGATGCCGGTGTTGCCCGGCTGCTTTTCCAGTTTGGCTTTCTTGGTAGCCATGGTTTTGTCCACCCACTCATCGGCAGTCTTAAGATCAGCGGCGTTGGCGGCAGCGTCGTCGCACTCGAGATCGGCCTTTTCCCGGTACATCAGGTTCATGTAGGCCATGGCATCGTCGTAGTCAGGACGCAGCTTAAGCGCCTGGTCAAGCATGCTGATGCCGTCTTTCACGACGTCCTGGTGAGCGTCCCGCAAGCCCTCGCAAACCTTCTTGTCCTTCAGCCTCTCTTCCGGCTTCAGGCCCAGCTTGGCGCGTTCTTCCATGCGGGGCTGGTAGGACTGGGTCCAGTCGATGACGGCGATGGAGTAGTAGGGCTCGGGATCGTTGGGATCGGCTTCAATCGCCTTACGGTAGTAGGTTTTGGCGTCGTCGAAGCGTTTCATCTGGAGATACAGGTAGGCGATTCCCTTGATGCTATTTACGTTCTTGGCATCGTGCTCCAGCACCGACTTGTATTGATCGATGGCCTGTTCACCCATGCGGTTGTTGTCCGGAGTGTCGGCGCCTGGAATATATTGCTGGGCAAATGCGGTAGCCAGATACAGGCGCGCATTAAGCAGGCTGGGATCAAGTGAAACCGCCTGCTGGAAGTGGCCGATCGCCTCTTCGTACTTCGCGCTTTTGTAGGCTTGAACGCCCTTGTTCAATTGGTCGCGCGCCCGCAGCTTGTCGCAACCAGCGGTAGCCAATAGCGCCAAGCCCAGGGAAACCAGTGCCAGCACTCGTAGGCTGTTCTTCATGGATATCAATCCCCCTTTGCCGCCGGTGCACGACCGACAGGCATAGTGCCGCGAGTCTTCCCCGCGGCACTCCCTCAGAACCTAACCTGTTTAGCCGCCAGCTTCAATCTTGGCGGTGATTAATCCTACTTTGTCGACGCCTGCGGCATGGGCAATGTCAATCACGTTGGCCACATTGGCAAACGCCACCGCGTCATCACCCTTCACAAACATTACCTTCTCGGCACGCGCCTTGAAGATGTCAGCCAGGCGGCCCTCCAGATTATCCCAAGTCACGTCGTCCTGGTTAATCTTAAGAGCGGGCTCCTGACCTGCGCCACGGTCGATCAACTGGACCACAATGGTGCGGTCCGGAGTATTGTTCTTGGGGGCGTTTGGCGGAGGCGGTTGTGGAACCAGGGCATCCAAGCCCTTGGGTGACAAAGGCGTGATCACCATGAAAATGATCAGCAAGACCAGCAGTACATCAATCAGCGGGGTGACGTTCATGTCGGCGTTCTGACCGCCACTGGCACCACCTGCAGACATACCCATAGAGTTATCCTCGAATTCTTAAATCTTACTGTCCCGCTGGAGCTGGAGCTGCGGGAGCGGTTTTCTTCTGGTTCTGGTCGGTCAACAGTCCCAACTGATCGACGCCGGCAGCGCGGACATTATCCACCACGCCTACCACCGCGCCAAACTTGGCGCGAGCATCAGCTTTTACGTAGACCCGCTTGTCGGTCTTGTTGGCCAGACGATCTTTCACTTTGTTGGTCAGCTGGTCAACGGGAAGCTGGTCGTTGCCGAAGAAAATCTTTCCGTCGCGCATAACGGCCACGATCAAGGCATCTTCCTTGTCGGCATCCGGCATTTGTTCAGGATTGTTAACTTTCGCCATGTCAACGCTGACGCCGTGCTGCAACATGGGCGTGATGACCATGAAGATAATCAGCAACACCAGCATCACATCCACCATGGGCGTGACGTTGATGTTCGAATTAACGTTCTTGCCTTCGTTTCGCTTTGCGATTGCCATATAGTTTCTGCCTCCGGCTGGACCACTTGCTGGGTTAGAGGAGTCTGGCGCCGGGAGGAACCCGGCGCCAGATCAGCAACTCAGGCAAGAGCATTCAGCCAGTTCGAATTAGGAACGGCGAACGCCGCGGCGCTTCAGGAAATAATCGATCAGTTCGCTGGAAGAGTTGTCCATCTCCACATCGAACGCTTCCACGCGGCCGGTCAGGTAGTTGAACATCATGACGGCCGGAATGGCCACGAACAAGCCGATTGCGGTGGTCACCAGGGCTTCTGAAATACCGCCGGCGACCGCGCCCAGACCGGTCTGCTTCTGGTTGGCGATTTCACGGAAGGCGTTCAGAATACCGACCACAGTTCCGAACAGTCCCACGAAGGGAGCGGTCGAACCGATGGTAGCCAGTCCGCCCAGGCCGCGCTTCAACTCGGCATGAACAATGGCTTCGGTGCGCTCCAGGGCGCGCTTGGAGGCTTCAATGGTGTCTCCCGGAATCTCACCGCTTTCCTGGTGAGCGCGGAACTCCATCAGGCCAGCCGTCACCACCTTGGCCAGGTGACTCTTCTTGTTGCGTTCGGCGACCTTGATGGCTTCGTCTATGCGGCCATCGCGGAGCGCTCCGGCAACCGCGGGAGCGAATGCCCGTGACTGCTTCCGCGCTGCGCTGAACGCCATCCAGCGGTCGATCATGACGCCGATTGACCAGCCAGACATGATGAACAGAATGATGACCACGATCTTCGCCAGGATTCCCATCTGTCTCCAGAGCGAAATCGGGTCCCAACCAACGGCTCCCTGCTCCTGGAAGAGCCAGGCTGCCGTGGTATGCACGTTAACTAAGGCGTGTGCTGCTAGATTAGCGACGAACATGAGTTGCGTTTCCTCCTCGGAACTGGGTCAAGTACGCGTGCAAGCTAAATTTTCACGTCGGTTACAGGCGTGATCGCGTCAGGACCGCTGCGTGTGACAGTCAGCGGCCCCTTCGCGCAGGAAATCTGTACGGTCTAGCCACCGGCCAACGAGAAGTTGACCGTGATTTGGGTCTCGACTTCCACTGGCTCACCGTTCAGGTAGTACGGTTTGTACTTCCACTGCTTTACCGCTTCGATGGCTGCGGGAGCCAGCATTGGATGCCCACTGATGAGACGCAGGTTTTGAATGTCCCCGCCTTTGCTGATCTCAGCTTGTAAAACCACCGCGCCTTGGATGCGGGCTTGCCGCGCCAGGGGCGGATAATTTGGCTGAATCCGTCGAAGCACCAGACCCTGAGTGACGCCCTGAGATACGCGTACACGCTGGGGGGTTGCCACTTTGGGGACGGCAACCGGGGTGGAATTGATAATACCGCCGATTACGCCGCCCATCTGGCCGCCCGGGACACCGCCCGGAACGCCGCCCACCACGCCGTTCGAAGCCATTACTGGCGGAGGCGCCTCTTCTTCCTTAATCATCTGTACTTTTTCAGGAATCTTGGTCGGTGTGCGCAGCTGCCCGTTCACAATGTCGGTCTGGATCTGCTTGACGACTTTGACGGGGGCCATAGCTGGCGGTGGCGGTGGCGGCGGAGGTGGAGGGGGCGCCACCAAGAATGTCATTAGCTGAGTCTTTGGCAACGCTTCGGTGAACAGAAGCGGAATGAGGACCAGGACGCACAGTAGTCCCACTTGGAACAGGAACGATACGAATGTGGTCACTCCCCGTTTTGTTTTGAGCTTGTTACCCGACTCTATGAGGCTGTCTTCAAACATAAGGTTTCTCTCCTACACAGACCCTACGTACATTTAGACACCGCCTGCAAAGCGCTTGTTCCCAAATTCAATCTTTGCGCCAGAAAATTAAGAACTATCTGTAAATCATCGACTTACCGGCAACTTTTTGCCGGCAACGGCACGTTCCCGAGAACCCATGCCGGCTACTACCGCTGACTTGCCACGGCCGATGCGCCAATCCTGGTAGGCCACCAGGATAGGGGCTGCGATCGCGATCGAAGAATACGTCCCAATCAGAATTCCCACAACCAGGGCGAAGGAAAATCCATGCAATACTTCGCCTCCGAACAGATAAAGCGCCAGGACGGTCAAAAACGTCAATCCAGCCGTTAAGATGGTTCGACTCAGCGTCTGGTTGATACTGCGATTAACTATTTCCCCAAGTTTTTCCCGGCGCATCAATTTGATGTTCTCGCGGATACGATCGAAAATCACGATGGTGTCGTTGTTCGAGTAGCCGATAAGGGTCAGGATCGCCGCGATGACGGTCAAAGATATCTCTTTGTTCATCAAGGAAAACGCGCCTACTGTGATCAGCGTGTCGTGGAACACGGTGACGACCGCCGCCACCCCGTAAATCCATTCAAACCGGAACCCAAGATACACCAGCATTCCCAGCAAAGAGTACAGAGTTGCCAGTAAAGCCTGCTTGCGGAGCTGCTGACCAACCTGCGGACCAACGATCTCGACATTGCGAATTCCGAAGTCAGAGGTGAAAAATCCTTCCTGCAAAGATGCAACCACGGAAGGGTCGACCGCAGACTTCAGTTCATCGAGTGAGCTCAGCACACCGCCTCTAGCCTTGTCCCGATAGTCGACAACCGCACGCGCCAGTGCAGTGTATTTCTGACGCGCGTCGGTACCTGCCCGCAAGGGATCCTTCTCCAGCAAATAGTTCTCAATTGTCAAAGAGCTGGCATTGTTCAGATCCTGTTTCCCCGGAGGAGCATTTTGCTCCAGCGCGTTAATGATCTGAACTTTACCCTGGTCGAGCGCTTGCTCGTTGGTCTCCCGAACATCGAGATCAATAATGACCTCGTTATTGGACGGAACACCATAACGCTGAATCTGCTCCCGTTGCAAGCCCGCGCGCTGTAAAGCCGCGCGAATGCCATTGTCGTCAGGAGTATGCGAGAACTTTACGTAAACCAGCGTTCCCCCGCGGAAGTCGACGCCCAGCGGAATTCCATGCCAGAACGCCATGGAAAGAACGCCCGCCACGCTGAACACCAGCGAAAAGGCGAGAAAGTACCACTTTTTCCCGAGAAAATCTATATTCGAATTGCGAAATAATTCCACGCTGTTCTAAACCCCTTGAAAATCATCGTTGGTCTTGGCTTTGACCGTCTACCGGCCCCAACGCTGCGCTGTCATCCAGAGCGAAGCCGAGGGACCTTGCGTTTTCGCCTTCAGTGCCGAAACACTAGATACTCAGAGCTTCTCCCCGCTGTTTGCGGCTCAAAATCCAGTCAAAGATCATCCGCGACACGAAGACCGCGGTAAATAAATTGGCCAGCAGACCAAACGTCAACGTGACTGCGAATCCCCTCACCGGCCCGGTTCCAAAAATGAACAAAATGAAAGCGGAAACGATGGTGGTTACGTGCGTATCCACGATGGTGATCCACGCGTGGCTGAAGCCCTGGTCCACCGCAGACGGTGGCGTCTTCCCGTTGCGTAACTCTTCCCGAATACGCTCGAAAATCAACACGTTGGAATCGACGCCCATACCTACAGTCAATATGACACCGGCAATGCCCGGCAGGGTTAGGGTAGCTCCGCTAAAGCCCAGGAAACCCAGCAAAATCACCAGGTTCAGGATCAAAGCCACATCGGCGTTGATTCCGGCTCCGCGATAATACACCAGCATGAAAACCAACACCGCCAACATGCCAATCATCGCAGCTTCGACGCCAGCCCGGATTGAATCGGTGCCCAGCGACGGGCCCACAGTGCGCTCCTCCAGATACTTGATTCCGGCCGGCAGCGCGCCGGAACTGAGAATCATCGCCTGATCCTTCACTTCCTGCTCGGTGAAGCGGCCCTTGATGATTCCGGAATCACGGATAGGTTCGTCGATGCGAGCAACGCTCTGAACTTTGTTATCCAGGACGACCGCGAGACTGTCATTCACGTGCGCGGAGGTGAATGCGAAAAACTTGCGACCACCCTCTCCGGTCAGGTTGAAACCCACGGCGGGCTGACCATTGTCATCCCGGGAAGATTGCGCGTTACGCAAATCTCTGCCGGTGACAGCTGATGACCGCGAGATCAAGTACCAGTTTTCGCCGGTCTCAGAACCGGCCCGGGACGCCCCCTGCAAAAGCATTGCGTCCGGCGGAAGCACGCCACCATTGGCCTGCAAGGCTGCCTCCTGGCTGGCATAAGGCCCACCCAGCGACTGCCGGATCTGCAACATGGCGGTCGATTGCATAATGCTCTTGACCCGCGCCGGATCATCGACGCCAGGAAGCTGAACAAGAATTTGATACTGCCCGAGACCGTGTTCCTGAATGGTTGGCTCAGTAACGCCCAACTGATCGATTCTGTTGCGAATGGTTTCAATGGCCTGGGTTACGGCGCGATTCTTCAGATCAGCCAGCGCCTGCGGCTTCATGGAGATTACCCAGGAGTTTTCCGGTCCGGAATTGGCATCGTATTCAGGAAGGCGATCGGTAACGATGGAGCGAAGATCGGAAGTCGATTCTGGAAGGACGCCCTTGATGACCACCCGGTCCGGGTTGTTCGTTGGGTCAGGCTGAGAAATTTCGGCGTAGTTAATTTTCCTCGCCTTCATTTCCTCCTTTAGGCGCTCCACCGCGTTTTCACCGTCCACCCTAACCGCATCATTCACTTGTACTTGCAGGATCAGGTGGGTGCCGCCTTTGAGATCGAGCCCAAGATTGATTCGCTCCCCAATCGCAGACACTAACCCTTTGCCCGACCAATCGCGAGGAATTCCAAAGATTCCGTAGAGAAACACGAGCAGGATGGCCACGACAGAAAGCAACTTCCAGCCAAAGTTCTTATTCATGAATTGACAGCCCAATATTCGAAATATGAATTACTTGCTTGCCGTCTCATCGCCGGACACTACCGACGCGATGGAGGCGCGCGTCACTTCCAAACGCAAATTGTCCGGCGGTACGCGCAGTTGCACCGCGTCATCTTTCAGTGAAACCACCGTACCGCGAAGGCCGCCGCTGGTGACCACTTTATCGCCGTTCTTCAAATCATTGACCATCGCCTGCCACTTCTTCTGGCGCCGCTGCTGCGGCATGATCAGGAGAAAGTAAAAGATGGCAAAGATAAATATCAGGGGGGCAAAACCCAGCCACCCGGCCGAACCGGCAGTCTGAAATGCCAATAAATGTGCAGCGTTCATAGCGATTTAGATGAGTCAGTCAAACTTCAAGGCCGCACGCGCCTGGTGAATCCTTCGCCCTGTGCTTTTTACCGTGGGAGTGCTCAGTGCATTCAGGCCAGTTGTCAACGGCGTCAGGCTTGAACCGGGGATGCCGGTCTAAGACTCTTGTCGAGGCATTCCCCCAGAAAGAAAACCTACCCTCTTCCCAAGCCCAATAGAATGACGCACCGCCCGCATGGTGTCAAGGTAGAAGCTAAGGTTGTGGGTGGTGTTCAAGACCTGCGCCAGCACTTCATTGGAAGCATAAAGATGTCTCAAATAGGCGCGTGAATACCGCACACAAACCTTGCAGCGGCAATTGGGATCGAGTGCCCCTTCGTCGGACGCGTAGCGCGCCTGTTTAATAGAGACCTTTCCTCCTGAGGTGAAGAGAAGCCCGTGGCGGGCTGCACGGGTGGGAAGAACACAGTCCATCATATCGACCCCAAGGTTCGAATACTCGACGATTTCTTCGGGGGTGCCGACGCCCATGAGGTAGCGAGGCTTGTCGGTTGGAAGATGTTGCAGCGTCGACTCTACGACTTCTCGCGTAAGGGAACGCGGTTCGCCCACACTAAGGCCGCCGATGGCATAGCCAGGAAAACCGATTTCTATGGTCCGCCCGGCAGATTCTTTGCGCAGGGTGTGGTCCATACCGCCCTGGATAATGCCGAAGAGGGATTGGGTGTGGTCTGACCGGTCTTTCCAAGGCACTTGTTGCTTGTGCTCCTCAAAATATTTCTTGCTACGTTGGGCCCAGCGAAGAGTTAGTTCCATCGAGCTACGCGTTCGGTCTGCTTCTGCGGGATGCTCCGTGCATTCGTCGAATGCCATGATTATGTCGGCGCCGAGTCCGATCTGAGCTTCCATGGCGCTCTCTGGACTGAAGAAATGGGACGAGCCATCGAGATGCGAACGGAAGGTGACACCGTCTTCTTTTACTTTTCTCAACTCGCTGAGACTGAAAACCTGGAAGCCGCCGGAGTCAGTGAGGATGGCGCGCGGCCACGACATGAAGCCGTGGAGTCCGCCAAGCTTGCGAACCTGGTCAACGCCGGGTCGCAAATAGAGATGATAGGTATTGCCCAGCAGGATTTGTACGCCCAGTTCTTCCAACAGATCTTGGGAGATGCCCTTGACGCTGGCAAGCGTGCCAACCGGCATGAATACGGGGGTTTCAACTTCTCCGTGAGGGGTGATGAGACGACCAGTACGGGCGGGGCCGGAGGTGGCGTCAATCTTGAACTCTAAGGACACTGGGGGGATTGTAACAACGCACCCGCAAGAACTTAGCTTCGCCACGTTTGGGGCCACCAGCGCCGGTGGTTCCCTCGAGGATGTGGTGTCGACTCCGGGTATGGTGAAGGCCGAGGAACGGAAGCTCCCTCGTCTTCTCTCCGGATGACAGCTTAGTTGACTTTATGCCCTCAAACTAGTGTTTGCCAACGGCAACTCGCGCACTCTCTTTCCTGTGGCTTGGAAGATCGCATTGCACATTGCTGGAGCAAACGGTGGCAGACCGGGCTCGCCAACCCCCGCGGGCGGCGCTTCGCTATCCACGATATAGACGCTGGTGTGGTACGGCGCGTCTTTCATCCGCGCTACGGGGTAATCGTGAAAGTTTGACTGCTCGATGGCTCCATCTTTTGCCGTGATCGATCCAGTTCGTACCAGGCTCGCGCCCATGACCGCCGCACCTTCGAACTGGCTGCGCGTGGCTTCGGGATTTACCACCAGTCCTGCATCGAGGGCGGAATGGACTGCGGGAATCTTTACCTCTCCCTTGTCGTCCACTTCGACTTCCACTACCGAGGCCACGTAGGTGAGGAAGCTGCGGTGCACGGCAATTCCCATACCCGCGCCCTTACCCAGCTTCTTTTTGCCCCATCCGGACTTCTCCGCAGCGATCTCGACCACACGACGCATGCGAGCGGTGTCGAGCGGATAATCCGCGGGCGGCGTTCCATAGTTGTCGTACTCGGGCGCGGAAGCTTTCACGTCCACGATGCGTGCCGGGCCCAGGAGGTCCAGCAGATATTCAACCGGATCGCGTCCCGCGTTGTGCGCCAACTCGTCGGCGAAGGAGTGGGCGGCAAAGGCGTGATAGATATTGGCCACCGAGCGGAACCATCCGATCCGAACGTGGTGGTCGGCCTGACCATTTTCCACGCGATGATTCGGCAGATCGAATGGCAGGTCGGTCCAACCCAGGCCCAATTCCCCGGCGCTTCCATAATGCACGTCGTTAGAGAAGGTGGAATCGATGGAAGGGAACACCGAACGCTGTAACCAGGCTGTAGGCTTACCTTTGCCGTCGACCGACGCTTTCATGTACATCGCAGCGACTGCATGATAGAAGCCGAAATGGATATCGTCTTCTCGGCTCCAGACGACCTTAACGGGCTTGCCGGTCGCCTTGGATAACAATGCGGCCTCGGCAGCAAAATCGGGCTTCGATTTGCGGCCAAAACCTCCGCCAAGCAGCGGAACGTGCACCAGGACATTTTCTTTGGGAATCCCCAATACCTGGCCGATCGTCTCCTGCGCACCCTGCGGGCTCTGCGAGGGCGCCCACACCTCGACCTTGCCGTCGCGATAATCGGCCAGCGCCACCGGAGGTTCCATCTGCGCGTGTGACAGATGCGGGACGTAGTATTCCGCCTCGATTACCTTGCCACCCTTGGCGAACTCGGCATCTACATCGCCGATGTTGCGCGCTACTTTGCCGGTTTTGCGCGCTGTCTCCTGCAACTGCTTCTTGTATTGCTCGGAGTTGTATTCACCGTGAGGACCGTTTTCCCACGAGACGTTCAGTTTCTTGCGGCCCTCAAAGGCAGCCCAAGTGTTGTCGGCGATGACGGCGACTCCCCCAACGGCTGAAAATGATGCGGCGGCTTGAAGGGCTGGATCGGGATGGTCTGCTTCACTCCCGCCACCTGCAGGGGAGCCTTCTCGTCATAGGACTTGACCTTCCCGCCCAGAACCGGCGGATGTTCGACCGAAGCAAACAGCATCCCCGGCATGTGCACATCCATGCCATACCCGGCTTTGCCGGTGACAATCTCGTTCAAGTCGTAACTCTTCGCGCCTTTGCCCACATAGCGCCGCGCACTCTTGGGCTTGAATTTCAGCTCTTCTTTCTTGGGTACCGGTTGCTTCGCCGCCTTCGCCGCCAGTTCACCATACCCCGCGCGCCGGTTGCTTTTCTTATGGACGATCATGTGCAGATCGGAGGTACATTCGCTTTCCGGAACGCCCCACTGCTGGGCGGCGGCGCGCAGCAGCATTAGGCGCGCGGTTGCCCCCGACTCACGCATCACGTCATAGAACGAACGCACAGAGTGCGATCCGTCGGTATCCTGATCGCCGTATTTCGCATCGCCCACGGCCTGTTCAATTTTTACTTTCGTCCAGTCGGCGTCCAGTTCGTCGGCCAGAATCAGCGGCACCGAAGTCCGGCTGGTGGTGCCCATCTCAGAGCGGCCGGCAATGATCCATACGGTACCGTCGCCGTCGATACCAACAAAGGCCGTGGGATGCAGCGCGGCGGCATCCACGCGTGAGCCGGGAATCGCTTCGACGGCAGTTCCTCCCTTGTCCGCCCACAATGCTTCCGGAAGTAGTTGGACGCTCAATACAAGCGCTCCGGAGGAGACCAATCCCTTCATGAATCCGCGACGGCTAACATTCGTTATCGAGGAGTTCATGCCGTTACTCCCGCAGCGGCCTTGATTGCCGCCCGAATGCGCTGGTAGGTTCCGCATCGGCAAATGTTGCCCGCCATGCCCGTCTCAATATCCTGATCCGTTGGCTTCGGCTTCTGCTTCAAAAGCGCGATCGCCTGCATGATCTGCCCGGTCTGGCAATAGCCGCACTGGGGAACGTTGAATTCGATCCATTTCTGCTGAACGGGATGCAGTCCATTCTGGGAAATGGCTTCGATGGTGACGATCTCTTTGTCCGCCACGCTGCTCATGGGCGTAGAGCACGAGCGAACCGCGCGTCCGTTCAAGTGGACCGTGCAAGCGCCGCACAACGCCATGCCGCAACCGAACTTGGTTCCGGTGAGCTCAAGTTTGTCCCGCAGATACCACAGCAGCGGCATTTGAGGATCGCCCTCAAAGGATCGCGATTCTCCATTCACCTTCAACTGGATCATGTTGTGCCCTCAATGAGGCCGCAGGGATGCGACCGGTTGCCCAGAAGTGTACTCCATGGACAACGCAAAATCATAGACTTTGCGCTCGGAGGTGCTTGAGTTGGGGAGCATGACAAACGCCCGATTATTTCGGAAGAAGTTCTCGAGATGATTTGGTCGGGACGGGCAGATTTGAACTGCCGACCCCTCGCACCCCAAGCGAGTGCTCTACCAGGCTGAGCCACGTCCCGACAAGGAAGGATTCCGCCAGACACAGCCGACGGACAGGGTTGACTTACAAATTCTACACCAGCTCTCAGCATTTGGGTTCTTCCGGGACGAGACCAATTATTATTTAGAGACCACTTCAAGAAAGCTCCGTGAGCTCCCCTATGCCCGTAAAAAGTCTGCGCCAGGAGTTTGTGCCCACGCTGCGCCTGGCACTGCCGCTGGCCTTTGCCGAACTGGGCTGGATGAGCATGGGCGTGGTCGACACCATCATGGTCGGGCGCCTGCCCAATAGCGCTATTGCCATCGGCGCAACTGGCTTGGGAGAAACTCTTTACAACATGCTGGCAATTTTCGCCGCAGGGACGTTGCTCGGCATGGACACGTTCGTAGCCCAGGCCTTCGGTCGCGAAGATCTCAAGGACGCGCGGCGCACCCTGGTGAATGGAATCGTGCTGGCCTTCGCCATCGCGCCAGTCTTGATGCTTATCGTCCTGAGTTGGCCGCCGTTGATGCGCCGCTTTGGAATCAGCCTGGATTTGGTCGGCCCCATGGCTCCATTTCTCAGCGCGCTCAACTGGGGATCGCTGCCGCTGCTCATCTATTTCGCCCTGCGCCGCTACCTGCAGGCCGTGAACGTCGTGAACCCGATCATGTTCGCCCTGATCTCGGCCAACCTGATCAACATCGTCGGCGACTGGGCCCTGATCTACGGCCATCTCGGCCTTCCTGCCATGGGCATCGTTGGCTCCGGCTGGTCCACATGCTTCGCTCGCGTGTATCTGGTCGCGGTCCTCGTGATCGCATTGGTGTTGACGGAGTCCAAAAGAAAACTGGAAAGCTGGCAGGGCGCAGTCAGCCTCGACTTTCATCGAATGATGGCCCTTCTACGGCTGGGAATTCCGGCAGCGACCCAGATTCTTTTTGAAATCGGCGCATTCACCGTGGCCACTGTAATGTGCGCCCGGCTGGGGCCCATGCCGTTGTCCGGTCATGAGATCGCGCTGAGTTGCGCTTCGCTCACCTTTATGGTGCCGCTGGGCATCAGTTCAGCGGCCGCTGTCCGCGTCGGACAGGAGCTAGGCCGTGGCGACGCCTTAACAGCCCGCCGAGCGGGATGGTCAGCGATCGTTTTGGGCGCCGGGTTCATGAGCGCATCCGCCCTAATCTTTGTAAGTTTTTCCCAAACTCTCGCGCGGATCTTTTCTCCCGATCCGGAGGTAATTCACGTGGGCAGCACGCTGCTGTTAGTGGCAGCCGCTTTCCAGTTATTCGACGGGATACAAATCGTCACCACCGGCGCCCTACGCGGCAGCGGCGACACCCGCACCCCAATGCTCGCGAACCTGGGAGCCTACTGGTTCATCGGACTGCCTTTAGGATTTGTACTCGCCTTCAAGTTGGGTTGGGGTGCGTTGGGAGTATGGCTGGGTCTGTGTCTGGGATTGATTATGATCGGCAGCGGCCTGTTGTGGGTATGGCACAAGCGGGAGTTGCGTCAAATGTCGTCGGGAGTCGTAGCTGAGAGGTAATGGTGTAGGGCTGCCTTTCCAGGCAGCCGCGGAGCGGCGAAAGAATGCCGCCCGGTGCATCAGCCCCGGATAGGTGGAGACAACCGAGCCGCGTTGGCGCGAAAGACCCGTTCCCACCCACACCCGTCAGGCCCTTAGGGTATTTCTATATCTTTCGCGGCTTCTTGACTTCTGCCTGCAACAGGGCAAACTGAATCTTCTTCTCCACCGGATCGATCCGCTCCACCATCACCCGAATCTTCTGTCCCAGTCGATAAATTTTACGCGCCGCGCTGCCCGATGATCTCCCGCGTATTTTCGTGGAAGAAATATCGGTCATCTGTTAGCGAAGAGAGCGGAACCAAACCCTCGACAAACAAGTCATTCAGCTCAACGAAGAATCCGAACTTGGTTACGCTGATGATCAGCCCATCGAATTCATCGCCCAATGTGCTGCTCCATGAACTTAGCCTTCTTCCACTCCATCAGTTCTCGCTCAGCCTCGTCGGCGCGCCGCTCCGCCTGACTCGACTCTTCCGCAATCTCGTGCAGTACTTCAATGGGAATCGGCCCGCCAAAGATCTTCCTTGGATTGTTGCTGCTTTTCCCGCCGCTTTGACCACGGAGAAACATCGGAACCGCTGTGTCGGCCTGCCCGGGGGCCGCTGTTAGTAAATGGAAACACGCCCACCGCCACCTCTCCGTCGTGCCGCTCCGGTGTCTGCTGCAAAACTCTCTTCAAGATCCGGTGCACAATCAAATCCGGATACCGCCGGATCGGCGAAGTGAAATGCGTATAGGAAGTGGCCGCCAAAGCAAAGTGCCCCGCATTCTCCTCCGAATACCGCGCCTGCCGCAACGACCGCAACATCAGGTAAGAGAGAATCCGCTCCTCCGGCTTGCCCGCAATTTTCTCCGTCAGCTTCTGATACATCCGCGGCGTAATATGAACTTCCTTGGGAATCTCTATCGTCTGCGCCCGCTTGCCGGTGCCGCGGCGCTCACGCCGGTCACTCTTCATCTGCATCCGCTCGAATCGGCAGAGCGCCCACCCCCAGCGAATAACCAAATGTAGCGGCGATTACCTCGAAGTCGTAAACCCGCTTAGCATCCGGCTTCTCGTGAATTCGGTAGAGCGATGCCATCCGCTTGTTTTCCAAATATGCCGCCACACTCTCGTTCGCCGAGAGCATGAATTCCTCAATCAGCCGGTGCGCAATATTGCGCTCGGAGCGCGAAATACTCTTCATCAATCCCAGTTCATCAAACTCAATCACCGGTTCCGGCAAATCAAAATCAATCGACCCCCGCTTCTCGCGCTTGCGGTTCAAAATCAACGCCAGGTCGCGCATCATTTCAAACATTCGGGACCAGCGCCGCATACTTTTGCCGCGATCGCAACCTCGCCTTCCAAAACGGCGTTCACTGCCGTGTAAGTCATGCGCTCCGCGGAACAAATCATCGCCTTCGCACAATTCGTAGCCGACAATCTCCCCCTGATGATCAATCTCCATCACGCAGGACATCACCAGCCGGTCCACCTTGGGACGCAAGCTGCAAATGTCGGTCGAGAGTTCCAGCGGCAACATTGGCACAGCGCGATCGGGGAAATAAACGCTGGTGCCGCGCAGCCGGGCTTCCTGGTCGATGGCCGATTCCGGCTCCACATAGTGCGCAACATCAGCGATGTGCACCTGCAACTCGTAGTTGCCGTTCTCGAGCATCCGCACCAGCACGGCATCATCGAAATCGCGCGCAGTCTCTCCGTCGATTGTGACAATCGGCGATTCGCGAAAGTCCCGTCGCCGCCTTAGCTCAGACTGTAGAATCGTTTGCAGGCGCCTCTGTCGCCTCCCGCAACACATCGGCCGGAAAGCGGTGCGGCAGGTGGAACTTGCGGATCATGATCTCAACATCGACACCGAAATCGTCCTCGCGCCCGAGCACTTCCACCACGCGCCCACGTGGGTTCTGGGTTGCGGTGGGCCAATGCGTGATCTCCACATCGACCACAACTCCTTCCAGATCAGGCAAATCGCTCGGGCGAGCAGCTTCCTCGCCGACCACTCTATGCTGACCGCCGCCCTTGGCCGGTTCGGGTGGAGTCTCCATCCCCGGTGGAATCACAATCTCCTCGGCTACTTGGCGGTCGATGGGGGTCGCGTAGTTGTAGCGAGTCCCATAGTGAAATGTCCCCACGACTGTTGGGTGAGCCCGGTTAAGTGGGCGGATGATGCGCCCTTCCACCCTTCCATCCGGACGCACAACCGCAATCTCGGCCAGCACCTGATCGCCATGCATGGCATTGCCAATCGCCGGCGGTGGAATGAATACATCGCCCACGATTGTTGAGCGCAACTTTTCATCCAGGGAAGAAGGATCCGGAATCACGAAACCAAAGCCATCGCGATGCAGGCTCAGCCGTCCAATGAGAGTGTTGCGTCCGGTGGCCTTCGGCATCGCGTAGCGATCAGAATCTAGTTGCACCAGCTGCCCCTCGGCCACCAACCGCTCAAGACGCTCCGTCAGTTCGCGACGCCCATCGCCGCGCAAGCCCAATTCACGCGCAAGCTGCTTGAAACCAGCACTGCGTTTGGGCTGTTGCTCAATTTTTTTCAGGATGGCTGAGTCGGTGAGCGTCACCATTCAAGTGTAATGTGCTGAAGGAAGTGGAAGATAGGGGGAGCTAATCCGGCAGGAAGGCCAGCGAATTTTGCAGTCCTGCAGGGCGGACAGGGACTGTCCGCCCGACATTGGTAATTACTGCTTGCTCTGGGAATCGTCTTTCGCCAGCTTGACCTTGGCGGATTCAAGCTTCTTCTGCACTTTAGCCACGTCGTCGTTATCGACTTCGGCCGCAACGGTCTTGTTCCATTCGTTGAGGGCCCGCTCCCAGTGCGCGGCGGCAAGCTTCAGACGGCCCGTCTTCTGATAGAGATCACCGAGGTGATCCTGCACGGTTGGGTCAGTGCCAATCTTTTGCGACGCTTTCAGCAGACTCTCTTCCGCCAGGTCGTACTTTCCCATGCGGAAGTACGCCCAGCCCAAAGAATCCAGATAAGCCCCGCTCGCCGGCTCCAACTCAATCGCCTTCTTGATCAGGGTCAGCGCTTCGTCCAGCTTCATGTTGCGGTCGGCCAGCATGTAACCGAGATAATTCAGGGTCACCGCATTCTGCGGATCGTTGGCCAAAACCTTACGGAAAAGGTCCTCCGCCTGGTCGTATTTCTTCTGCCGCTCCAGGTTCGAAGCCCGGAGGAAGTTTATGTACTCTTTGTCTTCCTGCTTGTTCGAAAGACCGTCTGCCTTGCTCAGCGCCTCATCGGCGTCCGGCCAGCGCTTCAGCCGGGCGTACATCTGGGCAAGATTGATATATACCTGCCGGTCATCCGGAGTACCCTTCAGCAGTGCCTTGACCTGCGCGATGGCGGAATCAGCTTGCCCCAGATCCGCCAGCTGCGAGGCATATACCATCTTCATGTCGCGATCTTTCGGCAGCTTCTGTACTGCTTCACGGGCGGCATCAGTGGCCTGCTGCCATTGCTTTTCTTCGCGGTAGGTATCGATGATCTGTTGATATCCGCGCTCGGCATTGTCATCGCCCATGGCCAGCATCTTGCGGAAAGTATCGATCGCCGCCTGACTGTTATTGTTGTCGCGGTAAACCGTCCCCAAACGTTCCAGGAATACTGACCGGTTATTTTTCTCCGCCTGGGTATAGGTCGCTCCGTCCGGCTTCTCTGTCTTCTTTACCAGACCGACCAGCACTTCTATGGCTTCGTCGTAACGTCCCTGCGCCTGGTAAACCGCAGCGATGTTGTAGGGAACTTCAACTGAATCCTCCAACATGCCCTGGGCTTTCTTCAAACTGTCCAGCGCCTGGTCGTACTTGCCGGTCTTGCGATAAATCTCCGCGATCCGCAAATAGGTCTGCGCATCTTCCGGATTCGCCTCGGCGATCACCTTGTATTGTTCGAGCGCCGCATCGGTCTGGCCATCGTTCATCAGGTTCTCAGCCAGTCCGCGGATCGCGTCAAGATTGTCCTTATCCAGTGAAATCGCCTTGCGGTACGACTCAATCGCGTTCTTGTACTGCTTTTTCTGTTCGTAGGTGTAACCCAGCGCGGAATACAACTTCGCGGAACGCCCCGAGTCGGGAATGGAGCTCAGAGTCTGTGCGGCCCGTGTGGTATCGCCCTCTTCGTTGTAGAGGTACGCGAGCGTGGTCACCGCCTCTTCCGAATCCGGAGACAACTTAACCGCCGTCTTAAACTCGTTCTCCGCCTTCTGCAAATCGTTATTCAGACGATAGAGCCGGCCCAGCAGCAAGTGATCTTCCACGCTGTCCGCATCAAGCTTAATGATCTCTTCGTACTGCTCAATCGCCAGCTTCAGAACGTTCTGCGATCCGTTTCCCGATTGGATGTCCCCGAGGGAACGTAGATAAATCCGCCCCAACAGCTTGTGTGCTTCGAGGTTGTTGGGATCTTTCTTAAGGATGTCTTGCGCTTCCAGCACCGCATCGCGGATGCGGCCGGTTCGGGCATAAAGCTCCGCCAGTCCCGAGGTCAAATATCCCGAGGTTGGGTCCTCTTCAATCGCCAGGCGGTATTCCTCAATCGCTTTGTTCGCCAAATCGCTGCGACCGTAGAGCGCAACCTGTTCCTCGTACATGTGCGCGACCATGAAGTGGTAGTAGGCAGAGGCCCGGTCGGTCTTGCGCGGCGCGGTCGGAACAGCTTTGGAATCAGCAGGCTTGGGGTCAACCGGCGCAGGCACGTCCTGCGCAAAACTACCCGCCGTCAGGAGCAACAAAACCAGGGTGCAGAAAAGACTTTTCATTAATAAACCTTATAGGCCTGAGCCTTAAGCATTGGATGCCAGAGCCCGAGGGGCGGATGACCTCAATATTGTACCGTTTTGTCACCAGCCGGAGCGAGAAAACCCAGCATTTTCCGGGGGCGGGTATAAAAACGGAAGGTCAGGTACGAGTGTTCCAACGTAAAGATTTGTGTACCCGATGTTCACTAGGAACCGGAACCAAAAACCAAAACAAAGACCTGCCCGATTAAGGTGAACTGGACGCCCCCGAAGTTGCCCACAGCTATGTCGCATAACCACATTTCGAGCTGATTCGTCTCAGCCGGGTGAACGAACATTTCACCTGCGGGACAACGGTCCTATTTTTTGACCGTCGGATACTGAATGCCCAACTGCTCCATATAGTTCTTATACTTCGCCGGATCGTAATAATACTTCCGCAACTCAGGCAGAAACTTCTCCATCTTCTGCTGGTTGAACTCGATAGCAGGCTTGTCGTCCGGCACCAATCAAGGGCGTGTACTTCGCATCTTTTGTCTGAACATCTTTGAAATAGTCCCAGGCCCGCTTTACAAGCTCCGGAGAAAGCAAAAAATCCAGCGCAGTCAGGGCCTGTACCTTCGCCCCCGCCGTCGAACCCTTGTGCGCGATCGGAGTAGCCTCGGCCACGCCATCGGCCCAGCTATGTCCAGGCGTATGCGGAATGTTGGCCGGATAGCGCAGATAGACCATGGGAGCATTCCATGAAATGTCTCCCACATCATCGGAGCCGCCCAACTCGGTATCCGGGGAAGGCGGTTTCAATTCATCCACTTTGGTTTTGAGCCCGTCGGCAGGCTTGCCCAGTTCTTTTTGCAGGGCCTTCGCCAGCGTCTGGTCGGCATCGCTCCACTGCGGCATTCCGACGCGCTCGATATTCCTTTGCTGGACCTCGGCCACAACCTTACTGTAGTTCGGCGGCCAGGCCGAACCCACAACTTTTCGCGTCACCGTGGTGCCGGTCATCATGGTCGCAGCCTCGGCCATGGTGTTGCCAAGATCGTAGAGTTCGCGAATGTGCCCGTAATCCATCTCGCGGAAGTAGTACCAGACTGCCGCCTCCGAAGGCACCACGTTCGGCTGCTCGCCGCCATTGATGATGACGTAATGTGAACGTTGTTGCAGCCGCAAGTGCTCACGCTTGAAGTTCCATCCCGTGTCCATCAACTCCACGGCATCGAGCGCGCTACGCCCGTCCCACGGAGCCATCGCCGCATGCGAAGCCTTGCCATGAAACATGTACTGCACCGAAACCAGCCCCTGCGGCGCGAAACTCTGTCCGTATTGTGTGCCGAGCGAAGCCTCAACATGCGAGCCGAGCACGATGTCCACATCCTTGAACAGCCCGGCACGGACATAGAAAGCCTTGGTGCCCAGAAGTTCCTCTGCAATGCCGGGAAACACCTTTAGCGTTCCCGGAATTTTGTACTTCTCCATCAATTCCCGCAGTACCAGCGCCGCCGTGACGTTGACTGCCGATCCCGTGTTGTGTCCCTCGCCATGACCAGGTGCGCCTTCGATAATCGGATCGTGATACGCCACCCCCGGTTTCTGCGAGGCTCGCGGAATGCAGTCCAGATCGCTGATGAACCCGATCACCGGTTTGCCCGATCCGTAAGTGGCGATCCACGCCGTGGGGATTTCCGCCACCCCACGCTCTACCTTGAAACCATTCTTCTCCAGAATGCCGGTGATGTAACGCGAGGTCTCGTGCTCCTGAAATCCCAGCTCGGAGTAGCTGAAAATCTGATCGACCATCTGCTGCGTAAATACCTGGCGCGCCTCGACGGCCGAAATTGCCTGCTTCTTCAAATCGTCGACAGAGGGTTGGGCTTGGCCGAAGAGGGGTAGGGAAATCGTCAGAAGAAACAAGACGGCAAACGCTTTTCGCATGGCGGGATTGTACACGCGCGATGTGACGCGGACACTCCTGTCCGCCCCTCTCGTCTCTCCACTCCTTCCCGGCTTCCCGCCCAGTCATTTAGAATGACGACCGTTTATGAGCTAGTGGAGTGCTGCAAAACATGACTAGGCAAAGTTCACGAATCATCAAAGCGATGGGCTTCGCAGCAATCTGGCTTGCTGGCTGCGCCTCAGGATTCGCGCAGGACATCACCCCGCGCGAGGCGTGCGTCGAGAACTTCGGATATCTCGGTTGCGACCCGGAAGGTAATCCGATTCCGCCGCAACAGCGCAACCAGATCATCGTCCTTCATTGGACCGCGCTGGCACTTTCCGAAAGCACGATGCAGGCTGGAGCTTCGCATGGGGAGAACTCCGAAAGCTCTGCAGATCAGACGGCTCTCGCGAATTGCCGGAGAAACGGCCCTACCGATTGCAAGATCCTGACGCATACCTCCAACCGGTGCCTGGCATTGGCTCTGGCAACCAATGGGGGCCGCTATGGCTACAGCCCTGGAGCGGACCGCAAATCAGCAGCGGTGGGCGCGATAGGAGAGTGCCGTTCGCGCGGCGGTGCTAATTGTGCGGTAATCACCTCACCTTGCGGCAACGATAATCCGCAGTGGGCGTCACCCTTGCCGCTGCCTGCAGGAATTCACGCGAGTCCGGTCGATCCTAAAATGGTGGGGACCTGGGAGATGCTGATTAATCCTGGATATTGGATTTGGAGAGTAGCAGAAAATGGTACCTACGAATTCCACAGCGAGGCGATGGACGCTGCCGGAGCAAACGCAGGGACCTTTACCGCAAGTCAGGGACATTACACGCTGCATGCCATTAGCCGGAATTGGGATGATACCGGCACTTATGAGTTGCAAGGGCCGGATACGGTGGTCGCAACCGGGAAGCTGGGAACCGGAACATGGCACCGCATGATTGCAGGCCAACGTTGAATCCACAGAAAAGTTCGAACCTAAGCTGTTAAGGAAAATCCGGGTCCACCCTATGATGTTTTGTTTTCTTAGTCACCCGCTGCAAGCACGGCTCCTCCATCCCTAACATAGTGATTACAGCCTGGCGTTGGGCTCACGCAGCTACCCTTTTCCTCGAGTCTTTCAGAATCTTCAAGAACTCCCGCATAAAGAACGGCAGGTCCATCCAGGTTCGCGATGTAACCAGATTTCCATCCACCATTACCTCTGTATCTTTCAACTTGCCCCCGGCGAGTTCTACATCCGGCGCCAGGGCCTCGTAGGTGGCGATGGTGCAGCCACGAATCGCATCAATGGCCGCAAGGATCAGCACCCCGTGACAGAGCGCTGCGATTGGTTTCTTGCCTTCTACGAAATGCCGAACGATCTTCTGTAACTGCGGATCGTTACGGAGATATTCTGGAGCGCGACCGCCGCTCAAAATAATGCCGTCGTAGGCTCCGGGATCGACATCCGCGAAACCGATGTCGGCAGGAATGTGATATCCGGGTTTCTCCACGTAAGTGTCCCAGCCCGGTTCGAAATCGTGCACCACCGATTTCAGGATTTTCTTCACTGGCGCGCCGATGTGTACCTCAATTCCTTCTTCTCGCAATCGATGATAGGGATACCAGGTATCGAGGGATTCGGTGGCATCGCCCGCCACAAGCAGCACTCGTGTCATACACATACCTCCATGGATCGCCATGTATGGTACACGAACGGGGAAAAATGTAGAGCGGGCGCCCGCCCGCTGCCTTTGACTCCTGCCTATCCTCGGAGTCAGCAGCCCCAGGGCCGGCCCAGCCACCGAAGCGCAGCCTGATGCGGAAAGCCCCGGCCGCGAAGCGGCGGCACAAGAAAGCCGGCACGCCAGTGCCGGGTACGTCAGAACGAAGAACCTGAGTCCCCTTCAGCGGACGTCAACCGCCCATGTGTCTCACAGTGTGAGCTTCTCTTTTTTCCGTTAGCAAGTCCGCCTGCGCAGCCGGATTCAGCCTCACAAGGTTTCTGCACTGAACGCTGAAAAGATCGAGCTGGCGCCTGGTTGCTGGGGTCGGTAGGAAAAGTGTCAAGAAACGCCTTCATCGCAACGCACTTCGTCTCTGGCAGGAAGGGTTCAAGGGACAACTGCAGTATGAACTCGCCCAGCATTGAGGAGCGCCGTTTTCCGATCGGCGACCGAGGCCCCAGGGGCGCGAACGCCTGAATCATCGGGGATTGGGAACTCGTCGGTCGCCCCGTTCGTGATCCGCAGGGCCGCGAGCCCTTGCGGACCGACTCTTCTCCAAGGGAGCACTTCCGGCTCCGGGCAGCCAGCCGCACATAGTCACGGATACTCATTAGCACCGCTTGGGGAGTGCCACGCTTCTCGATGACCAGCGACTTCTGTTCTTGCAGTGACCCGGCGCAGGATCTTTCCAAGATGACTCCGCCCTTGAAGGGCGGACGCAACGTTCTTGCCGTTCTTGGTGGCTTGCAACATGGGCAACTATCCAGCTCGACAAATTGAAATGTACAGTTTTTTTCGCATGCGCCGGTGGCCCATCTTTGCTCGATTTAGCTTTCTGTCTAACCCAAAACAGCAGGGAGGGTGCCCTGTCTTTCACGCACTTTGCGAAACGTGGGATGCCACGACCTCAACATTTCCTGTTTTGCTTCGATGACATAAGCAGCGGCGAGTGATCGCCAGATGCGGAGCCCCGTCTGCGGCCACCGGTTCGCGCGGCGTTGGATCTTGCTGGTCAATCCAGTTCGCAAGTTGTTCGAGTGTCATGTCATGAGCAAAATACACGTGACTGTCAAAGACATGCCCGAGGGCATGCACCACTTTTAAATAAGGCTCGTCACAACACGGACACTTCAGGTCACCTCTGTCCACCAGCATCCACGGATATTTCTTGCGGATCGCCTTCATGACGCTCCATACCCCTCCCTCATTGTCCGCCGGCACCAGGCAGCCAATCGCGCAGCGGCTGCCATCGTCGTGAATCACATATCCACCTTTCAGGTTGTACAGTTTCGCGCTCAGTAACAGGTCTTCCGCAGCTCTCATGTCTTCTCCTTGGTTCCTAATTCAGCGCCCGTCCCTTTCAACATACGGATCGCTTGAAAAGGCCAATCTTGCAATTTTGGCGGTGGTCCATCTTTTTGCCTCACCCCGGGACTTGTTTACGCAATCGCCGCTGCGGGCCGAACCGCCAACGACCGGTGTCTGCACCTTCCACAGCTTCTCCACAGCAATTCGCTTCCGCTATATTCAATCCGAGGCCATCATGCCTCACAATCCTTAAAGCCCCATGGCTAACCCCGGCGACTTCGCGTACCTCGTCAAACAGCAGGCGGATATCGTCCGCATCATTGGCGACTACGTCAAGCTGAAGAAAGCCGGCGCGCAAAATTATTCTGGACTCTGTCCCTTCCACGGCGAGAAGACGCCGTCGTTCTCGGTCCACTCTACCCGCCAGTTCTTCCACTGCTTCGGCTGTGGCGTCTCCGGAGACGTCTTTACCTTCGTTCAGAAAATCGAGAGCATCACCTTCCCGGAATCGGTCCGAGCCGTGGCCCAGAAACTTGGAATCGCAGTTCCTAAGGCCAGTTTCAACACTCCGCAGGAGGCCGAAGAAGCCAGGCTGCGCACGGTAATGCTCGAAATCCACGAGCGCGCCACTGCATTTTTTCAGGAACAACTCCGCCGCCCGGAAGCTGCGCAAGCCCGCGAGCACCTGACCGCGCGAGGCCTGAACCAGGAGACCATCCAGCAATTCCGCATCGGCTACGCGCCCGACTCCGGCTTCGTACTTCGCGATCGCTTAAAGAACGAATTCCCCGAGGAAGTTCTTCGCGAAAGTGGTCTCTTCTCCTGGAAACAAACGGATGACCGTCAGATAAACGGAAGCCCCCTCGACTTGGTTCGGAATGACAATGGAGAGCGGCGAACGACCAGCGGCCAACAGCCTACGCTGAGTGGAGCGAAGGGGCCAACGGCCAGCTCTATCTATTCCAAGTTCCGCAACCGGGTCATGTTCCCTATCACCAACGAAAGCGGACGCGTCATCGCCTTCACCGGACGCACCCTGGGCACCGACGAAAAGGCCGGACCGAAATATCTCAACTCGCCCGAAACCGCCATTTATTCCAAGTCGCGGGTGCTGTTCAATCTTGACCGCGCTAAAGAAGCGGCGAAGAAGCTCGACTACGCCATTCTGGTGGAGGGCCAGATGGATTGCATCTCCGTTTATGCCGCCGGATTGCACAACGTGATTGCCAGCTCGGGTACGGCTTTCACCGATATGCAGGCCAAATTGCTGGGTCGCTACACAAAAAACGTGGTGGTGAACTTTGATCCGGATACCGCAGGCGCCAAAGCTACCGAGAGAACCCTCGGCTTGCTGGTGGAAGAAGAATTTCAGATCAAAGTCCTCAGCCTCGAACCCGGATTTGATCCCGACCTCTTCCTTCGCCGCAAAGGTAAAGCCGCCTACGAAGATGAACTCCGCAAGTCGCAGGGATACTTCCATTACCTGATCGAGCGTGCCCGCACGCAATTCCCGGTTCGTAGTGCCGAAGGCAAGCTGAAAGCGGTGAATTACCTGCTGCCCTACATCCAGCGCATTCCAAGTCGTATAGTGCGTGACGAGCTTGCGGCCGAGATTTCTCAAAAGCTGGGTATCGACTCCACCGTCCTGCGCCAGGAGCTTAAGCACGCTGCCACCAGCCGCTCCAGCAGCAGTGTGAAGTCCTCCGCTGACTCCCAGGTCACCGACGCCGAAAAGATCTTCATCCGTGCCCTGGCCTCAGCTACTGAAATCCAGATCGCCGGAGAGCGCTTTTCCGCCCGCGATGGCGCGGAAGAAGAATTCGATCCCGCCCGCCAGGCCCGTTTCGTCCTCACCAGCGAACGCCTGCACCTCGGTCTGCCTACCGAGTCGTTGCTCGAAGCCTTGCTCCAGGCCCCCACAGAAATGCAGGCAATGGAACTGCCGCTGCCCGACTCCGAGCGCAGCCTGCTGGCTTCCGTGTTGCTTAAAGAGGATGAGGAACTTGGCGCCGAAAAGCTGGAGGGCGCGGTCAAAGCCCTGCGCCGCATCCACTTGCGCCGCCGCCTGGAGCAGGTCCAGGCCGAGCTGCAATCCCGTCAGGCCCAGCAGATGGGCCGGGTGAATGAGCTCTTGCAGGAGAAAATCCGCCTGAAACGAGCCCTGATGGACCCTGCTCTGGCCGACGGCCAGGCTCCCCCGGCAGCCTAAAAGGCCCTCGAAAGCTGAAACTATCTGCAGTGGGCAGCCATCTAACTTATTAAGCAACCGGGAGATAGAGGGCGTTCTAAAGCGCATAGCAGGAGAACATGCTATACTTTGAGGGTTTGTGCCGTCACAAGTACGCCACTTCTAGTTCCCACCAGTAAATAGTTCACGCGCACCTCCCCAAGAGGCCGCAAAGGAAATTTTTTCTTGGCTCTTGACGACAAGTACGACGAAATAAAAAAGCTGATCGACACAGGCAAAGAGAAGGGATACCTGACCTACGATCAAGTCAATGACTTGATACCTCAGGATGTTCAAAGTCCCGAAGATCTCGACGACCTGTTAACGACGATCGGCACGCAGGGTATCGATGTGCTGGAGGGGCCAAAGACCGCCTCAGCCCTCGATAAAAAATTCGACGATGAAGAAGTGGGCGAAGACGTGGAGCTCGACCTCACGCCTGGCGCCCTTGAAAAAACCAACGATCCCGTCCGCATGTATCTGCGTGAGATGGGGACCGTGCCGCTGCTCACCCGCGAAGGCGAAGTGGAAATCGCCAAGCGCATCGAGCGCGGTCAACTGCGCGTGCTGAAAGCTCTATCACGTTCGCCGATCGTCATCAATGAACTGCTGGCGATGGGTGAAGACCTCAAGAAGGGCGTCCGCTCCATCAAGGAAGTGGTGACCTTTGACGAGGAAGAAATCACCGACGAAATTCTTCAGAACCGTCTGAAGGAATTCACCGGAAAAATAGATGACCTGGCGAAGGCCTACAAGAAGGCCAACACCATCCAGGAAAAGTTCGTTGAGATTTCCCAGAAGAAGCGCCCCAAGGACCATCGCCGTTACCGCCGGCAGCTAGCCCGCGCGGTAGTGGCCACGTCATTGGCGGTGCGGAAGTTGGGATTCACCAACAACGAACGCAAGCGGCTGATTGAGCGCGTCAACAAAACCGTTGACGGCATGCGCTCGCTCGACCGCCAGGCCCTGAATCTCGAAAAAAAAGCCGACACTACCCGCAGTGAAGAGCAGCGTAAGGAATATAAGCGCCAGGCCCGCGCTATCCACACCGAACTCGAAAAGCTCGAGGTGGAAGCGGGGGTGTCTTTCCAGGAGCTCAAGCGCACTCAGCGCGAGATCATCCAGGGAGACATGGACGCCGAGCAGGCGAAGCGTGAGCTGATCGAAGCGAACCTTCGGCTGGTGGTCTCGATTGCCAAGAAGTACACCAATCGCGGACTGCAATTCCTCGATCTGATTCAGGAAGGCAACATCGGCCTGATGAAGGCAGTCGACAAGTTCGAATACCGCCGCGGTTATAAGTTCTCAACTTACGCGACCTGGTGGATTCGGCAGGCGATTACTCGTGCAATTGCTGATCAAGCGCGTACGATTCGTATCCCGGTGCACATGATCGAGACGATCAACAAGTTGATCCGCACTTCCCGTCAGCTTGTCCAAGAACTGGGACGCGAACCTACGTCGGAAGAGATCGCCAAGCGTATGGACATTCCGGTGGCAAAAGTGCGGAAAGTCCTGAAGATCGCACAGGAGCCTATCTCACTCGAAACGCCAATCGGCGAAGAGGAAGATTCGCACCTGGGCGACTTCATCGAAGATCGCGCCGTGGTTTCACCCGCCGAGGCCGTGATCAACGTCAACCTGAAAGACCAGACCGGACAGGTCCTGCGCACGCTGACTCCTCGCGAAGAGAAAGTCATCAAGATGCGCTTCGGCCTGGAAGACGGCAGCGAGCACACTCTGGAAGAAGTCGGACAATCGTTCGCGGTGACACGAGAACGCATTCGTCAGATCGAAGCCAAGGCGCTGCGCAAGTTGCGTCATCCATCCCGCTCGAGGAAGTTGCGAGCGTTTATGGACGGCGTGAGGGACTAAGCGGCTTTCGCCGAGGTTTTCGCAGATTCACTCGGATCAACCCTTTAAGGCATGGCTTCGGCCGTGCCTTTTTTCATGCGCTGCCTTGCAGCGGCTCGCCGTTACAGTGGTTCTTTCGACTTCCAGTCTGTCGCTTGCTCGTAGGCGTGGGCCGCTTGCAGGAGTGTGGTTTCCTCCCAGGGCTTGGCGGCCAGTTGCAGACCTATCGGCAGCCCTTCGGCAGTGAATCCGCAAGGAATGGATATTGCCGGGAGGCCCCAGACGTTAAATGGGCGGGTGTTGCGCAGCAAGAGCAGTTCTCGCGGCCGCAAGAGTTCGAAATCCTGCTTCAGTTCTGCCAGGTTGGGTGCTGGTATCGGCGTGGTTGGAGTGACCAGCACGTCTACTTCATCGAAAACGGCGAGAATCTTCTGTCGTTCAACTTCGAGGTCTTGACGGAGCCGGTGCAGTTCGGCGGCGCTTGTGTTTTCTCCGCTACGTATGCGGCGCAAGGTTTCCGGCTGGTACAGATTCGCGCTATGCGCGATAAATTCTGCGTGGTACGCATAGGATTCGGCGGCCTGCAGCGCGCGGTCAGTTGGGACGTCCAACTTAATTTCCCGCGCTTCCCCGAACAAGCCTTCCACGACCACTAAGGCCTGCTCAACGGATGCGGACACTTCGGAATCAAGTTCTTCGAAGAAAAATCCGCGTGGAACTCCGATCCGCATAGGCTTGGGTGACTTCAATGCGGCGAGATAGTCGGGAACAGGCTGGTTCACGCTAGTCGGGTCTTCGGAGTCGTACCCTGCAATGACTTGCAAGACTGCCGCGGCATCACCGACGGTGCGGGTCAGTGGCCCAACATGATCGAAGGAAAGCGAGAGCGGTATGACTCCGCGAAGGCTGACCCGGCCATAGGTCGGCTTCAAACCGACTACGCCGCACTGGGACGCGGGTTCGCGAACTGAGCCGGCCGTGTCGGTGCCGATGGCGGCATATCCCATACCGCTGGCGACCGCCGACGCCGAGCCGCCCGATGACCCTCCCGCGATGTGGGATGGGTTCCACGGGTTATGTACTTCTCCGTAGTAGCTGACGAGGGAACTGCCGCCATAGGCGAACTCGTGCAGATTTTGTTTGCCAAGGAGCACCGCCCCTGCACTCTTTAGGCGCCGCACAATTCTAGCGTCCTGCGACGGAACCCGATCCTTGAAAAGCGCGCTGGCTGCGCTGGTGCGGACACCCGCCGTATCGATAAGATCTTTAAGTCCGATTGGAATACCGTGCAGCGGGCCACGCCACTCGCCGCGGGAAATCTCTGCGTCGGCCTGACGAGCCTGGTCCATGGCCGACTTCGAGGTCACTGTAATGAAGGTGTTAAGCCCGGAATCCAGGCGCGAGATTCGCTCCAGGCACTCAGTCGTCAACTCGACCGAAGAAGCCAAACGTTTTTGCAGCAAATCCGCGAGTTGGAGAACCGATTTCAATGCTCGAGTCTTTCCCTTTGATTATCTCCAAGAAGTTACGCGCGCCGGTACTCTCCTTGGTTCCATGCGGAACTGGTACTCGAGCGGCGCGAATGTTGCAGTTCCAACAGGACGCGCCAGGTTCTATAATCATGGCAGTCTTCGCTCGCGAGGTTCCCTCCCATGTCCCAGATGACGGCTACTCCGGTCAGCACACAAGGTTTTTTCCTCGATGGCAAGTGGGTAGAGGATGGCAACGTTGTCGAAATACGTTCGCCGTATGACGGAAGTGTGATCGCGCAGGTTTATCAGGGAAGACGGGAGCACGCGGAAGCCGCGATTGCCGCCGCAGTGAAGGCATTCGGAACCACGCGACGGCTACCCGCCTTTGAACGGCAACGAGTATTGCGGCGGGTGGCGGAGAGTTTAACCCAGCGTAGAGAAGAATTTGCGCGCACCATGGCGCAGGAGTCGGGCAAGCCCATCAAGGCCTCACGCACTGAAGTAGAGCGCTCCATTTTCACCTTCACGGTGGCCGCGGAAGAGAGCACGCGGATTTATGGCGAGTATCTCCCACTGGATTGGCAACAATCGACGGCCGGACGGTGGGGGATCGTGCGGCGGTTTCCAATCGGGCCCATCGCCGGTATTACTCCTTTTAACTTTCCATTGAATCTAGTGGCGCACAAAGTGGGGCCCGCTATCGCTGCGGGCTGTCCGATTATTTTGAAGCCCGCGCCGCAGACGCCGCTAACCGCGTTGCTTTTGGCAGAGACCGTCCAGCAGGCGGGATGGCCAGATGGTGGATTCAACGTGTTGCCGCTTTCGAATGAAGATACGGGTCTACTGGTGACCGACGATCGACTGAAGATGATCAGCTTCACCGGCAGCGCAGCCGTAGGATGGCAGATTAAGAAAAATGCCGGCAAGAAAAAAGTTGTGCTGGAGTTGGGTGGTAATGCCGGAGTTATCGTGCATAGTGATGCCGATCTTGCCTATGCCGCGGATCGTTGCGTTGCGGGTGGCTTTGGATACGCGGGACAGACTTGCATTTCAGTGCAACGCATCTTGGTTGAGCGCTCGGTATTTGCTGCGTTCGTCGATCTGCTGCTTGCACGGGTCAAGAAATTGCGGACGGGAGATCCGATGGAAGAGTCGACTGACCTGGGGCCGCTGATCCGCGAGAGTGACGCGATTCGAGCTTCCGATTGGGTGCAGGAGGCGGTCCGTGGTGGCGCCCGTCTTTTGGCCGGGGGACGCAGAAAGGGCTCAGTAATGGAGCCGACAGTTCTGACGGGCACTCGATCGGACATGAAAGTAAATTGCCAGGAAATTTTCGCGCCGGTGGTGACGGTGGAATCTTACGATCACTTTGAGGATGGCTTGCGGCAGCTGAATCACTCCTCCTATGGCTTGCAGGCTGGAATTTTTACCCGCGACGCCAAGCTGATGTTCAACGCCTATGACGAACTCGAAGTCGGGGCGGTGATAGCCGGGGATGTTCCTTCATTCCGTATCGATCACATGCCCTATGGCGGGGTGAAAGACTCTGGCCTGGGGCGCGAGGGCTTGCGCTACGCCATTGAGGATATGACGGAGTCGAAGTTGCTGGTGATGAATCTACGATGAGGCACATAATCCCTGCCTCCAATCCTTTGTCATCTTGAGGCGCGTTCGCGGACCGATCCCTACCCCTTTTGACCCCACGTTGGCTCCACTGGATTGCAGGGTTGGGAGCTAAAGAACTGTCTCCTGTTTCGTTTGGGAAACAGCCCGAAACTTCCGTAACTTGGTTTGGAACCATAGTCAGCATTACCCTTTCCTTATGCCTGAGGGAGTACAGCGCTTTCAACGTACCAAGATGGTTCTGCCTTGTCGTGTCTGGCTTGACGAGCAGGAGAATACCGAAGCCTCGCCTTTGCAACTGGCCCATACGCTGGATATCAGTCCGATCGGCGGGCGGTTGGGCGGATTACGCACTCCCGTGGAAGTTGGGCAAACCCTCACCTTACAGCGTGGACAGAAAAAGACCCACGTGCGCGTGATTTGGACCAAGCAACTGGCTCCAACGGAAATTCAGGCAGGTTTTGAGACGCTGGAATTTGGCAAGAAGATCTGGGACGTAGATCTGCCGCAGGACGCCGAAGCACTGGAAGCTACCCAACATGAAGAAGCCAACGCCGTGGACTGGGAACTTCCGCCGATAGGGGAAGCCGCACCGGAATCGGCGAGTCCCATACCCGTCCCTCAGATGGCACCGATCGCACCTCCCAATGTTCAGATGCGATGGGTGGCGATCGCCGCGGCATTGCTGGTCGTTAGTTCAGTGGGTGTGTTCGTGCAGCACAAATTGACTACCAGCCCAGATGTGGCCGTACTTCGAGCACCGATTCCAACGCCGCCGACGGCGGAAGAGCTGGCAGCAATGACTCCGAAACCGCGCAAGATTTTGCCATGGGTTGCTGCGGCCACGCCCGATACAGATTCGTCGCGGCTGAAAGTAGCCGAGGCGCCCGCAGGGCGGGTAGCTTATCCGGTTGCGCCGGACTCGAGCGCCAAGGGCAAGGTGGACCTTAAGGTTGTGATCGCGGCGGATGGGCGTGTGAAACAGATTCAACTACGGAGCGGCAAACAGCTTCTGGCCCAGGCAGCCGAACAGGCAATCAAATTTTGGCGCTATAGCCAGCACGTCATCAATGGCGAACCGGTGGAAGCAGAGACGAATGTGACCGTCAGTTTCCTTGGGGATGATGCGGTCTCGCTGCACTTCCCGTCTTCGAACCCCAATATTCTGTCAGGCCAAACTAAAAATCTTCGCCTGGGAAGAACAACATTCGCATTGCGGATACGCGACCCCCGTTAGAACTCCGTTCTCCACTTTTTCGATAGTAGCAATGCAGCCATTGATTCGGCTTGTGCATTCGCTTAAAGCGCAGTTTCAAGTAGTTATCTGTCAGTGCTTCGGTGTGGGATGCGTCATTAACGTTTAGAGTTATTGCCTCGATATTCTTGCCCACGAATGACCGCATGAAACTCATCTTCTTCTGCTCACCCAGTTCGCGCAAAATTGGTTGCGCTCGGCGGGCGATTTGATCGGAACCTGACTGTACATTTCCGCCGCTGAAGTGCCGGGACGTGCCGAGTATGTGAATACATGCAGGTAAGTGATGGGCAGGTCTTCGATCATGCGCCGTGTTTCTTCGAATTCGGCTTCGGTTTCGCCGGGAAAGCCCACCATCACATCGGCTCCAATCGCGGCATTGGGCATGGCATCGCGAATGGTTCCAATCTTCTCGCGATAGTGCCAGGGACGATATTTTCGGTGCATTCGGCGCAGAACCGCATCGCTACCCGACTGCATTGGTACGTGCGCGTGCTTGGCGATGCGCGATGAACCAGCGAACAGATCGACGAGTTCGCAGCTCCAGTCCATGGGTTCTAACCGAGCTTACGCGCAGCTTCTTTAGTGAAGTCGCGCTCAGAATAGTTCGCACCATGTCCTCAAAACGCTGCGGACGGTCAAAGTCCCTGCCCCATCGACCCAGGTTAATTCCCGATATCACAACTTCGCGGTAGCCGGCGTCCACAAGAGTATTGATTTCATCGACGACTTTAGTTAGTGGTAACGACCTGCTCTGTCCTCTCACCGACGGGATTACACAAAACGAACATCGGTTGTCGCAGCCATCTTGTACTTTCAAATTGGGCCGGGTGCGCTGGTTGGCCGCCTCGAAGACTGGGGCTGCTAACAATTCGGTATGGGCAAAAATGTCGGAGACGAAAATGTTAGTGTCTGACGACTGTTTCGCTGTGCTTAGCGCAGACAGGGGAACAAAGGTTGGCCGCAGGATTTTGGCCAACTGGTGCTTGTGGGAATTGCCGATGACCTGGCTGACTCCGGGGATAGCGGCGATCTCTTCCGGGGCGCGTTGAGCGTAGCATCCGGTGACCACGATCTGGGCATCGGGGTTATCGCGATGAATGCGGCGGATGGCGGCTCGAGCGTCCTGGTCGGCTGAAGCGGTCACCGTGCAGGTATTAAGAACAACGACTTGTGCGTTATCGGATGAATCGGCGCGGTCGAGCCCCTGCTCCTGGAATTGACGCTCAATAGCGGCGCCGTCGGCCTGGGTGGCGCGGCACCCAAAATTTTGAACGTAGAAACACGACACAGCAATTATGTTAAATGATTTCTAGCGACTGGCGAGCCCTCCGGCGGTTTCGGCGCCGTCGGCGGTGTAGACGTGTCCGGTCATGAAGGCCGCGTCATCGGATGCAAGGAACGCAAATAGGGCGGCAATCTCTTCCGGCTTGGCATGGCGGCGCAGCGGAATCTTGCGGTTCACTTCTTCCAGCATTTCGTCGCTATACTCAGCCCGTTGCATGGGCGTAAGCACATAGCCGGGTGCAACTGCACAGACGCGAATTTTGGGCGCGAGTTCCAGCGCCATCGAGCGGGTGAGCTCGATCACTCCGGCTTTGGTGGCGTTGTAGTCGGCGTAAAAGGGGTATCCCATGACACCGTTGGTCGACGCCGTTTGCAGAATTACGCCGCTGCCACGCTCCCACATGTGGCGAGCGGCAGTTTGCGCGACGTAGAATACTCCGGTGAGATTTACCGCGATGACTTTCGCCCAGTCTTCGGGAGTAATTTCGAGAAAGGTATGACGGATGCTGATGCCAGCGTTGTTGATGACCACGTCTACGGCATCCATAAGGTGAATCGCCTCTTTGAATGCGGCCTGCACCTGAGCCAGATCCGAGACGTCGGCAGAGACGGTTCCAGCCAACGACGGCAAGTCCAGAATGATCTTCTTGCAGGCCTCGGTGTCGCGATCGAGCACGCAAACGGCGGATCCTTCCTCCAAAAAGCGCGCTGCAGTAGCCGCGCCAATCCCGCTGGCTCCGCCGGTGATAAGGACACGTTTGCCCTTAAGGCCGCGCATATGGTCTCCTCAAAGTTATTTCCCGTGGAATACGTAGACTAATTCAATGATCAAGATGATGACCACCATCAACTCGAGCACAAATGCGCGACTCTGGTTGAACTGGTCGACCATGAAGCGGTAAAGTTCTTCGGCGGTTTGCAGCTTCTGAGTGACCAGGTCTTTGTAGTCTGGCACCCCGACTTTGGAGGCTGCCAGTTTGTAGAGGCGGGCCGAGAACATGTCGCTGAGGAACTTGATGGCGTTATCGGCGTGCTCGGTCAGCTCAATTACATCCAGTAACACGGTATGCAGTTTGGTGGCGGCGCGGGCCAATTGCCAGCGCGCCCACATGCCGGTGCCCTTGTCGAGGAAGTCGTAGACGCTTTCCAGCTCTTCCGTCAGCAACTCGTCGTAGTGGCGGAATTCCAGAAGCTGCGAATTGGCGTACTCCAGAAGTTCAATGGCGGTTTCCGCACCAGCGGTGGTGTCATAGATGAACGCGGCGTTCCATCCAATGATCGCCAGGTCCGTCTGGTAGTAGGAGATACGAGACTGCAAAATCTCGTCGCGCTCGCCATCCGAGAGAGCAACGGTCTCACCGCGGACTACTTGGGCGATGCGAGGGCCTTGCGACGCCACCAGCTCCGGAGCAGTGGGAGACCCGGCGATCTCTTTGACATGAAAGATGAAGTAGTCTTCGCTCAACCATTCGGTATAGGGTTTAACCAATGCGGGCTGAGCCCGTTCGAGCTTTTGATGGGCGATGCGCGAGGCATGGCGCTCGAAGTCAACATCGGAGGCCCAGCGGCTGCTTAGACGAATGAGAGTGTCCCAGTCGCCTGAAAACGGCAACACAAAAATTACGCTAAGCACGCCATAGTCGTAATACTTGATCTCGCCTTGCAGAATTTCTCCACTCTCAAGCACCAGGGGCTCAATCGGCTCCACTACCGGGGGCCGTTGATATCGCACATAGCCCGGAGTGGGATGCTTGAACGCGGGCTGCTCCTGGCGGGCGCCGAAGATCTGGCGCAGCCGGTCGAGGTGGATTTCCTCGCAAACGTCGAATTGGATGAGCACCAAGACCGATCCCTGAAGCACCGGCGTGGAAAGCACGGGCTTGGGTTCGTTGGAAGTCGCTGTAGAGGGGGAATTGAGGGTGTCCCAAGCCATGGAAAAGTACCTAAATACATTGTCCCAGAAAGCGGGCGGACTGGCGACGGGGGCGGTAACTAGTTTGGTATCAATAGGTTAAAACACTAATTTCGCTGATTTTGCAGAATCGCCATGCGCAGTACCTCGGCCAGGTGTAGGGCATGGCGGCCTGTGCACTGGCTAATTTGTTCGCGGCAACTGAAGCCATCGGCGACGACCAGGGTGTCGGCCGCTGCGGCGCGGACGGCGGGAAGCAGTTCCAGTTCACCGATTGCCAGTGAAATGTCGTATCGATCATGCTCGAAACCGAACGATCCTGCCATGCCGCAGCATCCAGCGGCCGGAGCGTAGAAATCAACTCCCAATTTGCGTAAAACCGAGTGCTCGTCGGTCATGCGCATAATGGATTTGTGATGGCAATGTCCGTGGATTAACGCCTTGCGCGGGAGCGGAGACGGATAAAAGTCGGGTGCTTTCTTCTCGAGAAATTCACTTAGAAGGTAGGTCTGTTGTGCCAGCTTGCGCGCCCGATCATCCTTAGGGAAGAGGTTGCCAAGTTCGTCACGAAAGACCGCAGCACAGCTCGGTTCGAGAACTACGATCGGAGTGCCTGCTTCGATCTCGGCCGCGAGCACATCAAGTGTCTCCAGTAGCAAGCGCTTAGCGCGATCCAGGAATCCGAAATCGTAGAGCGGCCTTCCGCAGCAAAGGATTGAGCGCGGAACAGTTACGGAGAATCCGGCCGCTTCCAGGACTTCGGTCGCGGCTCTTGCCGTGTCAGGAAGGAAATAATTGTTGAAGGTGTCCGGCCAGAGAAGCACGGGAGGGCCGTTGGTCTTTACAAGGCGCTTTGTAAACCAGCTTCGAAAAGTTCGAGTTGCGAACTTCGGGACCTGGCGCTGTTGCGGCATTCCCGCCGCCCATTTGGCGAGCGTTCGCAGCCCAGGCATCTGTGTGATCAGGTTGACGAGCCAGGGGACATTCGAACCAAACCTCGCCCAAAGATCGATATAGCCAAAAACGTAGGCGCTACGGGGGCGCACGTGCCCTTTGTAGTAGTGAGAAAGAAACTCAGCCTTGTAGGTAGCGACGTCAACCCCAACCGGACAATCATTTTTGCACCCCTTACATGCCAGGCAAAGGTCGAGGGACTTCTTTACATTTTCGTCGCGCCAGCCATCGCGCACCACTTCGCCCTTTGTCATTTCCCACAAGAGGTGGGCGCGACCGCGGGTAGAGTGCTCTTCCTCCCGGGTGGCGCGAAAACTGGGACACATCACGCCGCTCTCGTAGTTTCGGCACTTGCCGACTCCGACGCAGCGCAGGGCGGCGTGAGCCAAGCTGCCATTGTCGTCGGGAAACCGGAAATGGGTTTCCGGTTCCCAGGGCTTGTAATCGGCGCCAAGCCGTAGGTTTTCATCGACCTTATATGGCTCCATAAGTTTTCCCGGATTCATCTTCCACTCCGGGTCCCATAGAGTCTTGAACTCGTGGAAGGCCTGCATCAATTCCGGACCAAACATTTTTGGCCAAAATTCGGCGCGGGACTGCCCGTCACCGTGTTCCCCGGAGAAAGATCCCCCATAACTCACGACCAGGTCAGAAGCCTCCTCCACGAAGGAGCGGTAACTCCGGATACCTTGGGCAGTGGCGAAATCGAAGTTGATGCGGACGTGCACGCAGGCGTGGCCGAAATGGCCGTAGAAAATCCCTCGGTATCCGTGGCTGGTCATCAATTTCGTAAGATCGCGCAGGTAGCCGCCCAGCTTTTCGGGTGCAACCGCCGAGTCTTCCCAACCTTCCCAGGCGAAAGGCTCTCCGGGGACATGGGAGACGACTCCCAAGCCCGATTCGCGCACGTGCCAGACTCTCGCCGCTTCGGCTTTGCTGGTGAGCAAACGCATTTGCGGCGGGGTGGCCGAGCGGTTCAGGGACGCCATCACCGCCAGCGCCTGCGCCTCGGCTTCAGCCGCGGTATTGGCGCCAAACTCAGCCAGCAGCCAGCCTCCGCCAGGAGGCAGCATCTCCAGGCCTTCGCGATTTACATTCTTCAGCCTGGAAAAATCCACCAGCCAGTGATCGAAGCCTTCGAGCCCGATTGGCTTGTAGGCCATAATCTCCGGAACATGGTCGGCGCACTCGTAAACGTCAGCGTATCCGATGACCAGCAGCACGCGTTCTTGCGGGCTTTCAACCAGGCGGCAGGTCGCGTCGAGGATGGTGACGCAGGTGCCTTCGGAGCCGACGAGGGCGCGGGCTACGTTAAAGCCGTTTTCGGGCAGCAGATAGTTGAGGTTGTAACCCGATACCCGGCGCGGAATATCGGGAAAACGCTCGCGAACCAAGTCCGCATAGCGGTCACGCAGCAGGCGGAGACCGGAATAAATTTCGCCGCGTCGTCCCCCTGCGCCAATAATTTTTCTCAATTGATCCTCTCCGGTGGGACCAACCCGCATCCGGACCCCGTCGTAGGTCAGGATTTCAAGTTCCTCAATGTTGTCGTCGGTCTTGCCTGCCATCACCGAATGCACGCCGCAGGAATTGTTGCCGACCATGCCGCCAATAGTGCAACGGTCGTGGGTGGCAGGGTCCGGGGCGAAGGTAAGCTTGAATTTCTCAGCCGCGGAGCGCAGGTGGTCGAGAATCACTCCCGGTTGCACCCGGGCAATGCGGCGCTGGGGATCAAGCTCCAGAATCTGCGCCATGTACTTGGAGAAGTCGATGACGAGAGCGACATTGCAGCACTGCCCGGCAAGCGATGTGCCGCCTCCGCGGCAGAGAATCGGGGCGCCGTGGGCGCGTGCTATGGAAATTGCGGCAGCGACATCGTCACTGTCGCGCGGAACAACGACTCCGATTGGGACCTGGCGATAGTTGGAGCTGTCGGTGGCGTATAGGGCACGGGAGGCGGAATCGAAGCGGACTTCGCCTCGGATACGGCTTTTTAAGGCGTCAGATAAAGCAAGAGCGTCCACGCTGGCAGATCTCGCTGCCTGCGCGATTTCTACGGGATCTTTCGGCATGGGCCCGGAGTTAGTCGTTCGATTTCCCGGTTATCCTGGAAATCGAAATCCGGGTTTTTCCTTCTTCTGGTTCCACCGTGATGGTGGTCACGTTGTCCTTGCCGCCGGCTATCAGCGAAAAGTGATCGGCTTCCGATGACGAGAATGTGGCCGAGGGATATTTCGAACGGTAGAACTGGGCGACGGTATCGGGCGAATCGCTGGTCTCAAACTGCGCGGCGGCGGTGTGAGCTTTGCCGAAACTCATATTTGCGGCAGAACCTTTCACGACGGTGGAGCCGGGATAGACGTCCACCCCGAGATTTTTGGCCGCTTCTTCGGGATCGCTGGAGGTTTCCACGTTGCCGAAGGGAGAATGCACTCTCACATTGCCGTCCCGGCTTTCAATGTGGGTGCGGCTTATGGCGCGATGAATGACGAAACCTACGGTCACAGCGCCGATGATTCCGATGCCGACGATCACCGCGACCACGATGAGGATGATCTTGACCGCGTTGCTGCCACCGGTGGCTGCGACCGGCTGGCCTTGGGGCACCGGAGCTGATGCCATCGGAGCTGGGGCAATAGGAGACGGCGGGGGCACTACAGCTTGGGGAGCCGCGCCCGCAGCAGACGTGGGTTTGCCGCACTTTGGACAGAATCTGACGCCGGCATCGATTACCGAGCCGCAAGAATTGCAGAACGCCATAAATCACCTCACCCGAGCGGAAGGAGTACGACCGCGGAGTATACCGCAAAGCGGAAAGGGCATAAACCAGAAAGGACACAAAAGCCGGGATTGCTTCGTGGGCCTTAGGGTCCTTCGGGCTTTATGCCTTAATCCCTGAAATACTTACGAAGGGACCCCACGTGTGGCGTAATCGGTCAAAGTCAGAAACAGTAGCAAAGCCAGCCAAAACAGGGTAGCCAAACCAACGGTCTTGGTTAGTTTCTCGCTGGTGTACTTTACGTGCATGAAGTACAAGATGACGACCAGCGCCTTGAAACTGGCGATCAAGAGGGCGACCACGGGATTCAACCAACCCAGGTCAACGGTCGCAATCCAGGCGGTAAAAAAGGTCAGGCAGATGAGGATCGCCCAGATAGCCCAGTAAAGGCCCGTGGGCAGAACATGCTCGGAATGGTTGCTGGTCGAATCTTCAGTCATGGAATGTTCAGGCATGGCTGCGCTCACTTATGCCGGTCGATCAAGTAAAACAGCGGAAAAAGGTAAATCCAGATAATGTCCACAAAGTGCCAGTACAATCCGGAATTTTCCAGTGGCGTGTAGTACTCGGAATTAAACCGGCCTTTCCAGGCCTGGTAAATCAACCACAGGAAGATTCCGACACCGATGATCATGTGCAGGGCATGCATCCCGGTCATGGCGAAGTACATGGAGAAAAATACCTGGGCATGCGCCGGATTGATCTTTGCCTCGGGGTGGCCGGGCATGGAGCCTTCAAAATGGAAGGTCGTGCCAGGCACGTGGTGCTCGACAAACTTGTCGTGCCATTCCCCTGCTTTGACTCCGAGGAAGGCCAGGCCGAAAACCAGGGTCAAGACCAGCATCACCACCGTCTGCACGCGCTTGTTTGTCTGGGCCGCGCGAATGGCCAGCGCCACCGACAAGCTGCTACAGATCAGAATGGCCGTATTCACCGCGCCGATTGGCAGGTTCAAACTGTTGCTGGCGACGACGAATTCCGGGTAATACCAGCGGCGGTAGATCAGGTAAGCCAGAAACATACCGCCGAAAAACATGACTTCGGTGCCCAGGAAGAGCCACATTCCCAATGAGGCAGCATTCTTCTGCTGTCCCATGTCTGCGAAGTGATGGCGCAGTTCGGGATTGTGATGATCGAGCACTGCAGGGCTATCGCTCAATCCGCACCTCCGCGGGAGCCGGAATCTCTTCGTAGTTGTAGGCTTCCCAGGTGACAACCGGGGTTTCGTCGAAGTTAAAGGTCGGAGGCGGGGAGGGAGTCATCCACTCCAGGCCGGCTGCGTGCCAGGGGTTGCCGTCCGCGATCTTGCCATAACGCATCGACCAGACGAAATAAATCATGGGCAAAACGTAGCCGACTGCAAGAATGGTCGCGCCAGCAGTCGAGAGGATATTGAGCACCTGAAATTCCTGGGGATACTGCCAGTAGCGGCGCGGCATTCCCAGGTAGCCCAGAACGAACTGCGGGAAGAAGGTGAGATTGAAGCCAAGGAACACGATCAGGGCGGCGAGGCGTCCCCAGGATTCGGGATACATACGACCGGAAATTTTCGGCCACCAGTAATGCAGCCCGCCCAGATAACCCATGACGGCACCGCCGACCATGATGTAGTGGAAGTGGGCTATCACGAAGTAGGTATCGGTAACGTGGACGTCGACGCCGAGGCAAGCCAGAAAGAGTCCGGTCAGCCCGCCCATGGTGAACAACCCGATGAAGCCGAAGGCGTAGAGCATGGGCGTCGTAAATTTAATCGAGCCCTTGTACATGGTGGCCGTCCAGTTAAAGACTTTGACCGCGGACGGTACCGCCACGAAATAGCTCAGCAACGAGAACACTAAGGCCGAATACAGGGAAATTCCTGCCACGAACATGTGATGGGCCCAGACCAGGAATCCCAGAACGGCTATGCCGATAACCGCAGTCGCCATGGCGCTGTATCCGAAGATGCGCTTGCGGGTGAAGCAAGCAACCACTTCGCTGACCACGCCCATCGCCGGCAAGATCATGATGTACACCGCAGGATGGGAATAAAACCAGAACAGGTGCTGGAACAGCAGCGGGTCGCCGCCGCGGTTGGGATCAAAGATGCCGAGGTTGAATGCCCTCTCAAAGACAACCAACAGTAAAGTGATGGCGAGGACAGGCGTTCCCAGCAACATGATGATGCTGGTGGCATATTGCGACCAGACGAACAGCGGCAGGCGCGACCAGGTCATACCGGGAGCGCGCATGCGATGCACCGTGACCACAATGTTCAGCCCGGTAAGGATTGAGGAAAATCCAGCGATGAAAATAGATACGCCAGCTTCGATCACCGAGGCATGACTGAAAGCGGTACTGAACGGGGTGTAGAAGGTCCAGCCTGTGTCTGCCCCGCCGATCAGAATGCAGTGCAACATGATGAGCCCGGCCACCATGTACACGTACCAGCTCAATAGATTGATACGGGGAAAGGCCAGGTCTTTCGCCCCGATCATGATGGGAACCAGGAAGTTGCCAAGCACGGCGGGAATAGAAGGCACGAGGAAAAAGAAGACCATCACCTGGCCGTGCATGGTGAAGAGCTTGTTGTAGGTATCCGCCAGTACCAGGTCGCCCGCCGGGGTCAACAGTTCCAGGCGGATGAGTAACGCGAAGAAGCCTCCGATGAAAAAGAAAAACGTAATCGACATCAGGTACAGCAGGCCAATGCGCTTGTGGTCTGTGGTCAACAGCCACGAGCGCACCCCGTATTCCTGATTGAGGTAGTTCGGACGTTCCGGCGTTATGGCAACACTCGACATCGTGGTTCCTTTAATCCTATTGTTTCGAGCCTGCCGGCACCATACTCGGTGTCCCGGCGACTCCCGCTGGAGCGGCGCTCAACGACTTCACGTAGGCTACCAGCGCGTTCAATTGTTCTTCGCTCACCAGCCCCTGGAAAACCGGCATGATGGGTTTAAATCCGCTTACAACTTTCGCGGGGGATCCAGAATCGATTCGCGGATGTAGTTTTCATCCGCCAGCACATTGCGCCCGTCCTCGAGCTGCACCTGGTGACCGAAGACTCCCACCAGATTCGGGCCGCGGCCCTGGGTATCGGTCCGATGGCAGGTCACGCAGCCCAGTTGCTGGAAGATATCCTGTCCGGCGGACGCCAGTGAACCGGAAGCCCGCCCTCCGGCCAACCAGTTTTCGTAGTTTGCCGCTTCCATCACTACGATGTTTCCGATCATGCCGGAATGCATGGTGCCGCAGTACTCAGCACAGAAGAGATGATAGGTGCCGGGCCGAGTGGCATGAAACCATGCGATAGTGTAGCGGCCGGGCAACACGTCCTGCTTGATACGAAATGCCGGGAACGTAAAAGCTGTGAATGACGTCCTGCGAGGTCATCACCAGCTTGACGTCTTTTCCCACCGGCACGTGCAGTTCATTAATCTCGCTGTGCCCTTCTTCGTGCTGCAGCTTCCACATCCATTGTTTAGCAACGACGTAGACCGTGGATGCACCCTGTGGCGGCGTACGCTCCTGGAAGAAAATGAAAGCGCCCCAGGCAAAGATGAATAAGAAGATTCCTCCGGGGATGATCGACCAAGTCAGCTCCAGCATGGTGGAGCCTTCGATCTGTTCTGCCTCAACGTTCGCGCGATGACGGTACTTGAGCGCGAAGATCAGGATCATGGAGAAGATCGCCGCGCACATGAATGCCGAAAGCAGTAGCAGGAACACGAACAGCGCGTCCACGTTGCCGGCCATCGTCGAGGCCCGGACGGGCCAAAGGGGAAAGTTCTCAAACATAACGTGACCCGGACTGCTCCTTGCCTTGTGGTCCCGATCCGCGACGGAAGAGCACCGCGATCATGGTTCCGAGAATCAAAATTGTGGCCAGCGCGGAGAGTCGCAAAATCCGCGTGATGACGGCGCCATACTTTCCGGTTGTAGGATCGTAGTGATAGCAGTACAAAAGCACCTGATCCACGATGTTGCCGATCTTGTTGTCCGATGCCTGCACTAACCCGAGGCGCAAATCCTTCGGAGCATAATCGACCCCGTAGTAATACTGCGCAATTTTGCCCTGCGGCGTCAGCACCATGATGGCGGTGACGTGCGCGAATTGTCCGGACTTGGCGTCGTACTGGTACTGGAAGCCGGCAGCTTTGGTCACCGCGGCGATCGACGGCTCAGGGCCGGTAAGGAAGTGCCAACCATCGGCAGCACCGGTGCGGCCGTAGCGCTTGATGATGGGCGCTTTCTTGGCGGCGGCAAGCTCCGGAGTTTCGTGCGGATTAAAGCTTACCGTGAGCACGTCAAAGTCTTTGCCCACGTCGAGCTTGAGTATGCGCAAGGAACTGGTGAGGCTGCTGAGAACCTCTCCGCAGAGCATGGGGCACTGGAAGTAGACGAGATTTAGTATCAAAGGCCGCTTGCCGAAATAGTCTCCGAGACGGACGTTCTTGCCAGTTTCATCGCGGAAGGGGAGATCCGGTGGAATTTGCTGGTTCAGGTTCTGCTCGATGCCAACGTCTTTGAGGCCGGGCGGACGGACGTTCGACGGGGGTGTCATGACGCCCTTGGTCATGCCCTGTCCCCAGGCGGAGACGGTCAGCAGCATCGCAGCTGCGGTAAGGACGAACGATTTGTGGCTAAGCGTCAGCAATTTTCTATTGCTCTGAATTCCCGAGCGAAGCCCAGGAACCTTGCGTTCCCGAGCAGCGCAGCCGGGTTAAATCTCTTTCAGCCTCTCGGGGCCCGTTCTCGCCGCTTCGCGGCTCAAGCCTATTTCTTTACCGCCGACTTCTTGGCCGCCGTCTTATTGCTGGTATCAGCCTTGGCTGCCGCCTGATTGACCGTGTTCACTACGGACTGCGGCGCAGTTCCTGCCTGCGGCTTGGTCGGCAGGCCGCGCTGGACTATCAGCTGCATGGCCTGCTCAATCGGAATACGGGTCGCCCCGGTGGACTGATCTACTCCATAGCTGTTCAAGGTCTGAATTTCATGCTCGCGGAAGTCACGCAACTCACGGCGCTCGCTGTCCTCGAGGCGCGGCTGGGGGAACTTCTCGATGGTCGCAGGCGTTACTTTGCGAGTCTCGGTATCCGGCTGTACCAGCGGGTTCTGGCGCGGCTGGTGCCCGGCGTTGTACTTCTCGAACAGATGCAGCGTCCCGGAGACTACGAACTGGATCAGAATTCCAAGCACTACCAGAGCAATCAGAAATCCAAAGATAGCGGCCGCGCTCAGGTCCTGGTGTTCGTACTCGCCCTCGCCATGATGTCCGCGATTGTGCATGTCAGTGCTCATGGGCAGGCTCCAGCAATTCGGGAACATGCTCGTCATAGAGGGGGAGCAGCGGGCGCTTCCTGACGTTGCGGAAGAACAGCCACAGCCACAATCCACCGATGGCGAACGGCATCAGCAGGTCGAGCAGGGTAACGTGAAACGTGTTGCTGAAATTTGCTTCGATGTGCCAGAACACGTCCACGTAGCGCATCACCAGCACCCAGGAAGCCAGCCAAATCATGGATTCGGTGCGGCGCTTAAAGGGGCGGGAGAGCAACAAAAGAAACGGCACCACGAAATGGAACACGAAGAGCGCCATCCCCACCAACTGCCAGCCACCGTAGAGCCTCCGGGTGAACCAGGTGATCTCGTGGGGCAGGTTCCCCGCCCAGATGATCAGCAGCTGCGAGAAACTGAAGTAGGCCCAAAGCATGATGAATGCCAGAATCAGTTTGCTATGGTCGTGCACTTCTTTCGGCCGCAACAACGACTTCATGGGGTCATAACGGGCAAAAATGGATTCTACGACCACCGCCAGGCAGAGGGCTGACAGGCATTGTGCGGCGATAAAAATTGCGCCGTAGATGGTAGAGATCCAGTGCGGGTCCAGCGACATTACCCAATCGATGATGGCGAAGGAGATAGTGAATGCGTAGAGAATTAACCCCGGGCCGCTGATCATCTTGAAGGGTGTTTTCTCGATCCCAGTCGACGGACGGTCCTGCGCGACCGAGGCGCGGGTCAGCAGGAACGTCAGCCCAATCCAGACCGCGAAGTAAATCACCGCCCGCAGGATGAAGCCGTTGGGGGTGAGATAGAGATGGGCAATCCGCGCTAACTGCTTGTCCGCGGGGAAATTTTCGGGATGCGTCCAGACATAGAGTCGGCTCATGCCGACTATGACTGGAAGGAACAGCACCGCCATCAGCGGCAGCACTCCGGCAGCAGCCTCCAGCTGGCGGCGGATCACCAGACCCCAGTTTCCGCCGCTGACGTGGGTAATCATCAGAACGGCCAGCGAGCCCAGGCTGATGCCAAGCCAGAACATGTAGGCAAGCAGATAGGCGCGGAAGAATTCGTCCTTCCAAACAAACGCCAGTGCGCCACAGATCACCGAGAAGACTAGCCCGATGATCAGCGAGCGCTGCTGCATGCGCTCGGCGACGGCGGGAGCCTGCAAGTGGAGAGCATCAATCCGCGCCGTCATTTCGGCTCCTCCTTCGATTCAGGAGCGGCCTTGGGATAGAGCTCCGGCTGAGTTGCGCCCGACGGCGGATCTCCGCGAAACTCAAGTTCAGGCGACGGAATTTTTTGCCCCGAAGGCACGTCGGCCTTAGTGGCATCCTGGCTCAGCTGCAGCGCGCGGATGTAAGCCACGATGCTCCAGCGGTCGCGGGGCGGAATCTGCGAAGCGTAGTCGGGCATGGCGCCGAAACCGTTGGTCATCACGTCGAAGAAGTATCCCAGCGGGGCTTTGCGCAGGCGCTCGGCGTGGTACGAAGGCGGAGGCTGAAAGCCACGCTGCACGATCATGCCTTTGCCGTCCCCCAACTGCGAGTGACAGGGCGCGCAATAGATGTTGTAACGCTCACGGCCGCGATGCATCACTTCGGCGGTGACTGGAAAGGGCATATAGTCACCGGGATTGGCGCCGATCTTGCCGGTATAAAAATACGCATCGTCATGCAGCTGGCCGCGCGCAACCGTTCCTTCCACCGGGTTTCGCGAGGAGCGCTGGTCGGCATAGAAATCGCTCTTGGCAAGCGGCTTGAATCGCGGCTGGTCATGCATATCCTGGCGGCACCCGGCCAACACAAATACGGCGGCCACCGCCACGAGCGTAAATTTTCGGAGGTTCCGCATGCTTAGCCTGGTACCTCGGAAATCGATCGCGGCCCCATAGCCTGCAGGAACTGGGTGGTAGAGGCCAGATCAAATTTGGGATCGGAATAAAAAATAATCAGAAAGAAGCGGTCCTTGCTGGCCAAGGCAAAACGGGGCACGTTGAATACCGGGTGATAGGGCATCGGCAGGCCATTCAGGGCCAACATTCCGAGCACTGCAGAGACGCCCGCAAACAAAATGGTTACCTCAAAGGTAACCACCACGAACGACGGCCAGGAATGCATCGGACGCCCACCCACATTGATGGGATAGGCAATCACCGAGATCCAGTATTGCAAAGCGTAACCCGACAGGCAGCCGATGATGCCTGCGATCAAGACGACCAAGGGAACGCCGTTCTTGTGAAAGCCGACCGCGTCAGATAGCTCCTCAATCGGAAATGGGCTATACGCATCAAACTTCTTGTAGCCCGCATGCTCGGTGGCGCGTGCCGCCTCCACCAGTTCGGTGGGGGTTTTGAACTCCGCCATCACGCCGTAAAGAATGTCGCGTTTCATTCGCTCTTCACCTCCGCCTCAGGCAGTAGGGTGCGCATTTCAAAGATCGAGATCATGGGCAGAATGCGGACAAACAGGAACATCAGCGACAGGAAGAGTCCGATGGTGCCGATGTAAGTCATCCAGTCCCAACGCGTCGGGTAATACATGCCCCACGACGAGGTCAGGAAGTCGCGGTGCAGGCTGACTACCACAATCACGAAACGTTCCAGCCACATGCCGACCAGAATGTCCAGCGAGATAAGGAACAGCCAGAACGGCTTCACTCGGAACTTGCGGATCCAGAGCACCTGCGGCAGCACAAGGTTGCAGAACAGCAGCGCGTAATAAGAAAGTGCGTAGGGCCCATGCAGCCGGTTCCACAAAACGAAGCCTTCGTTGGGATCGCCGGCATACCAGTTCATAAAGGCTTCGATCACGTAGCCGTAGCCGACAATAAGCCCGGTCGCCAGCATCACCATGGCGGAGTTTTCCAGGTGACGCTCCGTAATGAAATCTTCCAACCCGTAGAACTTGCGGATGGGAATGGCCAGCATCAGCACCATGGCGAAGCCGGAGTAGATGGCACCGGCAACAAAGTAAGGCGGGAAGATGGTGGTATGCCATCCCGGAACAATGCCGACTGCGAAATCGAAGCTGACTACGGTATGTACCGAGAGCACGAGCGGCGTCGCCAGGCCGGCGAGTAACAAGTAGGCAGTTTCATAGCGAGCCCAATGGCGCGCGGATCCGCGCCAGCCCATGGCCAACATGCCGTAGACAATTTTGAGCCCCCTGTTGTCGGTGCGATCGCGCAGGGTCGCAAGGTCAGGGATCAGACCGATGAACCAGAACAGTGCGGAGATGGTCGCATAGGTCGAAACCGCAAAGACGTCCCACACCAGCGGACTGCGGAACTGGGGCCAGTACTGCATGGTGTTGGGAATAGGGAACAGCCAGTAGGCAAGCCAGGGACGCCCAAGGTGAAGTATGGGGAACAGTCCAGCGCAGGAGACAGCAAATAGCGTCATGGCTTCGGCAAACCGGTTGATGGAGTTCCGCCACGACTGCCGCAACAATAAGAGGATGGCGGAGATCAAAGTGCCGGCGTGGCCGATACCGATCCACCAGACAAAGTTGACGATGGCGAATCCCCACCCGACGGGAATATTGACGCCCCAGATGCCCACTCCCTTTATGAAGAGGTAGCCGATGGCGTAAAGCATGCCCATGGTCAGGAGGAATGACAGACCAAAACCGAAAACCCAACCATTCGAAACCGGACGGGTGAGCACGATCGAGCTGATCTGGTCGGTAACCGTGGCAAAGGTGTGCCCCGGTTCGATGACGGGGGCCTGAACCAGACCGGACTCGACTTTGTTGGGTTCGCTCATGCTCTATGCTTCCAGCTCAGGATTAGGATTGCGAATCTCGGCCAGGTACGTGGTGCGCGGCCGGGTGTTCAGATCCGCCAGCAGGCTGTAATTGCGCGCTCCCGCCTTGAGCTTCGCTACCCGGCTGTTGGGATCATTGATGTTGCCAAAGACGATCGCGTCAGCCGGACACGATTGCTGGCAGGCGGTTTCCAGTTCGCCGTCGGCGATCAGGCGGTCTTCGCGCTCGGCGTCAATCCGTTTGTGATTGATGCGCTGCACACAGTAGGTGCACTTTTCCATCACGCCGCGGCTGCGCACGGTGACGTCCGGGTTGCGCATCATTTTCAGCTGCGGCGTTTCCCAGTCCTGGAAGAGCAGGAAGTTGAAGCGCCGAACCTTATAAGGACAGTTATTCGAGCAATAGCGAGTGCCCACGCAGCGGTTGTAGACCATGTCGTTCAAGCCTTCGCTGCTGTGGACGGTTGCGCCTACCGGGCAAACCAGCTCGCAGGGCGCGTTTTCGCACTGCATGCAAGGGACAGGCTGGAAGTAGGCCTTCGGGTTTTCGCGGTCCCCTTGATAGTAGGCATCGACCCGCAGCCAGTGCATATGGCGGCCGCGGTTGACCTGCTCTTTGCCCACGATCGGAATATTGTTCTCCGACTGGCAGGCAATGATGCAGTTGTTGCAGCCCACGCAGGCATTGAGGTCGATGGTCATGCCCCAGGCGTATGGTTCCTTCTTGTAATCGTATCCGGGGTAGAGAGTGAGCTCAGCCGGTGGCTCCTCTTCCGTCGCGAAGTTGGGCTCTTTGCGGTACTCCTCAAGGCTGCGGGTCTGCACCAGCGGACGGTCACCGCCGTCCTGGGTCTCCATGGTCTGGTACCCCTGGGTGGAGGCCAGGACATATTTCGCACCGGTGTTGCGGATAACCGCGCCGTTCGCGACCCATGGCGTCCCGCTGTAGCGCAACTCGTACATGTTGAAGCCGGCCCCGGTGCCCGCACGCCCGGCGCGCCAGCGCCCGTAGCCGAGGCAGACGGTGACGCAATTGTCGGCGTGTCCGGCTTGGATCCAGACCGGAGCCTTTACCTTTTTGCCGTTTAGCTCTAGCTCAGCAAGGTCCTTGGTCTCGAGATTCAACTGTTTGGCGGTCGCCGGACTGACCAAAAGGGCACTGTCCCAGGTGAGCTTGGTCATGGGCTTAGGCAGTTCCTGTAGCCAGCCGTTGTTGGCGAAGCGTCCGTCGTAGATGGAGGGATCGTGGCGGAAGTTGATTTCGATACCTTGGGGTGAGGCAGGAGAAGCCGTGGGCGCGGTTGCTTTCGCGGTAAGAGACTTTGGCGCGAACGCAGTGCCCTCCACCCAGCCATCGTGCAGAGACTTTCTCCAGAATGTATCGAAGTCGGCTCCGGAGTGCTGCTTCTTCCAGTAAGCCTGCACCAATTCATGGCCATTGACCTCGGACCCACCTGCCAGAGTGGCGACAAATTCGATGGCGCTGCGTCCGCTATAGAGGGGAGCGATCAACGGCTGGACGATGCTTACCGTGCCGTCGTAGGCCCGCGCATCGCCCCAAGACTCCAGATAGTGGGCAGCGTTCACATGCCAGTGGCAGAGTTCGGCGGTCTCGTCCTGATATAGCCCGTGATGAATGCGCAGGGGAACGCTGCCGCTCCTGAGTAAATCGGCGAAACCGAAGTCGGCGGGAGCGTCGTAAGCCGGATTTCCGCCGAGGATGACCAGCACGTCGACTTTGCCGCCACGCATGTCGGCAACCAGATCTTTCAGCGATTCGGCCTGATTGACGGGATGAGCGTCGACCGGGTCGGTGTAGAAAACCGTGGTACCGACATTCCCGAGTTGCGCGTTCCAGGCGTGAGCAAAGGCGTGCACAAAGGGAGGCTGGTAGTCTCCTACAATGACGATGCTGGTGCCGCGATGGCCGGCCAAGTCCGTAGCCATTGCCTTGAAGAATTTCGCCTCTCCCTCCCTATCCAATGGGTAGGGATTGTTTCCCGTCGATCCGGCAGCAATGGAGGAAACAAATCGCTCGATGTCACTCGTCCTTAGGACAAGCCGATGGTCCGCCTTCGCCCCGGTCGCACTGGGATTGCTTTCGACGACATACATCCGGTTCATCGTGCCGCTGTCCGGATTGCGCCGCTGGGCGTAATCTCGCGCGTAGCGGATCGACCCAGGGAATCCCGCCGAGAGAAAATCGGCGTCTAACGAAAGAATTACGTCCGCTTTTGAGAAGTCGTAGCGGGTCTCCACCGGCTGGCCAAACGCCATCCTGGCGCCTTCGAGTACGTTGTCGCGATTGACGGGCTCGTAGACATGCCACTTGGCCTCGGGATAGACCGCCAGAAAGGCCTTGACCTGATCGGCCAGCGTTGGCGAGGAAACCGTCTGCGTCAACAGGCGGATGCCAGCGCCCTTGAGCCCCTTCTGCACACTCAGCGGCCCACGGATCGCAGATACAAAAGACCCCCAGGTACGCTCGTCCCCCATATTAGTAATGGTCTGCGAACGGTCAGGGTCGTACATGCCAAGAATCGAGGCTTGGGCGTAGATGTCCGTTCCACCCAAGCTTGCGGGATGCTGCTCATTGCCTTCGACCTTGGTCGGCCGGTACATGTGGCTCTCAACCAGGACCGGGCTGGCATATCCTGCCAGATCGAAAGCGGTGGCGTAGAACATGGGGCGCCCGGGCACCAACTCCTCGGGCTGCTTCACATAGGGAACAATGGGTTCGAGGGGCTGCTTGGTACAGGCCGTCATGCCGGCCATGGCGAGCGAGGCGCCCATTAGCTTCATGAAGCCACGGCGAGAGACTGCGTCCACCCACTCGGAGGCGCCCTTGGGGAATTCGCGGTGCATCATCTCGCGAAATTCGTCGCTACCCGCAAGTTCTTCCAGGCTGCGCCAGAATTCCGGCCCTTTGGTTTTCTCTATGCGAGCACGCGCGGTCGCGAGATCAAGCTTTTCGTGCTTGCCCGGGCAAACATCTTCGCGTTTTCTTGTTTCTTCGATCTTCATGTTTACCGGTGACACGTCGAGCAACTGGTGATGTCCATCTCGCTGCGCAAGCGATACTTCGTTGCCAGATCCTGGCCCAAAGCCAACTGGTCGACATATTCTTTGCCGTCGAACTTTACCGGCACGTCTTTCGAGGGCTGCTGATATCTCATGTTAAACACCTGCTCGCGCGGCCGAAGATTTTTCTCCGGCGCTCTATGACAATCGAGACACCACTCCATCTGCAATGATGCTTGGTTGTACATGAGCGGCATGCGGTCCACTTCCCCGTGGCAGGTGTTGCAGCCGACACCTTTATTAATGTGAATGCTGTGGTCGAAATAAACGTAATCGGGCAGGTCGTTCACCCGGTTCCACACCAGCGACTCGCCGGTCTTAAAGCTGTTGCGTACTGGCTCGAGCATGGGAGCACCAGTCCAGATTTGCGCATGGCAGTTCATGCAGGTCTTGGTGGGAGGAATTCCCGCGAAGCTCGATTTTTCCACAGAGGTATGGCAGTAACGGCAATCAATTCCCAGCGCGGCCACATGGTGCTGGTGGCTGAAGGGCGCGGGCTGCGGACGGGCCACTCCGGCGTAGGTGACGTAAGGCGAGCGCTGAAAATTGATCGCCACCCACAGCAATACTCCGACGACAAAAACGGCGCCAAAAATAGTTGCCCGCGAAATTGTGTTCGTACTGCGATGAAAAATCTGCATCGATCGCTTTCAGGTGCAGCGGGCGCTACGCTTACAGCCCGGGTTCATGCGGCGCTGCCAATGATCGGCATGGACAGCAGTGGCTACGAACAACAACAAAACTGGTTAGTGTATCAGCTTCAACCGCTTTTTCATTTTAACCTGAGCAATTCTCGTAAACATTCTTTTCGTCCGTCCAGGAAAAATTGTAGACACTGTAGTGGACGACGCAAACAGGGATTCCAAAATCTCATTCTGAGTTGTTCCCGATTTTGAACTCTCGACGGAGCTCAGATCGCAAGGATTAGGAATTTGGAAGGAGCGCCCTGCGGCCGCGCCAGAGGACCAGGCCCACTGAAAGTTGAAACCGCCAAGTTGCCCGGTTACATCCACCACTTCGCCGATAAAAAACAACCCCGGCACCTTGAGGCTTTCCATGGTCTTCGCCGAAAGTTCGTCGGTATCGACGCCTCCAGCCGTGACCTCTGCCTTCGCATATCCCTCGGTGCCCGCTGGAATAACTGACCAGGCGTGAACCTGCCGGTCAAATTCGGTGAGACCTAGGTTCGTCCAGGAAACCGGCGAGTGAAATCGCAGCCAGCGATCCGCGAGCCGCGCCGGAAGGAATTCATGGAATGAAGTTTCCAGGGAGCCCAAGGTGCGCGGAATTTTCGGATCACGAAACAGGCTGGTCGGCTCCCGCTCGGGCGCCAGATCGATCGAGATGGCTTCGTCATTTTTCCAATACGAAGATATTTGGAGGATCGCGGGACCGCTCAGCCCGCGATGGGTGAACAACATCTTGTCGCGGAACTCTTGGCCGTCGGTAGAGACTGCGACTTCGGCAGAAACTCCTGCGAGTTCCGCATAGTTTTTGGAATCTTCCGGACTAAACACGAATGGAACCAGCGCGGGACGTGGCTCGCGAATTCGTAAACCAAACTGCCGCGCTAAGTCATAACCGAACGCGGTCGCGCCTATTTTGGGGATGGACAGTCCCCCGGTGGCAACTACAAGAACTGGGGAATGGAATTCCTGCGTCTCACCTCGAAGCGTAACGCGAACCACAAATTCCGTTGTCCTCGATACTTCGTGGATATGCACTCGCGGAACGATTCTCGCCGCTACGGCATTGCACTCACTTTCCAGCATCTGCAAAATATCGCGGGCTGAGTTATCGCAGAACAACTGCCCACGAGTTTTCTCATGGTATGGGATTTTGTGCTTCTCAACCAAAGCGACGAAATCCTGCGGGGTATAGCGAGCCAGGGCTGACTTGGCAAAATGAGGGTTCGCGGAGATGAAATTTTCCGGACGACATTCGGTGTGGGTAAAGTTACACCGGCCGCCGCCGGAGATAAGGATCTTCTTACCTGCCTGCTCGGCGTGTTCAAGCACGGCCACTCGACGCCCGCGTTTGCCAGCCTCGATCGCGCACATCAGGCCGGCAGCGCCAGCGCCCAGGATCAACACATCAAAGTCTTGTTGCAAGCGATGTCTCTCGCTTTGAGATACCAAGCCTGATCCGAGGCTCGCCATCTAGGTCACTGCTACTGCAAGGTCTGAGGGCTGGAGAGGTCGGAGCGTCCGCCGATGTTGTAACGCTTCAGCTTGCGATAGAGCGTGGCGCGGCTGATGCCCAGCATTTTGCCGGCGCGAACTTTGTCGCCATTCACCTGCTCGAAGACGCGCTGAATGGTGGCACGCTCAATGTCCTCGAGGTCGTTCGAGTTGGCCGAAGGCGCGGAGATTTCCGGCTCTGTGGCCAACAACCCCGGCGATGCGGATGAAATAGACTGTGGAAGATCGTTGAGGTCAAAGAACCGGCGGTCGCCCAAAGCGACGGCGCGCTCGATGCAGTTCTCCAACTCCCTCACGTTGCCCGGCCAGTCATACTGCAGCAAACATTTCATGGCAGCGCTGGTCACCTGGATGGAATCCCCCTTGGCATGACGATCGAGAAACCAGTGCACCAGCATCGGGATGTCGGAACGCCGTTCGCGCAATGACGGCAAATGCACTGTAACCACATTGAGGCGGAAGTAAAGATCTTTGCGGAACGTCCCTCTGCGGTATTCGGTTTCGAGATCCCGGTTGGTGGCCGCGATCACGCGCACATCGACCTTGATTTTCTGATTGCTGCCAACTGGACGAACTTCCTTTTCCTGCAAAACGCGCAGAAGCTTGGCTTGCATTTCCTGGGGTAATTCGCCGATTTCATCAAGGAAAATGGCTCCGCCATTGGCCGCCTGGAACAATCCCATCTTGGTTCTGTTTGCTCCGGTGAATGCGCCCTTCTCGTACCCGAAAAGCTCACTTTCAATCAACGTGGGCACGAGCGAACCACAATCGACCGCAACGAAGGGGCGATTGGCGAAAGCACCGCGGAAATGGATTGCCCGCGCCACCAGTTCCTTGCCGGTCCCGCTTTCCCCGGTGATCAGCACCGGGGTGCGGGTGTCTTTCAAGCGCGAGATCATGCGCAGCACATCCTGGATCTTTGCCGAGGCTCCGACAATTCCGTAAAGATCGGTCTCAGTGTGAACGCGCTCGCGCAGAAACTGATTCTCTTCCACCAGCTTGACCTTGTCGGCCATTCTGCGCAGAAAGAGACGCAACTCCTCCAGAGGAGAGAAGGGCTTGCTAATGTAGTCATAGGCACCGAGCTTCATGGCCTGGACCGCGGTCTCAATGGAGCCATGGCCGGTCATGACCGCGACTTCGGCCCGCGGCAGCAACTTCTTTACTCTTTCCAAGAATTCCAGTCCCGACATGATGGGCATCACCAGGTCAGTGAGCACCATGTGGACTGGCTGTTCTTCCAGCAGCGTCAGGGCTGCTTCGCCACTGGCCGCTTCGAAACAGGCAAAGCCCATCGACTCGCCGACGGTTACGCACAGCCGGCGAATACTTTCCTCATCGTCGACAACTAAGAGTCGAATGCGCAGGTCTTCGCTCATTGAGCCTTCCCCATAGTCTTCTCCACCACTGAAATGAATTGCTGCACGCGAAAGGGCTTTTCCACGCAGGGGGCGCCCGTTTTGCGCAACGTGGCCACGGTTTCTTCGTTAGCGACATCCCCGGTAATAAACACCAGGCGGGAGGCCAGCTCAGGACGGTTGTTCGAAATCCAGGCATGCACATCACCTCCGTCGACACCTCCGGGTGTACGCATGTCGGAGACAATGCCCGCGAATTGTCCGGACTCGAGAAGTTGTAAACCCTGAACGCCGGACTCGGCACACACCACCGAGTAACCGTTGCGCTCAAGGGCGGCTTTGACATATGCCATAACGGCAGGTTCGTCCTCGATAAGTAGCACGGGCAGAATTTCCTGATTGATAGCGGGCATGCTCATAACTAGTTGACTCCGGCGGCGGCCCCTGAGGCCGTTTCTGTTGCGACGGGAAGACGGACAATGAACGTCGCGCCTTCGCTATTCTCATTGTTGTGGCAGAGAATTTCTCCACCGTGTTCGCGCACAATTCCGTAACAGATGCTCAGCCCCAGGCCCGTCCCTTTACCGACTTCTTTGGTGGTGAAGAATGGATCAAAAATCTTTTCCGGATTGGTGATGCCATAACCGTTGTCGCGGAACCAGACTTCCACGTAACCGCCCTGATTCGTGGTGACGATATCAATCCGCGGCGGGCGGCTGTTTTCATGCACGGCGTCGTAGGCGTTGTTAACGATGTTGAGGAATACCTGCTGCAACTGTTGCGAGTCTCCGATCACCTCGGGCAGCGCCTGATCGAATTCTTCATTTACCTCGACGCCGTGACTGTGGAAGTCGTAGGCACGCAACTGTACGGTGCGGCGCAGAATCGTATTGAGCTGTACCGGGCGGCGCTGCTGTGGCATCTGCCGGGCGAAGCTGAGCAGGTTCTGAACGATTTGTTTGGTGCGTTGCGCCTCCTGGAGAATGACGCGCATGTCTTTTCGCGCGCTTTCTGGAAGGTCGCGACTCTCCATCAGCAAGTCGGCGAAACCGAGGATCGCAGTCAGCGGATTGTTCACCTCATGGGCTACGCCTGAGACCAGTTGTCCGACTGCTGCCATTTTCTCGGCGTGCATCAATTTGGCCTGCAGCGTAGCGGAATCGGTAATGTCGGTCATGACAGCGACCACGCTTCCGACGTGGCCCTGCTCGTCGCGCATGGGACTGAGGTTCACCGAAAACTGTCCCTGACGGCCGTCTCCACGCATTACCGGCAGATCAAGATTATCCACCTGCTGTCCTTGCAGAGTGATCTGGAAGGCCTCGAGCAGTGCCGATTGCCGTGCTGCCGGGACCAGATCGACCATGGGGACATTCAGCAATTGCTTTTGTTGATAGCCAAGATCGAACCAGCGGCGGTTGGCGTAGGTGATGTTGCCCGCGGGATCCACCACCAAAATCAGACTTTGGGTATTGTTCAGGATCTTCCCGGAGAAATCGCGCTCGCGCTGTAACTCAGCCTGATAGGTCTTCAAGCCGCTGATGTCGAGCATGAGCCCACGATACTGCTGAACCCGGTCCTGAGGATCGCGGGCGGCAAAGGCATTGATCAAGACGTAGACCGGAGACCCATCCTTCCGCCGAAGAGTTTCTTCGCGGTTGCGGACTACGCCGTGCTCCCGCATCTGTGTGGCGAAGAGTTCATAAGCGTCAGGAGAGAAATAAATTTGATTCCGGATATCGGCCTGCAGGACTTCTTCCCGAGCTGGGTACCCCAACATGCGAACCAGTGCATCGTTGACTTCGATGAAGCGGCCATCGGTGGTTGAAAAAAACAGTCCTTCCTGAATGTTGCCGAAAAGTTCGCGATAGCGCTGCTCGGCTTCACGGCGGTCAGTAATATCTTTCAGCACGTGAATGGTTTGGGCTCCATCGGCGGTATCGGCCGGCACGCGAGATGTAGAAACCAGGTAGGTGCGCTCGAGCACGGGATGAATGTATTCGTCGGTAGTCTCGCCTGCCGTACGGCAGAATGGACACAGGACAAGCGGAGCGGTCGCGTCCAGTGAAAGCAGGGCCGACATGTTCACTCCGATGAGCGACTGGGGCGGCACACCGATGAAGTCGGCGAGAGAACGATTGATGCGCAACACGCGGCCGGTCTCGTCGTGCGCCACGATGAAATCGGTGATGGCATCAAAGATCTCCGTCCAGTGACGGTTGGCGTGATCCATGCGGGTAAAGAGGCGGGAGTTTTCCAGCGCAATCGAGGCGTGCTGAGCCATCGCCTGAAGAAATTGCTGATCGTCGACGGAGAGATCTTTGGGCAGGTTTGCCAAACACAACACGGCGGCCAGTTGTCCCGATGCAGTCGACAGGCGCAGCAGGGCACAGTTCACCCAGCCCAACGCGCTCGCCAGAGATGGTCCGATCAATTCCTCGGCGCTGTCGGCAAGCAGTAATTCGGAGTGACCGTTTATCGCTTCCCCCAAGGCAGACGCGAAGCGTTTGACGAGAGGATTCTCAGCCTCGTCCACGGCGAGTGGCGCATGGAGAACGGCGGTGTCCCAGCCGGAATCCTGGCGCAGCGCAAGCGCGTAGGACGAAGCTCCCGTAAGCTCAGCGGCACGGCTGGCGAAGGTCTGAGTGAAATCGCGTAACGAGTGTAGAGAACCGACCTCCAGCGCCAGCTTCATCAGAGCTTCTGCGCGCAATCGATTTCGTTGTGAATCACTTAGGTTACGCGCTACTTCCAGGGCAACGGACGCCTGCGAGGCCAACGCGCGGGCCCGGCGAATGTCCTCCGGCGAGACCCCGGCATGATCGTGGCGGTCGAGAACTCCGAACATGCCGACGACATTGTTTTGCGTATCTAAGAGCGGCACCGCAAGCAGTTGCTTCAGGTTGAAACTGGCTATGCGTTCCTGGTTCACTCCCGCAACCGTGGTTAGATCGTCCGACCAGAATGGTTCGCGATTTCTCAGGGTCTGGCTGACTGGCCCGTTTCTCAGAGCCAGGTCCAGGCGTCCAGTTTCGCCCTGTTCTGCTTTCCATCGTGCGTGGAAGACTCCATCGCCCTCAAGCAGTCCGATGCAGGCGCGGCTGTAGCCGAGAAAGTCGGCCGCATGCAGACAAAACTGTTGCATGAACTGATCGAGGTCGCTGATGGAATTAAGCTGCGAAGCAATGGTTAGTAACTGATGCACTTCATGGGTCTGCGCCCGGGCGGTGGCATAGAGTTCCGCGTTGCATAACGCGACTGCACCGACTCCCGTGATTGCTCCGGCGAGAGACCTTTCTTCCTTGGTGAAAGTGCCATCTTTTCGGGGATAGATCAGCGCCGCCCCCTGGATAGTCGGAGTTCGGAATGGCGACGCGATCATGGTGCCTGCCGGCACCAGATCTCCGAGAGAATGGGTAGCGGCCTCGATGGAGATAGTGATCGGCTCAGCCGCGGCAATAGTGCGCGCAACCACCTCACCAGCGAACTGCAGTCCCTTTCGGTCGTAACGAGCGCGAGCGAGGTCGGACACTTGCGCGGTCTCGGCAGCCACGGAGCGAAGTGCGAAACCAGACCCCTGCGAAACAAAAATGCTAACCACACGGGCATGCAACGAAACCCTAAGGCGCTCCGCCATGGTCTGGATGACCGTGTTTGCGTCCGGGGCAGTCTGTAGGGAACGAGCAGATTCGGCCAGGGATTCGGCGGCGTGGCTTTCCGGCGGGGACGCTGTTTGCTTCAGCCGGTTCGCTTCCAGAAGGCTGCCAAGTTGGCCGGTAAGAATTGTCGCCTTAGTCGCGAGATCGTCATTAAAGAAATTCGAAACCTCAGTGTGCAGGAAGACCACGGCTCCAGTGGCCTCCCCACCAACTACCAATGGCACTGCCATGAGGGCGCGCCCACGGAGTTCGGGAATCAGAAGGGGCCGATCGGGATCGAGGTAGTTCTTGTACACCGTCTTGCGGCGTCGTATGGCCTCGAGCACTACCTGGTCGTCGGTTTTTGGCCTAAATCCCCGGAAGCGGTCCGCGAACAGGCCATCCGCCTCGGTGGCCTGTAGCTCTCCGTGCGGTGTGTATTGCCAGATATAGGTGCCCTGAAGGTGGAAGAAGACGCGACTGGCGTGGCAAAACAGGCGGGTCAGTATCGCCGGTGCCGTGCCTTCTGCGGCGGCTGCCGAAAGCTGGAGGAGCAGCTTTTGGAACGCCTCATCGGAGCGCGGGTTGGGGCGATCTGCGGTCGTTTTGCCGGCCTGCGTCCTTATGTCGACGTGAAACCCCGTTCTGACACCCTAAGTAACTGAATATACAGAAAAACAAAGTGGAAATCTCAATTTGAGTCAAGTGAATTACCAGGCAGGTGCCAAGTCGTGAAACCAGCATTCGTGTGCGATGTAAAGACTCGACCTCGTCTCAAGGCGAGAGTTCTGGGCCCGCGAAGGCTCTGGATTGAGCCGTGCATCCGCCCGGAAACGAAAGTAACCTGTTCTAAACCAGTAAGTTACTGCGATAGTAAGGGCACAAGCAGGACTATCAAAGGGCTTGGCAGCTGCGATAAACCGGCAGAACTTCGCGGCAATGTGCCTTGAGGCAAGAAACCCGCAATTTTCAGGGTTTAGGCCCCTTTGGACGCGACGCGATAGCGGAGAGCAGCATGACAATTGCTAAAAAACTATACATAAGTTTCGGCGCAGTGTTGGCGATGGTGCTGGTGTTGTTTCTGGTGAACTACCTCGCCGTCCGACGCGAACACAGCGCAAAAGCCGCGGCCTCGCAGGCGCTAGAGCGGGCTGAGTCCACCGACAAAATCCGCTCGCAGATGATGCAAAACCGCTTGTATCTGAGCAGCTATCTGCTCAGCGGTGACACTCGCATGGTAGACCGCATGCGTGAAGGGATCGAGGCACTTGAACAGGAACTGCACCATGCGATGGCGTTGGGCAATTCCGACCAGCAGCGTTCCGCCTTGCTACGAGTGCAGCAGAGCGAACAAAGCTGGGCGCAGGACTTCGCCTCTCCGCTAGTCGACAAACGTAAGCAAGTGGACGGCGGCAACGCAACCGTTGCCGAACTGCAAATTTTCTACCTGCAGAAGGATGCTTCGTCCTGGCTGAAAAACACAACTGATTTTCTCGACCAGGCCGACGGCGAAAATCATCGCCTCCTGGATGAGCGCAAGAAATCGGACGAGACTGCAGCTACGGCAACAATCGTGGTGGCGCTGTTCAGCACGTTGCTCGCGCTTGGTCTGGGCGTGGTGATTGCCTACAGCTCGGCGAAATCGATCAGCCAACCGCTGCACAACCTCATGGTGGTGACCCATCAAATTGGCACCGCAGGCGACCTCAATCACGAAATTGATTTTAAGCGCGACGATGAAATCGGAGAACTAGGCCGGTCATTCTCCACCACGGTCAACTACCTGAAGGAGATGGCAACCCTCTCGGAGGAGATCGCCGGCGGAAATCTGACGGTGGACGCGCGCCCGCGTTCCAAAGACGACACCCTGGGCAACGCTTTCGCGCGCATGATCCATGGGCTGCGCAGTCTGGTGAGAAACGTCCGCGACGCCGCCTCGCAGGTAGCCAGCGCTTCCAACCAGGTTGCCGGGGCTTCGGACGAATCTGCAAAAATCAGTCTGCAGACTTCCTCTGCCATCGACGAAGTCACCAGCACCATGCACGAAATGAGCGTCAACGTGCAGAACATGGTGAAGAGCACCCAGACGCAGGCCTCGAGCGTGAGTGAGACTTCGGCTTCTATCGATCAGATGGTGGCTTCGATTCAGCGTGTGGCCGATACCGCCAAGGTCCTGCTCGATATTTCGAACCGCTCTCGCGAGGAAGTCCACAGCGGTATTTCCACCATGGAGAAAGCCACCGAAGGTCTGACCAAGATCAACAACACGATCCGGTCTTCGGGGCAAATCATCGACGTGCTCGGACAGCGCGCGGACGACATCGGCAAGATTATTGAAGTGATCGACGACCTGGCGGAGCAGACCAATCTACTGGCGCTGAATGCAGCGATTGAAGCGGCTCGGGCCGGGGAACACGGGCTCGGCTTCGCGGTGGTTGCCGACGAAGTTCGCAAGCTTGCCGAAAAGTCGGCGCAATCCACCAAGGAAATTTCCGAACTTATCCAGAGTATTCAGAAGGAAGCCCGCAAAGCTGTCTCCAACATGGACCAGAGCACCGGGATCGTGAATGAAGGCCTGGAACTCGGGCAAGAACTCAACTCGGCGCTGCGCAAGATTTCCAACGTGGTCACCGAAGTCTACAAGTTTGCCCAGGAAATTGGCTCGGCGACGAACGAGCAGTCCCACGGCTCATCGCAAATCGCGCGCGCGACCACCCGGCTCAATGAGATTACTCACGAGATCAACTCCGCGGTTGAGGAGCAGGCTTCGGGAGCGCAAGCGGTAGTCCGCGCCATGGAGCGCATGCGGGAGTTGGTGCAGCAGACCACCTCAGGCTCAACCGAACTGGCGGCCTCGGCGGAGCAGATGTCCAAGATGTCACGCGAACTGTTGGACTTCATGGGCCGCTTTGCTCTGGAGCACAAAGAGCAAGGGCGCCGCCCTCAGGAGAGCAGCTTCGTGGAAGAGGCTTCATGGCGCGCCGCAGCGGGGTCCCGTGGCTGACAGCAGAGAATTCGCCGCACGCGAGCTCCACGTTGTGGGCTTCCAGATTGGCAGGGAAACCTACGGCGTGCCGATTACGTCGCTGCACGAAATCGTCCGCGTACCGGAGATCACAGCCGTGCCTGATGCTCCGGAATTCATGGAGGGCGTGATCAATCTGCGCGGCAAGATTGTGTCCGTCATCGATTTAAGGAAGCGCTTCAATCAGAAGCAGCCGACCGCCTCGCGGCGCAACCGGATTTTGGTGGTGGAGCACAAAGGAAGACTTTGCGGTTTGATCGTTGACTCGGCAACCGAGGTGATCAAGATAGCTGCCGCGGACGTTGCGCCTTCAACCACGGTCTTTCAGGATGGCGGCTCCAATTCCATCACCGGGCTGGGCAAATACAAGGGGCGCTTGATCGTGTTATTGGATGTTTCGCGGCTACTTGACTTCGGCCGTATAGAAACAGCCACGGCCAACCATTTATCAACCGAGAAACATACGGCAGCAACTGCCGGTGGACATTCCTAAGGAACGCTGTTTTTCATGACCACGACGAACGTTGCCGTGCAGTTGACGAGTTCAGAGCTCAAGCTCTTGCAGAACCTGGTGTACCAGGAATGCGGCATGTTTTTCGACGAGCGCCGCACCCACTTCCTCGAAGACCGATTGCAACGCCGGCTCAAAGAGCGGGAGATCGATTCCTTCTACAGTTACTACCGCTTGTTGATTAGCGACCAGGGAAAAGAAGAGCTGGCGAGGTTGCTGGAAGACCTTACGGTCAATGAAACCAGTTTCTTCCGCAACAAAGCCCAGCTCGACCTCTTCCATAAATACGTTCTTGAAGATCTGCTGCGCCAAAAATACAAAGACAAGCAATTTTCTCTGAAGATGTGGAGCGCCGGTTGTTCGACCGGGCAAGAGCCCTACACCATGGCAATGCTGGTGGCCGATGGACTCGGGTACTTTACTCTCCGCAACCCTCCTGCCGGAACGGTTGTCTACCCGAAACCCTTGGTACCGCCGCCGTGGAGAGTTGAGATCAATGCCAGCGACATCAACTATTCAGTACTTCGTGCGGCGGAGGCGGGCATCTATAGCGAATCGCAGATGGCCTCGGTGGACTATAACTACCGCCTGCGCTACTTCGACAAGTTGGGCGACCGCTATGCAGTGAAAAAATCCGTGAAAGAGATGGTCCAGTTTGACTTTCACAATTTAAAGACGGAGTACCTGCCGCAGCACAACGACGTCATCTTCTGCCGTAACGTGATGATGTATTTCGACGCCGCGGAGCAGAAGCGGCTGATCGAGAAGTTTGCCCGCTGTTTGAATCCCGGAGGCTTCTTGTTTGTGGGCCACGCCGAGAGTCTGCTAACCCTCACTGACCAGTTCACCATGGTCTATCGCAACAGCGGTACCGGTTACCAGAAAGTTGAGAGGACCAAGTGACCTTGTTTTCTGACGAGCGCGGGGCCGAGTTGCGCCAGCTTTTTTTCGAGAGCGCGCAGGAACTACTGCAGACCCTCAACGAAGAGGCGCTCAAGCTCGAGCAGCATCCAGGCGATGCGGAAGTCGTGCGAAGCATCCGGCGTGTCGTGCATACCCTCAAGGGAGATGCCGCAGCGTGTGGCTTCCGCGAATTGAGTGACTCGGCGCACGAACTCGAAGATGCACTTGCCATCGAAATCCTCTCCAAAGAGGTCTCGCTGGTGGAGTTAGCATTTACCGCCGCCGACAGTTTTGAGGCGATGCTTTCCGCCTACCAAAATAATGTAGCGCCTCCCGACGTCGCACCGCTGCGCAGGATGATCGGAGAGTTGATTTCCACTCCGCAAAGGAAATCGCCGGCCGAAAACGCCAAAGCTGTCGTGGAATTGCCAGTGAGCGAAGCGGAACAACTCTTGATTCAAAACGCCAGGGCCCGCGGAAAACTCGTGTACATGGTGACCACTCAGATTGATCCAGGCTGCGCGATGCCGATCGCTGCCCACCAGTTGGTCGTGACTACATTGCAGACGCTCGGGGAGATCTTGACTGAGCGTGAAAGTGGAGGCCCAGGACCCGGCTTCAGTTCTTGCTCGCAACGCAACACACACCGGAACACATCACCGCGAAATGCCGCATTCCTACCGTAATTTCTGGCGTTCGGGTGATCGAGGCAAGCGGGGGGGCGGAAAGCGCAAAGGTTGGGGCGCCGATCCTTTTGTCGGAGGAGGCAGGACCGTCGGCGGAAGACGGAGATCACGCAAAGTCCGGGTCGGGCATTTCTGAGAACATTCTCCGTGTCGACGCTGAACGGATCGATGCGGTCCTGAATTTGGTTGGTGAATTGATTATCGGCAAGTCGATGTTGCAACAGACCATTCAGGACTTTGGACGCCGCCATCCCAAAGACCCATCGCGCGGCCGCTTTGCCGACGCCTTGGGATTTCAGGCGCGAGTCTTGAACGATCTTCAGAGGTCGGTAATGAAGATCCGGATGGTGCCGGTTGAACAACTGTTTCGGCGCTTTCCGCGCATGGTGCGCGACGTCGCCAAACAGTGTGGCAAGCAGGTCGACCTCGTGGTGAGCGGGGCGGAAACGGATCTGGATAAGAGCCTGCTCGACTCCATCGCGGAGCCTCTGACCCATCTGGTACGCAATGCAATCAGCCATGGCATTGAGACTTCCGAAGAACGGTTGAAGAGTGGGAAGCCGGAACGCGGTACCTTGCAGTTGCGCGCTTCGCACCAGGGCAACCAGGTTGTGATTGAAATACGCGATGACGGACGTGGGGTTGACGTACAGAAGGTGAAAGCCAAGGCAATTCAGCGCAATCTGGTGACTGCAGAGGAAGCAGCTCGGCTTAGCGAGGCGGAGCTTCTGGAAATAATCTTCCGGCCAGGCTTCAGCACGGCAGACCAAATCACCGAGGTCTCAGGCCGCGGAGTTGGACTCGATGTAGTTCAGGCCGTGCTGCAGCGATTGAAAGGCGTAGTCGAAATCGAAACTCATCCCGGGCAAGGAACGAAATTCCGGCTCAAGCTTCCGCTCACACTTGCCATCATTAAGGCGTTGCTGTTCCAGGTGGAAGACCGGCTGTATGCGGTTCCCTTAAACGCGGTTGCCGAGATCGCGCGGGCCCGCGAGGCCGACCTGCATCAGGTCAAACACTACGAAGTCTTGCAGCTACGAGGACAACCGCTCTCGGTAATTCGACTGGGACGTCGACCGGTTGATCCCCAACAGTATCCCAAGAAGAAAGTCTTCGTCCTGGTCATGTCCGTTGGCGATCGCAAGCTGGGTCTAATCGTCGACGCGTTGGAAAGCGAAGAAGAATTGGTCATCAAGGCGTTGGATGACAACACCGTCTCGACGGATCTGGTAAGCGGGGCGTCCATTCTGGGCGATGGCCGGGTGGTGCTGATTCTGAATCTTGCGGCCGTGGTGGAACGCTCGTTCAAGGCCGGTAGTGAAAATTCGGGAGAAGTTGCTTTTGGACTGTTACTTTCTCAGGCCGACAAGTTGAAACTGGCCATGCAGGCTGCGGGAGGAAACTCATGAACGATCCCGTACGCGTGCTCGTGGTCGATGACTCCGCCCTGATGCGGAAACTGATTCCACAGATTCTGCAGAGCGATAGCTCTATCCAGGTAGTGGGTACGGCCATGGATGGAATCTTCGGTCTCAAGAAAATCGAGGAACTCAAGCCTCAGGTAGTGACGGTCGACCTGGAAATGCCGGGAATGGGCGGTCTCGACATGCTGAAAGAAATCATGCGCCATCACCGTGTGCCGGTGATCGTGGTCAGTTCGCACAGCCTCGAGGGCGCGTCGGTGACGTTGAAGGCGCTTTCTTTGGGGGCATTCGATTTCGTGGCGAAACCGGTCGACGTGGCGGCGCGCATGCCGGAGATTGCGCACGAACTGATTTCAAAGATCAAAGCCGCGGCACAGAGCCGGGGCATAGCAGTTACGCCCGCAACAGCAACAGACTTCAAAATAGTCAAGGCCGATTACGAGCAAGGAGTTCCGGCCTCGCGCGTGGTTGCCATTGGCATCTCCACCGGGGGACCGCAAGCATTGCAGTATTTGTTGCCGCAATTGCCCGCGGATTTTCCGGCAAGTATTTTGGTTGTGCAGCACATGCCCGAGGGCTTCACAGATATGTTTGCACGGCGGTTGGATGACATCTGCTCGATCAAGGTAAAGGAAGCGCAATCGGGTGACCAGTTGCTCGCTGGGCGCGCGCTGATTTGTCCAGGCAACAGGCACCTCAAGGTGAAGCGCCTTCCGCTCACCGATGTTGTAGTGCTGAGCGACGAACCCAAGGTCAATGGACACCGTCCGTCGGCCGATGTGTTGTTCCACAGCGTTGCGGAGGAGTTCGGTAATAAGAGTGTCGCCCTAATTATGACTGGCATGGGTGACGATGGGGCCGAAGGCTTGGGAGCCATCAAGAAAGCGGGCGGGCTAACCATTGCGCAAAGTGAAGAGTCTTGTGTGGTTTACGGTATGCCTAAGGCCGCGATTGAACGTGGATATGCCACCCGAGTTGTGAGCCTTGAAGCGATGAGCAATACATTGTTCGCGCAGTGCATGGCAGAGCGAAGAGTTGAACCGACGCCAAATGCATTAGGGGTGGCGGCGGGAACAAGAAAAATCTGAATCAGCACGGCTGTTTGGAAAGATGTAGGAGGAAACATGGAGCAATTCGCGCCAGTTCGACGCAGTAAGGACGGGCAACCGGTTCGCTATCTTGTCGTGGACGATTCCGTATTCGCACGCAAAAACCTGACTCGGATTATCGAGGCCTTTGGGGGGCAGTTGGCGGGCGAGGCCGGCGACGGCGTGATGGCAGTGTCCGAATACGAACGCACCCGTCCCGATATCGTGCTTATGGATATCACCATGCCGCAGATGGAGGGTATCGAAGCTGCGGAGAAAATCGTGCAGAAACATCCCGACGCCCGCATCGTAATGGTCTCGTCAGTCGGCTATCAGGAAAATATCGTCGCTGCCTTGCAGCGCGGCGCGCGGCATTTCGTGCAAAAGCCAGTAAAGCCTGAAGTCCTCTATGAGGTCATCAAATACGTGCTGGGAGACGATGCTAGTGTGGCAAGTGCCGCCGGGGCAGGAGCTTAGTCATGAAGATGGAATTGATCCAGCCATTCATCAACGCCGCAGATGCCGTGCTGGCCCAGGGATTGCAGTCGCCCATCGCGATCGGCAGCATCAGCATGGAAGAGGAGGCGTACCGCCGCAAGGGCATCGCCGCGCTCATCTGGCTGACCGGGGACATAGAAGGCCGCATCGTTCTTGATCTCGACTCGAAGACTGCAACCAGAATCGCCAGTCGAGTTCGGAGGGACGCAGCTGCCCGAGTCCGATCAATTGGTTCGTGAAGCCGTATGTGAACTTGCCAACCAGGTAATTGGAAATGCGGTCACAACCTTGAACGATCAGGGCTTTCATTTCCGCGTGCATCCGCCGGTACTGCACACTTCCGACCACGGAACCAAAAACAGCGAAGACACTGAAGCTATGGTGATGTGCTTTGAAACGACGGCAGGAAATGTTTACATGAATATCGCCCTGCGCTACTGCGAAGACACGAACCTTCCGCGCGCGGCTGGGGCTGCCGCTGGACGTTAGCCTAATGGTGATGAGAAACCTGACCCTCCCCCGCTACCCAGTAGTAATCCAAACCTTGCGGTTCATAACTTCCTAAGTACGAAACCCGCCGTCCAAACACCAGCTTTGCAATCGCAGTTTCCGAACCAACCGGCGCCACCACGACATGCTCGACAGCGGGAATCTCACCCGCCTCATAACGGGTAATCTTCTGATTGCGGTAAAAAGCCAGGCCATATTCCGTCTGTCGAGTAACCCGGAACACTGCTGTTGGAAGGACTCCGTTTTCCATGTGCTGTATCTGATTGGCTAATGGACGGGCCGACAAAGTGCTGTCGAGCGCGGGAGAGCCGATGCGCAGTAATGCAGCAACCGCAACCGCGACGGGAATCAGTGTCACAAAACGAACCACCTTCCAGCCGGGCTGGCTGCGCAAAGTCAGGAAGATTCCGGTGGCCAGCGCGACGGCGAAGCCAGACGAGATGACGGTAGCCTGTCCCCAGGGCAAATGATGTTGAAAAAGTAGATATTGAATCATCAGCGCGGGCACTACCGGGAATGCCGCAACCAATGCGTGAATCAGGGCCAGGACAACTCCGGGCCGGTTGTGAAGGTGGCGGCGCAGGAATTCCGTGGCCAGGAGAGTTCCGGCAGGTAAAGCAAGGAGAATATACCCCGGAAGCTTGGAGCGCGAGATGGAGAAGAAGACAATAGGAACCAGCAACCAAATAACCAGGAATACGCTGAAGCTATCTTCTGAGTGTGCGAGCTTTCGCCTTTCGGCGCGCCAGGCGCGAACGATCTCGAAGAAGGCGACAATAATCAGCACGATCCACGGAACTAATTCCAGAATCGCAACCGGGAGGTAATACCAGAAGGGCTGGCTGTGGCGATAGAGATTGGTTCCAAAACGCGCCAAGTTATTTTCAAGGATGAAAACGCGGAAGAACTCCGGAGTGCGCAACTGCACTGCGATATACCAGGGAAATGCGACCGCGGAGAAAATCAGGATGCCCGGCAGCCACAACGTCTTCTTCAGTAATCCCCATTCCCCCTTGGCCGCCACGAAAAGAAGAACGACCAACGCTGCCAACGCCGGCGCGACCGGCCCTTTGGCCAGCATTCCAATTCCCAGAAATGCATAGCAGACAGCGAGGTATTTTTTTCTGCCCGTTTCGTGCCATCCAAACCAGGCGAGTAGAGCGATGGTGAAGCTGGCGGCAAGCGCCATGTCCATGGAAGCAGCGCGGGCGAATCCGACAATTCCCGCCGCTGAAGCCGTCATAAGCGCGCCATCCAAACGCAGCTCCGGACGGAACCGCCGCAAAAACAAATAAATCGCGATCACCATCAGCGTAGCGTCGATTGCGGATGGTAGCCGTGCGGCCCAGTCGCTAACACCGAAGACACTGTAAATCAGGATGGCCTGCCAGTAATAAAGCACCGGTTTTTCCAGCCAGGGTTTGCCGCCGAGCACTGGAGTAATCCAGTCGTGGCGCGCGAGCATCTCGCGCGCCACTTGGGCGTAACGCGGTTCGTCCGGGCCGACTAATCCGAAGTAGGCCAGCCCAAAGAAAAACAGGAATGCACAGAAACCTGCCAGCAGGAGCCAATCCGTGGAGAAGCGGCGCGAGTTATCCATGGTCGGGGGAATAGCCCAGCCATTCTAAGCCGCTTATTGGATGGAAGGAAATTTGAGGCGGGAAGTAACTTGCGCCACTGCGGAGGAAAGCGGCCCATCAAGTGAGCAACCACTGGCCGACTTGTGTCCGCCGCCACCGAAACTTTCCGCGACGGTCGCGACATTCAGTTCCCCCTTGCTCCGCAGGCTGACGCGATATCTGCCATCCGGCAGTTCGCGAAAGAACGCAGCCACCTGCGCGTCATGAATAGAAAGCGCGTAGTTCACCAGGCCTTCGCAGTCTTCTTCCTTGGCGTTGCATCGAGCCATTTGCTCTTGGGAGACGGAGATCCAGGCCAGAGTTCCATCGCGATGAAGGTTAGACAGCGCGGCTCCCAGTAAACGCATCTTCGCAGTGGAGTGGCCGAAGTAGATGCTGCGGGCACATCGTGCCGGATCAGCGCCCGCCATCACCAATTCTCTCGCCAACGCGAAAGTGTGCTCGTTGGTGCCTTCGAACATGAACGAGCCCGTGTCCGCAACCACGGCGGTGTAGAGGCAGGTCGCGACTTCAGGAGAAATCTTAGCCCCAGCTTCACGAGCCAGCCGGTACACCAATTCCGCAGTCGCCACCGCCTGGGGGTCGATCCAGTTCACATGGGCGAATGGCCGCCCGCTCACATGATGATCAATGCTGATAAGGAAATGATCTTCCAATCCTGCCAAGCGCGTACGCTGAACACTGTCGCATTCCAGGATGATCGCGGCTTCGTACTCACGGTTTACTCGGTCGGCCTGTACAACTTCGTCAGCAAAAGGAAGGCGGCGATAGATCCGCGGAACGCTATCATGCAGAACTACCTCGGCTTTCTTGCCGAGTGAACGGAGAATCTGCCGGCAAGCTAGCGCCGAGCCAATGGCGTCGCCGTCGGGCCGCGCGTGCGATGTCAGAACAAAGCGGTCGCGCTGCTCGATCTGTTTTAAAACCTCGCTCAGCATTTTAGTTACCGGTGCCGTTCCTCTTTTTGTTGCGTTCCAGCAACTCTTCGATTCTTGACTGATATTGCTTCGACCGGTCTAACTGAAAAATTAGCTCAGGTGGATGACGCAAGTGCAGGCGCCCTCCAATTTCGTGGCGAATAAACTTCGCGGCTGCAGAAAGCCCCTCGACCGACCGCACGCCTTCGTCGTCGTCGCCCTGCACTACCACTAAAACCCGCGCGGAGCGCGAATCCGCCGCCAGGTGCAATTCGCTCACATTTACCAAACCAATGCGGGGATCGCCAAGTTCACCTTCCACGATGGTCTCAATTTCCTCTCGCAAGGCCTCACTCAGGCGCTCGCGATGATACTTCTGTCCCCGGCGTTCCAAACTTTACACCTCGTTAAAACCGATGAGCATACCAGAAAAACGGTTGCCACGAGCCTACTTTTCCAATCCCGATGGGTTCCTTTAGTCATTCGCACTAAGTGCAGCTATAGCAACGGAATAACAACTCTGGCGGCTAAAGATATTCGACAAACGAATCGGACACATCGGCGCCGTTATTGTTAGCAACCCGGATGGCGTGGCGTTCGACGTTCTTCATTAACCCATCGAGATAGTCGCGAGAGTCAGAAATGCTGACCACCCCAATGGTGGCGCGGTTCCATAGCCCGCTCGCATCGATTTCGGCGACGGCGATGTTGAAGTGGGCGCGCAACCGGTCTTTCAAGCTGCGCACCACTTGCCGCTTATCTTTGAGGGATTGCGCGTGCTTCGATGCGCAATTCGATGGTAAGAAAGGCAATCAAGAATCGACGGTTGGACGTTTGTCGGTGGTCGGTGGCCTTTACGACCAACGACCACCTAGGTCTTTAAGCTATTGCTTCTGCGGCCACTCGTTCCGTGACGAAGGCTTCGATCACGTCACCAGCCTTGATATCTCCGTAGCCCGCAATCGATATACCGCACTCCATCCCGTTGCGTACTTCGCTGGCGTCATCCTTGAAGCGACGCAGCGACCCAACTTTGCCCTTGAAGACTTGAACGCCATCACGCAGCAGGCGCACTTCGGAGTCACGTTTGATGAACCCGTCCGACACCTGGCAGCCGGCGATGGTTCCGATCTTTGGAATGCGGAACGTCTCTTTCACGTCGGCGCGGCCCTGGTAGGTTTCCTTGATGGTCGGCTCGAGCAGACCGGTCATGGCACGCTTCATTTCGTCTTGCAGTTCATAGATGATCGAGTGCAACCGGATGTCGACTTTTTCCTGCTCAGCAAGTTCCTGCGCATTGCGCTGCGGCCGAACGTTAAAGCCGATGACGATGGCATTCGATGCCGAAGCCAGCAAAACATCGCTCTCGGTAATAGCACCTACGCCAGATCTTAAGACTTTCAGCCGGACCTTGTCGTTAGAAAGCTTGGCCAACAAATCGTTGAGCACTTCGACTGAGCCTCCGACGTCGCCCTTGAGAATGATATTGAGTTCTTTTGTGCCGGCGGTCTTGATCTGCTCCGCCAGACCTTCGAGCGAAACTCGAGAACTCTTGGCCAGCGTGGCTTCCCGTGCTTTCGCTTCACGGTATTCAGAAATGCCGCGTGCGCGGTCGCGGTCGGCAACTACTACAAACTGATCGCCCGCCTGCGGCAAGCCTTCCATTCCTAGAATCTCGACTGGGGTAGATGGCGGAGCTACTTCTACCGGATTCCCGCGGTCGTCCAGCATGGCGCGGACCTTGCCGTAGACATTGCCCACTACAAAGTTGTCGCCAGCTCGCAGAGTACCGTTCTGAACAAGAACGGTGGCGACCGGGCCCCGCCCGCGATCGAGCTTGGCTTCGAGAACAACTCCGGTTGCAGGACGGTCGGCAGTGGCCTTGAGCTCTTGCAGGTCGGCAACCAGGCAAATCATTTCCATCAGCAGGTTGAGATTGGTCTTTTGTTTCGCGGAGACATCCACGAACACAGTTGTGCCGCCCCAGTCTTCCGGCATCAGGCCACGATCGGCCAATTGCTTCTTAACGCGGTCGGGCAGAGCGTCGGGCTTGTCGACCTTGTTGACCGCGACGATGATAGGAACTTCCGCGGCATGCGCGTGATCGATCGCTTCAATCGTCTGCGGCATCACGCCGTCGTCGGCTGCAACCACCAGCACCACGATGTCGGTGGCTTTCGCGCCACGGGCACGCATGCGGGTGAAGGCTTCGTGACCAGGCGTATCCAGGAAAACAATTTGCCGGCCATAAGCCGGGGACTGCTTGTCCTGAATGGTGACTTTGTAAGCACCGATGTGCTGCGTAATTCCGCCGGCCTCGCCACCAGCTACGTTAGTAAGGCGAATGGAGTCGAGCAACGTGGTCTTACCGTGATCGACATGGCCCATGATGGTTACGACTGGCGGACGCGTGCCAGTTTCCGGCGCAGCAGCTTCGCTTGCGGCGGCAGCATCCGTAACTTCTTTCGCCGCGTTCTCTTCGAATGTGATTACGTTTGTCTCAGCGCCAAAGAAACGCGCCATTTCAATGGCGAGTTCCGGATCAAGGTTCTGATTGATGGTGGCAAATGCACCGCGGGCAAGTAGACGCGCGATCAAATCTTTCGCGCGGATTTCGAGCTTCTCCGCCAGATCTTTAACGCTGATGCCCTCGGTGATGGTGATGCTGCGAGTGATCGGCGCGGGTTCATTGGAGAGCGACATCCGCGGTGGAGGAGTGTAGCCCTTCATTGGGCCTTCTTTTACTCCTCGCGGAACATACCTTTGCCCAGGGCGACGAGCCGGCGCTCCGGGACGGCTTCCGGGACGAACCGGTCCGGGCGGCGGCAAGCCTGGACCAACGCCCAAAGGACGCGTGCCGGTCGGTGACTGCCGCGTTGGATGCATGGGGCGACGTTCTCCCGGACGCAGCGGAGGACGAGTTCCGGTCGGTGCGCCCGGACGAGGACGCTGGAAAATCGGCTGCCCTGGTACCGGCCGGCCAGGAGCTGGTCTTGGTGGCGCGCCCGCCGCCGTTGGTGGCGGAGCCGGGGCTTTGTATACCGGACGCGGGCCGGTTTGCGGCATGATCATACGCGGCAGCGGCGCCGTCGGCCGGGTTGCGATCGGCATTCCGGGCCGCACTGTCGTTGCAGACGGCGGAGCAGCCTGCACAGGCGCCGGGGGAACCGAAGGCTTGGGAGTCGCGGGGGTAGCCGCGATTGGGACCTGGGGTGGAGCGGCAACTGGCGGTGTAGGCACAGCTGGCGGCGGGGCTGGTTGTGGAACTGTAAATGTTGGCCGTGCCGCCTGGCTTGGAGTAATAAATCGCGGAGCTGGTGGCGGTGCTAACGGAGGTTTCGGAACCGAACTTGATGGCGCCGCCGCCGGAGGAGCCGGCGCGGCGGCAACGGGCTTGGTCTCAACTGGAGGCGTAACCGTCGCAGGGCGAGGTGGCACGGGCGGTGGCGCAGAAGCCGAAGGCTGCTGCTTGCTAATAATTGCCTTCAGGACATCTCCCGGCTTGGATATGTTGGAAAGATCGATCTTGGTCTTGATTTCGTCTGGCTCGAAGCGGCTGGGGCGTGCGGCTTTGCTGGACACGGAGGCTTCGCTGGTCGAGCGGAAGTGCGCCCGGACCTTGTCCGCTTCATGGTCTTCAAGGGAACTGGAGTGGGTCTTCTTCTCGGTGACGCCAACCACTGGAAGCGAGTCGAGGATTGCCCTGCTCTTGACTTCCAGCTCTCTAGCCAGATCGTTGATTCGAATCTTGCTCATCCGCCCTTTCTTACCTCCGGACTGTCCCGCTAAGTCTTCATAGCAACCTCACGGAGTCAGTATCCCAGTACTTGCGATGTGAATCGCATAATTGGTTCTCGTGCTTGGTTCCTTCTAATCGCGAGGAAGAGCAGAGCAGCTATTCTTTGTGTTCTTCCGCGGCGGACTCTTCCGCAATTGCTTCTTCTGCTGGCTGTTCCTCGCTGGGCTCTTCCGAAGCGGCCACTTCAACCTGCTCAGCGCTTTCTTCCGGCGCCGCGTCCTCCTGCTCCGGAACCGCCTCGCCCTCAGCCAGCTCAGTTACGACCTCTCCGCCCTCCAGGCTGGCGAAGTAATTATTGACCGCCAAACTGATTTTTTCCACCGTCTTCGGGCCAATTCCTTCAATAGCTTCGAGTTGTTCCGGCGTCATGTCGGCCAAATCTTCGACCGTTGTGACACCAGCCGCACTTAGCTTCTCGACCAGGCCGTCACCCAACCCGGGTACGTTTTCAAGTGGTGTGGAAGTGGGCGTGACCAAAGCCGACATCTGCAACTCAACTTCCTGACGCTTTTCTTCTTCGCTCTTGATGTCGATCTTCCAGCCCAGAAGCTTCGCCGCCAGGCGTACGTTCTGCCCCTTCTTGCCGATCGCAAGCGAAAGCTGGCTATCGTCAACTACAACTTCCAGATGCTTGTCAGATGAGTCCACTACCGTTACCCGGCTTACCTTGGCCGGCTGCAAAGCCTTCTCCGCAAAGGTCACCGCATCTTCGTGATATTCGATGATGTCGATCTTCTCTCCGCGCAGCTCGCGAATAATGGACTGCACCCGCATGCCTTTCATGCCGACACAGGCGCCGACGGCGTCGACATCCTTGTCCTTCGACATGACCGCAATCTTGGTGCGTTCTCCGGCTTCACGTGCAATAGCACGGATCACGACGGTTCCATCGTAGATTTCCGGCACTTCAGTCTGGAACAGGTGCTGCACCAGCTCTGGTGCAGCACGCGAAACCACGACGCCAGGGCCTTTCGAGGCACGTTCTACACGCGCAATCGTCACCCGAACCCGTTCGCCGATGGCGAATGACTCGAGGCGGGACTGCTCCTTCCGCGGCATGCGGGCTTCCGCCTTGCCGATATCGAAAATCACATCCGGACCTTCAATGCGCTTTACCGTGGCATTAACGATTTCACCCACCCGTCCGATGTACTCGTTGTAAACCGTGTCGCGCTCGGCCTCCCGGACCTTCTGAAAGATGACCTGCTTGGCAAGCTGTGCCGCAATGCGGCCGAGGATTCCCTCTGTCTCTTTCGGAATCTGCACCTCACCGCCGGGCTCGGCCGTGGGATTGAGCTTGCGCGCATCATCGAGCGACATCTGCAAGGTCGGATCTTCGACTTGTTCCGGACTCTCGACCACCATCTTCACTGCAAAGGCGCGGATCTTTCCCGTCTCTTTGTCCAGTTCGGCGCGAAGGTTTTCCTGCGTCTTGTAGTACTTGCGGGTGGCGACAACAATCGCGTCTTCCACCGCGCTAACTACAATCTGCGGATCGATACCCTTCTCCCGGCTCAAGGCGTCAATGGTGTTGTAGAGCTCGCTTGCCATAATTCTTCTTTCGGAAACTTGAAACTGTCTACTAAAGTTCCGGTACTAAATTCGCTTTCTCGACATTGTCGAGAGTCAGCTCCAACAACTGAGGCGTTCCTGCAGGCTGCGACTTTTTCTTGGGAACGGTCAAGTCCAAGGTCAGCCGCCCTTCTTGAAAACTTTGCAGCCGCCCATCAAAATGACGATTCCCGTTCACCGGCTCTCGCGTCATGATCTTCACGCGACTGCCAGTAAAGCGCTCAAAATCGGCTGGACGCGACAATTTCCGGTCGAGCCCTGGAGATGAAACTTCCAGCAGGTACGAACCCGGCACCACATCCTCGACGTCCAATATGGTGCTTACTTCCCGGCTCAGGTTGGCGCAATCTTCATGCGTCACCCCACCCGGCTTGTCAATGAAGATCCGCAGCATGCGGCTCTTGCCGCCGCCACGAAACTCCACTTCCACCAATTCCAGTCCGCTGGAGGCGGCAACACGTTCGGCGATCTGCTGCACCCGCTCGATCTCAAGTGCCATTCAATCAATTATTTAGCGAAATCAGGCGCGGTACCGATCGGGCACCAACTAAAAAGTGGGCTTGCGCCCACTGGTGTGTTCCGCCAAAAGTCGTGGTACTACACAACAGCTCCAGCTACAAATATACGCCCGGCGATGGAAAAATACAAAGGCCGGGGCCGTATCCAGGCGCAGTCGATCTCGGCAAACGCTATGGTGGAGCAGGAGCGTCAAGAGTTCCTATTAAACCGGTGCGCAGGTCCTGTACGACTAGCCTGACCTGATTATTTCCAGGTTTTGGGTCGAGGTCCATGTGAAGCATAAGACCGTGTTGCAAGATCTGTTGGTAGGTATTGGCGTCGAAGGTCTGGTCAACTTTCTGACTACTGTTTGCTAACATTTTCCCATCCGGTGAATAGATGGTCGTGTAGAACACAACACTCATCCGCTTGCCATTAGAAGCCTCTTCTGTGGAAACCGTACTCGCGTCCACCAGGAACGTCACTCCCATCTTGCCCTTCACTGCATTGTCTGAAGGCGATTTCACCTGCGCGGTAAATGTCACCAAAGTCGCTGGCGCGGCGTCTCCCAGGGCGGCCGCTACTTCTGTCTCCGGCTTGTAGCCTTTTAGCTGCGTGGGGTCGAGTGCATAGTAGCCGCGACGGTGGAATATCTCCGTTCCTGGCTGGTTTAGCTTCACCCTCACTTGCCGATACTTTCCATCGTACTTTTTGTTTTCAGGATAGTAGCCCAGGGTATACACCGCAGCGCCGTCTTCAAAGGCGCGATTCACTCCTTCTTTGATTTCGTTCTGGTTTACATAAGCCCGCCCACCCGTCTCTCGCGCCATCTCGCGCATGGTTTCCTGAGAGTCGATATCCAGAGAAATGGAGAGGCCACGTGCGTCCACGGGATAGATCGAGACTTGAGAACTTGCTAATCGCGCCGCCGTATCGCGAATCTCGCCGGCATGAGACTCCCGAACCATGGCTGCCGTACTACCGGCCGCGTGTTCACCAACCCGTCGTGTATCCAAACTAGGAAGGGATTCACCCAATTCAGCTTCGGTCATACTGCGATTTTCAGGGATAAGCGAAAACGGCAAGTTGCCAGTGACCCAGATGATACTTTTCCGTCCAGGAATTCCACCCAACATGCGAGCCAAGCTGTTTAATGCCGCGAGGGTCAACACGGACCGCTGTTCTTCGGCATAGGAAGTAGATGCGCCGGCAAACGCTTCAATTGCGGACAGCGCCATGCTAGCGGCTTGAGTCAACCCTGGTCCCAGCCCCGAAACGGCGAGACCGGTTGCGGGGCCAACACTCGGATCGAGGGTTGTCACTGTTGCTCCCCCAGTTGCCGCTTCGGAGGCCCGTATGGCGGGCCGAGAGACACTGGCAAACTCCTGCGGTTGTGGATTAAAACGCTGCAGGGCCGCCTGGAGGATTTGAGGATCACTGGTAAAGTCCTGCAACACTCGGAGGGAGTTCGTCAGCGCGAAAACCGCCACCCGCTGGCCCGGCTGATACTGCTGCTGTACGAATCGCAACATTTGGCGGCGCGCGTAAGACTGGTCTTTGAATGAAGTATTCAGTCCGTCGAGCAAGAGTACGGTTATTGGTCCACCGGGCGCGCGGTATTCAGGTTTGTTGGAGTAAATGCCCGGCGGCAATGCGGTCCCTGTGGGCGAGACATTGTCAGAGGCCTTCGCGAAAGTGCTGATCTTTTGTGTCTTGCCGTTTTCTTCCAGCACAAAATCTTCTTTCTTGAGGCCGGCAACGGGCTTGCCCTGTTTATCGGTAACGACTACATCCACTAAGACAAGATGGGTGCTGACCCGGATCGTGGGTGCGAGTGGCTGGCCACTATCGGGCGCCTGCGCCGGCAAGACACCGACAAAGGAGAGTAACAAAATGGAAATGCCGAGAAGCCTAGATAGGCGTGCAACACGAGCGGTCATGGGACCTCCCTACTTCCGCAAAACGGGAAGATGACTGCGGACTTTATCGCGAGATAGACGGAACTGCAAGTGGTTTGATGGAGTCTTTCGCGGGAAAGTTGTGGCAGTATTGCCGGTCGGTTCCCTTATGAAAGTTCTCTCCTTGATCGTCAGACCCTCGCAACAGAAGGCAATCAAATCCCAGGAAGAGCTCTACTTCTCCCGATGCTTTTCGCGAATACTGCGCCACATATTCCGGCAGCTCTATCGCCGCATCCAACCGCGCATCTCTAATCGGCCCGCCGGGAACCATCTCCAGCGGCAACACCCCCGCCCACACCGGAAACGAATAGTCGGCTTCATCATCTACCGCCGGTCCTTGCCGCACTTTCGACGAAAATTCTTCAATCGGCACCCGCATCACCAGCGTGGCTTTAAGTTCCCTTTCATTGGGCTGCCGGCCTTCGTCCCAGCGCCCTGGAAGAATGTGCTCCGACAGAACCCGCAAGGCTGCCAGTTTCTCGGCAGGATCTTTCACCGAGGTTGCGGTTGCTAACACTACGACAGAACGGTAATTCATCGAATGATTGAAAAGAGATCGTGCCAGAACAAGCCCATCCAGCAAAGTCACAGTGACACAAACCGGGATGCCCTCGTCGGTGCGCTTCAGCATGCGGCTTGCGGCCGATCCATGAATATAAAGCGCGTCTCCCTGACGGCCATAGGAGGTGGGAATCACAAATGGCTGTCCCTCCACGACGAAGCCCACATGGCAGATGAAGCCTTCGTCGAGAATCTCGTAGGCGGTGGCGCGATCGTAGACGCCGCGTTCGGGTTCCCTCACAACGCGCGTGCGTGGACTAGGGATGGGTGCCTCAGACATGGCTATGTCTCCAGGAATTCCGAAGGATGACGAAGAGTTTAGCAGCCGGTGGGAACGCTATGCCCCAAGCGGCATATGCACGATCTTCTTTTGAATTGCGTAAGCGACCAACTGAGCAGTGTTGTGGATCTGCAGTTTGCGCATCAGGTTGAACTTGTGCGCATCTACTGTCTTGACGCTGAGAGACAGGAACTCCGCGGTTTCACGAACAGACTTTCCTTCCGCCAGCATCTTTACAATTTCGCGCTCACGGGGAGTAAGGGAATCGAACCGGGTGGTTAATGGTCCCTGCCCTTTGTCAGGGTTAAGGACCTTTTCCAAGACTCGCGGGCTGAGATACTTTCGGCCGCGCGAAACCTCTCTCACCGCTTCCAGCAACTCCGGTCCTGGAACATCTTTCAGAATGTACCCCGACGCTCCGGCGTCCAGGGACTGCAACAGATACTCTTCATCCTCATACATGGTGAGGAAGATAATGCGTGTGCCCGGACAAGTCTTCTCAATCAGGCGTGCGGCTTCGAAGCTGGAAAGGCCCGGCATACCGATATCCATGAGCACGATATCCGGCCTATACTCGCGGACTTTCACCAGCGCCTCCGAAGCATCATTGGCTTCGGCAACGACTTCAATCTCAGGATCGACGCCAAGCAAATGCCGGATGCCCTCGCGAAAGAGGGTGTGATCGTCGACCAGCAGGCAATTAATGGGCATGGCTGTAGTTGGCTTGGGAATCCGAAGTCGAGACCAGGGGTGCCACTGTTTTCATTGTGCCGTTGGCGACCGGGAGGGTGATCCGCACCTGCGTGCCTTTGCCCAGCTCAGTACGCACTCGCAACTTCCCGCCGAGAGCGCTGATTCTTTCCCGCATCCCCCAAAGTCCAAAACCGTTTGACTGCGAGGTCTTCTTGCGGGTGAATCCGATACCGTCATCTTCCACCAACAACTTCAGGCCGTTGTCGTCCGGTTCCAGAAAGATGCGCACATTCTTGGCGCGAGAATGCTTTGCGATGTTGTGCAGCGCTTCTTGCACCGATCGATAGAGCGCGAGTTCGAGTTCCTTGTCCAGTTGGGGCAGGATTCGGGGCAACGCAACTTCCGCCTTAAGCCCGGTGTTGCGGCTCAGTTCGCGGACTTCTTTGCGGATGGCTGGAAGTAACCCCAGGCGCTCCAGGGTTTGCGGAGAGAGCCGCCCGATGATGCGGCGAAGATCTTCGATGGTGTGATCCAAAAGACCAAGGGCTTCACGAACTTTTTCCTGCCCTTCAACATCCAGCTGCCCGGCGCCGAGCAGGCCTAAATATAGGCGCAAAACCATCAACCCCTGGCCGGTGCCGTCGTGCAGTTCACGGCTGATACGTTTACGCTCTTCTTCCTGGGCGCGTACCAAGTGCCGCGAAACCTCGGAGGTTTGCGCGGGCGAAAAATCGTTAGAAATAGACTTACGTCCTCTAAGAGAACTTGGAAACACCAGCACTACCTCGGTGGCCAGAGAAGGTAGACGAAGACGCAATGCGCGCGGAGGTGGCTGAGAACGAGCAGCAACAAACTGCCATCATTCTAACCAAAGACGGCAACGATGGCTACGCAAGACCGCAGAAAATTCTCAAAATCGGTCCGAATTCCTGCCGTTTCAGCGACATCGGATACAATTCATCCACAATGTTGCGTTATTTCACCTCAGGAGAATCACACGGGGAGGCGCTAGTGGCCTTCCTTTCAGGTCTGCCTGCAGGTTTGAAGGTTGATCAGAAATTCATTGACCGCGAGTTATGGCGGCGTCAGCAGGGTTTTGGCCGTGGCGGCCGAATGAAAATAGAAACCGACACCGCTCATATTTTGTCGGGTGTCCGGCACGGCGCGACGATTGGCTCTCCAATATCCGTAATGCTGCAAAACCGGGACTGGAAGAACTGGGAAGAGTCGCTGCCGGTTGAATCCGGTGACCCGGACAAGCACAAACGTGTCGCCTCGCCTCGCCCAGGTCATGCGGATTTAGCAGGAGCGCTGAAATACAACTTCTCCGAAGCTCGCTACGTGCTGGAGCGTGCCTCAGCTCGCGAGTCCGCGGCCAGAGTGGCAATCGGCGCCCTGGCAAAACTCTTCCTTCAGGCTTTGGAAATCGAGGTATTGAGCCACGTAATCTCGGTCGGGGCAACTACATTAGAGCAAGCGGTCGACTGGCAACGCATTCGCGCACTATGGGATAAGGACGAAGTTCTGCTCAACTGTGCGGATACCGAAACCGAACAGCGCATGAAAGCGGAAGTCGACCGTGTGCTGCGCACCGGCGACTCCGTCGGTGGAGTTTTTGAAGTCGTAGCGCATAACGTCCCGCCGGGTTTAGGGACCTACGTCCAGTGGGATGAGCGTTTGGATGCCCTGCTGGCGGCCGCAGTCATGTCATTACAGGCGGTGAAGGCGGTGGAGATTGGAGCGGGCATTACCGCGGCAGCGTCCGCCGGCTCCGCCGTCCATGATGAGATAGGATATGGCGCAGAAAAAGGTTTTACCGGATTTACCCGTCCGAAGAACAACGCCGGCGGGATCGAAGGCGGGGTCTCCAACGGACAGGAAATTCGGGTTCGCGGATATCTCAAGCCCATTTCAACGCTCCGCCGCCCCCTGCAGTCGGTGGATTTCGCCAGCCGCGAACCGGTGAAAGCCGCCTACGAACGCTCCGATGTATGTGTGGTGCCGGCTGCGGGCGTCGCCGCTGAAGCCATGGTGGCATTGACCATGGCCCGGGTCGCGCTGGAGAAGTTCGGGGGCGACTCCATGGTCGAGACACTACGCAACTATCAAGGCTACTGCCAACAACTGAAGAAATACTGAATGATCTATCCCATCGTGAAGTTTGGAAATCCTGTACTGGAACGTCCGGCAGAACCAGTAACTATGTTCGACAAGGAGTTGAAGAAGCTTGTCGAAGACATGTTCGAATCGATGTACGCCGCGCACGGCGTGGGATTGGCTGCGCCCCAGATTGGCATTTCCAAACGTCTGGCGGTAATCGACGTCACCTTCAAAGAAGATCCCGACGCAAAACTGGTGCTAGCCAATCCTGAAATCATTCGCACCGAGGGCAAGCAGACGCAGAGCGAGGGCTGCCTGAGCATTCCCGATTTTCGCGAACCTGTCGCCCGCGCGAAGAAGGTTACCGTGCGGGCCCAGGATGTAAACGGCCAATGGTTCGAACAGACCGGCGAAGAGCTATTGGCCCGCGCCTTCCTGCATGAAACCGATCATCTCAACGGCAAGCTCTACATCAGCCACATCAGTGCTTTGAAGCGCGATTTGATGAAGCGCAAGATCAAAAAGCTAGTCAAAGCCGGAGAATGGTAGAGACATCGCACTGAGAACCGGGAACCATTGACCAAGAACTAAATTGGACCGGCAGCCCGAAGTTGGACGAATCTTGTAGCGAATAGTTCTTGGTCTTCAGTGTACCCAGTGACTTCATTACTCAATCTCGTTTTTTGCGGCACCCCACAATTCGCCGTCCCCAGTCTCACCAAGCTAGCGGATGCCGGGTTCAATGTCCGATTGGTCGTCACCCAACCGGACCGTCCACGCGGTCGCGGCATGGAACTTGCCGTTTCTCCCGTGAAGCAGCGGGCCCTGGAACTACGCCTGCCGGTCGCGCAGCCGGAAAAGATCAAGAACAATGAGGAGTTTGAGTCGCAGCTGAGCACATTTAAGCCGGACGCGATTATCGTCGTCGGCTATGGCCGCATCATTCCACAATGGATGCTTGACCTTCCACCGCTGGGCAATCTCAACCTGCACGCGTCTCTGTTGCCCAAGTATCGCGGGGCCGCACCCATTCAATGGGCGATCGCCCGGGGGGAAACCGTCACTGGTGTAACCACCATGCGCATCGATGCCGGACTCGACACTGGCGACATTCTCTTGCAACAGGAACTTCGCATCGGTCCTGACGACACTTCAGAAACCTTGTCTCCGCCTCTCAGTGACATCGGAGCGGATCTCATGGTGGTGACGCTACAAGGACTGCAGGCGGGCACCGTAAAGGCAACGCCACAGGACAACTCCCAGTCCACGCTTGCCCCAATTCTGAAGAAAGACGATGGACGCATCGATTTCCATCGTTCAGCCCAAGAGATCTACAACCGGCTGCGCGGCTTCCAGCCCTGGCCGGGAGCATTCACCGCATTTCGCGGAAAGGGCTTGCAGATACGCGCTGCAAAGCCGGTTGACAAACGGCTATCCACAGCGACGTTGAATATCGATGGCGGGCAGTTGTTCGTGGGTACCGGAAGCGAGACTGCGCTGGAACTTCTCGAAGTGCAGCCGGAAGGTAAGAAGCGAATGACGGCCAGCGACTTTATCTCCGGCTACCGTCCCCAGACCGGCGAGAAATTCGGTATGTAACATGCCCATAGCTCCCGCTCGCATTGCCGCTTTTGACATCTTGCTTCGCGTTGAGCAAACCGGTGCTTTCGCCTCTGAGCTTCTGCACTCCAGTGGATACAGCAAGCTCACTTCTGCCGACCACGGACTTGCTACCGAACTAGTGATGGGCGTATTGCGCTGGCGATCGCTGCTTGATCAAAAGTTGGCCACAGCTTCTTCTTTGGCGATCGACAAATTGGACCTCGAGGTATTCACCGCTTTGCGGTTGGCAGCTTACCAGTTGCAGTTTCTCCAGCGGGTTCCGGGTCACGCCGCCGTCAACGACAGCGTGGAACTGGTGAAACGGGCAAGAAAGCGATCGGCAGCGGCATTCGTAAACGCCGTTTCGCGAAAGCTGGGACCAACGTCCGACTCCAATCAGACACCGCTCCAGATGAAGACCGAAACAGCAGAAGAGCTGTCATCCCGGTTGGCACATCCGTTTTGGCTGGTCGATCGCTGGGTCCGGGAATCTGGGCTGGAATCGGCGCGAAAGATTTGTACCTACAATCAGGAATTGCCGCAGGCTGCGATTCGCCTGGATGCGAACTCGACGGAAGCCGAATTAAAGGCGGATGGCGTCGAACTGGGACCCGGCCGATTGCTGTCCGGAGCGAGAAGGGTCGTCGCCGGCAACATCTCCAAGACCCGTGCCTTTCGTGGCGGCAAAATTGCCATTCAAGACGAAGCTTCTCAACTTGTCGCATTGCTCGTCGGCAAAGGCAAAAATATCCTAGATTGTTGTGCGGCACCCGGCGGGAAAACGCGGATCATGGCGGCACAAAATCCCCATTCAGCAGGTTCTGGCGCTGGAATTGCACCCGCAGCGCGCGGCCTTGCTGCGCAAACTGGTTCCCGCGACGAATGTGAATGTCACGACAGCTGACGCCCGCGATTTTGCGGTGACCAAAGCTTTTGATCGGGTGTTGGCCGACGTGCCCTGCTCAGGCACGGGGACCCTGTCCCGCAATCCCGAAATCAAATGGCGGCTGATACCCGAAGATCTATCCGATTTGCAGGCACGCCAATTGGAGATCCTGCGTTCCGCGATGAACCACGTTGCTCCCCGTGGCCGACTGATCTATTCCACCTGCTCCCTCGAACGCGAAGAGAATTCTGAAGTGATGGAAAAGGCTCTGGCGGAAAATTCCGGCTTTCGTCTTTGCAACTCACGAGAGGAGCTGGAAAGACTCAAGGCCCAAGGCGAATTAGTTTGGTCCGATCTTGATTCAATGATCTCCGGTCCGTACCTGAGAACCCTGCCGGGCGTCCATCCTTGTGATGGTTTCTTCGCCGCACTTTTAGAAAGGCGTTAGCAGGTCTCACCGCACCTGAAGGCTTACCGCCGTGCCCAACAGAATCTTCTCCCCTGCCGCGGGGGTGTGCGCCATCACCATGCTGGTGGGCGAGACCGGTGTTCCGTTCATTGCACTTACATCACCGACACGTAGACCGGCATCCCGCAGCGCCGATTGGATGTTCCCAAGCGTCTGGCCGACTAGATTCGGCATAACAAATGCCCGGGCTTGCGGAGGGTTGCTGATGAGCAAATTGATTTTCGGGGCAGAAACGCCACTGGCATTGGGCGGCGGACTTTGTGAAACCACGCGATCCGCCGGGGCATCAGGGAGCGCCATCTGCGCCACAGTTCCGACGTCCAATCCGTGCCGTCGAATGTTGATCTCCGCGGCGCGCTCGGTTTCGCCGACCACGCTCAGGATTTGCAGGCGCTGGACACCCATGCTCTCAGCGACTCGCACCTGCCAGCCCCGCCGCACCTTGGTTCCGGAGGCCGGCACCTGAGAAAGGATTTTCCCCTCCCCCACGTCCGGGCTGTAGTACCGGCGTTCCAGCGCAAAACCCAGTCCGTTTTCTTCGGTCAGCTTGCGAGCGTCCGCGACGGTGCGTCCGGCCAGGTTCGGCACTGCGACTTCGCGCCCGTGGATGGCGAAGCGCATGGCAGTCAGTCCCGAGATCATGGCGACGAGGAGCAAAACCAGAACCCGTAACGCCAGCCGGAAAAATGCCTTCACACCGGGATTATAGCCATCAATTTCAGAAACTAGATCGCCATAAAGTTCTCAACCAGCTTCTTGCCTGCGGTGGTAAGCACGCTTTCAGGATGGAACTGAACGCCTTCGACTGGGAACTTGCGGTGCCGCAAACCCATGATGGTCTTGGAACCGTCGCGTTCGGTAGTGTAGGCGCTGACTTCAAGTTCGGCGGGCAGGCTGCTCTCTTCCACGATCAAGGAATGATAACGAGTGGCGGTCATCGGAGAAGGCAGTCCGTGAAAAATGGTCCTATTGTCATGACGAACTTCGCTGGTCTTACCGTGCATGAGATGGGGAGCGCGGATCACGTTCCCCCCGAAAGCCGCGCCTATAGCCTGGTGGCCGAGGCAAACCCCCAGCAGTGGTACCTTCCCGGATAACCTCTTCACCAGGTCAATGGAGATCCCAGCTTCCTCCGGAGTGCACGGCCCCGGAGACAAGAGAATCCGTTCGGGATGCAGTTCCTCCACCTCTTCGACGGTGATTTGATCATTGCGGCGCACCACTACCTCCACTCCCAGTTCGCCCAGATACTGGACCAGGTTATAGGTAAAAGAGTCGTAGTTATCCAGGACAAAAACCATGATTGGCTACCAGCTTACAACGAGCGACCGGTCATACCGGGGCTCCAAGACCGCATTAAAGCTAGCGTTCGCTGTCGAACCTTCGGAATCACTCTTGACACAAACCCGGCCAGACCGCATTCTTAACCCACCCATGGGGGAATCAATGGCCGAAGTGCCCCAAGAAAAGCGGTCGACGCGCCGGTTTGCCTTGCGCCTGCCCGTTTCCGTTAATTACAGTACATCTCCGACGCCAGAGAAACCAGCGCAGACCCGCGACGTCAGCGCCCGCGGCATTTGCTTTTATGTAGATTCCTCGATTGAGGCTGGTTCACCCATCGAATTTACCCTTACCTTGCCACCCGAAATCACCCTGACCGAGAGCATCCACGTTCGCTGTAAAGGCAAAGTCGTGCGAGTGGATGGTTCCCAAGGCAAAATGGCGGTCGCCGCCGTCATCGACGAATACGAATTCCTATCCCAGGCCTGAACGCGTTCACCACGAAGGCGTTGGGATGTCCTTCGGAGGCGACGATTTTCTCCGCACTACCCCCAATTTTTGAAAGATAGTATGCTGATGAGCGTCTTTTTAGCGAGCGCGAGTCCCCCATGATCTGTCGTTCTTTCCGCATCTCGTTGCTGTCCTGCCTGGCTGCGTCATCGATTGCATTGGCCCAGAACAATCCCGAATCGCAGGCTCCCGTGTCATATGCCTCGGTCAGCCAGGTAAACACGCTGTTATCGCAACTGGAGCAGACATCGCAGACCGCGCAACTCGATCTGGCCAAGCTACGTATCGATAAGTGGAAGACGGACGGAAATACCAAGAAGCAGACAACTTCAAATTCGGAATCCATCCAGCGTAACCTTCAAACCGCGCTGCCTACGATTATCAGTGACTTGCGAAATTCTCCCGACAGCCTGACGGCGAGTTTCAAGCTCTATCGCAACCTGGATGCACTTTACGACGTCTTCAGTTCGGTGGCGGAGACAACCGGAGCCTTTGGCAGTAAAGACGAATATCAGGCGCTAGGAAACGACGTGAGTGCGATCGAGAGCGTACGCCGTTCCTTGGGTGACCGCATCAGTGCACTCTCTGAAGCTAAAGAATCGGAACTGGGTCGTCTGCGCAATCAGATACACACTCTGCAGGCGGCGATTCCGCCGCCCCAGCCGAAAAAGGTGATCGTCGACGACACCGTACCTGCCAAGAAGCCGGCACCCAAGAAAAAGCCAGCCGTCCCCAAGCCTCCCACTCCAAGTACGCAACCGGCGGCAACCACCCCTCCGCCCAAGTAACCTACCTCTGGTTACTCTCGTTATCGAATTGAAAACACAGGCGTCCCTTTTTGTGGAACTTACCTGCCGACCTTGGGGTCTATGTACTCAGAAGGGAATCCCAAACGGATTCAGGGCTTTAGGCGTGGGTTGTATTCTTTTGGACGAGGCAAAAACCTCGAAAAACCCTATAATGGGGGTGACGCCATGAGAATGATGGCGGGAGCTGCCACCTTGGGTGATCTCGCAAGCGCGATTGGAATCCGGACAGAGCAGGCCGCCATTGTGGCGGAACTGAAAGCCGGATCAGAAGATGCTTACGCCTGGCTCATCGGCGAGTTCCACCAACCGGTCTACAGCTTGGTCTACCGGATTGTGGCCGACCCTCAGTTCCTCTGCGAGTATCCACCCTGTTGCT
>CAWGQZ010000081.1:0-56893 GCA_963824805.1 uncultured Acidobacteriaceae bacterium | reverse complement strand
GGGGCGGCGTGGACCACGCCCGTACCTGGTTGATGACCAGAATTGGCGACTACGCCCAACACCTTGGCTTGTTCCCAGGAAGAAACGGATGGAGAACAGGTACGCTCCATGGCTTTTCCAGGGGAATTAGCGCCATGGCTTGGCATCTGAAATCCTGAAATTTCCGCGACCCTGTTTTCCACAACTTTGAGGCGACGATGTAGGATCCGTCATTCGCCTCGACACGGGACCCTTCCTTGGGATGGAATGCCACTGCCATCGACGCTGGTAGTGTCCACTCCGTGGACACTACCAGCGTCGATGGCAGTGGCGTTCCATCCCAAGGAAGAGTACGTGGCTCTCGAGGCGAATGACGGGATCTACATCGTCGCCTCAAAGTTGTCGAAAACGGTGGCTGAAAAATGCGGCTTTCCAGATGCCACGCCAGTGGCGCATTTCCCTGGAAAGGCGATGGAGCATACCTGGTTCTACCATCCGTTTCTTCCCTGGGAAGAACGCAGGGTGTTGGGCGTAGTCGCCGACTACGTCACTATGGACCAGGGCACGGGCGTGGTCCACACCGCCCCCTCGCACGGCGCGGACGACTTCGCGACCGGAGTGAAATACAAGCTCGAACTCACCGGCGAGGTGGATGCATCCGGCATCATCGTCCACGGACTGCCTGAGTATGCGGGGAAACAAGTGTTCGCGGCGAACGCTCCGATCGTCGAGTTGTTGAAGAACCGAGGTGTTCTGCTGCATTCGGAAAAACTCGAGCACTCGTATCCGCATTGCTGGCGTTGTCACAATCCGATCATCTTCCGTGCCACCGAGCAGTGGTTCATCTCGATGGAGACACCGATGGACGGCGGGGGCACTCTGCGCAGCCGGGCGCTGGATGAGATCAAGAAAGTGAAATGGGATCCGGCATGGGGTGAGGAACGCATCTCCAACATGATCGCGACCCGGCCGGATTGGTGCATCTCGCGGCAGCGTATTTGGGGAGTGCCGATTGCAGTATTTCTGTGCGCTGGCTGCGGTAAGCCGTTGAATGACCATGCGTATAAGCCGCAAGGTGGTTGACCTATTTGCTCGCGCGGGAGCGGATGCCTGGTATACCGATCAAGCCGACGCCATCGCGCAGGCAGCGAAGTGTCCACATTGCGGTTCAGAAAAATTCATCAAGGAAACCGACATTCTCGACGTATGGTTTGAGTCGGGGTCGAGCCACGCTGCCGTGCTTGGTCACGAATCAAACCTACCCTGGCCTTCTGATCTTTACCTGGAAGGCGGAGATCAATATCGAGGCTGGTTTCACTCTTCCCTCCTCTGCGCCGTCGGGACTCGCGGCCAAGCACCCTACCGTATGGTGTCGACCAATGGCTGGACGCTGGATGAGCAAGGCCGCGCCATGTCGAAGTCGCTTAACAACGGGGTCGATCCCGTCGATGTAGCAGAACGCATGGGCGCCGAGATCGTCCGTCTATGGGTCGCGTCGGTTGATTTCCGCGAGGACGTGGCGTGCTCCGAGCATTTGATGCAGCGGGTGGCGGATAACTATCGCAAGATCCGCAATACCTTCCGTTACATTCTCGGTAACTTGAGCGACTTTGATCCGCAAAAAGATGGAGTGCCATTCAGCGCCTTGCAAGCCATCGATCAATACATGCTGCGCCAGACTGCGGGCGTAGTCGAAGACGCGCGGCGATGGTATGAGGAATTCGCCTTTCATAAGATCTACCATGGGATAAATCATTTTTGCGTGGTGGAACTAAGCGCGTTCTACTTCGACGTGCTGAAGGACCGCTTGTACACGGCTTCGCCAAAGTCTAAAGCGCGCCGGGCGGCACAGACCGCAATCTGGCGGATTGGCGAAGCGCTGGTGCGCTTGCTGGCCCCGATTACCACCTTCACTAGTGAAGAGGTTTGGCAGTATTTGCCAAAGGTCGAAGGCCGCCGCGATAGCGTGCATTTGGAAGTATTTTCGAATGCCACCGACATCGCCGAGGAAGTGGGCGATGCTAAAGAAGGGGAGGCATGGACGGCGCTGCGTTCGGTGCGCGAAGAAGTCCTAAAGGCTTTGGAAGAGGCCCGCACCGCCAAGGTTATTGGCGGCGGACTGGAAGCGGAAGTCAGCATTACAGCACCTGAGCCACTGTTCTCCGTGTTGTCGCAGCATGCCGATCAATTGCGATATTTGTTTATTGTGTCGGCGGTGACATTGCAGCCAGGAGCGTCCGGGAACGGGAGCAGCAGCGGGATTAGCGTGAAAGTTGGGAAGGCTCCGGGGTTAAAGTGTGAACGATGTTGGAACTATTCGACGCACGTCGGGGAGGATGCGAAGTATCCGACGGTGTGCGAACGGTGCAGTGCGGTGTTGAGGGAGATTGAGGGTTCGTAGCAGGCGAGCATTCAGCCGCGAAGGGGCGAGAGATGTCGACCCAACTTCTTCCGGCCCTACCGGGCTTCATCATTCCCATTGATCCCAGGTTTGCGCCCTGGACTGCAATCGATCGCGGGCTTTGCGGCTCTTCTCTCTATCCGCGCCGATACTACCTTGGCGGACAGTGTCCGCCCTACGTCTAGAAGGCTATGGCTGAGGGTTGGGGGCCGGTGGTGGCGGGGGTGCCTACCACGGTTAAGGCTCCGGTGGTGTTGTCCATGGTGAAGGTTGAAATCGAGGCGCCGCCGTTGTTGGCTACGTAAACGAATTGCTCGCCGGAGGAGATCGTAGCCCAGGATGGATGGCTGCCGGTTGAAACGGTGGCCAGCGGAGTCGTCGCAGTTAAGACTCCCGTTCCGGCGCCCACTTTGTATCCAGAAAGCTGATTCGAGGTCTGGTCGACAACGTAGGCAAAATTCCCGGTCGAGGAGATCGCCATGTAAACCGGGCCCAGGCCAGCGGAAAAGGGCGAGCCCGCTACCGGAGTGAGACTTCCATCCGGCGAAATGCAGCCGGGGCTGGCATTATCGCAGAGGGTGAAGGCCGAAATATTGCTCGATCCGGAATTGGTCGCGTAGAGGATGTTCCCGTTGGGTGTAATCGCCAGGCTGGACGGTGCCGTACCTGCCGTGAATGGCGAGGTGGGAACCTGGGTAAGCACGCCGGATCCATCAATCGAAAAAGCGGAAACCGTTCCGGTGAATTGATTGGCCGTGTACAGAAACTTGCCATCCGGCGTAACCGCTACGGCCGATGGTCCTGGATTGACCGTATCAAGGACGGTGGCGACCTTGAAAGGCGAACCTGGAACTTCGGTCAGAGCTGCCGCCGCAATGGAAAAAACAGAGACAGTGCCAGAATTAACGTCTCCCGAGGTTCCCTGATTGGCGACGAACAGGAATTTGCCGCCCGCGTCTACTGCAATCCCGTGGGGCGCAGTTCCCACCTTCTGACTTGCTGTGGCAACTGTCAATTCTCCATTGCTACCCACAGTGTAGGTCGAGACATCATTGGAAAGAGTATTGGAAACGAATGCCGCATCGCCTGCCGGGGTGAAGATCAAGGCATAAGGCCCGCTTCCGGTAGCGGCGCTCGAACCAGAGACAGCCGTCAGGGTTCCGGCGGTTACATTCACGCTTAGGGCGGAAATCACTGGAATCGCCTTGGGTGGTGACGAAGAGGGTGGTGCCCGAGGCGGATGGAGGAGGCGTGGTGCTTGAAGTAGTGCAGGCAGCGAAAAATCCGAGCGAAAGCAACGACAGGCCACGGCGCAACACCGACAACTTCATCCGCATTCTTTCTCCCTAAGCCTGGCTCCGATGGACAGCAGGAGCGCCAGACCAGCAAACATTTGTGTATCAGGAATACGTGGTAAGAGCAAACAGACGCAATGGGTTAGAACCGCCGCAGAATGTGAAAGTTGCCTCGACTTAGACCGCAACCGGGGTAAGTTGCGCCACCAGCGGCAGCTTGATTTCCACCAGCAGTCCACCCTCGGGCCGGTTCACGGCGCGTACGCTGCCGCCGTGCAGCCGGACGGCGCGCTTGGTGATAGCCAAGCCTAAGCCGACCCCTCCGGTTTTGCGCACGCGGGAATCATCAATGCGATAGAAGGGCTCGAAGAGTTTATCGAGCGCCTCTTCCGGAACTCCCGGACCTGAATCGGCCACTTGGAGGATTGCCACCGGACTGTTGGGATCTCCAACACATCGTAGATCCACCTGGACTGCGGTTCCTTCCGGCGTGTAGCGGGTGGCATTGCGGACGACGTTTTCAATGGCGCTGCGAAGCAGAGAGGGATTCCCCATCACAACACAGTCCCCAGCGAGGGTGGTCTTTACCCGGCAACCCCGGTTCTGTGCTTCGAACTCGGCGTCGTTGGCAACTTCGGAGACCAAGTCGTCCAAGTCTATGGGGACCAGACCGCTGCGGTCCTCGCGGCTTTCAAGACGCGCGATGGTGAGCAAGCGCCCAATGAGTTCGTTGAGGCGCTCGGCTTCCATGTCGATTCGCTGCAGCGACGCCTGAGCTTCGGGCCCCGTGCGCTGGCGGGCCAGCCCAAGCGCCACGTTAAGACGGGCCAGCGGGGAACGCAGTTCGTGAGAAATATCGTTTAACAGGCGGCCCTGCGCCTTTACCAAGCCTTCCAGCCGCTCCGCCATAGCGTCGAAGTCGCGCACCAGTTGCGAGATTTCGTCGCGACGCTTGACACCTCCCCACGCAGTTCCAGCGCGGGCTGAGAGGTCACCCGCCGCCAGTTTTCGAGTTGCTTCGCGGAGCCGGACCACGGGACTGGTCAAATATCGTGCCAGGAAGTAACAGACGAATCCCGACGAGACCACCGCGATAAAGAGCGCGAGGCCGGGAACGCCTCGAGGTCCAAACAGGACACGCGGACCAGCGGGGAGGTCCATCACCATGGTGTAGCGATGGCCGTCAGAAGCATTTATGGACGCACGCAGAAAGCGGCCGCGGGTCAACAAAGCGAATAGGGTCGTGGGAGGCCGGGTTCCTTCCCGCTCCATGCGGCCAAGAAATTCCGGCGGGCGTGCACCTGAAACTTCGCGTCCTTTTTCATTGAACAGGTACGCATGAACGTGCTGCGTGTCCTGCAAATTATCCAGATAGGTGTGCACTGCGTCTTCGCCGCCGTTCTGGAATTCTTGTACTGCTTCACTCAGGACCTTATTTTCCACCGCCTCCCAGGTGGCCGACTCGCGCTGAGAACGCAGCCCGAGCGTGATCAGGATGGCGAGCACAAGGAAAAGCGCTTGCGCAAGCCAGAACGACAGGAAAATTTTTACGAACAGGCTCCTCATGAAGTGCTCTCGACTTTTTCATGCGGACGGATCAAGATGTAACCCACACCACGCACCGTCTTGATGTGGTCGGCGCCTCCATCGGTGTCTCCCAATTTCCGGCGCACTTTGCTGACGTGCATATCGATGCTGCGATCGAAGGGCGAGAATTTACGGCCCAGAACGGAATCGACCAGCCGATCACGCGACACAACATTTCCGGCCTCGCGCAGCAAGACTTCCAAGAGGTTAAATTCAACCGAGGTCAACTCCAATGGCTTGCCGTTTTGATAAACGGTGCGGCTGGCGGGGTCCAGTTCAATTTCGCCCACACGAACTACATCCGAGGCCTGACCATCTTTGCCGAGGAAGACTGCGGCGAAGAACAGCACGAATACGGGCTACAAGTTCGCGGGGGTTAAACGGCTTGGGAAGATAATCGTCGGCGCCGATTTCCAAGCCAACGATCCGGTCCACATCTTCTCCGCGCGCGGTGAGGAGCAACACCGGAATTTTCGAGGTCTGGCGAATACGGCGCAGGACTTCGAATCCGTTGATGCCGGGCAACATGACGTCGAGGACGACCAGGCGGTGCTCGCCGGTGAGGGCCTTCTCCAAGCCTGACTCGCCGTTATAGACGGCTTCGATCTGGAATCCTTCAGGCTCCAGATACTCGCCCACCAGACCACAAAGCTCAGTGTCGTCGTCGATGATTAGAATCCGGTCCATTGTGGTTCTTTTTGTACATCCGGCCTGGCAGAAGAGGCGTAAAGAATTGTCAAAGGTCGATTTCCACTTTACAAAACTTTACTCCCGGTTGACTAATTCTTTACTCCTTTTTCCGCGAACCGGGTTCATATTCAGTGAGATGTAAATGGTGGTTCGGAGGTCGCATGAACGCACGCAATTTGAAAATTACATTGGTGGGACTGGCCCTCATCGTCGTGGGGACGGTTGCGGTCTCGCAAACGATGAAACGCAGCCACTGGGAGCACGATGGAATGTTTGGCGGGCCTGGGCTGGGATTTCTGGCCCACCGTCTGGATTTGACCGACGAGCAGCGGGCACAGGCCAAAGAGATTCTCTCCAGGGAAAAGCCCACGATCCAACCAATGCTGCAGCAGCTCGCCCTGACTCGGCACCAGTTGCGGCAATTCGAAGAGGGCGGAACCTTTGACGAAGCCCAGGTCCGCGCCATCGCGGGACAACAGGCACAAACGTTGACCGAGCTGACGGTGCAGAAGGCCAGAATACAAGCTGAATTGGTGAAGATATTGACGCCGGAGCAAAGGACAAAGCTGAGCCAGATGATGGATCGCCGGGAACAACGCATGCAGCGTTTTACGCAAGCCCAGGAGCCGGCTGAGAGTCAGTAAGGTTCCGGGTAGGAGACGTAAATGAAGCTCCGTTTTATCAAAGCATTTCGTGAGGTTCTATGAATGCATCGGCAGTCAGCGTCGAGGAATTTGTTGAAATTATCGCGGCAGAACTCTCGGCCGGAGTGGACGTCGCAGTTGAGTCGTGGATGGCGCAAGTTGACCAAGCGCTGCACGATCCCAAGCTGACGACCCTGGGCAGGATGAACTCGGTAAAAGAAGTTCTGGCCCGATACAAGAGCTTGAACGGCAAAAACACGTTGACGAGCCGCGGACAAGCGGCATGAACTTGGTAGGTACGGTTATGAACAGCGACGCGGTTTATTCGTATCTGGTAAGCGGCAGCTGGATGTTCCTGGTGGGTTGGGTGCTGCTGCTCGTGCTGGCATTTTTTGCGGTCTTTCATCACGAGACCTAGCGGGCGATCAGCCTAAACTGACGCCAGGACTGCTAGAATCTGTCCTAGTAGCCCATGCTTCCAAAGAGCCTCCGCCCCCTGTTTCCCTACCTGAAGAAGTACCGCCGGGACTACTGGCTGGGAACTCTCTACGTTTTCCTCAACAACGGAGTCTGGATTTTGTTTCCGCTGGTCATCCGGCGGGCGATCGACGATCTGCATTCAGGAGTGACGCGTCAGAAACTGGTTACCTATGCGTTCCTGCTTCTTGCAGTGGCGGGAGTGAAGGGAATTTTTCAATTTCTGACGCGGTGGGTGGTGATCGGAATTTCGCGGGAAATCGAATTCGACCTGCGCAATGATTTGTTTCAGCATCTCGAAAAGCTGTCGTATTCCTATTACCAGCGCACTCGCACCGGCGACATCATGGCCAAGGCGACCAATGACCTGAATGCTGTCCGTATGCTGCTAGGCCCGGCGATCATGTATTCCGCGAACACCATCGTGTTTACCGCGGGCGCCCTGGCCTTCATGATTGCCATCAGTCCCCGGCTGACGCTTTACGCCTTTCTGCCTCTGCCGATAGTCAGCATTGTCATCCAGTACTTTGGCAAGCGAATTCACGAACGCTTTGAGCGCATTCAGGCAATGTTCTCCGAGATTTCCGCCCGAGTGCAGGAGAACCTCTCTGGCGCACGGGTGATTCGCGCCTACACCCAGGAAAATGCCGAGATTGCGGCTTTCGAGACTTCGAATCAGGAATACATTCAGCGCAGCCTCAAACTAGTGCGTTTGATGGGTATGTTGTGGCCGACTCTGGAACTGATGCTGGGCATCGCTATCGTGCTGGTGCTATGGGTGGGCGGCCGCGAGGTGATCAATGGACGCATCTCGGTTGGCGGCTTCGTGGCCTTCAATACTTACATGGTGCAGCTTACCTGGCCGGTGATCGCATTAGGATGGGTAATCAATATTTTCCAGCGTGGCACAGCCTCCATGGGACGGATTAATGAGATTCTGGTAGAGAAACCTGAGATCGAGGATGTTGCGCCTGATCGGCAGGCACCTCCCATCACCGGCGACATCGAGTTTCGGAATCTAAATTTTTCCTACAACGGAAGCCAGGTTCTCCACAACGTTAATCTGCAAATTCGGGCCGGACAAAGTTTGGCAATCGTGGGACCGACCGGGTCGGGGAAAACAACGCTGGTCAGCTTGATCCCCCGCATCTACGATGCAGAGCCGGGGGCAGTGCTAATCGATGGACGCCCCATTCGCGACTATCCGCTTGCGGATTTGCGGCGCACCATCGGATTCGTGCCGCAGGAGACTTTTCTCTTCAGCGAGACGGTCCGCGAAAATATTGCGTTCGGCAAGGTCGATGCGACGGACGAGGAAGTGCACGATGCAGCCGCGGCGGCCAGCATTGCCGGCGACATCGAAAGTTTTCCGGAGCAGTACAAGACCATGGTAGGCGAGCGAGGTATCACGTTATCCGGCGGGCAAAAGCAGCGCAGCGCTATTGCGCGGGCACTGATACGCGATCCACGCATTTTGGTGCTGGACGACGCGCTGGCCAGTGTTGATACCCAGACGGAAGACAAGATTCTCAACCATCTGCGCGAGATCATGCAGGGACGCACCACAATCTTCATTTCGCATCGGGTTTCGACGGTGAGAAATGCCGACCAGATTGCGGTCCTACACGCGGGAAAGATCGTTGAGCTAGGGACTCACGACGAATTGCTGGCATTAAACGGGTACTATAGCGACCTATACAACAAGCAACTTCTGGAAGAAGAGTTGGCAGAAGTTTCGTAGATTGGCATGAAACGAGTCCCCACGAACGAGTTACTGGACAGCGACTCCGGCACCGCCGCAGAAATCGCAGCGTCGCTCAACGACCTCAAGACCATTAATACCAGGTTCGGCGGCGCGGCTACTACAGAGGCACTCATCCGGCAGATAGTCGATCAGACCGGGCAACAGTCATTTACTGTTTTGGAAGTTGCCGCCGGCGCCGGCGATACTCCGCGCATGGTGAAACAGCACTTGCAGGCGCAGGGCATCGAACTCGAGTTCACGCTGCTGGACCGGGCTGCTTCCCATCTGGGAAACGGGAATTCGGGATTCGCGCGGGTGGCGGGCGATGCGCTTTCGCTGCCGTTTACCGACAACTCTTTCGATCTCGTTACCTGCAATCTGTTCACTCACCATTTGAGCCCGGATCTGGTCGTTGGCTTTGCGAAGGAAGCTCTGCGCGTCTGCCGCAAGGCGCTGCTGATTAATGACCTGGTGCGGAGTCCGCTACACCTGGCGCTGGTCTATGCTGGAATGCCGCTTTATACCAGTCGCATCACCCGCCACGATGCGCCGGCGTCGGTGCGGCAGTCTTATACCCCGGACGAGATGAAGGCAATGCTGAGAAAGACGCCGGCGGTCTGCGTCGAAATTGACCGGCACTACCTCTATCGCATGGGCGTTATTGCCTGGAAGACGTAACCGATGTTTGATCTGATCGTAGTAGGAGCAGGCCCAGCGGGCACTTCTGCCGCCATCACAGCCGCGCGCGGTGGCGCTAAGGTTCTGCTGCTGGAGCGTGGGAAATTCCCCCGGCACAAAGTTTGTGGGGAGTTTGCATCAGCGGAGTCGCTTGGCTTGCTACGTGATCTGCTTGCCAGTTCTTACCACCCGCTGCTAGACGATTCCTTGCGCATCTCCCTCGGGCGCATATTTCTCGATGGCCGTGTGCTGCCTGCGCCGATCTTTCCGCCGGCGGCGAGTATTGCCCGCTTCGATCTCGACAAAGCGCTTATAGAATCTGCACAGGCATGCGGAGTTGAGGTTCGCCTTCAGACGACGGTTAGGGAGATCGCGGGCAAGAGCCCTTTTCAGGTAAGTGCGACGGCTGGCGAATTTGAAGCCGCCGCGGTCATCAATGCTTCCGGGCGCTGGTCTAACCTGACGGCCGTTCCCGCGCCCAAGACGGAAAGGTGGCTGGGGTATTAAAGGACACTTCACTGAGGCCGATCCGTCCGATTCGGTTGATTTGTATTTCTTCGAGGGTGGTTACTGCGGCGTACAACCGGTCCATCTCATGGACGACGATTCCCGGGGCGGGTGAATGCAGCGGCCATGGTTCGCGCTGACGTGGCCTCTTCCCTCCCGGAAATTTTCGGGCTGCATCCGGCATTGGCTGAGCGCAGCCGTGACTGGCAGCCCCTAAGCGATCCAGTGACAACTTCGCCGCTGATTTTCCGGGAGCCATTGCCGGTCCGCAACGGAGTCTTGAATGCGGGAGATGCCGCGGCCTTTGTCGATCCCTTTGTGGGGGATGGCATCTCGCTTGCATTGCGGAGTGGTGCACTGGCAGCGAAATGCCTGAAATCGGGTACCTCTTACGAAACGCTCTACAAACAGAGATTTGGTTCTATCTTTCGCGCGTCGTCACAACTCAGGCGGTTGCTGCGTCTGCCGCGGCAAGTTCGCAAGCCGTTTGTGGCTCTGCTGGCGCACACGCCCGCGGTGACGGAATATTTTGTGGCTAGAACGAGGTAGGGGTTCCTAACGCCAGTACTCTTAGCGTTCTATAAGGGGTCCCTCGGAGAAGAAGACTTTTCTTCGCGATGACAAATATAACCACTAGCGAACGACGAGAGTCTCCCGCACATTGTCGCGGGCGAGAAAGAATTTGATCGAGGAATAATCGCGGAACAAATTTTCGATATGTCGGTTATTGAAGACCCGCTGAAGATGGAAACCCGCAGTCGGGCCCGCGCTCTTGCGCGCGTCCGGCCGAAGATTGATGTGCTGCAACTCCAGAGAATCGTCGCCGGAGACGTGGTAGCGAAAGCAGGGTGCTTCGGGTCCGGCCTCACGAGTGTGGAAGAAGGCGAGCAAAACACCGGTTGGCTTTAACAGGGTCCAGAGGCGGGCAATGATCGGCTTTACCAGGCTCTCGTCGAGATAGTCCGCGAGATTCCAGAACAACACCACGTCAAACTGCGCCGGGCCATATTGCAGGTTTTCCGCGAGAAACTGCTTGCTGTCGAGAATCTGGTTTCCGTGTTCGTCCTTGGTTACCAGCGCAGGATCGGTCGAGGCTTCGAGCAGATCTTCACTATAGATTCTGTGGCCGCGCTCGGTCAGATAACGGATGTTCGCGGCAGAGGTCGAACCAAGGTCGAGAACGCACAATGGTTCCTCCGAAGCCAGTAGTTTGGTGATTTCAGCAAAGCCGCTTGACCGGCGAGTCAGCCTCGGCTGTTGCGCCGTCATGGTTGCGGCGCCACTTCCCCCTGATGATCCTCGGAATAGTTTCATTGAGCTTTTACGAAGATAACCGCTGCTTGCGGCAACCAGCGCGGCGTTTGATCAATTCTAATATATCCGGCGCGTGAACGGAATCTCTCAGCTATTCACTCCCGGCCTTGGCGGCGCTGCTCTGCTTTTGCATGTCGACCTTACCCTTTAAGTACGCTCCTTCTTCAATCGCCATGCGCTGGGTTGCGACATCGCCTACAACGATGGCCGATTTGGTCAACTCTGCCCGCTCTGAAGCCTGAATGTTTCCTTCCACCTTGCCCTGCACAATCACGCCCTTGGCATGAACGTCCGCTCGCAGTTGGCCGTTGGGTCCGACGGTCAAATTGTTTCCCAGCAAGTTTATGGTGCCCTCCACCTGGCCATCCACGTAGAGATCTTCGCTACCCGAGAGCTCACCCTTAATCATGACCGACTTACCGATGTGAGCGTATTCCGGCTTCTTAGCTGTATCCATCTGTCGCCTCCTCGGGCGGTACCACGAAACGCTGGGCAAGGACTTCAAATCATGGTATTACGAGTCCAGTCCGGCGGATAGCGGAAAAGCCGCTTGAGCCGACTCAGTAATGTGCCGAATAGACACTCCCTAAAGGGTAACGGGTATTGTGCCGCAGCCCCAAAAGACGGCAAGATAGAGTGGTTCTTATGAGGCTTCTCCCTTCGGGCTACCTTTCGGGCCTTGCGCTGGCGCTAGGGGTAGCAATTTTTGCCGTCCCGCCTCCGGCTCGAGCCGATGAGATTCCTGCGGTCGAACTGGTTCGGCGCACCGTCCAAAACGAGACGAAAGACCGCAATCCCATGAAGTTCATGTTCCGCGACGATAAGAAGACCCCGCACGGAATCCAGAGCAGGCTGATCATCGAAACCAATCAGGCGCTGGTGGGCATGACCATTGCGAACGATGGCAAGCCCCTAAGTCCAGAGGAGCGAGACGCAGAAATAAGCCGTCTTAAGCGCTTCGTAGACGATCCCGCGGAACTGGAAAAGAAACAACGGAAGGAAAAGGAAGATGAGGAGCACACTACCCGCATCGTGCAAGCCCTGCCGGATGCTTTCATCTACGAATACGGAGAAAGCGCCATCGGAACTCAAGGAATGGGAAGGCCCGGAGACCCTTTGGTGCGGTTAAATTTTCGGCCCAAGCCGGACTACCAACCACCCACACGGGTGGAACAAGTGCTTGCCGGCATGAAGGGCTACCTACTGATCGATCCCAAGGCAAACCGGATCGCGAAGATAGATGGAACGCTCATCAAAGAAGTGGGCTTCGGATGGGGGATTCTTGGCCATCTGGATCGAGGCGGACATTTTGTAGTGGAGCAGGGCGACGCGGGTTACGGGCAATGGGAAGTAACGCGCATGGGCCTGAGCTTCACCGGCAAGGTGCTGCTTTTCAAAGCACTGAATATTCAGTCCGATGAAAAGTTTACAGACTTTACGCCGGTGGCAAAAAATCTGAACTTCGCGGAAGGGGTTGAACTTGCCAAGAAAGAAGCCCAAGGTCAATTAATGTGCCGGCAATGTCCCGGCCAAAGGAACGTCCACTGATTGAGCGACCTAAAGAATTATTGCCGTAAGTTGAGCGTCTCCTTGCGATCGGTCAGTTTCTCTATCAAGTCATAGCGCATGCGGTGGCCGGAATCCGGACCGTGGCTGACCGGGATCGTCCCTTGCGCACTGACTTCCACCGGGGGCTCAACGATATCCTCTTTCCAGTAGCGCTTCGAGGCAGAAACATCCCCTGGCAGGCTGAAATTAGGCAGGGTTGAAAGGGCAATGTTCTGGATACGCCCAATTCCAGACTCCAGCATTCCTCCGCACCATACCGGAATGTTGTTTTGCTGGGCGACGTCATGAATCTTCCTTGCCTGAGTGAAACCGCCCACACGCCCCACCTTGATGTTGATAATGCGGCAGGCTCCCAGTTTGATGGCAGCTTCAGCATCGCGGACGGAGCGAATAGATTCGTCCAGACAAATGGAAGTCTTGAGTTGTTTTTGTAATTGCGCGTGGCAATAGATATCGTCGTTCCAAAGCGGCTGCTCAATCATGAGCAGATTGAAGCGGTCAAACTTCTTGAGGTGCTCGACGTCGCTCATCGTGTAGGCTGCGTTGGCGTCGCAACTCAGGAGGATATCGGGCCAGCGGGTGCGAACCTTTTCCAATACTTCCAAGTCCCATCCGTGCCGCACTTTGAGCTTGATGCGACGGTAGCCTGCCTCCAATTCGGTCTCGATCTTGCCTATCAACTGGTCAATCGAATCCTGAATTCCGATTGAGACCCCGCAGGCGATTTCCGTTCGCGTGCCGCCAAGCAGCTTCCAGAGCGGCTGCTTTTTTTTCTGAGATTCCGCATCCCACAATGCATTCTCAATGGCCGCCTTGGACATGCGGTGTCCGCTGATCCGCGCCATGAACTGGGCGGCTTCACCGCCATGCTCAAAGGTGCGGCCAAGCACGGCAGGCGCGAGGTAGGACTTGATCGTTACCCAGGCGCTGTCGGTCCACTCGGAACTGTAGTACGGATCCTCGCCGGCCACGCACTCCGCCCAACCATCCATTCCCTCGCAGTGAACCGTGACCAGCAATACGCGGCGGCTATAGGTGCGTCCGAAGCTGGTTTCGAAAAAGTGAACGAGCGGCATTTTGATTTCGCGGAGGGTAAGGGCTTCGATTTTCATTTATAAGTGCTGTTCTTTCCTGTGGCTTCAACAGATCTAGCTGTACGACCAGGACTCGTCCCAATGACCTAGAAGGAATCTACCGTTTTTCTGAGAATCCCGCTCGTAACCCAGCACGGCGAGCCCTTTGGAGAAGGCAAGAGCAAATTGCCGGCGGATATGATCCTGGGTTTGTACGGCTTGATCCCGGGTTTCGGCGGCGGACTTCCACTCATAGACTTGCGCGGGCACGGCGATCGACTGCTCTGTCTTGCCCGGGGGAACGCTTCCCTTCTCCAACAAAGTCACGACACGTTGCGATTTGAGCCACCATTCCGCGACCAATCGGTCGGTCGGCAGGCCACCTTGCAAAGGGGAGGACGTAATTCCGTACTGGTTTACATTGTAACGGCGCGCAATGGCTCCAAGCTTTTCAATGTTGAGATAGGCGTTCTTGATTTCCAGAGGATCGAACGTCCATTCCATCAGTTCGATCCCACGAGCGAGTGCCTCGTCACGCTGGCTCAGCTTGAGTAAGCGGCCCAGACCGGCGTTACGGTAGGTGCTACGCACTGCCAGCATGTGGGAATGGAGATAGGGGTGGCCAGCGCGATATCCCGGGATGGAGAAGGCAAACCCAACGATTTGTGCTCTGGTCGAAGGCACCAATTACCTGACCGCCAATCTTTTCAGCAACAACAAACATGCGCAAGGGAACCAGTTCGATGTCGGTGAAATTCCAGACTTCCTTCTGCAGGCCGACGCAGGCTCGCATTTCGTCCAGACCTTGACATGGGCGAATCACTATACGGGATTCGGTCAACGTTTTATCTGCTCCTGGTCTTTGGCTTGGCGCCAGAGGGAGTCCAGTTCTTCCTCGGTCGCATCCTGGGGGGAACGTCCGGAAGAATTAAGTTGCTGCTCTATCCATTGAAAGCGGCGTTTGAATTTGCGATTAGACTTCTTCAGCGCTGATTCCGAGTCGAGAGACAAGTAGCGCGCCATGTTTACGACAACGAAAAACAAGTCGCCGATTTCTTCTTCGAACCGCTCTTGCAACTCCGCGGGAATCGGTGGCCGTCCAGATCCAGCAATGCCGCGCGGATGAGGCCGCGGTCCGGGCGCGGGATACTGACTCAGCTCGGTTCGCAACTCTTTGGTTTCTTCGTCGAGCTTGTCGAACAGACCATCCATGTTCGGCCAGTCAAAGCCGGTCGCGGCAGCCTTGGTGCTTAATTTATGCGCTTCCAGCAAGGCTGGCATGGCAGACGAAACTCCAGCCAGGCTGGATTCTGGCGGCGAGTTCTTTTCCTGTTGCTTGATAGATTCCCAGTTGCGAAGCACATCCGACGACGTATCGGCCTTCACATCGCCGAAAACATGGGGATGCCGCCGGACGAGTTTGTCGGACAGTCGTTCCAGAACGTCATCAATGGAGAAATCGCCCTGCTCTTTCGCCATTTGCGCATAGAACAGAACTTGAAGCAGCAGATCGCCGAGTTCCCTGCTGAGCTCCGGCCAGTCACGATTGTCGATTGCTTCCAGGACCTCGTAGGTCTCTTCGACGGTGTAGGGCTTGATGGAATCGAAAGTCTGTTCGCGGTCCCAAGGACATCCGCCCGGACCTCGAAGTCGCGCCATAATGGAGACTACCCGCTCGAAAAGCTCGCCGGTGGAGGGTGGCATTCCTCCATACAATCTAACTGAGCTGAGGAATTGCGGCAATTGCAGATGACCTTAGGCGAGCGTTTGCACCAACAGCCGGGCGGTTCAAGATGATTCTATCGACCCCCATGGAGCCAGTCGATTCATGGACCGCTTGTGAATCACCCGATGATCCAGCTGGAACGATAGCTTTACGATGGAAGCAGTCGATGTGCAAGACCATCCAGGTTTCCGCAAATTCGAACCCATCTTTCAGGCGCGGATAACCGCTGTTTGACGGGTTGGATTGGGGCCTGCCAATCGGCTTCAACCGCATTGCAACTCGGACACCATTGCATCCGTCTTCGAGAGCAAAGTCGACCGCCCGCAGAGGAGTTTCGAGACCCGCCGTGTTCGATGAGAAGAGGTGCCTCGGGCATCAGCCGCGATGGTATGGGTCCAGAGGTAGCGATTTCGGGAAACTATTGCAAAGAAAAGTCGTCGTTCCTTTTCGGGACTAATCTAGGTCGAAGTCGCGCAAGGGCTTGCCGGTGTCCGGGGTCTCCTTTGCCTTCTTGACGGCTTCCTGGAACTTCTTTTCCAACACATCAGAGGCGTGTTTCTGGGCTTCGACGGACTGGCGGAAGATAGAGTCGCGACGCGTATCCTGCTCCTTCATGGCACGGGCAGCCTCTTCGATGTCATTGAAGGTTTTCACCCGGGGCGGGGCAGTGTGGCCTATTACGACTTCGTCATCGGCGTCTACTTTGAGGACGGCATTACAACAGGGGCACGTAACCTCGAAGGCTGAACTCTTCTTTGCCATTGAAGGAATGATACTGCAAAACACGGTAGCCGTACGGAGTCCCGTTCACGGGGGCCCGCCCGAGCATTATTTCGCCCGCGCACCTTCCTGTGACTCTGGTTGGGTTGGCGCAGCCGCAGCGCTATCACGTTGCTCTTTGTTCTGAACCGACTCAGGGTCAGCTGCACTTCGGGTTTTGTCGGTGGGAGGTTGAGCTTCCTTCTTTTCCGCCTTTTGCGGCTCGGGCTGGTCCTGATCGTTCGCCTTGGGAGGCTCGGGAGCGGGTTTCGCTTGGGCAGCTTTGAATGCGGCCGAGAGCAGACGGTCGATCCTCACCCGGATGGCGCGCCATCGGACATTGCTGGCCTTTCCAGCCCTATCCAGATAAGGAGCAAGTCTTTCGTCGGTGGCCAATCCTTCATCCCGCAAGAACGCAAGAAGTCCTGCGCTTTGGGCCTCCAAGGCTTCCAGGGTGGGGAATAGCTCGTCCAGCACCTGCTTTACTAACGCTTCATCCATGTATCAAAAATCCTCCCGAGCATTGCTTGGATGCTTTTCTTGCCCTTTGCAGGCAGAGTGGTTCGGATTATTTGCTTCGAGCAATGCGCAGCAGATTTCCAGGATCGTATACCATCCTAGGCGAACCAATGGACGTTTACCTCATTGACGGGACCTATGAATTGTTTCGGCACTATTTCGCAGTGCCGGCCTCGGCCGATAAGAATGGGCAGGAAGTCGGTGCAGTGCGGGGCGTCCTGACCTCGGTGTTATCGATGCTTGAACGCGGGGTCACTCATCTGGGCGTAGCCACCGATCATGTTGTCGAATCGTTTCGGAACGACCTTTACCCCGGCTACAAGACCAGCGAAGGGGTACCGGCTGACTTATTGTCGCAATTCCCCATCCTCGAGGAGACATTGGATGCCATGGGAGTGAAGGTGTGGCCGATGGTCGAATTTGAAGCGGATGATGCCCTGGCTTCGGCGGCCGCCAAAGCCGCAACGAATAAACAAGTAAACCAGGTCCTCATTTGTACGCCGGACAAAGACCTCGCCCAGAGCGTCGTAGGGACACGCGTAGTTCAAGTAGATCGCCGGCGCGATACGGTACGCGATGAGGCTGGGGTTGTGGAACGATTTGGCGTTTCCCCGGGTTCGATTCCGGATTATTTGGCGGTCGTTGGCGATAGTGCCGACGGCTTTCCCGGTGTAGCCGGCTGGGGAGCAAAGGCTGCGGCCCTTACCCTCTCTCAATACCCTCACCTGGAAGATATTCCGAAGAACTGGCAGCAGTGGCATTCATCTATTCGTAGGGCGCGCGCCCTTTCGGAATCGTTATTCAGTGCCTGGGACGAGGCGCTGTTGTTTCGCAAGCTCGCGACCCTGCGCTTGGATGTGCCTGTGTTTGAGACTATCGAAGAATTACGTTGGCAGGGACCGAAGGCGAGCTTTGACGAGCACTGCGGGCGAATGAACTCCGCCACACTTTTGGAGCGGGTCAAGCGAAGGATTGGCTGAAACTATCGACACTGCAGCTAGGCCAGAGGAAGCTGGCTGCTGGTAAATTAGATGGTCCCGGGACCTGCACTTGGAACGGGAAATACAGGGCGATCCCGTTCAGTGAGGATAAAGTAGCAAAGACCAAGGAAGCAGTTGTCACCAAATTGTCACCATTTGGTTAAGCTTTCATCGAATTTCTGAGTTTTGCCAGACGAATTCAGGGTTTCACGTAGGCAGGACTACCGGGAGTGGGGGGTTCGTATTCCTGGCCATATTTGTTCTGGTGAGTCTTTGGTCGCTCAGCCACTTTCAACGCGAGAACTCCGAGGTTCGGCGTATCCTCCGAGACGGTAATATCGCGCGCCATGGCGTCCAACTCTTCCGGCAGCGCAGCCTCATACCACAAATGAAGCCGATATCTCCCAACGGGCACGCGCGGGATCGTTAACCTCCCGCGGGTATCAGAAATTGCATAAAACGGAGTTTGCAAAGCAATGACGACCGCGCTCATCTCGGAGTGGATGTTACAAAAAATGTAAGAAACGCCGGGCTTGTCGAAACGAACATCTCGCGTGCTACCGGCTTCATAGAGACCAAGATCGAAACGCTTCCCTTCGAACAACGAGAAGACATTGTGGAAGAAGGGGTCGCGATTGGGAAACTGAACCACCGAACCGACAGGCACGACCATCACGTGAGGCTCAAAGCTTTTATTCCGTTGAATCAGTTGTAGCCCCGAGGCAGGACTGGGCTCTTGAAGGGGCGCAGCCGGAACCAGCCACATAACCACATCCCGTTTGGTGCGGTGATTTGTTTTAGGAGCGCCGGCCTTCCACGCGACTTCCGCCTTGAGATCGACTTCCTGGGCGGGCGCGCAAAGACCATACACCAGCAACCCACAGAGCCACGTCCATCGGAACATCAAGGAAATCGAATTCAGATATCGCTCCGTTAAAAAAGAATTCCCATGGAGAGGTTGATCTGGTTGGCGGTTTCGCTTGCCTGGCGAATGTCGAAGGTTCTCAGTCGCCTATACTCGGTTGATAGAAGAAGATCGGACCGCGGGCGATAAATAAAATTCACCAAGGCAGCACGATTTTGCGCCAGCGTAGGATCGGCATAGCTCTGCCCTTCGGGGAAGACTAACAAGTCCTTCGCCAAAGGATTGTCCAAACCGATTGCACCGTTGAATTCCAGCTTGGGAGTTGCCTTGAACTTCAACTGCGACCATCCGCCCAAGGTACCCAGGCCTTGAACCCTGGAGTAATAGAGCGCCGCGTCACCGCTGTAGAGCACGCTACGACCGACCCCACCACCGATCCCGCCGATCGCGACCCCGCGATAAAACTCACCCGATAGAGAGAGCCGGGCGGGCAACGGAATCTCCCAATCCGCCAAACCGGCCCAGCCATTGACCTTCCGGCCGAAATCCCAATTCTGGCGGCTATAGTAAGCCGCGCCACCCAGGGTCATTGGCCGCCCCAAAATAGTCTTCCTCCACGCAACGCGGCCAGCGTACGCCGGTTGACTGGAGTTTTCTCCTGCCTGTGCCACTCTTTCCAGCTGGAGAATCGGAGGCGGTTCGCCGGTAAAATTATCGAGGATGCCAGCCTGCACCGTGATCTGCTGGGTGTCGGAAAGATCATAGCGGTGATCGACACGTATTTGAGGTATCCAGCCCCACAAATTTCCCTGGTAGGCAAGGGCTGGGATGGCAAGCGAAGCCAGCGAATCCGGAGATAACGGAGAGAAGAAGAGATCGTCTTGCCCGCCCACAAGCGATGTTCTCTCCCAATCCATCCTCATCTTGGCGGTGCGTAAACGAAGCTGACCAAAATTCGCTCCGTTGAGAGACTGGGGGAAACCGCCGGAGAAGTCTACCTGAATGTCTCCGCTGGTCCGGGCACCCGCGAGTCGCGGACCGAATACTTCGAGTCCGATTTCAGACTGGCGCAGAGTGGCGCCGAAAGAATTGGGGGACACACCCGGGGTTGCGGGGACCGCGTACTCAGGAAAGTCAAGATTATCGGTGGCTCCGCGATCACTGAAGAGATTGAGCAGAACAATTCCCGACAACCGAACCCGGTATTTGGAGGCGCTTTCAAGTTTGGTCTGGTATTGTTCATTGAGTTTCCCGCCGAGTAATTGCGAGCTTTCTTCGAGAGCCGAGACGCGTTGCTCCACCTTCTGCGCGTCCACTTGCGGTTCGGCGGCACTGGACTTGGAGCTGGGCTGAGGTTGCGTGTCGAGCAGCCGTGCCGACAGCGACTTGGCGGCGTCAAGTTCGCTCCGCAACTCGGCCCTCTCGGCCTTATATTCAGACGCTTCCGAACGAAGTTCTTCGACGATTGTGCGCAGCTGTCGGACCTGTTCCTGCAGATCCCGGACGGTGGAAACCATGGCATCGGAGGTGTTGGCAGGCGCATCGGGAACCTGGGTCTGTCCGAATAGGGGAGCGCCCACGGCCATGGAGAAAGAAAGAATTTGGGTCAGCGTGCGCACCCAACCAGTCAAACGAAATCTGGGCTTCACGGTTCGCCTCCGGACAAAGACAAGTCTGGTCAACATTGAATTGCGGTTGAAGTATTAGGACGATTCCGAATTCTAATCGTTTTGTTCCTGCCGCGCCCGAACTAGTGGGGAGATCGCTAACTTTCCATCGCCGTTGCTTGGGACCGCCGGCGGGGAGACCAGAGGCAGCACGAGCTTGAAGACCGACCCGTGATCGGAAGTGCTCTCCACGTTTACGTCGCCTCCATGATCCTGAATAATTTTTTGTACAACCGTCAAACCCAGACCAGTTCCGTTTTCCTTTCCGCTGCTGATAAAGGGCTCAAAGAGCTGGCTTCGAATGGCCGCCGGAATTCCGCATCCGTTATCGATAACGCGAATTTCGACACCGCTGCCTACCGCCTGGATGTCGATCACGATATGGCCATCAGCAACCCGCAGTGACTCGCACGCATTCAACACCAGGTTGTAGACAGCGCGCTCCAGCTTCTTGGAATCGAACCAGCCCTCGCTGTTGCCATTCTGTTGAACTTCCAGCCGCACCCGGTGAAACTCCGGGCGTAATCGTATCGCCTGCACCACCCGGTCCACCGAATTGCGCACATTTCCGTGAGTGGGGCGCAGAGATTCGCGGGTGCGAGAAAATTCCAGCAGTGAATCGATCAAATCCGTCATTTGATTTACTGCGCTTCGGACTTCCTGATAAAGCTCTTCCCTTTGATCAGGTGAAAGTCCGGCCTCGCAAAGAAACTCGGCGTTGGCCACAATCGCCGCCAGCGAGTGGCGTAAATCGTGCGATATGGAACTGGCCATGCGACCGATGGTGGCAAGCTTTTCGGCATCCAGCAGTTCCTGATGAGTTTTCAGCAAGCTGGTTCGCATGCCATTGAACGCCCGGGTAACTTCGGCAACTTCGTCGCCACCGCGAACGTCCAGCGGGTAAGTAAAGTCGCCTTTCCCCAGCGCACGCACACCCGCGACCAGGCTCCCAAGTGGACGCGTAAAGGTATGCGAGATGAGAAAAACCAACAGGCTGCCTCCCACGACGGCAGTCATCCCCAAGGCCAGTAGCAGGCGGTTCAGCTGATCGAGAAAGGCGGTTGCCTGATCGTAGGACTTCAGGACAGCCAACCGCACCGAAGGGGGCTTTTCGGTTGCCAGTTCAAGAGAAGTTCCAAGGAATCTCTCATCATCCAGTTGGACTTCCTCCGGCTGAGTGGCGCCGCTTTTAGCGCGCACCAGCGGATGCCGAGCCAGAGCAGCTTCATGCAAGGGTGGCAAGGTGCTGCAAACAATTTCGTCACTGTAGTAGAAGGCCACCTGGCTGGCGGCGATGCGGCTCACCTGCGAGGCGACGTTCTCATTGATCTCGTAGCCGATAATCACGAATCCCAAGAGGTGATTCTCGCCTGCAGGCCCGAAGTAGATTGGCTGCATCACGGTCTCATAGAGGTGACGGTTTCCGAACCACCAGTGACTGCCGGCAGGCTGATTGGACGAACGGGCAAATTCGTCTTGCGCCATTTCGGAGGTGAAGCCCGGGGAGACGGTATGCACCGCAACAATCTTGCCGCGCCGGTCGGCCAGGGCGAACAGATCAGCCCCAGCCAGCCGCCAAAGCGCGTTGGACCCATCCTGAATGGTGGCTTCGTGCTGGGTTGTCATTAAAGCGCGCAGATCAGGCAAGTCAGCGAGCAATTCGTCGGAGCGGATGAGAGAGAGTTCGCGTTCGCGCTGGAAATTCTGGAATGTGCTGACGGAATTCTGCAGGTCAGCAAAAATCTCATTCTTTACCCGGGCATGGATACTGCGCCGTACGACCAACAGGCTGGTGCAAGTCAGACTGGCGGAAATAAGCAGCATGGAGAGTAGAAACTTGGTACGCATACGAAGTCTCACCACGTGCTTCTCCTTGCCCTCTGGCCAGCGTTAACGAACAAACTTGTAGCCCATTCCATGCACAGTCCGGAAATGGACGGGGTTTGCCGGGTCCTTCTCAAGCTTCTGACGCAATCTCAAGATGTGATTGTCCACCGTCCGGGTCGACGGATAATTTTGATAGCCCCAGACTTCATTCAACAGCTCATTTCGAGTAATGACCCGCTCCTCGTTTTGCACCAGGAACTTCAGCGTCTTGAATTCCTGTGGGGTAAGGGCAACCAGGACATCGTCGCGGCGAGCTTCCATACGGGTGAAATCTGCGGATATCCCGTCGAACGAGATGGAGTCAAAAGCGCCGCTCCGAGTGGTTCGCCGCAGTGCAACGCGAACCCGTGCCAGCAGTTCGCGTGGACTGAACGGCTTAGTTACATAGTCATCTGCGCCGAGCTCCAACAGCAGGACTTTGTCGGAAACATCGCTGGTGGCGCTAAGCACGATGATAGGTAAGGACGGCGCATGCTGTTTGATCTCGCGGCAGACGTCCCGGCCAGAAAGTGCGGGGAGGCGCAGGTCCAGCACAACGGCGGAGGGGATTTCGCGACGAAACGCCTCCAGCGCGGACTTTCCGTCGGAACTGATCTCTACGGCAAACTTTTCAGTTTCGAACAGGCGCTTCAGCGCCCTCTGCACCGCGCGGTCGTCTTCTACTACCAAAATTCGTTCCATAGCAATGTTCTTTGGAAAGGTAGAACTGCAAACCTTAGACAGGAAACTAGCTTACTACCACTCCACCCCCATGTAGATGCTGCCATGACATTGTTGACACCTATTTTACAAATCGGAAACTGGCTTTCACTACCTACGCCTTCGGAGGATGGAAGGGGGGTGGCTCCGGAAACGACAAATATCTTACACATCTCTTACTGCCCCATGACACCACTGTCTTTGCCCCGACATAGGCTACAGTCGCGGTGAACCGACAATACGAAAACTGAATCACCGGAATCTGTTCGCAAAATTGGAGTAAACGTTTATGGCTAAAAAAGACTTCCCAGCAACTGTGGCATCCAATCTACCCACCCAACCTACCGACGAACCGACTGGCTCGCGTCTTCCGGTCAGAAGGAGGTCATTTCTCAAAGGCCTTGGCTTCGCAGGGGCAACCATCTCAGCAGGAACGTTGCTTGCAACCCAACTTAGAGCGGAAGAACACGGGGGCAGGCTACGCAGAGGAGACGCGGCAATTTTACGTTTCCTGGCGGCAGCCGAAATCATCGAAACCGACTTGTGGCAGCAGTACAACGAACTCGCCGGGATTCAAGATAATGAGGTCCCGGGAGGCAGCGGGAGCGATCTGTATGCGCTCGCGCTGGCGCAACTCGATGAAGACATGGATCAGTACATCCATGACAACACCGAGGACGAGCTGACCCACGAAGTATTCATCAACGCCTATTTGGCATCGAAGGGGGCCGACACGGTCAACCTCGACAAATTTCGCACCCTGCCGAGCAGCAAAGCGACCGGGGCACAGCAAATTGGCCGGCTGACCAATTTGATGCAACTGACTGTAGATACGAGTTGGTTTACACGCTACCGTAGCCGGACCAAGAATCCTGATTTCGGAGATACATTTCCTCATGCCATCCCTACCCTGGCTGTCGGGCAGCACCCTGCGATTCCGAGAACCGATGATGATGTAAAGCCAGATCCTAGCAAGCCCAACAATATTTCGGACTTCACACAGGCCATTGCCAATACCGCGGGATTTCATTTTGCGTTTATCGAGCAGGGCGGAACTAGCTTGTATGCCATGCTCGCGCAGAGGGTAACTGATGTGGAGGTTTTGCGGATCCTGCTGAGCATCGGTGGGACCGAGATCGCCCATTTCCAGACATGGCACGACAAGGCGGGTAACGCGCCACAACTGACCGACGTGGTTGATCCGGCCACCGGTGTGAAGGTGACATTCCCAGACCTTAACTCGGCGCCTCTGGGTGGCGAGGACTTCCAAACCAACCTCATCATGCCGGAGCCCACAATATTCCTTAACCGGCATTTTCCGGCATGCTCGATAATCCGTCCGACCAAGACGCGAGGAGCGGCCATGGGTGCGGCCAAGGCATTGACCGCGGATGGTCTATTCATTGGACAGTCACGAGAATTTTTTGAATTACTTCGTGACCTCGCGGAAGATGCGGACGAGGCGCGACGAGGAAACTAGACTCGGGGGGAAACGCGGGGAAGGGCGTTGTGGCAAGGAGTCTGCCACCACGCCCGGTTTCCTCGCAAACCAAAAAATTCGCGGCCGCCAGAAGCGGTCGAACTGTAGCGTTCCCTCTCCTCGTAGACATCCGCCTGCGCGAAGAGACATTTTTGTTACAGGAAAATGGCACTCCAAAGACAACTTGTCTCCATGGGGTTGATACATTCCGATTCGGGCACCTGGAGACGACTATGAAGATAATGTGTGTTTTCCTGCTAATTGCAGTGTGTTTTGGATGCGGCGGATACAGTTCCCCTTCGACACCTGCCACACCCCAGCCTGGCGTGGTTCCGGTTATCGCCGAATTGTCGCCTGACAATACAAATGCCGGTGGGCCAGCATTCATTATGACCGTCAACGGCACAAGCTTTGCATCCGGTTCAATCGTGAAGTGGAACGGCACGAATTTGACAACCACGTTCGTGACCGCCAAGCAACTTACGGCCGACATTCCGGCTTCGGCCATTGCGACTTCCGGCACAGTGCCGGTGACGGTCACGAACCCCGCAGTTGCCGGAACTGGCGGCCCATACGGTAACGGTGGCACTACGGCGGCGACTTCCATGGCGGTGAACTTCACCGTCGAGTAGGGCCTCTGCGGGATGTCCGGGTAGCTGAATTGTTGCCTTGCGCGGAAAAGCTGTTGAGGTACATCAGGTCTCTCCTAACCAGAGCGCGCTGAGCGCCGAGCCGGTTTCGGTGCCAGCGCGCTCTGCGCCTTTAAATAAGACGAAGATAAGAAGCTGTTGTCGGCTTCCACGCTCCCACCGTCAATCACTCCGAAGAAGATCTGCCGACGTTCACCCGCACATCCAGGTTGAGCAAGCAACGGAAGGTCTGGGGTAGAATGGCCGTTCGCAGGTGGGAGCATCAAAGGTAGCGATTGCGGATATTTCAGACCTTTCTATAATGCCCGTGGCAGAACCCAACAACCAGTGCAAACGATCCCATGGGAAATGAACCCGGCGTAGTCAATGACTGACTTAACCGCTTCTGCCGCGATTCAAGGACCACGGAGCCAATCTAAAAGGCGGGGACTATTGCGCTCGCTTCAAAGCGCTATCGGTCTTGTGGTCATTTTCATTCTGGCACTGATCGTCGGTCCCAGGTCGTCTTCGGGTGGTTTAGTATTCCTTGAAAGCGGGAATATCACCGACATTCTTCGCCAGGTTTCAGAAATCGGCGTCATCGCGCTGGGGATGACCCTGGTAATTCTCACCGCCGGAATCGACCTAAGCGTAGGCAGCATTCTGGCGCTCTCGTCGTCTATTGTGGCGGTGGTTTTGACCCACTCGGACGGGACAAGCCTCTGGGTCATTGCCTGGGCGATTACGGCTGCGGCGGGAGCTTCCCTGCTGATTGGACTTCTGAACGGGGTCGTGATCGCCCGCTGGCGGATTCAGCCTTTCATCGTAACCCTGGCCGCGATGATTGGGGTTCGGGGACTGGCCCGCTGGCTCACGTCCAACACCAATATTGATATTGGCTTTGGCCAGGACTTAGCCGCCACCTTTGCCCAGAGCCTCTCCACAAAGTTGGTTGTGATCGGCTCGTACACGTGCCTGTCGGTGATTCTTTACGTATTGCTTTCGAAAACTGTACTGGGCCGGCAAGTCCGGGCGATTGGCGACAACGAGAAAGCTGCACTCTATGCCGGCCTGCCCATCAGCAAGATAAAGATCCTTGTTTATGGCATGGCTGGCCTGCTGGCAGGTTACGCCGGAGTACTGCATGCGGCCCAAAACCACCAGGGCAGCCCCAACGCAGGTATGAGCTACGAACTGGAAGCCATCGCAGCCGTGGTCATTGGCGGAACCAGCCTGGCGGGAGGACAGGGATCGATTGGCGGAACGCTTATCGGTACGCTGATCATGGGCGTGCTGACCAACATACTCCGTCTGAATAATATCGACAGCAATCTCGAAATGATGCTGAAAGCTGTCATCATTGTCGCGGCAGTCTGGATCCAAAAACGAGGGAGAGACCAAGGGTGAAACTTTCTTTGCTCAAAATTGCAGTGGTTGTGGTACTGACAATCGCTGGAGCAGGATGCCGGTCGAACGAGCACGCGGGCGCCAAACAATACTTCGTGGCCTTCAGCCAGTGCAACAATGCCGAGCCCTACCGGGCGGCACAGAATGCGCTGATGGAAAAATCCTTTGCTGCCGCCGGCAATGTTCGCCTGGTCATCGCGGACGCACAACAGGACAATAGCAAGCAGATAGCTCAAATCGAGGGTTTCATCCGCCAGAAACCAGACTTGCTGATTGTCGCCCCTAACGAGCGCGCTCCACTGACGGAGGTGATGGGCAGGGCGATGGCCGCAGGAATTCCCGTGATCTGCTTGGAGCGGGACATCACTCAACCCAACTATTCAACCTTTGTCGGTGCCGACAATCTTGCGATCGGCAAGATGGCGGGGCAACTTATCGTAGAGGAATTGACAAAACGAAAAGGGAATCCTGCAGGAAACGTCGTGGAGCTTCGCGGCTTGCTAGGAGTGGAAGCTGAGATGGAACGTTATCAAGGGGCACACGACGTCTTGAAAACCTACCCGAACATTCATTTCGTTCACGAGGCAGTAGCGGACTGGCTTCAGAGCAATGGCCGCGATCGCATGCTGGAGATTCTGCGAGCCGAACCGAAAATCGATGTCGTTTACGGACATAATGATCCGATGGCAATTGGCGCGTACCTCGCCGCCCATGATTTAAACCGGCACAATCAGATGATCTTCATCGGCATCGACGGCTTGGGCGGACCTGCCGGAGGCGTAAAGAAGGTGATGGATGGCGTGCTCACGGCAACGTTCTACTACCCGCTGTGCGCAGACAAGGCCGCCGAAGTGGGTTTGCGAATGCTGCAAGAGTCGGGATTCAAGCCCGACCACCAATACATTCTCCAGCCCAAGTTGATTAACACTCAGAACGCCGCTGAAATGTATAAACAGCTTTCGTTCTAGTGCTCCGATGACAGCCCTGCTCGACATCCGGTGCGTCAGCAAGCGCTTTCAGGGCACCCAAGCGCTGAAAGACGTCGATTTCTCCGTGGTTAGCGGTGAGGTCCACGCGCTCATGGGGGAGAATGGGGCGGGAAAAAGCACTCTCTCAAAAATCATCGCAGGAGTAGTTTCCCCCGATTCCGGAGAAATCATCTGGGAGGGAAAGAAAGTCGCAATTAAGAGCCCGTCTCATGCTCAGCAGTTGGGAATTGGAATGGTTTTTCAGGAGTTGGATCTTTTTCCGCACCTGACCATTGCGGAAAACATGGCGATAGCCAATGGTGCGGCATCCGAGCGATTCGTTGTGCGTCCGCGTCAGTTGGAAGCATGGTGCGACAAATTTCTGACCCAGGTTAGATTGAGGGTCCACCCGCGAACCATTCTGCGTGATCTTTCCATCGGTCAGGTGCAATTGGTAGCAATTGCCCGCGCCCTTAGCATGAATGCTCGCCTTTTGCTGATGGACGAACCCACAAGTTCGTTGGCCGAGGATGGGGTCGAGTCACTGTTGGCTCTGATTGGGCAGCTTCGGAGTCAAGGAGTTGGCATCGTCTACGTATCGCACAAACTTACAGAAGTCCATCGGATCGCCGACCGCATCACTGTTTTGCGCGACGGCAGGTTGATTGGGACCCGCGATGCCAAAGAGGTCAATTCAAAGGAATTGATTGCCATGATGGTCGGCCGTTCGCTCGAGCAAAGTGAGCGTACGGCGCGAGAAGTCAAATCTAGAGTTCTGTTGGACGTTCGAGAACTCCATACAGATTTTTTGGAAGCAATAAGCTTTCGGCTTCGGGCGGGCGAGGTGCTGGGATTGGCAGGGCTGGTCGGAGCCGGACGCAGTGAACTGGGCGCGGCGCTGTATGGCCTGACTCAGGTGCGCGGTGAAACCAGCCTCAACGGGAACCGATACCGTCCGCATACTCCTACCGAAGCCATCGAGAATGGCTTCTGCCTGGTACCCGAAGACCGGCGATGGGAAGGCATTTTCCCTCGCATGTCGGTCATGGAGAACGCCACGGTCGGCGTTCTCAGCTCATTCGCAAACTTATGGCCTGCTGAGTCGGAATAAGGAGCGAAAGGCGGAGGCCAGCTACCGGAACAGCCTATCGGTCGCGACGGCTTCGCCGGATGTTCCGATTGGGTTTCTCAGCGGAGGAAATCAGCAGAAAGTACTCATCGCCCGTTGGCTAATGGCGAACCCGCAAGTTCTGTTTCTCGATGAGCCGACACGGGGAATTGATGTGGGCGCAAAAGAACAAATTTACGCGCTCATCGATGAACTCGCGGCCCAAGGAAAGGGCATCATTCTGGCAAGCTCCGAGCTTCCGGAATTATTTCGTTGCTGTGACCGGATTTTGGTAATGCATGAAGGGCGGCAAGCCGGGATCCTCAACACCGCAACCACTTCACAAGCAGAAATAATGTCCTTGGCTACTGGCGTACAGCCTTAGTGCTGGATCGCCAGTAAACACGCGCTATTTCCCAGCACGCGCCTTTTTAACCGCTTCAACCAGTTCACGCGCGGCGGCTGTCACCTTCTGAGGGTTGCCTTCTCGAATAGCCCGATTGTCCACCAGATCAGATCCAATCCCAAGTGCGAACGCGCCGGCGGCAATGAACTCCGCAGCGTTGCCGGCGTTTACTCCCCCGGTGGGAATCATGAGGACATCCGGGAAAGGACCTTTCAAAGACTTCAGATACTTCGCGCCTCCGAGATTCCCGCAGGGGAAAACCTTAACCAGGCGAACGCCTTCGGCCAGCGCGGTCATCAGTTCGGTGGGCGTGAGCGTACCCGGTATCGCGAGTTTATTTCGCGCCTTGGCCGCCTGTAATACCGGGATCGACAACCCTGGGCTCACGAGAAACTGTGCGCCCGCATCGAGACATTCTTCTGCCTGGGCAGCGGTCAGCACGGTTCCGGCCCCCACCAGAATTTGATCGCCGAACTTCTGCACCACCTGCCGGATCACCGCAGGAGCGTTTGGGATGGTCATCGTGATTTCAGCGACCGGGATACCGCCCGCGTAGATGGCTTCGACGGCTGCCGCCGCTTCCTGAAAATTGGGGGCGCGAACCACGGGAACGATACCGATCTCTGCGATCTTGTTCTGTACTTCCGATGGCGTCAGCTGCGTGGCAGTGGTCATGAATGGGCCCTCACGGTTCGATCAGTTAGCGCTCGATGCGAGCGGTGTTTGACTTCATAGCCTGCAGAACTTCCTGCATCGTGGCCATAGTGGTATCGCCGGGGGTGGTCATCGCCAGAGCGCCATGTGCTGCACCGCACTCGACTGCCCACTGCGGTCCTTTGCCGGTTAGAAATCCGTAGATCAATCCGGATGCGAAAGAGTCTCCGCCCCCGACGCGATCAAAGATTTCCAGATTCTCACGATTGGGCGGCTGATAGAACTTTCCCTCATGGAAGCAGATCGCTCCCCAATCATTGACGGTCGCCGTTTTCGCATGGCGGAGAGTGGTTGCAACTACTGCAAGGTTGGGGAATTCGCGGACTACTTTCTCAATCATCAACTTGAAATTCGCCGGGTCGAGTTGTGAATGGCCCTCGTCCAAGCCGGCAACCGTACAACCCAGGGCGGCGGTAAAGTCCTCTTCGTTCCCGAGCATCACATCGATATAAGGCGCCAGATTGCGATTAACAGCCTGGGCCTTTTCCTTGCCGCCAATCGACTTCCACAGCGAAGAACGGTAGTTGAGATCGTAAGAGATAATTGTGCCCGCCCGCTTGGCCGCTTCCATGGCTTCTTTCGCCACCAGAGGAGTGGTTTCCGAAAGTGCCGCAAAAATGCCTCCGGTATGAAACCACTTGGCGCCTTCTTCGCTGAAGATCTGCTCCCAATCGATGTCGCCCGGTTTGAGCTGGGATGCCGCGGTAAGGCCGCGGTCGGAACAACCAACTGCACCGCGAACGCCGAAGCCCCGTTCGGTGAAATTGAGTCCGTTGCGCACTTCCCTTCCTACACCGTCATAAGGCACCCAGCGCACGTGGCGCTGGTCGACGCCGCCTTGGAACATTAAGTCCTCGACCAAGCGGCCTACGGGGTTGTCGGCGAGAGCGGTGACGACTGCGGTTTGCAAACGGAAGCAACGTTTCAATCCCCGAGCGACGTTGTACTCGCCTCCGCCTTCCCACACCTGGAACTGACGCGTGGTGGCGACCCGTCCTTCTCCCGGGTCCAGTCGCAGCATGACTTCCCCGAGACTTACAAGATCCCACTTGCTTTCCGTTGTCCTGATCTTCAACATTCTGTTTCCTGGCCCTTTAAGTTCGGCTTCGTTCACGCCCACGGGGCGACCTTAGATAATGCCACAACTTGCGCAGATCGTGAGTAGGCCGCCACGACGCGGTACGCTTACCGCAGGTCGTGGGTCCTCATGAGAAGGCATTGTCCTCGACGATATAAGATAGTTGCCATGACAAGAACATGGAGCGTCCTAAGACTTCTGGCAATTGGCCTGACTAGCGTGCAATTCTGTTCTGCGCAAGCCAGCATCCCGTGGAAGATTCACGACCTCCAGCGCCCCGTACCAACAGTTGTCGATCCCGGACAACCGGGCCAAGCCCCTTCTGACGCCACCGTCTTATTTGACGGCAAGGACCTGTCGAAGTGGACAGGAAAGGACGGCGGCCCCGCGACGTGGACTGTCGACAGTGATTACTTCGAAGTGAAACCGGGCAGTGGATTGATTTCTACGAAGGAGGCGTTCGGCGACTGTCAGCTGCACGTAGACTTTGCCGAACCGCTCCCCGCCGTGGGAGAAAGTCAGGAACGCGGCAACAGTGGCGTGTTTCTGATGGGCTTATATGAAATCCAGGTTCTCGACTCTTATCAGAACAGGACCTATGCCGACGGGCAGGCGTCTGCGGTCTACGGACAATACCCACCGCTGGTGAATGCGTCTCGCCCGCCGGGACAATGGCAGGCTTACGACATTGTCTTCCACGGACCGCGCTTTTCTGGCGACGGCAAGTTGGTTAGCCCGGCACGAGCGACGATCTTGCACAACGGCGTGCTGGTACAGGACAACGTGGAACTCACCGGGCCCACTGCGAACGGCGTGCGCCCGCCCTACAAACCACATGCCGCGAAGCTGCCGCTTTCCTTGCAGGACCATAACAATCGGGTGCGATATCGCAACATCTGGGTCCGGGAACTGGACACCGCGCGTTGAATTTCGCTACCGTGAAAGCTCAACTCGACTCAAACCTTACTGCGAGCCGTCCCGTTTTTCGAACGCACTTCGGATACCCAGATTATTTTGCGGGACGGCTTCGAGCAAAAAAGCCGAGGTTACGGCCGCTTAAAATTTACGGTTATCTCAGTTTCAACTTTCACCGGAGTCCCGTTTAGCAGCGAGGGTTCATAGCGCCACTTTTTGACTGCCTCCTCTGCGGCGCGTGCCAGCTGTGCGGACCCGCTGACCGTCTTTATCTGTTCTACGGCCCCACTCTCATTTACTGTGGCGCGCAAAACGACGGGTCCGGAAAGGCCCTGGTAAAGCGCATCGGGGGGATAAACCGGCGGAACTCGATGAATGATGTTGCCGCGAACCACGCCTTGCGAGACCTTCATCGCAACCTTCGGCATCGTAGCTTGGTTCGCCACCAGGTTTCCGAGCACTGCATTGTTCGCACTCAGCACTGGCAATTGGGGAGCTTCGTTGGAATCATTTTCGGCAGTTTTGCGGGTTTCGGTTGGCTCGTCGGAACTTTGGGCAGTCTCGAAATTTCGCACCACTACTTCAGGGGTGTCGGAAGACTCGGGCTTAGAAACTTGATGCCGTGGCACAGAATGGCTGGGAGACACCTTCTCTACCACTTCCTGGCGGGCAGGCGATTCCTGCGACACGACCGGGAACGGCGGAACAGAAACAACTTTGGCTGGCTCGTGCCATGCCATCCATCCACGAAAGGCGAGTAACACAAGAGTGAGAACGATAGGAACTGTCCAGTAAGGAAACTTGCGCTCACCGGCGTTCTCCTGTGAGTCGCGCAGCCAATCAATGGCGCGGGGCTCAGCCAGCGATTCATCTACCGTCACTGTCGGAGCTGGGATGATTGGCTCTTCCACTACAGCTTCGGCAGCCGCAGCCTCTGCGGAAATTCGAGCGTAAGCAAGTTCAACCAATCCCGCAATGCCCTTCAAGATAGCAACATGCTCCCGCGAGAAATTCGCTGGATAGTTAGAGAAGACTTCCAGGAGCCCTTGCATTTCGGAGGGCTGCAGCGGTACAGCGGCCAGAGAGCGCAAGCCCAGGCTCAAACAGACGTCGGCATCGACCCGCGAATCAAGCTGGGTATCGTCACAGATGAGCACCTTGCCGGTACGCATGCACTCGCCGGAGATTCCCGCCTCCACACTGACCGGGGCGCCCAATTCTGGTGCGGTCTCTCCACTTCGCCCTACGCATTGGACAAGGCCGTCCCGTCCCATTGCGATGGCGGCTCCGGTCGCCGACGTCAAATCCTGCGCTGCTCGGGCTGCAGAATTCAAAATGTCGACGATATTGGCGCCAGCTTCGATCTGACGGCGTATGCCATCGAGTACCAGCGCGGTTCTTGAGTCGTCTATGAGAGGCTCAAAAGTGTCAGGAGCGATATTGTGCAGAAACACCCGAGACTTTGCACTCCCTCGGGAAAAGGGAATAGGGGATCGCGAATAGACCATGTCAGTGACTCGTTGGGTGGAGTCCTGCCACTGTTACCTGGGGGAGTCCTTGCAGTCTCTGCTAAGAGGGTAGCGTTGTCAACGCGAGAACCGCATTCGAACCTGGTTGTTACCGAAACGAAAGTTCAGGGGGTAACCAGCACCCCTCTGGTTAGATTGCAGGCTGTTGCTGGGTCATGCAATGTAGCGTACCGAACCCCCACACTAAATCCCCACAGTAAATGCCGATAACCTCACGGTCGGGGAACAAATCAGCGAGGATGTCGAGCGCATAGCGGTCGTTCGCATCATTGAAGACCGGCACCAGCACCAGTCCGTTGGCGATGTAGAAGTTCGCGTAGCTGGCAGGAAGGCGGCGGCCTTCGAATAGTACCGGCGATGGCATAGGTAGCTCCACGATGGCGAGCGGGTTGCCATCCTGGTCGGTCGCCGAGCGCAGGCGTCGTACGTTATCCCGCAGTGGTTCATAATTCGGATCGCTCGGGTTGGCTTCAACGACGGTCACCACCGTGTCCGGGCTGACGAAACGGGTGAGGTCGTCTACGTGGCCGTGGGTGTCATCTCCGGCGATTCCTGCCCCCAGCCATATCACATTGCGCACGCCGAGATATTCTGCGAAAACCTTTTCGTAGTCCTTGCGCTTCATTCCCGGATTGCGCTGCTGCACTTTGCTTAGCAGGCATTCTTCGGTAGTGAGCAGACTTCCCTGCCCATTGCTATCGATGGCTCCGCCCTCGATGACGACCCGGTTCTTCGCACAGATTGGCTGCTGCTCAAGCGCTCCGCCTGCTTCAGCCATCAAACCGCCGATCTTCTGATCGCGCTGCCAATTGGAGTATTTAGCCCAGGCATTGAAGCGCCAAGTGATACCGGTGAGGCCTGGAGTTGCACTCGCCACGAAAGTACAACCTGAGTCACGCAGCCACACACGATTGGTTCGCCAATGGTGGAAGTGGACGTGGTCGCTGAGCGCGTTGGCCCTCTTCAATATCCTGCGAGCCTTTTTCTCTGCGGAGGCGTCGTTCACCACTAGGTCGACACGTTCGTGACAGGCAAGATGGCGAATAATTTCCGCATATACCCAGGGAATGGGCTCAAACTTTCCCGGCCAGTCTCCGGCGAAGTGCGGCCAGGCCAGCCAAGTGGCGGCGTGGGGTTCCCACTCCGCAGGCATGCGGTATTTTCCGGCAGCAGATTTCATCATGTTTAGTCGATCAGACGTTTGGTGATGCTGCCGTAGCTATCAATACGGCGGTCTCGAAGGAAAGGCCAGTTGCGGCGGGTATTTTCGAGCGCTTTGAGGTCGATTTCGCCGATAAGGATTTCTTCGCGGTCGTGTGAGGCCTCGGCTAGTACCCGGCCGAACGAATCGCATAGGAATGATCCACCCCAGAACTCGAGTCCCGCGCCGGGTGCAGCGTTACCTCGAATGTCCCCGTTTTCCTTGCCAACGCGGTTGACTACCGCGACGTAGACTCCGTTAGCAATCGCATGTGCCCGCTGAATCGTCTTCCAGGCGTCATGCTGGGCCACACCGAACTCAGCCTTCTCCGCAGGATGCCAGCCGATCGCCGTGGGATAGAAAATGAGATTTGCGCCTTGCAGTGCAGTCAGCCGCGCACCTTCCGGGTACCACTGGTCCCAGCATACCAACGTGCCTACGCGTCCAACGCCAGTGTCGAAGGCTTTGAATCCAAGATCCCCAGGGGTGAAGTAAAACTTTTCGTAATAAAGGGGATCGTCCGGGATGTGCATCTTGCGATACAGGCCGAGCAGCGTGCCGTCCTTGTCGAACATCACCGCAGTGTTGTGATAGACGCCGCGAGCTCGTTTCTCAAACAAAGATGCCACCAGCACGATGTTTAACTGCTTTGCCAGGTCCGATAGTTTGGCGGTGGTTGGTCCGGGAATGGATTCCGCCAGATCAAATAATGCCGCGTCCTCGCGCTGGCAGAAATACTGCGTCTGAAAAAGTTCGGGCAGGCAGACGATTTGCGCTCCTTGCGCGGCCGCTTTGCGAACCCACTCCATGGCATGCTGCAAATTGTGCTCGGGATCGCCCGTAGCCGACATCTGCACCAGTCCCACTCGATATTTTTCAGGCGCCTCCGGCAACATTTCCTCCGTTGAAAAACAGAATAACAGACGGATTTTTAGAGTTGGAAAGAAGGAAGGATCAGAAGAACGTTTATCACGGAGGGCGCAGAGTTTCACAGAGGGATTCCGGCATCCTTTTGCGTTTCTCTGCGAACATCGGCTCTCTGTGATGACTGCTCTGCTTTTTTTGGGACTACCCGAAAAGCCGCATGAATCCTGAGGCTGGAAGGTCAGGCACCAGGAATGATGTATCGCGCGCCCCCGCGACCCAAGCTACGCGCTGCGCGGCTGCGTATCCGCTGCGCACGGCACCCTCCATGGTGGCGGGCCAGCCAGTCGCGGTCCAGTCGCCGGCGAGAAAAACTCGCGGCCAGACAGTTTCGGAGGCTGGGCGATAGTGGTCGACGCCAGGCCGCGGCGAATAAGTCGCGTGCACTTCTTTGATCACTGTCGACTTCACCAGTTTTGCCTCACGTGCCGCTGGAAAAAACTCACGCAGTTCGTCGACCGCGAGGTCGATAATTTCACTGCGTGATTTCTCCACCAGCGTATTGGAGGAGCTCACCACTAACTCAACATAGCTGCCATTGGCCGATCCCTTGCCGGCCAACAGCTGCGATTTGTGAAACATCCACTGGATGGTGCGATCAAGCAGCACGGCATGGTCAAGATCGGTAATCTGCCGGTCAAACCAGAGGTGAACGCCGGTGATCGGAGAGGTCCGAAACTGCGACAATGCCTGACGGAGGGGATCGGCGGCCGTGGTCTTGGGAAGGATCTGCGAGAGCACGTCGAACGGAACGGCAAAAACAATGAAATCAAAACGTTGATCGCCGTCCGCCAGCCGCAGATCGACCCCGGCAAACTCGGCGCGGAACGATTCGACGGAAGCTCGGAAGCGCACATCGCCACCGCGCACTCTCACATACTCTGCCGCGGAATGGTAAAGATCGGTGAGAGGCACGGTGGGAATTCCCATTCGCCCGGCGTTCGATGATTTTAAGAAAGACTCCCGCATGACCTGCGCCGCATACGGAACCGACAGCCGCTCGATATCCTCGTTAAGCGCGCTCACCAGCACGGTTTTCCAGAAGCGTTCAATGGCGCGATCGGTCTGGCCATGGCGCTTCAGCCACGTCAGGAAAGATTCGCCCGTATCTTTCGGGGTCATCGGTGCCAAAGCTGCCATGGCCGCTGCGATGGCAAGCTTGTCCTGCAACCCCAGGCAAGCAGCTTTCAGGAATGCAGGCGCGGTGTGCAATGGCGCAGGCCACGAAGATGGACCAATAACCGAAGCCCGTCCACCCGGTTCAAGAAATGTCATCTCATCGAACCAGCGGATTTTTTCCTCAACGCCCAGACGCTGATAAAACTGAATCAGGTTGGTGCAGCAGCCCAGCAGAACATGCTGGCAGTTGTCGACAATCTCTCCGGTTCCCGGGTGCTGATAAGAGGATGCGCGGCCTCCAAGGTATGGTCGCCGTTCAAACAATGTGACTTGCAGGCCGGAATCGGCAAGGGCACAAGCTGCGGCCAAGCCCGCCAACCCGCCCCCGACTACCGCCACTTTGGGAGTCTGTGTCCACGGTTTGGTCATGCCAGACGCTTAAGTATTCCCTTCCCCAAAATTGCCATTTTCTCTCGCGTGCTGAGACTAATTCTGCCGTGGAAAACGTCGTAGTTACGGCTGGCAATCTTTTCCAACAGCCTACGGTAGATCGCAACCAGCGCCCACAGCGCCGGCTGGCTGTCCTCGTCGATAAGCGGAATCAACTCATCGGCAGCGCGGTAGAATTCGCGGGCCCGGTTGGCTTCCATTTGCAACAGAGGCGCGAAGCGTGCCGGATTCGGCGGTGAGTAAAGCTCGTATGGCGAAATACCGAAGCGGCCAAAATCCTCTTCCGGCAAGTAGATTCGCCCGGCAGCCGCGTCTTCCTTAACATCTCGAATAATGTTGGTAAGTTGAAACGCTTGACCTAACTTTTCGGCGAGTGGTTCAGCCTCCGGATTCTGATATCCAAAGACGCGGATGCAAACCAATCCGACCACCGAGGCTACCCGGTAGCAATAGAGATACAGATCGTCGAAAGTGCGATAGCGAAGGGCCTTTTCCTCCCGTTCCGGCGATCCAATCAGGGTGCCATCGTCCTCCAGATCCATCGCCGTTCCATGGGCCAACTGATCGAGCAGAACATCGGGAATGTAGAATCGCCTTTGGGCGGCGGTCAGGGCCAACAATACAGGGTCGTCGGTTGCATGGCCTGCTTGCGCGCGATGGACCGCATCCAGCCACGCCCCGAGCAATCGCCTGCGCTCGGCAACCGGAAGGCTCTCGTCGTCGGCAATATCGTCACAACGGCGCATGAAGGCGTAAATAGCCGACAACGCCTGGCGCTTGGCCTTGGGCAGGACCATGAAGGCGTAATAGAAATTGCGCGCTGCCGAGCGGGTGATTCCCCGGCAAACCGAATAGGCAACTTTGATTTGCGATTCGGTCGGAGAAAACGGCGGTGACATTCGTTGCGCCACGCTGCTCATAGTAGTTTCCCCAGAGCTGCCCGGGCCACCAGCGCCAGCTTGCGCGGTTTCGAAATCGACGGACGGTTCCCAAGCACAGCAAATCGCTGGCGCTCAATGGCATTAAGAATTTCCTGTCCGCCTCGGCTGAAGAGTTCCAAATCTAGGGCAAGCTCACGATCGACCCTGCCGACCAGCGGCAGACCGCGCTCAAACCACTCGCGCACCCGCTGGACTTCAAATTTCATCATTTCGCAGAACGCTGACGTATTCCGCGCTGTCGCGATGTCGTCTTCACTGACGCCGTAGCAGCTCAGATCCTCCAGCGGAAGATAAATGCGGCCTTTGGCGAAATCAACGGTGACATCTTGCCAGAAGTTGGCCAGTTGCAACGCCGTGCAGGTAAAGTCAGATAGTTCCTGCCGCTCGGCATCGCGATATCCGCACATGTAGAGAACCAAATGTCCCACGGGATTGGCGGAATAGTGGCAATATCGGACCACTTCCTTGAACGTCGGAAAGCGCGTAACCGTTTGATCTTGCCGGAACGCAGTCAGCAGATCCGCAAAAGGCGTCTGGGGAATATCAAACACTGTCACGGTTTCCGCTAGCGCCACAAACACCGGATGCCGCGGGTTCCCCGCATAGCAGGCGTTCAGTTCCGTTTGCCATTCCTCCAGCAGGCGCAAGGAAGTCGCCGGATCACCCACCTCATCCCCCAAGTCATCCGAAATGCGGCAATAGGCGTACACATTGCAGAAATGCTGCCTCAGGCGCTTCGGTAGGAACCAGGTCGCAACCGAGAAATTTTCGTAATGGCTATGCGCCAGCCTCCAGCAGTAGGCGCGCGCTTGCGCGAGCGAAGGAACTTCGCTGGGGATGGCGTATTCCGGAGGAAGGCTGCTCCAGTCTGCTGCGAGATGTGGCAGTTCCCGCCGAGCGCGAATTGCTGGCAATCGATGACATGGCTAAAATTTTCGACGGTAGAGCCGTAGCTTGCTTCGGCTTCTAATGCCCCGGGATGATTGCGGTCTTGATATCGCCGTTGCGGTTCAACATATGGCGCAAGACTTGCTGCAACCGCGATAGCGGTGCTTCGCCGGTTATGTAGTCAGTGGAACGGATCTTCTTTTCTGCGATAAGGCTGAACGCCTTTCGCACCGTCTCCGGGGTGTGGTGAAACGTCGCCTTCAGAGTGATTTCTGAATAGTGCAGACGATTGGTGTCCAACTGGACCTTCGTTCCGCTGGCGCAGCCGCCGAAGAGATTCACGGTGCCCCCTTTGCGCACCATGTCGATGGCCCACTCCCAGGCCTGGGGACGGCCTACCGCTTCGATGGCAACATCGCTGCCCCGTTTTCCCGAAGACAGCGCTCGAACCGCTTCGACTGGGTCGGTCACTTTGCTGATTTGCACCACTTCGTGTGCACCCATGTGTTTCGCGGCCGCGACTTGGGAATCCCGCTTAACGACGGAAATGACGTTACAGCCGATGGCGTTAGCTACCTGCACGAACATGAGTCCGATGGGGCCGCCGCCAATTACCGTAACGGTGTCGCCAATTTCGACCTTGGTTTCATGCAATCCGCGCAAAACGCAGGCCAGAGGCTCGACCATGGCGGCTTCTTCGTAGCTGACATTTTCCGGAATAGCGAGCATGTTCAGTTCAACGATACGCCTGGGAATGCGGATGTACTCCGCATAGGCGCCATTGTTAAACAGCAGGTCTTCGCAGAGGTTTTCCTGATGCTTGGAACAGTAGAAGCAGGTTTGACAGGGCGCGGAATTCAGCGCCACCACGCGCATTCCCCTCTTAAACGCACGAACGCCGGGCCCGACTTCTTCGATCACGCCCGCCAGTTCGTGTCCGAACAAGGCCGGAGGCACGATCATACGCGCGTGATAACCCCGCTGGTAGACCTTGAGATCGGTTCCGCAGGTCAAGGCGACTTGCACCTTTACCAACACTTCCCCATCCTCAACTCTTGGAATGGGTACTTTCTCGATCTTTACGTCCTCTTTACCGTAGAGGACAGCGGCCGTCATCTTTCCGTTCACGTTCTAACTTCCTTCCCACGAGCTGCCCGGTTGGATCACGATTTTCATCGAGTCGGGTTGAGGATGAGCAGCCAGGTGCAACGCTTCAATGCTGCGGGAAAGCGGAAACCGATGGCTGATCAATGCTGGCCAAATCCATCTCCTGGTCCATCACAAAACGGACCGACTGTTCCTGAAGCTCTACCGAAGCGCTGTACGAACCCAATAGCGTTTTCTCGTCTACGCAGACTGCGGCCGGGTCTATCGTGGATTCCCCGCGCACGGTTTGCGCAAACAGTAGTACCCGGCCACCGGGACGCACCGCATCCATGGCAGACCGGATCAGACCGTTGCCCCCGACTGCCAAAATGGCAGCGTCGGCTCCACGGCCTTCGGTCAGCTCCCGCACTGCTATCACAGGGTCGGTGCGCGAAGCGTCAATCGTTTGTACCAATCCAAGCTGTTTACTTATTGTAAGCCTCCCGGCATACAAATCGGTAGTGACTACGGTAGCCCCCGTCCGTTTGGCTAAAACCCCAAGAATCATGCCGATAGGACCCTGTCCGATCACCAAAACCGTTTCCCCGGGCTGCAATTTGAGGGTCTCGATGCCCTTCAGGCAGGTATTCACAGGCTCCACAAAACAGGCCTGTTCAAAAGAGACCCCCGGTGCGATCCGGACGGTACCTTGTTGGACAATCCAGTCCATGACCCGTACGTACTCAGCAAAACCGCCACCGGAAGGCTCAAACCCGGCCGTGCAACCCACTTTCTTGTAGGTGTCACACTGGGCGAAGGTCTTGTGATGGCAATAGAAGCAATTCCCGCAAGGAAGGTGGTGAAATACAACCACCCGGTCACCCAGCTCAAATTGACTGACCCTCGAGCCGATGCCAGCCACAACCCCCGAGGTCTCGTGACCGAAGATGCGCGGCGCAGAGTGCGAGCCGGTGGCAATTTTCTTGAGGTCGGTGCCACAAATGCCGCAGCTGTGAACCCGTAGCAATAACTCGCCAGGGCCGATCTCAGGAACGGGAACCGTCTCCAGGCGGACATCGTTCATCCCCCGGTATACGGCGGCCATCATGGTGGCCGGGATTTTGCGCGGTTCCTGACGCGCCGCTGCCTGTTCGATTGTTGCCATGAAGTTAGGAATTACCTCGCTTGGATGCTGTCATTCCCAAAATCGACTCCTGTGACAAGGTGTTACGTAAAACCCGGGAGGCTACCGAACTGTTTCGGCCTAACTGAATTACCGATTTCCACAGCCATGGCCGCAGTGCCACGTAGGCGGAGAATCTTGCGGTCTTGAATTGACCCTCGCTGTTCACAAAGCGGTCGACCCGTGGCATCGCGAAATCCAGTTGGTCGGAGATTGCTTTCACCGCCAGAAACTGGACGTTGTGCGTCTCCGCACCCCTGGCCACCGCAGCTGCTTCCATATCGACGGCCAGCGCTCCGTAGGCTTTCGCCAGCTTCGTTTTCCGGTCAGCACCGGCAACCTCTTGGATGGTCAACAATGCGCCCTCGCCCAACCCCGTCTCATGCCGGCTTCCGTCTCTCGCGTCTATAACGCAGCCAGGCGTTAATAAATCGCCGACTTTCAAGCCGGCCACCAAAGCCCCCGCGAAACCCGTCGAAACAATCAGTCCAGGTTGATACAAAGCGATAATTGCCTCGGTAGCACGCCTGGCGGCTTCGGCTCCGATGCCGCCGCAAACCAACACCAGACGGTCACTTTCAAAGAACCTGAAGTCTCGGCCTTCATACTGTCGGCGAACTGACTGCCAATCTTTGATGAGTCCCGACACTTCGCGATGCAAAGCTGCGACGATGGCAGTCTTCCCATCGGGCCTAGGCATATCCGTTCGCCTGAAACCATTCCACGGCCCGCCGCAAGGCGCCGTCCACAGGGACCGTATTCCAACCCAACTCCCGCTCCGCCTTGGCGGAGGTCACGAACATCTTCTTGCGTCCCATGCGCACGGCGTCAATGGTGGCGCGTGGTTCGCGCTTTCGGATATGGCCTGTAAATAACTCATCCACTACGCCAGTAGCTAATGCCACCACGTAAGGCACCCTGATTTTGGGAGAGGGCAATCCGGTGATGGCCGCCGAGTTTGTCGAGAATTTGCTTCAATGTGAGATTTTCGCCTCCGAGAATGTAACGGTCACCCCTTTTTCCTTTTTCGAATGCAGAGATGTGCCCTCGGGCGCACACATCCACGTCGACCAGGTTCAATCCGGTGTCCACATAGGCAGGAAACTTCTTTTTAAGGAAATCGACGACAATACGCCCGGTAGGGGTGGGTTTGATGTCTCGCTCTCCGACCGGCGTGGTTGGATTGACGACTACGACATCCATGCCGGACGTGAGCGCCACCTGCTCGGCCATATACTTCGATCGTTTGTAGTGGCCAATCATGTTCTCCAGCGAAACCGGAGAATCCTCGTCTGCGGATTGCCCGTCAGAGGTGAATCCCATGGTTGCCACGCTCGAGGTGTAGACCATCCGCCGCACCGCATGCTTTCGGGCGGCTTCCAGCAGACCCCGAGTACCCTCGACATTGGCACGGTACATCTGCTCCGGGTCCCTAACCCACAACCGGTAGTCAGCGGCGACGTGGAAAACCGCATCGCATCCGCTGAGCGCCTTTTCGAAGGAAGCTGGGTCACGAAGATCGCCAACCACCCGCTCGCCCTTCAGCTCAGCGATATTGCGGAGATCACTGCCGGCGCGAGTAAGCAGCCTCAAGTCTGCGCCCAACTCGACCAATACCCGCGCAACGTGACTGCCAACAAAACCGGTAGCGCCAGTGACAAAGGCCAGCATTAGAAAGAAAGAAACTAGAAGCCAATGGCGAAGTGCTGCGGGCTAGGAATGGAAAAGGAAGTCACTCCAACTCCTCCGGATGCAAGGCGATATTTTCGTCGCCCGCAGCTTTTTTTTCCCAGTACTTCCGCACCCAGTTTTCCCAGCTTTTCCCGGCCGCCATGTCACGGCCAGTGAATGCCAAGGCAGCGATGTCAGAGTAAGGAATGGCAGTCTTCGGAGACCCATCTTTCGGCATAAGGCGCACGAGGCTCTCGTCGAGTGTCGGTCCCGTACGGCGATCAAAAATGTAGCCTTCGATCTTGTTGCCGTTTTTGCGGGTAATCAGAACATCGCCGCGGTAGTCGAACGCCTGTTCGAGAGCGGCTTTGAGTTCGTCAGGCGTGGCCAGTTCCGGCACCCAGCCTTCGAGTTGCTGATGTTTGAAACCGTCGACGACTTCCAGTGAGTCAGGATCGGCGGCGCCGTGCCCAGATTCGCGCCCGCTCAAACCCGCGTCTCCTCGGCCTCCGCTGCTCCGATCTGTATCAGAGGGTTGTAGCTGTGCACTGGACGTGCAGGCTCATCGAGTAAACGCAACGCTGCAGGATCTTCGTAACGGCTGAAGAAGGTAGCCTTGGCAGCGCCCCAGACTCCGCTCAGCGAACTGAAAATGTGATTCACCGAAGAAGCCTCGTACCCGCTGTGCACCATGCAATTCGCACACTTGGGATTTCCCGACTCCGTGCCGTAGTTGGCCCAGTCCGTCGTGTCGAGCAATTCCTGGAAGGTGTCGGCATAGCCGTCCTGCAGGAGATAGCAGGGCTTCTGCCACCCAAAGACGTTAAAAGTCGGCATACCCCAGGGTGTGCAGGCGTAATCGCGTTTGCCCATGAGGAATTCGAGGAACAGCGGCGACATGTTGAACTTCCAGCTCGGTTTTCGGTTCGAGAGGATCGACCGGAACAGGCGCCGGGTCCGGGCGCGGCCCAAGAAGTGGCTCTGATCAGGCGCTTTATCGTACGAGTATCCCGGAGAAAGCATCATGCCCTCGACCCCAACTTCCATCATCTCATCGAAGAAGTTGCGCACACTGTTGGGGTCAGCACCGTCAAACAAAGTAGTGTTGGTAGTGACTCGGAAACCCTTGGCCAGAGCTTCCTTAATTCCTTCCAGCGCTAAATCGTAGCCGCCTTCCATGCAAACTGAAAAATCGTGGTGTTCGCGCTGCCCGTCCATGTGAACGGAGAAGGTCAAATACTTGCTCGGCTTGAACAAGTGGATTTTCTCTTTCAACAGCAGCGCATTCGTGCACAGGTAAATATATTTCTTACGTGCAACCAGTCCCTCAACAATTTCGCCGATTTGCGGGTGCAGCAAGGGCTCTCCACCGGGGATCGACACGGTCGGTGCACCGCATTCGTCCACGGCGCGGAAGCATTCCTCAGGCGTGAGCTGAGACTTCAAGACATGGGCAGGATATTGGATCTTGCCGCAGCCGGCACATGCGAGGTTGCAACGGAACAATGGCTCCAGCATCAGTACCAGCGGATACTGCTTGCGCCCTTTAAGCTTCTGCTTGAGGACGTAAGATGCCACCGTCCACATCTGTGAAATTGGAACCGCCATGTAGCCCTTTCGCTAAGAGGGTGACCCGTCCAAGCTGCGCCTGAGCGGGGGAATTTGAATTCGAACGATAAATCCCCACCCCAGATCGCAAAGCACGCGATTTAGAATGGGGCACCCTCGGATTTCTAACCAATTTTCTTTCGGCTTGCTGCCTCGTCCGCGATTTCCGCCATCACGTTGCCATACTCGGTCAAAGCGATCAGCGGGAAGTAATCGCGATACATGTGATAAGCCAGGTAAAACACTCGCGGGAAACCAGTTCCCGTGTACGAAGGCTCATCCCACGACCCATCTCGCTTTTGCGTCCGCAACAAATAAGCGACTCCACGCGCCACTGAATCGCTACGCGTATCATTCGCCGCCAACAAACCCATAATCGCCCAAGCTGTCTGCGAAGGCGTACTTGGCCCCAATCCTTTGATGTTGGGGTCGTCATAGGAGCCGCAAGTTTCTCCCCAGCCTCCGTCGGGATTCTGAAACATCCGCAACCATTCCGCGCCCGATTGAACATAGGGCTCGTGATGATCGACCCCCATTGCCTGCAATCCCCGGAGAACTTGCATGGTTCCGTAAATGTAGTTGACGCCCCAACGTCCAAACCAGGAACCATCCGGTTCCTGTTCGCCGCGAATAAACTTCAGCGCCTTTTTAATCGCAGGATGATCTTTGGTGTAGCCATAGGTTGCCAACATCTCCAGGATGCGCCCAGTAATGTCGACCGTCGGCGGATCGAGCATGGCGTTATGGTCTGCGAACGGGACATATTGGAAGACCATACGGGTGTTGTTCTTGTCGAACGACGCCCAGCCACCGTTGCGGCATTGCATGGAAAGAATCCAGTCGATGGCACGCTGCACCGACTCACGCTGATAGCGACCGTTGGGATGTTCCACCTGGCTTAACGCGAGACAAACCATCGCGCTGTCATCGACATCGGGATAAAACTCGTTGTTGAACTCGAAATACCATCCACCTGGCTGTCCCTGTGGGTTTTTGACCTTCCAATCGCCGACCGTTCGAACCTGCTTCTGCAGAATCCAGTCAGCACACTTCACCATGCGCGGATCTTTCGAAGAAACTCCTGTTTCGCCCAAAGCAAACAACGCGTACGCCGTGTCCCACACCGGCGACTTGGCGGGCTGCATGCGGAAAGTGTCTTCTTCTTCAATTCCCAGCTTTTCAAACTCGTCCATTGCTCGAATCAATTGCGGATCATCTACCGAATATCCCAGGCAGCGCAGCGCGATAATCGCATTCAACATCGATGGATAGATCGCACCCAAACCATCGCTCATCTCGAAGCGCTCCAACATCCATTTCTTGGCACTCTTGAGGGCCATCGATCGTAATGGTCGTATGTGGACTGCTTCGAACCAGTGGGTTACCCGATCAAGAACCAGGAAGAAATTCCGCCACGAGAACAGATTCTTGTCCCAAGGTAGGCGCAGGGAGGCGGTGTCGCGCCCGCCGACGTATAGTTCCTGCACGCCCATATCATCAGGAATTTTCTTGAACGGCTTCCTGGCGTAGCAGATCGACAGCGGTACCAGGATGGCGCGAGACCACGACGAAATCTCGTAGATGTTGAACCAGAACCACTTAGGGAACAGCACGATTTCCGGCGGGATGGCAGGAACCGCGTCATAATCGTATTGTCCAAGGAAGCACAAATAAATTTTGGTGAAGGTGTTGACCCCGGTCACTCCACCCATTTCAAGAATCTTGGTTCGCGCCTTGGCGAGAACTGGATGATCCGGGCTATACCCGGTGAGCTTGAGTCCGAAATAGGCTTTTACGGAAGCACTGATATTTGATGGACCGCCCTCGTAGATAGGCCATCCTCCGTCCTCGTTCTGGTGGCGGATGATGTAGTTGCAGCACTTCTGGAAGCGCTCCTGGTTGCCGGTCCCAAGGAGCGTGTGCAGAAGGATGTAGTCAGACTCGAGCGTGGTATCGGCTTCGAGCTCACCGGACCAGTAACCCTCTTCGTGTTGTTGAGAGAACAAGCGGCGGCGTGCGCCGTCCACTGCAGCCGCGACTCGGCTGGCTAAGTCATCAATCTTGCCAAAGCGCAACTGCGGATTCGCAGAAGGTGGCAATTGGGCTGGTCCATCTTCCATACGAGCCGTCAATCCGCGCTAACACTGCTGGGAGCAGCCGCGATTGCTTGTACAATCTCCGGCGGCAGTCCGAAGCGCACGTTCTCGGGCATCACTTCCAATTCCTGAATATTGTTGAAACCCTTGGAGCTCAGAAATTTCACTACTTCTTCCACCAGATGCTCGGGGGCCGATGCCCCTGCTGTTAGCGCAATAGTCTTCACGCCTTCAAGCCATTCCGGCCTGATATTGCGGAAGTTATCGATTAGATGCGACTCGGTGCCCAAATTCCTCGCAACTTCGACTAATCTGTTGGAATTAGAGCTGTTGTCGGAACCAACCACAAGTACCAGATCGGCTTCGGCCGCCACATGCTTAACCGCAACCTGTCTGTTTTCCGTTGCATAGCAGATGTCTTGCGCAGCCGGACCGGTAATGTTGGGATATTTCACCCTAAGAGCGGCAATGATGTCTTTAGTCTCATCCAGACTTAAGGTGGTTTGGGTCAGGTAGGCTACGCGATTGGGGTCGGGAACCGACAGTGATGCGACTTCCTCGGGCGAACCCACGACCTGGGTCACCACCGGCGCTTCTCCCAGGGTTCCAATTACTTCATCGTGATCACGGTGGCCGATCAGGATCAGCGAATAGCCCTCCTTGGCAAACTTAACCGCTTCTACGTGAACTTTGGTGACCAATGGGCAGGTCGCGTCAATCACGCGCAAATTGCGGGCCGCGCTGGCCTCGCGAACCTCCGGCGACACGCCGTGCGCGCTATATATGACGCGCTCGCCCGGCGGGACTTCGTCCACGCTGTCGACGAAGATGGCTCCCTTGCTTTGCAACTCTTCCACCACGAAGCGATTGTGAACAATTTCTTTGCGGACATAGATGGGCGGCCCAAAGGCTTCGAGGGCTATGCGGACAATATCAATAGCCCGCACCACTCCCGCGCAGAACCCACGGGGTTTCAGTAAAAGCAGCGTTTTGCCGTCGCTATTGGCCACCATTCACTCCCATCGAGAGACATTTCTCCACTATGGATATGACTATAAAGTTACCGGAAATCAGGAGTCTAGGTCAATGTAAGTGAAAGTAACCGCTGGGATTAGCAGCGATTGGCGAATATCTGCAGTGAACGGGCGTAGAGGCCGCAGCGCTTCCCGGCTAATCTTTAACCACAGGCAGGAATTTCACACAGTAGGAAGAGTCACTGTGAGCAATCTGGGACTTTCGTGGTCAAGCTTGGTTCAGGTTAAAGCCGCTATTCTTCGAATCCGAGATCCGCCAGTTCACGACTGCGGATAGGAGTTGTTCTCTTGTAGGAAATGGTCCCTCCCAGACGGCCGGGCGTACGCTGCTTGAATCCCGGGCCACGGTGAACCAGTTTGGCGACGGGCTTCCCCGCCCGAACTATGACGACCGTTTCGTGAGAGCAGGCAGCCGTCATCAGCTCACCGAGATGCTTTTCGAGCTCATCCCATGTGTACTTCATCTCTTTGGTTAGCCCAACCATTGCGGGTTGTGGGCGGTTCCGTCAAAGTTGTTTGATGTCTTGTATAACTCGAACTCCCCCTTAGCCGCAACCGGTGCGGTCTTGGCCAGAAGCTGCGCTACTTCGCCTTTATCTAGCGCTTTGAACGACCGGGCCGCATCGAGGGCCTGCTGCAAGACCTTTACCGAGTCGCATCCGGTGATTACCACGCTGGTCGGCAAACTCATGGCATAGTGCAGGCACTCCACCGGAGTTACGACCTTGCTTTTCAAAATGATGCCACTGCCCATTGGCTTCATCCCCAGCACACCGATTTTGTGTTCGACCAGAACTGGCAGAACTTTTTGCTGGAAACTGCTGAAGTGTGCATCCATCACATTGAGTGGCATCTGGACCGAGTCGAAGGTGAACTTGTGGTTGAACGCGGTGTGGAGCATTTTCAGATGGATGTCGGGGTTTTTGTGCCCGGTAAATCCAATGTAGCGAATCTTGCCCTGCTTCTTTGCTTCCACCAGAGCTTCGACACTTCCACCAGGTCCAAAGATGCGGTCAGGATCGGTCTCGCGAATGACCTCATGAAATTGCAGCAAGTCGATGTGATCGGTTTGCAGACGGCTCAAGGACTCGTCAATTTGCTTGCTGGCGGCGATTTTCGTCTGGCCGTCAATCTTGGTCATCAGGAAGGCTTTTTTTCGGTACCCATCGCGTAAAGCCTTCCCCATACGGATTTCGCTGTTGCCATCGTTGTAATCCCAGCAGTTATCGAGGAAATTAACGCCCGCGTCGAGCGCGGTGCGCACAATGCTGATCGCCTCCTCCTCCGATGGCACGCCGAGATGGTAGCCGCCAATGCCAACCAGCGAGACCTTCTCTCCGGTATGGCCCAGGGTGCGGTAGGGGATAGAACCCTCTGCGGCATAGGTCAATTTGTCAGCGAAGGACGAGATCACTGCCGTAGCAGCGGCGGTCTTGAGAAAATCCCGGCGTTTCATGTGAGACTCCTAGAGAACAGAGTGTGGGCCGGAGAGTCTGACTCTCTCGAACATTTTAATCTTTTTGGGGACTCGATGTGGGGTGCGCACTCTTGCACCGCCTGGAGTGCATCACCCATCGGTTCCTTTTTAATAGTTTGCCGCTGCCCGGCGGGCAGGAGCCCCCCTACGTCATCCCTCAATTCGCCAGTTCGGGAACCACGTATTTCAGGCCGCGGATGACTCCGCGCAATTCCGCCAAGCCCTTCAGCCTGCCTATGAGCGAATAGCCTGGGTAAGAATTCTTGTGAATATCATCCGCCAACAGCTGACCGTGATCAGGACGCATCGGGATTTCATGGTCGGGGCGCCCGGTATTTCGTCTGCGTCTTTCTTCCTTTAACACCCTAAGAACCACGCCAACCATGTCGGAGCTACCCGCTAGGTGTTCGGCTTCGTGAAACGAGCCATCTGCCTCTCTTCGTACCTGACGTAGGTGGACAAAGTGAATTCGTGCGGCGAATTCTTCGACCATTGCGAGTAGGTTGTTATCTGCTCTGGCGCCATAGGATCCGACGCAGAACGTAAGACCGTTCGCCTGGGTATTGCAGCCCCCGAGAATTGCTCTGGCGTCCTCGGCAGTCGAGACGACCCTGGGCAAACCAAATAGAGACCACGGTGGATCGTCCGGATGGATGGCCAGTTGTATCCCATTCTCTTCTGCCACCGGAACCACTTCTTTCAAAAACGTGATCAAGTTGGCGCGAAGGTCGGGGGGGCCCATACCGGAATATTCTTTCAACAAGCCGCGCATGGTTTCGTGCGTGTTTATGGCCTCCGCGCCCGGCAGTCCCGCAATGATGGTCTGCTCCAGCTGGTTGCGGAAGTCATCCGTCATCCTTTCAAACCGGGAATGGGCTTCCGCCCTCCGCGCGGCGCTATAGTCTGCTTCCGCCGCCGGCCGCTCGAGTATGAACAAATCATAAGCTGCAAAATCGATAGCATCGAAGCGTAGCGCATATCCCGCGCTGGGCAAGGGCCATCGCAAATTGGTACGGGTCCAGTCCACCACCGGCATGAAGTTGTAGCAAACGGTCTTTATTCCGGCTTTGGCGAGGGCAGCAAGCGTCTCTTTCCAGTTGTCGATGAACTGCTGGTATGGTCCAGATCGGAGTTTGATCGAGTTGTGGATCGGTATGCTTTCCACTACGGACCAGACCAACCCGGAAGCCTCGATTTCATTCTTTCGCTCTAGTACTTCCTCAAGCGGCCAGGCCTGCCCGCGGTATAGGTGATGCAAAGCAGTAACGATTCCGGTAGCTCCGGCCTGCTTCACTTGATCCAATGGGACTGGATCGTCGGGCCCAAACCATCTCCAGGTTTCTTTCATTGCTCCTCGATTCTAGTGGACGGCATCGTCGCATCCCGAACCAAAACGTTGGGCATCTCGGTTTACAATTGTTTGTTGCCCGGATGCCAACTTCCTCCCATATTCCCCAACGTAAGCGTCGCAAGAAGCCTTCCAAAGGTACAGGGGTGGTCTCGCGAATTATTGGTTCTGGGGAAATGGCTGGCCTGATTCGAGGGTTCGATTGGAGCAAGAGCGCGTTGGGACCGGTCGGATACCTGGTCGAACACCTTGCTGACCACCGTCAACATGCTGCTCGCTTCCAGGCACCCGATGTTCCTGTGGTGGGGGCCCGATCTCATCCAGTTCTACAACGACGGATACCGGCCATCCATTCGCGACGACAAGCATCCTGCCGCGGTCGGCCAGCGCGGTCTGGAATGCTGGCCCGAAATATGGCCCATCATCGGACCGCAGATCGAAGCCGTAATGGAACGCGGTGAGTCGACTTGGAACCTAAACCAACTGGTCCCTATCAACCGCAACGGAAAATTGGAAGAGGTGTATTGGACCTACAGTTATAGTCCGGTCAGGGACGAAGACGGTGCCATCCAGGGGACGCTTGTGGTGTGCAGCGAAACCACGGAACAGGTGTTAAGCGAGCGACGGCTGCGCACCTTGCTGGGCATCGGAGTGGATCCACTCGATCAGGATCCGACTACAGAGTTTCAGCCTCTTCTTCCTTTTGCGAGACACATTACAAGCAAGCTGGGTAGTGACCCAGCTGACATTCCCTTCGCCACTTTGTACCTACTGACCCAAGGGGAGATCGTGCAGGCTGGTAGCACGGCTTGCGAGAATGCGGTGGCCAATTCGGAGCACTGGCCTTTGGCGGATGTGGCAAGCACGCAAACGGCGGTTTTACTCGAGGATTTACAGAAGCGTTTCGGGGACATCGTGTGCCGACCTTGGCCCGAACCAGTCAAGCGCGCCTACGTTTTGCCTCTCCGCATGCCATCGTCGTCGGTCCAAGCTGTATTGGTTTGTGGCGTCAGCCCGTGCCTGCCCTTCGATGGCAGCTACAAAACCTTCTTCGAGCTGGTTGGGGTACGACTGGCGGCTCTCTTACAAAGCGAAGTTCATCAGCTGGAAATCGCGCGCGCCGCAAAACGGTTTCGGAGCCTGGCTGAGGCGGATCCTTTTGGCATGGTCATCGGTGACCTTAGCGGGGTCTTGAACTATGTGAATCCGGCATTCCTGAACCGGCTGGGCTATTCCGAAGCGGAGCTCAAATCGGGCAAGGTACGCTGGGACGATTTAACTCCGCCAGAGTATAAGAACGCAGATGCTAAAGCAGTTGAGCAGCTTCGGACCTCGGGACGTTGCGAGGTGTACGAGAAAGCATACCTCTCGAAAGATGGAGAGCGAGTTCCCATTCTTATTGGAGCTTCGGTGATCGAAACCCCAGGTGGTGATTCCGAAGTAGCGGCATTTGTGACTGATCTGACTCCGCTGAAGAGCGCCCAAGAGGCGTTACATAAAGCGAATGAGGAATTGGAAATGAAAGTGGCGGAGCGGACCTTCGAGCTCGAAAGCGAGGTCAACGACCGCAAGCGTGCGGAGATGAGCCTGCGCGAGCTGACAGGACGACTGCTTCGCACCCAGGACCAAGAACGACGCCATATGGCCCGCGAATTACACGACCATGCAGGGCAGACCCTGGTGGCGCTGGGAATGAATCTTTCTGCACTGCGAATGGCTGCCGAGAACCAGAGCCCAAAGATCGTTGCCCTGGCGGCTGAGAGCCACCAACTTTCGGATGATCTTTCGAAGGAAATCCGTACCCTTTCCTATTTGCTGCATCCTCCGTTGCTCGATGAGGTGGGGCTGAGCTCGGCGCTGGGGTGGTATCTGGACGGATTTTCCGAACGGAGCAAAATCCCGGTTGAGCTGCAGTTGCCCGAAGACTTGGGCAGGCTTCCCAAAGAATTGGAACTGGTTATTTTTCGCGTGATACAGGAGAGTCTGACCAACATCCATCGCCACTCTAGCAGTCCGTCCGCGAAGATATGCCTGGTTCGCTCCGAAGGTTTTATCGAGTTTGAAATCAGTGACCGCGGCAAGGGTATTGCTCCGGGAAAACAGCAGGAGATGAAGACTGCCAAAACAGGCGTCGGCGTCCGAGGTATGGAGGAGCGAGTTCGCCAGTTCAATGGGACCTTGCGAATTGTTTCTGACCGCAGCGGAACCAGAGTCCTGGTCAAACTTCCAATCACATAGCTTTCAATCGGCCGCACCACAATCAAAGAACCGAGATGTCCGTTCCCGGGCACCAGATTCCATCGGCGGACGTCGGCATTTTCCTTCCGAAGTTCGCTTTCCATCTATCTCTATTGTTTGCAGTGAACTGCCGCCACACGGTTTGGCCGGGCATTTGCTGTGCATGGCTTGAGTTCACTGGAGCCGGTGGCTATGGGAAACCTCGTCCAAGATGTCCGCTATGCACTGAGGCAGTTGCGCAAAAACCCAGGGTTCACAACCATCGCGGTGGTGACTTTGGCCCTGGGAATTGCGGTAAATGCCACTATGTTCAGCATGGTGAGCGCGTTTTTGTTGCGCCGCCCTCCTGGCCGCGACCCTGACACCATAGCTGTGGTCACATCCATCGACCCGGGCCGGGGATTCCAAGCCGACGCGAGCACTCTCTCGGTTCCGAATTATCTCGCCTGGCGCGAAGCAACCCAGGTTTTCGCAGAAACGGCCGCTTCCGATCCATATCGCACCGTCAGTTTGGCGCTGGGGCAGTCGGAGGCACAATCATGCGCCGCGGTGTCGTCAAACTATTTCAACGTGCTTGGCGTCTCCGCTCAATTGGGACGCACTTTTGCCACTGGAGAAGATGCAGCAGGGCGCGATCACGTGGTGGTTCTAAGCCATGGGATCTGGGAACGGCGCTTCGGTGCGGATGCCTCAATTGTCGGCCAATCCGTCCGCTTGAACCGCGAACCTTACACGGTGGTCGGAGTCATGCCGGCGAGTTTCCAGATGCTGGGATTCACTCCCCAGGTATGGATCCCTCTCACGATGAACTTGGCAAACGCCACCGCGGCTGCCCGCAAAGATCGCTCGTTGTACATGTTCGCGCGCCTGAAACCTGGCGTAACAGTAGAGCAGGCACGCGCCGAGATGGTCACGCTGGGGCGTCGCGCCGAAGAAGCATTCCCCGAGAGCGAGAAAGGGTGGGGGGTAATGGTGCGTACGCTGCCCGATTTCCTGATCTACGGTTTTGGAATCCGCAGCGGGCTGGCGGTGATGATGACGACAGTTGGATTCGTACTGATGATCGCCTGCGCCAATGTGGCTGGCCTGCTATTGGCGCGCGCCGTGGGACGCCGCAAGGAACTCGCCATTCGCGGAGCTCTCGGAGCAGGACGGTTGCGCATCGTCCGGCAATTGTTGACCGAAGGTCTGGTGATCTCGCTTCTTGGTGGAGGCCTGGGATTATTACTTTCTTACTGGGGTATTCAGCTGGTGGCATCCGGAATGACCTTCAATGAGGCGATCAGCGCCGTTCCTTTGAAGCTCGACTGGAGCGTCGCGCTTTTCGCCACTGGGATCTCGCTGGTTTGTGCAGTGCTTTGTGGCCTGGTACCGGCACTAAATGCTTCGCGGACCGATATCACCACCAATCTGAAAGATGAAAGCCGCACGGCTTCGGCAGGCCGCTCGCATAGCCGCTTGCGGACGGTGATGGTTACCGGCGAGATCGCCCTTGCTCTGGTACTTCTGGTTGGAGTCGGATTGCTATTCCGAGAGCTTTTCGTCATAGAGCATCAGAATTTGGGGTTTCGGCCCGACCACCTGCTCACCGCAAGCCTCTCTCTCGATAACGTGCGATACGAGGGCGCCCCTCAACAAGTCAGCTTCGTGCGCGATCTTATTCCCCGGTTGCAGAACATTCCGGGGGTTGAAGCTGCAGCGGCCGCTTCCAACCTTCCGTCGACCGGCGCCGGTGATGTAACTCTCCATATCAAAGATCAACCCGACACATCGTCGGAGCAGGCACCGACCGCGCTCCACTATGTGGTTACTCCTGAGTATTTTCGAGCTGCGGGCATTGGGTTGTGGCAAGGCCGCAGCTTCACGGAAACGGACAATACCTCCGCCCCGCCCGTGGTTCTGGTCAACCGGGAATTTGTCCATCGCCTGTTGCACGATCAGGAACCGTTCGGGAAACAAATTCGTCTCGATGTGGGTGGGTCGGCGCCGGAGTGGAGACAAATTGTGGGAGTAGTCGAAAACGTAAAAACCTATTCCGAAGCGACTCGCGAAGAGCCCAACGTCTACGAACCGTTCCTTCAACAGCCTGTTTCGAGTTTTTCTGTACTGATTCGCACAAATTCCGATCCAAATACGCTCGCCTCTGTCCTGCGCAGCACTCTGGCCCAGGTGGACTCCGACCTTCCTCTGTCGAACGTGATGAGCATGGCGGCGGTACTTGAGCGGCAAAAGGCGGGCAATCCGCTCTTCGTGCACGTACTGGCTACATTCGCCGTACTCGCGTTGATACTCTCCGCCATCGGAATCTATGGCCTTGTCGCGTATTCCGTCGGACAACGAACTCACGAAATCGGCATTCGCATGGCGCTGGGCGCAAAGAATCAAGACGTGTTGCGGATGATTCTCTCGCAGGGAGTCAAGATGGCGGGAATCGGCGCCGGAGTAGGACTTGTGCTGGCGCTACCGCTGCCGAAAATTTTCGGCGCCATATTCTTTGACCTGCACGTAAATGAACCGCGACTTTATTTCGCAGTCCCGCTATTCATCTTTCTGGTTGCCATCGCAGCGACCTACATTCCCGCGAGGCGGGCTGCACGCGTGGACCCCATGAGCGCCTTGCGGCAGGAATAGACGTTGCGCGGAATGGGGAAACCAGCAATCAACGGTATTGACTGCGCTAAACTACGGCGATTGCCATGTTAGGAGCGATTGCAGGCGACATCATCGGTTCGGTGTACGAGTTCCTTCCCACCAAATCTACCGACTTCCCTTTGTTTGCTTCTGACAGCCGCTTCACCGATGACACTGTCCTCACGGTAGCTGTCGCCGATTGTCTTCTCAACCGTGCAGGATATGTCGACAAGTTCCACGAGTACACGCTCGCCTATCCGCATCGCGCCTATGGACTCGGTTTCTACCACTGGGTGCACTCCGGCTCTCGCGAGCCTTACAACAGTTGGGGCAACGGATCGGCCATGCGCGTGAGCCCGGTCGCATACGCGTTCGAGACTCTCGAACAAGCCCTGCATGAAGCCAAGGCGAGTGCTGAGGTGACCCACAATCATCCTGAAGGAATTCGTGGCGCGATTGCGGTCACGATGGCCATCTTCATGGCCCGGCGAGGCGAATCGAAAGATGCAATCCGGCGGGCGGTGCACGAGCAAGTGGGTTATGACCTTACTCGTACCGCAGCAGCCATTCGCGAGACCTACAAGTTCAATGAGTCATGCCAGGGAACGGTCCCGGAAGCCATCATGGCTTTCCTCGATGCGACGGACTACGAAGATGCAATTCGGCTTGCCGTTTCGCTGGGTGGGGACTCCGACACGCTCGCCTGCATTACCGGTGGAATCGCCGCAGCCTTCTATGGAGGAGTACCTTCCCACATCGCGGTGCCAGCCTTGGCGCGGTTAGACGATCACCTGCGCAACATTGTGGAAAAATTTTGCAGCCGCTACGGGATTCCGATCCCTTGAGAAAGGGAATCGAAAGATTTGGTGGAGCTGACCGGGATCGAACCGGTGGCCTCGTCGTTGCGAACGACGCGCTCTCCCAGCTGAGCTACAGCCCCACTTCAGAAATTCGCTGGTCTGCGGCAATTTTATCAGTGTTCATTCACCGCACCAAGCCACTGCATCCCGCGCTGCGATAACGAGCCGCAGACAAGGTTGTCCGCACCACTATTATTTTCGGCCGCAGATCTTGGCCAAACCCAGTCGCACCTGCACCGTATTCAGGCCGGGATTGGGAACTTCCAGCCCGGCATTCGAAATGTGCATATACCGTACCTCAACGCTCCAGGTATGACTTCGTCTTCCAAACTGGAAACCGATGGCGGCGGCGGTGGTAAAGTTGACGGTGTTGGTTTTGTCCGGGACATCGTGGTTGGTGAACAGGGTCCCGCCGCTCAGTTCAAAGTAGGGCGTGGTCGCGCCCCGCGTGGCAAAATTCCATTTCAGATTGAGGGGATTGAATCCAGCACCATACGCCGTGTTGGCAGGCTGAAATATCAGGTAGATCGCGCAGGATCCACGCCTTTCTACGCAGCGACGATCGCTTCCGCGGAAAAACAAAAAGCAAGGCGTGGATGGCCGCAACAAGTGACTTGACCTCATGACCGCTCAGCTGGATCGTCGCGAACCCTTACGCCAGCCCCGCCTTCACCTTGTCGGGCAGCAGCGGCAGGTCGCGCAGACGCAATCCCGTCGCGTGATAGATCGCATTGGCGACGGCGGCTGGCGTGGGTCCCTGGCTCGCCTCGCCGGCGCCGAGGAAACGCTGGCCGGGCCGGTCGATCAGCACGACCTCGATCTCCGGCACTTGCAGAAGGTGGAG
>CAWGQZ010000080.1:0-128002 GCA_963824805.1 uncultured Acidobacteriaceae bacterium | reverse complement strand
CGAGGTCTATTCTTCACTTTCATTCACCGCCGCTACGAAATCTGGTTTCTTCGTATTGGAATGGCCGATGGAAGTGGAGCGTGGTGGTTCCGGTATCCGCTCATTATTTTTCGACGCAACGGATGTCCGGGAACCCCGCGGGATGCCGGTTCAAGGTCGGGTGATGGCGTCTTCCGCGCGACCGTGCTCCAAAAAAGTTCATACAAGGATTTCCCCTCGACAGTCTGGATCTTAGCGGGCGCGGAGAAAGCCCTTTCCACTTTCGCACCGGAGAAATGAAATCGAGGAAAATGCTTGCCGCGGAAGACTGGAAGTCGATGGACACCAGCTTTCCTGGGATCTGTTTTACTGCTCGACATTTCGGGTAACTCTCAGCAGCAAGGGCTGGATTGGGTTCTCGCGTTCGCCACACGTAACGCGGCCTTCTCCTGGTCGAATCACACTGGATGGCCGCGAATTTCAAGGAGAACCATTAGGATTCGGGGTACAAGGAGCACAACTGCGGATACCGGCATCGCGGCTTTTGGACTTGGGCCCATGCCTACTTTCCTAATTGAGGCGACTCCTCGAGCTGTGGAAGCTCTCGTTTATGACATGCCGTTCGGTTTTGTGGCATTCCGCAAAGCTGTGCTTTGGCACAACGGGCAGCAACATGTCTTCCGTAACCTGCAAGAGGCAAACGAAGATGCAAAGCAGTTGCCTGGAGTTTTCGCTGTTCGGACAAAGACGGCCTGACCTTACATGTAACCTTCCGCGGCGCCGGGCAAAACATTCATCGTTTGCCGTACCTGAAGACGGATTGCTCCGGCGCCTTCGAGGTTTTCAACAACAGCCTCGCCAGTGCGTCGGTTCGCATTGAGCGAGAAGGAAAAGCCGGGAGAAGAACTTACAACTAGGAATGGTGCGGTGTTGGAAAAAGTGGGACGCCAGTCTCAGTGAGTCATCGCCAGGCGTTTGGCGATGATTGAGTAGGCCGCAGCATTGAATGCCATTCCAATACGGGTGCCGGTGACTTCAAAATTACTTTTAGGATTATGGGTCATGCAATAGTGCCAATCGACAATACCGTCGTAGCGGGTATAAATCGCGGTCTGCAGCATCGAATCCGGAACGTCGCGCCGCAGTGAATCCACGAAATTGCAGGTGCAGCGCCCGGTGTAGCAGTGCGGCAATACTCCATCGCCGTGCTCTTGCAGAATGCGCAAGCGAATCGCTTCGGCGGCGTTGATGATGGTTCGATTCGCCACCGTGCCGCAAATTCGGTGAAGCCAGCGTAACCACGGTAGGCGACATCCTTCGGCCTTCCTCCCGCTACGGATCGGGCGATCACGCCACCGAGGCTATGGCCGATCACATAATCTTTCTCCCCGTCTCGGCCAGTGCTCTTTCTATCGTGTCGCTCAAATGGCGCTTGATCAACAGGTTGGGACAATCGGCATTTATGCCAATGCCGGAAAAATAGGGACGGTACCCGATGCGGCTGAGCCATCCGGCAAAGTTTGTTCAAGTAGAGATCAGTGCCAAGAAAACCAGGGATGACCACAACAGCGGAACCATCCCCCCGCGGCACTCCGGAAACCGTAGAAGACGGGAGTGGCGTGCAGCAACAGAACCTCGGCTCCGAACAGCGCTTCGGTCCATATCGAGGTGTTGGCTTCAAGATGGGGATGGGGATGGGGATGGATGCTCGCTTGCGGGCTTTAGGCTTCGAGGGCCGAGTTCGCTTAACTGGTACGCGCAATTTCGTCATCCGTCCGCCCGGCCTCCGTGCACCTTGAAGCAGTTCGCGCACTTTGCACTGGGATTATAGCGCCAGCTCTGTCTCGTCCCGTTGCACATCTGGGTCATGGTGCGCGCCACATGGAGGCTTTCAGAACCTATCCAGCTCGTTTGACCCCGTGGCGGTATTACTTCCATAACGTTAGTTTCAACGCTTCCGCTTCCGTTATCAGCATAACGGTGCCACAAATTTCACAGTTTGAATGTGATCCGGGTCACCACGAATTACCTGCTATAAATTGGTTTTTGATGGCCGCAATAACAGCAACGATCGCGCGGCATGGCTGCAAGGGCCCTTCGCGCAATGCGCGGGGTCTCTGCAATGCATCAGTTTCCCTGGCGGCTGGTTCTTTTGGGCGCGCCGGGAGTGGGCAGGGGTACGCAGGCGGATCTCTTGAACCGGCGGCTGGTCGCGCGCCACTATTCATGGTGAATGCTTCCGGGCTGCGGGAAGCCGCCGCGAAGAGGAGCAGAGTCCCGCAATCAAGAAAGCTATGGAAATCGTACGAAGCGGCCGGCTGGTGCCGGACTCCACAGTGTGGGAGATGATTCGCGAGCGCAGCAAATGCCTGCATTGTCGTGGTGGCTTCATCCTCGATGGATTTCCCCGCACGATTGGACAGGCCGAATCATTGAAGCAGTGGATGGTGGACGAAGGCATGTCGCTGACCGCGGTGGTGAACGTTAACTCAGTGCAGAAGAAGTCCTGATGCGTCTTAGCGGACGCCGGACTTGCCAGCAATGCCACGCGGCCTTTCATCTTACTCCAGCATCCTGCAAAAGTTGCGGGATGGTGCGATCGTTGCGGGTCAAGCCATTCAGCGAGAAGATGACCGGCGTGAATCAATCGTGGTTCGCCTCGAGAGCTACGAGAGGAGTACCACGCCGCTGATTAAGTTCTACGAAAGGCTCGGATTGCTGGTGCGAATTGATGCGCTCGGCCGCCGGACGAGATTTGCGCGAGTACGCTTGCCCGTTTGCTGTCCAGTCGCGCGGAACAATTGGGCAACAAGAGACTTGACCGGAACCGTGCTAGCGCTTCGACTTTTTGCGTTTGTTAAGTTGTTCCCTTTTGCAAGCGGGCTTCCAATTCAGCCACGCGCTGGCGGAGCGCATCAACTTCAGGATCAGCCTGAGCCTGGATTTCCACTGGAGGTTGCGGAAGCGGGGCGTTCAAGAACTTTCTCATCATATCGACTGGCGACAATATCGCTGATTGCACTTCGCCCAGGCGGCTCTGAACCGCATCCTGCACTTTTTGATAGGTGTCGAAGGCGGATTTCAAATACCACATCACAAACTCTTGCCGTACTTCATCGGAAGCTACGATGAGTTGGCGCAACAACTCGAGCGGCAAGCCTGTGGGCTTGTCCTTTGCGTCTTCGGTGATGATCTGGGTCAAGGTGACGCGGGTCAAATCCTGTCCGGTTTTTGCATCGACGACTTTTACATCTCTGCCTTTCGCGAACCAGTTCGGCGATGTCGTCGAGATTCACATAGCGGCTTCCGGCGGTGTCGTACATCTGGTGGTTGCCGTATTTCTTGATCACAACTGTGGAAGAATTCATCCAATTCTCTCTCTATGTTGCTCTGCACAAAGGAAGAATAAAAACTTGACACAACCCCCGTCGAATCGTATATTTAAGTCGATGCTTGCAATGCAGCAAAACGGAGGCTTCACATGCCAGCAACCATTAAGACCGACTCCCCCGGACTCATACAGGGGACTCGTCCTTTGTTTCTATCGTATCGGGTTGGGCGTAACAGGGGCGTACAGACGTTCTTTGCCACGCAGCGGATTCTTCTGGATCTGGCCATGCGGCAGAATGCCAACGTTATGCATGCTTGGCGGCAACAACTGACCGATCCGCATCACTCTCCCACCGCCATTCTCAGCGAGGTGGCCGGGGAGGGCATGACTAACTTCCTGGAAGGACAGAAAATACTTCTCTCACTGGGCAAACAGCAGAACGAGATTCTGATGTCCGGCGTAAAGGAGCGGATTGGAGACTCACCCGCTGCCCAGGCGATGACCGAACTCGCTGCGGCGCAGCGTGGAGACCTCTATCCGCATGCAGGAGAGTTCCTGAAGATCGCCGGCCGGCAAACTCATACCTGGGTTGAGGCAGCGAAGTCTGGCAAGCCCTATGAGCCGAGCCTTTGCTAGGTTTGGCCAAAGAGGGCATGGAAAACTTCGTAAAGGCGCAGAAACAATTCCTGGATCTTATCGCCGAGGAAACTGCCAAAGCGACCAGTGGAAGACACTTCAACGGCGCAGCGAAGAAGGAAAAGAAGGAAGAGTTGACCGAACTGGCGCGGCAAGCCACAAAATCATTCATTGACGCGCAGAAGAAGTTGGCGGATGTGGCCGGGAATCAACTGACAGAACACGGTGAACAACTGCGAGCAAATCGTTTGAACTGCTGCGGCCATTTCCTTTTGTGCCGCTCGCCGATCTGACACGCGAAGGCGTGAAGAGCTACGTAGATGCGCAAAAGGCGCTCATGGATGTGGTGGTTAAGCCAGCACACAAACATCCGGGCAAGCCGGTACACCATGCAAAAAAGGCGAAAACGGGCAAAAGAAAAGTAATGGCCGCCTCAGCCTACAAGATGACGGCTCAGGCTAATTGCCTCGAGGCTGAACGTGGACCGCGCGAAAGCGGCTCAGATTGCTGACGAAGTTGTAGCGGCTGAAAAGCTTGCGAAAGAAGAGCCCCGGCATTTAAAGTTGTACCGCGGTGCTAAAGCCCGTGTTGAGCGTGGGGCACTTACCGCAGCGCTTGAAGGACGCCGCTCCACCCAAAACCGCGGAATGCCGGTTCAGCAAGCTGTGAATGGTTGGTTTCGGGTGGGAGCTCAATCGGACACCAAGCCCGTCAGCCGAAGCCCGCAATATTCGTCAGCAGTCTGACCGCGACAGGCGCGGCGATGAAGTCGAAGGACCCGCACCCTCGGTTCTCGTCGCCAAAGGACTCGACCCAGGACAGTCAACCAACTGCGCGGGATAGATTCCTTGAGAACCGCAGGTCCGACGCGAGCCCTTCGACTTCCCACCTAGAGGCTCGAGGGAGGACAGGTCACATTCACGGGCTCCGACTATCGCGCAAGCCGAAATCCAACCCTGACGCAGGGCGCGAGCTGACCGCGAGGCGAGTATGAAACTTCCTCTGACTCCAATTCGTTTTCTGCGCTACGCACACGAGCAATTTCCTGACAAGGTTGGCGTGGTGTGCGGCGAGCAACGCTTTACCTACTCGCAGTTCGCCGAGCGGGCCCATCGATTGGCGGGGGCGCTGATCGCCGGAGGAGCAGCAATACTGAACCTGAACCGACATTCTGAGACCGCCGCTCCTTCCGGCGATGAGTGCGCCCGCCAGTCGATGGGCACGCTCGGCGAACTGCGAGTAAGTAAAGCGTTGCTCCCGCACACCACGCCAACCTTGTCGGGAAATTGCTCGCGCGCATAGCGCAGAAAACGAATTGGAGTCAGAGGAAGTTTCATACTCGCCTCGCGATCAGCTCGCACCCTGCGTCAGGGTTGGACTTCGGCTTGCGCAATGATGAGAGCCGCCTGAATGTTACCTGTCCTCCCTCGAGCCTCCAGGTGGGAAGTCGAAGGGCTCGCGTCGCGACCTGCGGGTTCTCGAGATCTATCCCGCGCAGCTGGTTGACTGTCCTGGGTAGAGTCCTTTGGCGACGAGAACCGAGGGTGCGGGTCCTTCGACTTCATCGCCGCGCCTGTCGCGGTCAGACTGCTGACGGAATTGCGGCTTAGGTTGACGGGCTTAGTCTCGATTGAGCTCCCACCCGAAACCAACCATTCACAGCTTGTGGAAAACTGGCAGTCCGCGGTTTTGGGTGGAGCAGCGCTTCATGCGCTGCGGTAAGTGCCCCACGCCCAACATGGGCTTTAGCCCCCGCGGTACAACTTCCAATGCCGAGCTATTCTCGCAAGCTTTTCAGCCGCTACAACTTCGTCAGCAATCTGTTCCGCTTTCGCGCGGTCCACGTTCAGCTCGAGGCAATTAGCCTGAGCTGTCATTTCTAGGCTGAGGCGGCCATTCCTTTTCTCTTGCCCGTTTTCGCCTTTTTTGCATGGTGTACCGGCTTGCCCGGATGTTTGTGTGCTACTGGCTTAACCACCACATCCATGAGCGCCTTTTGCGCATCTACGTAGCTCTTCACGCCTTCGCGTGTCAGATCGGCGAGCGGCACAAAAGGAAATGGCCGCAGCAGTTCAAACGATTTGCTCGCGGTCTTCACCGTGTTGGTCAGTTGCTTGCCGGCCACATCCGCCAGCTTCTTCTGCGCGTCAATGAATGACTCTGTGGCTTGCCGCGCCAGTTCTGTCAACTCTTCTTTCTTTTCCTTCTTCGCTGCGCCGTTGATGTGCCTTCCGCTGGTCGCTTTGGCGGTTTCCTCGGCGATCAGGTCCAGGAACTGTTTCTGTGCCTTTACGAAGTTCTCCATGCCCTCTTTGGCCAAACCTAGTAGCGGCTCGGCCTCATAGGGCTTGCCAGACTTCGCTGCCTCAACCCAGGTATGAGTCTGCCGGCCGGCGATCTTCAGGAACTCTTCTTGCATGCGGATAAAAGTGTCCACGCTGCGCCGCAGCAAGTCGGTCATCGCTTGGGCGGCTGGTGAGTCTCCAATCCGCTCCTTTACGCCGGACATTAGAATCTCGTTCTGCTGTTTGCCCAGGTCGAGAAGTATTTTCTGTCCTTCCAGGAAGTTAGTCATGCCCTCCCCGGCCACCTCGCTGAGAATGGCGGTGGGAGAGTGATGCGGATCGGTCAGTTGTTGCCGCAGAGCATGCATAACGTTGGCATTCTGCCGCATGGCCAGATCCAGAAGAATCCGCTGCGTGGCAAAGAACGTCTGTACGCCCTGTTGCGCCCAACCCGATACGATAGAAACAAAGGACGAGTCCCCTGTATGAGTCCGGGGGGAGTCGGTCTTAATGGTTGCTGGCATATGAAGCCTCCGTTTTGCTGCATTGCAGCATCGACTTAAATATACGATTCGACGGGGGTTGTGTCAAGCTGTTATTCTTCCTTTGTGCAGAGCAACATAGAGAGAATTGGATGAATTCTTCCACAGTTGTGATCAAGAAATACGGCAACCGCCGGATGTACGACACCGCCGGAAGCCGCTATGTGAATCTCGACGACATCGCCGAACTGGTTCGCGAAGGCAGAGATGTAAAAGTAGTCGATGCAAAAACCGGACAGGATTTGACCCGCGTCACCTTGACCCAGATCATCACCGAAGACGCAAAGGACAAGCCCACAGGCTTGCCGCTCGAGTTGTTGCGCCAACTCATCGTAGCTTCCGATGAAGTACGGCAAGAGTTTGTGATGTGGTATTTGAAATCCGCCTTCGACACCTATCAAAAAGTGCAGGATGCGGTTCAGAGCCGCCTGGGCGAAGTGCAATCAGCGATATTGTCGCCAGTCGATATGATGAAAAAGTTTTTGAACGCCCCGCTTCCGCAACCGCCAGTGGAAATCCAGGCTCAGGCTGATCCTGAAGTCGATGCGCTCCGCAAGCGCGTGGCTGAATTGGAAGCCCGCTTGCAAAAGGGAACGGTTCCCAAGAAACGCAAAAAGTCGAAGCGCTAGCACCTGTTCCGGTCAAGTTCTTGTCCCAATTGTTCCGCGCGACTGGACAGCAAACTGGCAGCGTACTCGCGCAATCTCGTCCGGCGGCCGAGTCGCATCAATTCGCACCAGCAATCCGAGCCTTTCGTAGAACTCAATCAGCGGCGTGGTGCTCCTCTCGTAGCTCTCGAGGCGAACCACGATTGATTCACGCCGGTCATCTTCTCGCTGAAATAGCTTGCCCCCACAACGATCGCACCATCCCGCAACTTTTGCAGGATGCTCGGTCAGATGAAAGACCGCGTGGCATTGCTCGCAAGTCCGGCGTCCGCTAAGACGCATCAGGACTTCTTCTGCACTGAGTTCATAGTTCACCACCGCCGTCAGCGACATGCCTTCGTCCACCATCCACTGCTTCAATGATTCGGCCTGTCCAATCGTGCGGGGAAATCCATCGAGGATGAAGCCACCGCTACAATGCAGGCATTTACTGCGCTCGCGAATCATCTCCCATACTGTGGAATCCGGCACCAGCCGGCCGCTTCGTACGATTTCCATAGCTTTCTTGATTGCGGGACTCTGCTCCTCTTCGCGGCGGCTTCCCGCAGCCCGGAAGACATCGCCAGTGGATAGGTGGCACGCGCCCAGCCGCCGGTTCAAAAGATCCGCCTGCGTACCCTTGCCCACTCCCGGCGCGCCCAAGAGAACCAGCCGCCAGGGAATCGGATTTCGTTGCGGAGAAAGCGCGCATTGCGCGAAAGGCCCTTGCAGCCATGCCGCGCGATCGTTGCTGTTATCTGCGGCCATCGTAAAACAATCTATGGCAAGAGGAGGGAATTCGCGGTGACCCGGATCACATTCAAACTATGAAATTTGTGGCACCGTTAAGGCGATAGCGAAAGCGGCGCCGGCTGAAACCAACGTTATGGAAGTAATATCGCCACCGGGCCAACAACCAGGATAAGTTCTGAAAGCATCCATGTGGCGCGCACGATGAGCCAGATGTGCAACGGGACGAGACAGAACTGGCGCTATAATTCCAGTGAAAAGTGCGCGAACTGCTTAAAGGTGCACGGATGCCGGGCGGACAGATGACGAAATTGCGCGTACCAGTTAAGCGAACTCGGCCCTCGAAATCTAAAGCCCGCAAGCGACATCCCCCTCCCTATCCCCACCTTGAAGCTAATACCTCGATCTGGACCGAAGCACTGTTCGGAGCCGAGGTTCTGCTGCTGCACGCGACTCCCGTCTACTACGGTTTCGGAGTGCCGCGGGGGGATGGTTCCGCTGTTGTGGTCATCCCTGGTTTTCTTGGCACTGATCTCTACTTGAACGAACTTCACGGATGGCTGAGCCGCATTGGCTACCGGCCCTATTTTTCCGGCATCGGCATAAATGCCGATTGCCCCAACCTGTTGATCAAGCGCCATTTGAGCGACACGATAGAAAGAGCACTGGCCGAGACGGGGAGAAAGATTCATGTGATCGGCCATAGCCTCGGTGGCGTGATCGCCCGATCCGTAGCGGGAGGAAGGCCGAAGGATGTCGCCTCCGTGATTACGCTGGCTTCACCGATTCGTGGCACGGTGGCGAATCGAACCATCATCAATGCCGCTGAAGCGATTCGCTTGCGTATTCTGCAAGAGCACGGCGATGGAGTATTGCCGCACTGCTACACCGGGCGCTGCACCTGCAATTTCGTAGATTCACTGCGGCGCGACGTTCCGGATTCGATGCTGCAGACCGCGATTTATACCCGCTACGACGGTATTGTAGATTGGCACTATTGCATGACCCACAATCCTAAAAGTAATTTTGAAGTTACCGGCACCCATATTGGAATGGCATTCAATGCTGCGGCCTACTCAATCATCGCCAAACGCCTGGCGATGACTCACTGAGACTGGCGTCCCACTTTTTCCAACACCGCACCATTCGTAGTTGTAAGTTCTTCTACCGGCATTCCTTCTCGCTCAATGCGAACCGACGCACTGGCGAGGCTGTTGTTGGTTACCTCGAAGGTGCCGGAGCAATCCGTCTTCAGGTAAGGCAAACGATGAATGTTTTGCCCGGCGCCGCGGAAGGTTACATGCAAGGTCAGGCCGTCTTTGTCCGAACAGCGAAAGCTCCAGGCAAATTCCTTTGCATCTCCGTTTGCCTCTTGCAGGTTACGGAAGACATGTTGCTGCCCGTTGTGCCAAAGCACAGCTTTGCGAAATACCAACCCGAACGGCATGTCATAAACGAGAGCTTCCACAGAGCTCGAGGAGTCGCCTCGATTCGGAAAGTAGGCATGGGCCCAGGTCCAAAAGCCGCGATGCCGGTATCCGCAGTTGTGCCTTTGTACCCCGAATCCTAATGGTTCTCCCTGAAATTCGCGGCCATCCAGTGTGATTCGACCGGAGAAGGCCGCGTTAGAGTGTGGCGAACGCGAGAACCCGATCCAGCCCTTGCTGCTGAGAGTTACCCGAAATGTCGAGCGGTAGCGCAGATCCCAGGAAAGCTGGTGTCCATCGACTTCCAGTCTTCCGCGGCAAGCATTTTCCCCGATTTCATTTCTCCGGTGCGAAAGTGGAAAGGGCTTTCTCCGCGGCCGCTAAGATCCAGACTGTCGAGTGGAAATCCTTGTATGAAACTTTGTGGAGCACGGTCGCGCGGAAACCATGTGGCCCAGACCTGAACCGGCATCCCGCGCGGGTTTCCCGGACATCCGTCGCGACCGGGATTCATGAGCAGATACCGGAACCACCACGCTCCACTTCCGTCGGCCATTCCAATACGAAGAAACCAGACTTCGTAGCGGCGGTGGATCGAAAGTGAAGAATAGACCTCGTTAAGAGTGTCCACGTTCTTTACCAAACTTGATTGTAAAAATTATTCCCTGGACTGGATGTGCGCACGATCACAGCCAGTTCGAGGGACGAAAGTTTACGCGGCACCTTTAGCCGCGTAGAATTTTCTTGCGGTATGGCCACTGACGTTCAAGTCGAGGCGCGCAAAGTGGTCTCGGTGAATCCTGCAACGGGGGAGACACTGCGCGAGTTGGATTGCGCATCCGAGCAGGAAGTTCATGCCGCAGTTGCGCGAGCCCGCGCCGCACAGCCAACCTGGCTTGCGCTCGGCATCCGCGCGAGAATCGCCGTCCTTAAGCAGTTTCAGCATCTCCTGCACCAAAAGAAATCAGACGTCGCTCGCCTGATCACGAACGAAGCGGGCAAACCCTATGTCGAGGCGCTGACTACCGAAGTCATGGTGGTGTTGGACGCTGCGCGATTTCTTATTGAGAATGCCTATCGTCTTCTGCACGATGAGCGGTTGCCGCACGGCAATCTGGCGATGAAGACGAAAGCGGGGCGTATTCTGCGTGAGCCCTATGGCGTAATCGGAATCGTCTCGCCATGGAACTATCCGTTCTCGATCCCCGCCACTGAATCGCTGGCTGCACTCGTTGCCGGCAATTCCATCGTGATCAAGCCCTCAGAACTTACTTCTCAGGTAGTGCTGGAACTAGCCTCTCTCCTGCATCAGGCGGGTGTTCCGAAAGAAGTGTTTCAGGTGGTCTTGGGGGATGGCGGCACTGGCGCCGCATTGCTCAACTCCGGAATCGACAAGCTGATCTTCACGGGAAGCGTGGCCACCGGCAAGCGGATCGCGCAGGCAGCGGCTGCACGTTTGCTTCCGGTGGTTCTGGAACTGGGCGGAAAAGATCCCATGCTTGTGTTGGAAGATTCCGACATCGATGTTGCCTCGAGCGGAGCAATCTGGGGGGCATTTGTAAATGCCGGGCAGACGTGCCTCTCGGTCGAGCGTTGCTATGTACAGCGCAAGTTGTACGAGCCCTTTCTCGAGGCGTGCGTCCGAAAGGTGAAGCAATTGCGGGTGGGCAACGGCATGGATCCGGAAACCGATATTGGTCCCATCATCCATGAAGCGTCAGCTTAACCTGGTGGCACAACAGGTGGAAGATGCGAAAGTTCGTGGCGCGCGCGTATTGACGGGAGGAACACGACTGCCGGAACTGGGCCCGAACTTTTACGCGCCGACGGTGCTGGCGGATGTGACCCACGAGATGAAGGTCATGCGGGAGGAAACGTTTGGTCCAGTGCTGCCGGTTATGCCTTTTGAAACCGAAGACGAAGCGATCGCACTCGCCAATGATTCGGAGTATGGCCTGGCCGCCAGTGTCTGGACGAGCGACCGATCCCGCGGAGAAGCCATTGCCCGGCGCATTGACGCTGGAACGGTGATGGTCAACGATGTCGTCTCCTGCTTCGGGATCAGCGAGGCTCCGCATGGCGGGTTTAAGTGCAGCGGTATCGGACGGACCCACGGACGCTTTGGACTGGAAGAAATGGTCCGTATCAAGTATTTGGACTCGGACCATTTGCCCAGGATGAAAAAAGTATGGTGGTACGGATATGGCCAAGCGTTCACAGACCAGATGGAAGGATTCGTGAACATGCAATTCGATCGAAACATTGCCGGGCGACTTGTGGGCGCAATTCGAGCCGCCGGCGTCCTTCTTAAGAAGGGAAGATTATGAGCGTTTCTTTCGTGGGACGCTTCACAACCTCGTGACTTAATTCTAAGCGCTTTGTATAGCTCGTCGACCAGGCTTCCGATTGTGAATGCGAGTCCTGCTTCACTCTCTGGGTCAGGACGAACGGGAGCGTTCCGAGATAAGTCGATTGTCGAGGGCCGACTTCGCGATGAAACGAGCAAGTCACGCCATTTATAAAGGTTGACAACCATAAAATAAACGTTTAGAAAAATATCCTGGTTACCTTACGCGTTAACTTTCATTCGAATACATCTTTAGGAAGGAAGATGGCATGAGTAGAGTCGATCCACGGTTCCTGTTTGCTTCGGCGCCTGACAGCTGGGGGGTGCTCGACTATCCCGGTCCTTCCTGGGAACAGTCCTACGAAAAGATGCTGGACGAGATGGTGGAAGCCGGGTATTCGGGAACCGAACTTGGACCTTACGGATTTTTCCCTACCGATGCCGGTGTTCTTCAGGCGCAACTCCAAAAGCGCAAGCTGAACCTGCTGGGCTCTTTTGTTCCGGTAAAGTTAGGCGACCCTGCCTCGGGTAAGGCGGTGTTGGAAAGAATTCACCAAGTTGGGAAGTTGCTAGCGACCCTGAAGGCGCCTTTCTTAGTGATGGCGGACGATCAATCGGTGGAACGAAACCGGTTTTCGGGACGGGCGCATGATGCGGATTGCCCGGTCCTGACCCCGGAGCAGTGGAGGCATGTGGGCAAGCTGGTTGCCGATGCGGAAAAGGTGGCCAACGAATTCGGGCTGGACCTGGTGTTTCATCCGCACGTCGCCACCTACGTGGAGACTCCCGAGGAATGCGAGAGGTTTTTTGACGCGACTTCGCACACCAATGTAGGTCTGTGTCTCGATACCGGTCATTGCGTTTACGGTCTGGGTGATTCGGTAAGGGAAGCGGAGAAGTTCAAGAGCAAGCTGCGTTTTGTCCATATCAAGGATTGCAACGAGAAAGTGCTGAAGGAAGCCCGGTCTAAAAAGTGGACCTTCGATGAAGCCATTGAACATAAAGTGTTCACGATCATCGGCCAGGGAGACATCGATTTCCCCAGCTTTTTTCGCACGCTGGAAAAGAATGGCTATTCGGGCTGGTGCGTGGTGGAACAAGACGTCAGGTTCGGAGACACCACCATCGAACCGGCGAAGAGCGTGGCTGCGAGCTTGAAATATTTGCAAGGCGTGATCGCCGAAGTAAATGCTGGATCGTAAATAGGCACAAATTTTGGAGAGCCCGAATGCAGAAGCTGGGAGTTGGCGTGCTGGGGGTTGGGGAGATGGGGCGGCGCCATGCCGAGAACCTGCGCCACCTAGTGCCCAATGGGCGACTAGTGGCCATCGCAGATGTCGCTTTTGAGCGAGCCCGGCAGACTGCCACTGAATTGGAGATCGATAATTTTTACAACAGCCTGGAAGCGATGCTTGAGTGCAAGGGACTTGACGCGGTTGTAATTGCGACACCCGACAGATTTCATCCTGCTGCCGTCAGGATGGTGGCCTCTGCTGGGAAAAGTATCCTGTGCGAAAAGCCGCTTGCTCTCAGTCTTGCGGAGGCGCGCGATTCTCTCGAGGCGGTTGCGAAAGCCAAAGTGTATTTTCAAGTCGGCTTCATGCGGCGATACGATCCTGCATATTCCGCCGCCATGAAACGGATTGAAGCCGGTGAAATCGGGACGCCCGTGGTCTTCAAGTCGATTGGGCGGGACAAAGATGGGCCACCCCTTGCCTCCTATCATGCCAATATCAATGGAATGCTGTTCTACACCAATACCATTCACGACTTCGATCTGGCACGGTGGCTGATGCAGGACGAAGTTTCCGAAGTGCACGCCTACACCACAGTTGCGATCCGGCCTGAGGTAGCTGAATTCGGCGACGCGGTGGCGAGCGTGGTGAACCTGAAATTCAAGCAGGGCGCCATCGGCAACGTTGAGTCCCATGCGCAGGCCGCCTACGGCTACGATGTGCGTACAGAAATCGTTGGCTCGAAGGGCTCCATCATGGTTGGCAGCCGGCATCAAACGCCGGCAACGTTTCTGACCATTCACGGCAGTACGCAGCCGCTGGCCGACCACTTTCTCAGCACATTTGCGAACGCTTACCTGGCGGAGATACGAGACTTTGTGGATTGTATTGTGCACGGCCGTCCGCCTCGGGTTACTGGAGTGGATGGGCTAAAAGCACTGGCCATTGCCGCCGCGGCAGAGAATTCCCACGTGAAGGGACAGCCCAGTAAGGTGTCACAAGATAGTTCGAAGGCGGCATTGTAGATGGCTTGGCGCATGAATATTTCGACGGGAGGAACTCGTGACCCAGAGCACAGCCTCGTCCTATAAGAGTCCGCTGCACGAAATGACGCAGTCTACTCCCACCTGCTTGTGGAATGATTCTGCTTCCATACAGGAACTGGAGTATTCGATAGAACATGGCGCGGTGGGCGCGACCTGCAATCCAGTAATCGTGCTCGGAGTTTTGAAGAAGGAGATCCACCGCTGGAAGGCTACGATTCGGTGTCTTATCAAGGAATTTCCTACCGCGACCGTAGATGAAATCGCATGGCAACTGGTGCGGCAGATATCGATCGAGGCTGCGGCTCTGCTGAAGCCCATCTTCGACGAACAACGCGGCAAGAACGGGCGGCTTTCCATTCAGACTGATCCCAGGTTATTTCGGGACAGCGCCGCCATAGTGACGCAGGCGGAAGAGTTCAACGGGCTTGCGCCGAACATGATCGTGAAAATTCCGGTGACGCAGGCGGGAATTCCGGCGATTGAAGAAGCGACTTATCGCGGCATCAGCATCAATGCGACGGTGTGTTTCACTCTGCCGCAATGTGTTGCAGTTGCCGAAGCGGTTGAGCGTGGTCTGAAGAGAAGAGAACGCGAGGGGAAAGACATCGCGACTATGGGGCCAGTGTGCACCATCATGGTGGGCAGGCTCGATGACTGGCTCAAGGTTGTGGCGGAGAAGCAAAACCTGACCATTGATCCTGGCTACCTGGAATGGGCCGGAGTAGCGGTGTTTAAGAAAGCCTACCAGCTTTTTCGCGAGCGTGGTTATCGGCTGCGCTTGTTATCGGCGGCATTCCGCAATCACATGCACTGGAGCGAACTGGTCGGCGGAGATGTGGTCATCTCTCCGCCTCATGCGTGGCAGGTAAGGTTCAACGCCAGCGATATCGAAGTGCGTCCGCGCATGGATAGTCCAGTTCCCGCCAACATGGTGGAAGCGTTGTTGCGGAAGTTTCCCGACTTTGGCCGCGCTTACAGTGAGAACGGCCTGGTTCCCAGAGATTTCGATTCGTTCGGCCCGACCCAGCGAACGCTGCGGCAGTTCATTCAAGCCTGCCATGATCTGGATGGACTAGTGCTCGACTTCCTGGTGCCCAATCCCGACTAGTTGCGCCAGCGGCTGGACTAAGCGTTTTGAACATCCCGTTCAACTCTGATATGTTGCCGTCCATAGACGTATGCCTCCTCCCAAGAAAACCAAGGCAAAGAAACCCGGGAAGTCGGCCAGCATCTCTGATGTTGCGCGCGAATCGGGTGTGTCGATCTTTACCGTCTCTGCGGTCATCAACAACAAGGCCCACGTCGGAAAGGTGCGCCGCCAGCGGGTTGAGGAAGCAATTCGAAAGCTCAACTACCGTCCCAACCTGATCGCGCGAAGCCTGATCAAGCAAAAAACTCAGACGATCGGAATGATCGTTACCGACATTGCGAATCCTTTTTTTCCCATGGTGGTTCGTGGCGCGGAGGACGCTGCGCAACGGCACGGTTACAACCTGCTTCTTTGCAACAGCGACGATATTCTGGAAAAGGAAGAGAAGGCGCTGGAATTATTGTTGTCGAAGCGTGTGGATGGAATTTTGCTTACGAAAGCTGCAGGAGACCTGCGGCCATCGCTACGGCAGATGATTAAAGAGGTAAACATTCCCTTTGTTCTGGTGATGCGGACTTATCCAAGTTTGACCAAAGATGCCGTGATCAACGACGACTATCAGGGTGCGTACGAAGCAGTTCGGCATCTGGCACGGGCGGGCCGCCGCCGCATCGGGCTTATCAGTGGACCTTTGAAAATCAGCAACGCCAAAGAGCGGTGGAGAGGGTTTCGCGAAGCGCTGGAAGCGGAAAATCTTCCCTTCGATCCGCAATTGGTGGTCGAGGGCGACTACCGTATCGAATCCGGTTTCCGCGCCGGCCATGCCATGCTTTCACACCGGCCGGATGGGATCTACGTGGCCAACCATTTGATGACAATTGGATTGTTGAAAGCTGCCGATGAAATTGGGTTGATGTGCCCGGAGGATTTCGGCTTGGTTAGCTTCGATGATTATCCCTGGTTGGGAGTCTTTCGTCCGCGGTTGACGACGGTGGAATTGCCGAAACACCAGTTGGGGAGTGAAGCGGCGGAGCTATTGATTCGAAGAATTGGCGGGGACGATTCTGGTCCGGTTCTGCGAAAGCTGCAACCGGAACTGCGGATTCGCGAATCCTGCGGATTCGGATTGTTTGTTTCCGGAGGACAGCGGGAGTTGAATGTTCCCGAACCTGTCGGGAAGAAATAGGTGGTTGTTTAGGTCTCGCTGAAATCTATGAGCTTGGGCCGGAGCGTGAACATTCGCGTTCTGCGGGCTGCGTATATCAATCCAATCGCCAGCCATGCCATTCCCGCGTATTTTGTCCAGGGTTGAAGTCCCAGCAGTAGGACGAGGCAGAAGACGCAGCCAAATCCCGGAACAAACGCATCGATAAAGAAGCTTCTGCGTCTCGCGGCTTTCGGGGCGAACCAAAGATGCAACAGAGCAACCAGATTCACTGCGCTGAATGCAAGCAAAGCACCGAAGGTAACGATCTCCGCCGCGAGTTGCCACGGGATGGTCAGCACCGCGATGTAAGCGAGTAGGCCTACAATCCACTCGTTGTAAATGGGGTTGCCGCTCTTCGGGTTGAGATAGCCGAATATCCTCTTGGGAATTACGTCATCGCGTCCCATGCTGTAGAGCAGGCGGGAAGCGCCGACGTGTCCGGCCAATCCGCAGGCCATGCTGGAAACCAGAAGCATGACTCCGTAAATCGTGAACAGGATTGGGCCGCCAACGACTCGGGCCACGTCCATGAAAGCAGTTTCCGGATTAAGCAGTGTGGTGTGGTCGGGCCAGACCAGCTGCGCCAGGTAAACCTGCAGTCCACTGAATAGCCCGGTGAAAACGCAAACCAGCAGCGAAGCCAAGAGCACGTTGCGCTTGGGATTCTTCACTTCCTCGGCGAGGATGGAGACACCGTCAAATCCTATAAACACCAGAGCTGCAAAGGAGGTGCCGGCGGCTAAAGCGCGCAGATCGAAAGTCGCCGGATTGTAGATTGGGCGATAGGAGAACAATGCTGAGAAAGATTGATGGAAGACGATGTGACGCACCGATTGAACCAGAAACACGGCGGTGACCAACAACATTAATCCCAGCAAGACTTCATTGGTACGGGCGTTGAACTTGATTCCCCCGGTGGCCATCAGCGTGATGAAGGCCACGATTAGCAGGGAGAGTATTGCGAACGGAATCTGCGGAACCATGCGATGAATGGCAAGCACTGCATACAGCGCATTTTGAATGGGTTGAAAGAGATACTCCAGAAACATGGCCCAGCCCAGAATGAACCCGACATGAGGATTGAGGAATCGGCTGAGGTATGAGTAAACCGAACCTGCCGCCGGATAGGCGGCAGCCATACGGCCAAAGCTAATCGCGGTGACCGACATCGCCACCATCCCAAGCAGCAGAGTGGTAACGGTGTGTCCGTTGGAGAGAACTTGCGCAGAACCGAAAAGCGGGACGGCAGCGATCGGCGAGGTGAGGATGATTCCGTAATACACCAGGTCCCAGACGGTGAGAACACGCTTCAGGTGAGGCTGTGCCGCTGGTGCGCTCCCGGTGGTTGTTTGCACCCTGACCTTCTTTCCTGTTTAGAAGAAGTAGCGTTCTTTCTTGCGCGCCTCGTCATATTCGCGGCGCGCCGCTTTGACGCTCTCTCGTTCTGATACTTCCGCTATGGGGACGTCCCACCAGGACTCGTATCCTGGGACGCTTTGAGCGTACGCGGTTTCAATAACCACCACGGATGTGCGGGACTGTTCACGGGCTTTCTTGAGAGCGGGTTCCAGGTCTTTGGCGGAAGGTGCACGCGTGGTCCACGCTCCCAGGCTGGCGGCGTTCGCTTCGAAATCCACGGGCAGGCAATCGCCTGCATATTTTTCGCCCTGGCGATAGCGGTACTCGGTGCCCAGTCCTTCATTTCCGCAACTGCGGCTGAGGCCGCCGATGCTGGAGAATCCGTGGTTGTCGAGCAGTACGATATTGAGCTTGATGCCTTCTTGTACCGAGGTCACGATTTCTTGCGCCATCATCAGATAAGACCCGTCGCCAACGATTACGAAGACTTCGCGATCCGGGTGGGCTATTTTTATTCCTAAGCCACCGGCGATTTCATATCCCATGGTGGAGTAGCCGTATTCCATGTGATAACCGCCGGGCTGACGGGCGCGCCAGAGTTTGTGCAGGTCTCCGGGGGCGCTTCCTGAGGCGTTGATCATGATGTCAGAGGGCTGCATTAAATTGTTGAGGACGCCGATGACTTCGGCTTGCGTCATGGGTTGTTTGCGGATCTTGTACAGGCGATCTACTTCTCTGTCCCATGCCGTTCTGAGTTCTGCGATTTTCTCTTTGTAGTTCGCGTCAACTTTGTAACCGGTGATCGATCTTTGTAGCTCTTCGATGGTGACGCGGGCGTCTCCGGTGAGCGCCAGGGCAGCGTGCTTATAAGCGTCAAATTCCGAGACGTTGATATTCACGAAGCGGACGCAAGGATTTTGAAAGGCAGTCTTGGAAGCGGTTGTGAAGTCGCTGTAGCGGCTGCCAATGCCGATGATTAAGTCAGCTTCCCGGGCCAGGATATTCGCGGCCGATGTGCCGGTTGCTCCAATAGCTCCGACTTGTTGGGGATGGTCGAAAGGCAACGAGCTTTTGCCGGCCTGGGTCTCACCTACCGGAATTCCGGTTGTTTTGGCGAAATTCGAGAGCGCGTTCGAGGCTTCGGAATAAAGAACGCCGCCTCCCGCAACAATCAATGGAGCCTTGGCTGCGCGGATGCAGTCGGCGGCTTGCCGCAGAGTGGTTTGGTCACAACGGCTGCGCGGCATATGCCATACTCGCCTGCGGAAAAACTCTTCCGGAAAATCGAAGGCCTCGGCTTGTACATCCTGGGGCAGACAAACCGTGACTGCGCCGGTTTCGGTGGGTGAGGTCAGTACGCGCATGACCTCCGGAAGGGAAGTCAGCAGTTGCTCGGGACGTTGAATGCGGTCCCAATAGCGCGATACCGGCTTGAAGCAGTCGTTCACAGAAACGTCTTGAGTTTGCGGCGATTCCAGTTGCTGCAGTACCGGCGCAACATTGCGCCGCGCAAAAATATCGCCGGGGAGCAACAAGACCGGCACCCGGTTTATAGTCGCCATGGCTGCGCCGGTGACCATGTTGGTGGCACCGGGACCGATCGAGCTGGTGCAAACCAGGGTTCTCATTCGAAACGTGGACTTGGCAAATGCCGCCGCGGTATGAACCATGGCCTGTTCATTGCGGAACAGGTAGTAGCGCAGAGACGAGTTCTGTTCGAGGGCTTGCCCGATACCGGCCACATTACCGTGGCCGAAGATTCCCAGGCATCCGGCGAAGAATCGGGCTTCCTGGCCGTCTCTCTCAACATGTTGGCTGCTGAGGAAGGCGATAATCGCTTGTGCAACCGTCAGGCGTCGGGTCATAAAGATTGCCACCAAGCAGGCCGTCTTGAGCTTTATTTCCTAACCATGGGCAGGCGGGGATCCGGCGCGCCCCAAGCCGAACGAATCCAATTGTGATTTGGATCCTCGGTAACTGCCAGCGCACGCGAAGAACCCGCCAAAAAATTCAAGTAATACACGTCATATCCCGGGCCTGCAACCACCGCATGATAACCGTTGCGCACCAGGACTGCGTCGCCGTCTTTGGCTTTTACGGTGCGGCCAATGGCATCTTCATCTGAATTGAGGTGTTGCAGAGCAAATCCCCCTGGCCGAGCTATCCGGTAATAATAAATTTCGTCCAAATCTACTTCGGCGGGAGGATTGTGGGTGTCATGTTTGTGGGGAGGAAAGCTCGACCAGTTCCCTGCGGGAGTGTAGACCTCGATCACCATCAGTTTGTCGGCGGGAAAGGATGGGGCAAGCACGTCGACAATTTGCCGCGACACATTTCCGCCGCCACGGAGGCTGGTGGCGACGTCATCCGGGGTGACTAATCGGGGAGTGAGACGCGCGTTCGAAGGTACGCGGCACTCGGCGACTTCGCAGACAGTCTCTGCCGTGAAAACGACCTCATTGCCGGCAGGCAAATAGAGCGTGTAGGGAAGACCGTCGAACACGTTCTTGCGCTTTCCTGCTGGCTGTTCTCCCTGGCCCCAGTCGACGGTGCAAGTCCCACCCAGAATGACAAACGCGGCTTCTTCCGTGTCTGTATGGGTGCGAAAGACGTCGCCGGGCTGCAAACGACGGACAAAAAAGCTCATCCACTCCCAGCCGGCTTTCTGGCGAGGTAGATCGAGAAGTGTGCCGGCCTGCTGCGGCGAGATGTAAAGGGAAGGGACCACGACCGTGCAGTTGCTCAATTCATCTCCAGGACCAAGATCAATCTAATCGTTTTGAAACTATGACAAACACAGGCTGGCTTGTCAACGTCCATGTAGAGCCGATGAAAAAGAGATGAAAACCGTTGCGAACTCAGGGAATCTTCAAAAACTTAACCTGCCTGTAACAATTGAGCGGTAATCTCGACACTCAAATGTGAAGAAAACTCGCGGTTTATAGCCAAGACGTTGACCCTGCTGGGTGGGCGTTTCCGCGCTGTAGCCGCCGAAAGACTGGTTGATTAGTTGAACAGAGAACAGGCAGTCGAGGGTGAAGACCAACATTTGGCTTGACTCTGGTGATGGAAGGTTGGTATAAGCCCGATTATAAACGTTTTGAAATGGTTCCAAGGGCACCGAATTAAGGCAACAATCCTCAGGAGGGACTATGAAAGTGAACCGTCGTAGTGCGGACCACAGACGTGATACCGGCGATTGCGCTCCAGGACGGTACCCCTGTTTGATTGTGGTTGTACTCATGGTGGTCTTAAGCTTCAGTGGACCGGTGCAGGCCAAGGTAGCCGCCGGTATTTCAGGAATTGTTACGGACCCCAGCGGCGCTGTCGTCTCCGGCGCAACCATATTGGTGAAGGCCACAGAGACCGGACTCGTGCAGACGCGGCAGAGCAATGAGGATGGGTTCTATGCCTTTATCGATCTCCCTCCCGGGCACTACGACATCGAGGCAAGCAAGACGGGATTCACCACGCTTCGCCAAACCGGCATTCTTCTGGACGTGGATTCCGCCCGAGTCCTTAACATCAAGATGAATGTGGGCCAGATCAGCGAGAAGGTGGAGGTCTCCGCCAGCGCAGTGCAGATTGATACTGCCAGCACGCAGAATGGAGAGGTCATCAACTCGGATACGATTACCGCCGTCCCACTGGTGACGCGCAGCTATACCGACCTCTTGGCTCTGCAGCCTGGAGTTACTCCTGTGTCTTCAGGTTTGGCTGGAGGGCAGGGAGGCCAGTTCAGCGCCACAGGATTTACATTTACACCGGTTTCCGGCGACTTGAACGCGGGCAACCTCTCGGTAAACGGGCAGCGCGAATCGTCCAATGGCTTTCTGTTGAACGGCACGACCGTGCAGGAATTTGCATTCTCCGGGGCGGGAATTATTCCCAACCTTGATTCGATTGCTGAGTTCCGCATCGTCACCAACAACTTCGACGCAGAATACGGAAACTACGCGGGCGGACAGGTCAATGTAATCACCAAGTCCGGGAGCAACCGGTTTCACGGAAGCGCCTTCGAATTTCTGCGCAACCGGTCATTTGATGCCACCAGGTATTTCACCACGGTGAAAGACGACCACAAACAGAACGAGTTCGGTGGGGCCGTTGGTGGTCCCATCAAGAAGGACAAGTTATTTTTCTTCGGGGACTACCAAGGCAACCGCGTGGTCATAGGGCAGAGTGGTAATTTCGGAACCATCCCGGTGCCCACTGCGGCAGAACGAACCGGTGACTTCTCGGCGGCAAGCACCGGGATGACAGGCGTCGTGCAGGGACCGGCATGGGCGCAGCAGCTTTCGAATACTCTGGGATATGCGGTAACGCCGGGTGAACCCTATTTTGTTGCGGGTTGCACCACATCCGCACAGTGTGTCTTTCCCAATGCGCAGATTCCATCGAGCGCTTTCACTGAGCCTTCCACCAACTTAATGCAATTTGTTCCTCCGGAAAATGCCGGTGCCGGCTTGTTCTCTCCGCAAGCCAGCCCGATACGGCTGCGAGACGACAAAGCCGGCGGTCGAGTCGATTACAACTCGCACCTTGGATTGATGAGTGTCTATTACTTCTTTGACCGCTATCTTCAGAGCGTGCCAAATGCGTTTCTTCCCGGATTCGGCAGCGACTACTATGGCCGCTCCCAAGTTGTGAATATAGGGGATTCGAAAACTCTCGGTCCCTCGTCGGTAAATGAGTTGCGTTTTGGGTTTACCCGGATGAGATTCCTCATCCATGCGCCAACCGGCGGTACCGATGTCAGCCCGGCATCTTTGGGATTTGAGCAGGGCGCAGACACGCTGGGCATTTCACCTTCATTGCCGCAGTATGCGCACGTGCCTAACATTCATTTCAGTGACTTCTCATTCGGCGCTTCCGGTGGCGCTCTTGGGGTTACTGAGACTACCTACCAGGTGATGGATAATTTCAGCCGGGTGATCCGGACCCATACCCTGACCTTCGGCGGACAATTCCGCTACAACCAACTGACTGAATACAATGGCGGATCAAACGGAGATTTTGAATTTCACAATGGCTCCGATGGTGAAACCGGATTGGAGTTTGCCGATTTCCTGATCGGCGCTCCGGCTCGGTATTCGCAAGGGCAAGGATTCCCATCTTACGGACGTTCGCGCTACATCGGCCTGTTTGCCCAAGACAGCTGGCGTGTAAAGTCGAACCTGACTTTGAACTATGGGGTACGTTGGGATGTAAGCCGGCCGTGGTCAGAAAAGAACGGCCAGCTGGAAACGCTGGTCTTAGGCTTACAATCCACGAGATTCCCTGGGTCGCCCACGGGGTGGGTATTCCCGGGTGATCCCGGCATTCCCAGCACTCTGGCCCCAACCCGGTGGAATAATTTCGCTCCGCGAATCGGACTGGCCTATTCGCCTTCCGCGGACGGCGGTGTGTTAGGGGCCTTGACCGGTGGACCGGGTAAGACCAGCATCCGGGCAGGATTCGGCAAGTTCTACAGCACGTTTGAAGGCGCCACCAACTTCAACGAAATTGGAGACGCTCCCTTCGGCGCTTTCTACGGCAGCCCGGTACCACCCCAGTTCGTTACGCCTTTCGTAGATCGCGGCACCGGCAACGTCGAAGGCCAGCGTTTCCCGGTTGCACTTCCCTCGACAGACACTCCGATCAACTGGGCAAACTTTTTGCCGATCGGAACGTCGCCTGCGTTCTACTACAGAAATGTGCTGCCTTACACGGAAGAGTATCAACTTTCCATTCAAAGGCAGCTCGGCATGTCGACACTGCTGACGGCAAGCTATGTTGGAGCCCAAAGCCACCATTTGCTTTCATCCTTGCAGGCTAATCCGGGTAATCCAGCGCTCTGCATGACCGTCGATGAACTCACCGAGGTCACGGACGGGAATATTTGTGGGCCGGGCGGAGAGAACGGAGTCTACCATCCGATCACGGGGGGCGAGATCAACAGTACCCGTGGACCCTTTGGACCGAGCTTCAGCAGCGACGGCTACTTCATTACCAATGGGAACTCCGGCTACAACTCGCTGCAATTAAGCTTGCGCCAGCACATCAAAGATGTCGAATTTCTCGCCGGCTATACGTATGCAAAGTCGCTCGATAACGGTTCCGGATACGGGGAACAGATCAACCTCCTGGATCCCGGCCAGCGTTCGCTCTCGGCTTTCGATATCCGGCACAACTTTGTGATCAGCTATGACTGGCGCCTGCCCTTTGATCGCCTGCACGGGCCCAGCCGCCTGGTGAAGGGATGGAGGTTGAGCGGCATCACGAGATTCTCTAGTGGTCTGCCGGTCACCATGGTAGAAACCGACGACAGATCGTTGCTTGGGACCAGTGGCGCTGGGGCAATCTCTCTTCCGGTGGACACTCCGAATTTCACAGGAGGAGACTTGCAGCACAACGATCCGCGTTCCGGACAGGCCTACTTCAACACTGCCTTGTTCACGCCAGAAGATCTCGGTAACGTGGGAAGCTCGCGCCGCCGTTTCTTCTCCGGACCCGGTTTGAACAACTGGGACATGGCGCTGTTGAAGGACACCTTCATCACTGAAAGTGTCAACCTGCAGTTCCGGGCGGAAGCGTTCAACGCCTTTAACCATGCTCAATTCCAGCTGCCGGATGGAAACATCAACAGCAGCTCGTTCGGATTTGTTACCAACGCAAATCCGCCGCGGATCATGCAGCTATCCTTGAAGCTGTTGTTCTAGCGGAATTTCATTCTCGTTGGCAGACGAGGAGAACAGATGGTCCGCCGAGTCTAGGGGATTAGGCGGGCCATCTGAATTTTTCGCCACGTAGGTAGGGACTATTGTTCCCCGCACGAAGCGGCGCAATGCACCCCGCGAACCGCGCCAATGTTCTAAACCGACATTTCGCGTTAGTCTTTTAGCGTTACCAGGATCCGGGGGTGAGGCATGCAGCGTCGCGAATTCCTAAAATCCGTCGTGGGGAGTGCGCTGTTGTGGCGCTCTTCTTCGCTGTTCGCGTTACAGGCACCTGCCCCTCCGGCGCCCGATCCTGGTGTAAAGCGCGTCTTGGTGATGTTCAAGTGCCACTTCGACGCGGGTTTTGTCGACACGCAGACCGCGGTGGTCAACCGCTACTTCAAAGAATTTTTCCCACGCGCCATGGATCTGGCAACCCAGCTGCGCGATTCCGGCGATCGTCGGTATGTATGGACGACAGGATCGTGGCTGCTCTACGAATATCTGGAACAGGCAACGCCGGAAGAACGCACGCGCATGGAAAAGGCGATTTCTACGGGCGATATTGCGTGGCATGCGCTCCCCTTCAGCTGGCAGACCGAATTGATGGACCGGTCGATGATCGCCGGAGGCATTGGCCTGTCGAAGGTGCTGGACCGGCGTTTTGGCCGGACGACGACCGGCGCCAAGACGAGTGATGTGCCGGGCCACACCCGCGGCTTGATTGCACCACTGGCTGAGCAGGGAGTGAAGTTTCTGGATATCGGAGTGAACGAGGCGAGCACGCTTCCGGAGGTTCCGCCGTTATTTGTGTGGAAGGATTCGAACGGGGCGTCGCTGGTAGTGATGTATCACCATGGCTATGGTGGCGTAGTGCGGGTAAGGGATTCGGATGCGGCTGTCTCCATTGTGGTACGCGATGACAACATGGGGCCGCATACGCTGGAAGAGGTTAATCAGACGTACGCTGCCTTGAGTTTAAGGTTTCCCAACGCGCAGATCATTCCTACGAACCTGACCGAGATTGCGAATGCAATTGAGCCGCACCGCGCCTCGTTGCCGGTGCTGACCAACGAGATTGGGGACACGTGGATACACGGTGTCGCCAGCGATCCGTTGAAACTGGCACGCTATCGCGAAGTTGCGCGGCTGCGGCAAGGCTGGTTGGCTGACGGGAACTTTGCTCTCGGCGACGCGACCGATATTGCATTGCTCCGCCACCTGCTTTTGGAAGTTGAGCATACATGGGGCACCGATACCAAGACCTGGCTGGACTTTGATCACTACACACCAAGCGATCTTTCCGCGATGATCGATACGAAGAACTATAAGGTCGTCCAATTCAGCTGGCAGGAAAAACGCGACGACCTCTTCGCCGGCATTTCTGTGCTCCCTGCGCAGCTGCGCGAGCAGGCGCAGACTGCGGTGGACAATCTGAAAGTGGTGGCGCCCAAGCCGCCTAAACCCGGCACCCAGCGACCACCCCGAAAGGAAATTGAGACTCCACAATTCACGCTGGGGATCGATAAAGAGGGCACCGGGGCGATTCACCGCTTACGAAACAAGAAGACGGGGAGGGAGTGGGCATCTCCGGAGCATCCGCTTGCTCTTTTTTCTTATCAGACATTATCTCAGCAGGACTATTCGAACTTCTTCGATTGCTATGTGATCAGTACAGAAGATTGGGCCAAGAAGGATTTTGGTAAGCCGAACATTGAACGTTTTGGCGCGGCCAGTCAGGTGTGGCTGCCCAAGCTTGACGGCATTCGGCTCGAAGAAGAGCAACAAGCTCATCGGTTATCAATGCGGCTGCAGATTGATGATCCGGACGCTCTGCGCAGCGGGCGGGCATCGTTCCCGCAGAAAATGAACATGGAATTGCTGTTGTCCAAAACTGAGCCGGTGATCCATCTGAAGTTTTCCTGGACTCAAAAGCCGGCAACGCGGCTGCCGGAGGCTCTTTGGCTGAGCTTCCATCCGATCGCTGCCGATCCTAAAGGATGGATGCTGGAGAAGACTGGGGAATCCATATCTCCCTTGGAGGTGGTGCGATCGGGGAATCGGCATATGCATGCGCTCTCGAAGGGGTTCGGATATAAGGATCCGACGGGAACATTCTTTGTAGAAACGATCGATGCGCCGGTCGTCGCGTTAGGGACCAAGTCACCCTTGCCATTTTCCAATGAGCAGCCTGATCTTGCCGGCGGCGTTCACTGCAATCTTTTCAATAATGCTTGGGGGACTAATTACATCATGTGGTCGGGTGAGGATATGAATTTCAGGTTCATTCTCCGGGCGTGAGCGTGATGCTGTGAGGCCAGGATCCATCCAGCGCTATAAAAAATGAGATATGCCGTTGTGGTATTTGCGCCGGATGGGCGCAGATAGAGAACTTACTTTTTGCCTCAGCGCTGAAGCCCTGCTCCACGCTAATGAAACATTAACAAATTCATATGAGAAGACTTTCAAGCTCGCTGTGGCTCTTGGTTCTGACCCTAACTTCCTGCAACCTTCTCCACGCAGCTCCACGCAAGGACCGGACTGTTGTTGTAATCAGCCTGGATGGCTTTCCCGCCTACGCGCTTGATGATCCCCGGCTTCCCATTCCAACTCTGCGCAAACTCGCGCGGGAAGGCGTGGTCGCCGCTTCGATGCGTCCCGTCAATCCAACTGTAACCTGGCCCAATCATACGGCTATGGTGACCGGCGTCGATGCCTCGGAGCATCAGGTCCTCTACAACGGTTTGCTGACGCGCTCGGACAAGACCATACAACCGTCGATTGAACCCTGGGTCGACAAAGATCGGCTAGTGCAAGCGCCAACTATTTATGACATCGCCTACCAGGCAGGACTTACAACTGCTCAGGTCGATTGGGTTGCGATCTACGGGGCTAAGACGATTACCTGGAGATTTCCCGAACTGCCAGATCCGAATGGAGCAATTGAAAAGGAAATGATCGCAGATGGAACCGTTACCGCAGAACAGTTGCGGACGTTTGAAGCCAGCAGTCAGGCATGGCAGGACGAAATGTGGACCAGGGCAGCGGAAAAGATTTAGAAAAGCATAAGCCCAACCTTCTGCTTTTTCACCTGCTGACCCTGGATGATACGAATCACGAATACGGTCCGATGAGTCCGGCCAGTTTCACTGGCATGGCCCTATTGGATGCAAACGTAAGGCGAATCTTGGATGCGCTAGAGGGCAGCGGGCGCTTGCCGAATGCAACCCTGATCATTGTTTCTGATCATGGTTTCCGGAAAATCAAACACAAAGCCCATCCGAACGTGCTGCTGCGCGACAGAGGGGTTTTGAGTGGGGCCTCCGGCGAGCTTCAAGGCGACGCCTTCGTTCAGGCGGAGGGTGGAACAGCGATGGTCTACCTGACAAATCCTGACAAGCGAGATGAGTTATTGCCAAAACTGCGGCAACTCTTCACCGGCGTCGAGGGCATCGATCACATCTACGGTACGGAAGATTTTCCGCAGATGGGTTTACCTACACGGGCCAGGAGCGACCAAGCGCCAGATATGGTTCTCGCAGCGGCTCCGGACTATGTGTTCAGCAATGAATCGGGAGGCAGCTATGTCACCGAAGTAGCGCAGGGTGGAACTCATGGCTATGTGAATAGCGATCGCAATATGCAGGCGATTTTCATCGCTTCCGGAGCTGGCGTTCCCAACGGAGTTCACCTCGACAGCATTCCCGATCTCGATGTCGCCCACGGTAGCCGCACTCTTGGGACTTGAGATGAAGAACGTGAAGAGGTCACGCCATTCCGCAAATCGTGGACTTCAACGCCCACAAATAGCTTTCCAACACCCGAGCCAATAGTTCCTGAGAGATCACGGAGCCCAGCAATCATGAGCACAATTGCAGTAGCTGAAGTACAGAACTACATCGGCGGCGAATGGCGCGACAGCGCTTCGCAGGAGATTCTCGATGTCATAAATCCCGCGACAACGGAAGTCTTAGGCCGGGTGCGGATGTCGGGAGCAGATGATGTCGAGCTGGCGGTGAAAGCCGCCGAGGCTGTCATGTATGAATGGCGGTGCACTCCGCCCGGCGACCGCGTGCAATATCTTTTTGGACTGAAGCAACTGCTGGAAGACCACATCGACGAGATCGCGCGTACGCTGGTCCAAGAAAACGGGAAGACGCTGGCGGAAGCGAAAGGCGAACTGCGCCGCGCTATTGAAAACGTGGAGGTTGCCTGCGGCATTCCCATGCTGATGCAGGGCTACAACCTTGAGGACATCGCCCACGGCATCGACGAGAACATGATTCGCCAGCCGGTAGGCATCGTGGCTGCGATCACGCCGTTTAACTTTCCCGGCATGATTCCGTTCTGGTATCTGCCCTATGCGATCGCCTGCGGAAATTGCTTCATTCTGAAGCCCTCCGAACGAGTCCCGCTCACCATGCAACTGGTGTTCCGGTTGATGGAGCGGTTGAAGCTTCCGAAGGGGGTGCTTGGACTTGTCAACGGCGGACGCGAGGCGGTAGACGCGCTTCTCGATCACCCGAGGATTCGGGCAATCAGTTTTGTGGGCTCGACTCCGGTGGCTAGGTACATCTATTCGCGCGCCGCAGCGAATGGCAAACGTGTGCAGTGCCAGGGAGGCGCCAAAAACCACGCCATTGTTCTGGCTGACGCCGATCTTGATTTGGCAAGCAAGGTGGTCAGCGAAAGCGCATTCGCGTGTGCGGGGCAACGCTGCCTGGCGGTTTCTGTCGCGATCACCGTTGGGGACGCACGGAAGAAATTCTGCGATGCTGTTACCGATGTGGCGTCGTCCTTCAAAGTTGGCTATGGCCTCGAGGAAGGCGTCCGCATGGGACCGGTCATTACCTCGCAAAGCCGCGCGCGGATCGAAGGCCTCATTGGCAAAAGCGCCAGCGAGGGCGCCCAGTTGGTACGTGATGGACGCAAGCCCAAGATATCGAAATATGAATCGGGAAACTTCATCGCGCCCACGGTTATCGACAACGTTCCGGCGGGCAGCGATTTGCCATCAACCGAAATCTTCGGACCAGTCCTGAGCCTGGTACATGCCGATTCGCTCGAAGATGCGATTCGCATCTTAAGCGCCAGTGAATATGGTAACGCCGCGTCGTTGTTTACATCCAACGGGGCCACGGCGCGGCGTTTTAAATATGCCGCTCCAGCCGGCAATATCGGAATCAACGTTGGAGTTGCTGCTCCTATTGCTTATTTCCCCTTCAGCGGCTGGAAGGCAAGTTTCTTCGGAGACCTGCACGCGCAGGGAAGAGACGGAGTTGAGTTCTACACTGAGAAGAAGGTTGTTGTGGAGCGGTGGCTCTGATGTGCCAGGGTGTCATTGAAAGGTGTTGCAGGCTTCGATCGTGCCGTCATCGAAGCCGTGCTCGAACCATGTCCGGCGCTGCTCGGACGATCCGTGAGTAAAGGTATCGGGGTTGATGTGGCCGGTGGACATTTTCTGCAAACGGTCATCTCCAACCGCTGCGGCGGCGCCCAAGGCCGAATCGAGATCGCCAGCTTCCAGAAGGTTACGTTGCTGAGTTGAGTGCGCCCAGACCCCGGCGAAACAATCCGCCTGCAGCTCCAATTGTTGAGAGAACCTTCGCGCCATGCCTGGATTGCTCTGCCGCGCTGCTTGCACCTTCTCTTCTATCCCAAGAAGGTTCTGGACGTGATGTCCGATCTCGTGGGCAAGCACGTATGCTTCCGCGAACTGTCCCGGCGCACCGAAGCGCTCTCTTAGTTCGTCGTAGAATCCCAGATCGATGTAAACCTTTTCGTCGCCGGGGCAGTAAAACGGGCCGGTGGCAGATTGCGCCTCCCCGCAAGCCGAGTCAATGGAATCACGAAAGAGAACCAGCTTGGCGTGGCGATAGGAGCCACCTCGAGCCGCGAAGACTTTGGTCCAGGTAGCCTGCGCGTCATTCAGTACAAAGGTGACAAACTCCACCAATGGTTTCTCGGCGTCATTTTGTGCGGCCGGATACTGGCTGGTGGCATTTCCTGCGGGAGACGAAGTGTCTGTACTGAGCAAGGTGAAGAAGTTACGATGGAAAACCAGGCTTAGGATGGCAACGACTATGAATCCGCCGATTCCAAGATGAACTCTTCCGAAGCCTCCGCCACTACTGCCTCGCCGATCCTCAACGTCGTCGCCACTGCCCCCGGGTGTCCAACGCATGTGTTTCCTCCCCCCGCAGGCACGCAGCGTGCGGACCCTCTTCGACGCTCAGAATCCTCGCCGAGTTTTATCAGAATCTAGAATCTTAACCCCTAAACGAGCTTTTCTGGAGAAGCGGGTCATTTATCATTGGGCGACATTGAGATAAGTAAAATTCATCGTCCCTGGGGATCCGATGCGCCTTTGCAAGCTGCTGGCATTCTTCTGTGTACTTTCTTCCGGTATTTGGCTTTTCGCTGCTGATGTTCTGATCAAGAACGCTCACGTTTATGACGGTACCGGCAAGGCGCCCTTTTTGGCTGATGTTCGGGTTCACGAAAACCGAATTTTGTCAGTGGCGAAGCATCTCGACCCTGCTCCGGGTGAAACTGTGAAAGATGAGCACGGACTCGCCCTGGCACCCGGGTTCATCGACATGCACAGCCATGGCGACCACGGCCTTCTAAAGGACTTGGATGCCGCTACTATATCCCGTCAGGGAGTGACCACCATATTCGTTGGCCAGGACGGCGAGTCGAATTTTCCACTGCGCGATTACTTCGCCAGCCTGGAGAAAACTCCTGCGTCTATCAACCTTGCGAGCATGGTAGGTCAGGCGAGTCTGCGCGAAAAGGTTATGGGGAAGGATCTTTACCGCGCCTCAACGGCGGAAGAGCTGGCGAAGATGGAGGCTCTACTCGCCACCGAATTGCAGGCCGGAGCATTTGGCCTTTCCACCGGACTCGAATATGAACAGGCACACTTTTCCACTACTGAAGAGGTGATCGAACTCTCGAAGGTCGCGGCGGCCTCAGGTGGTTTCTACATCAGTCATGTCCGGGACGAAGCCGACAAGGTTTTTGACTCGTATGACGAGATTCTGCGAATCGGACGCGAGGCAAAGATACCGGTCGAGATCACCCATATCAAGTTAGGCTCGGTCCCGGTCTGGCATCTTGCCTCCAGCCGCATGCCCAAGTATTTTGCCGATGCGAAACGAGATGGGGTCGACCTGAAGGCCGACGTTTATCCCTATACCTATTGGCACTCGACCATCCGGGTGCTGGTGACCGACCGCGATTTCTACAATCCGGAAAAAGTTGCCAAGGCGCTTGCGGACAACGGCGGTGCCGCTGCGATCCGGCTGGCGCACTACAAACCGGAACCGGCGATGGCGGGCAAAACGCTTGAGCAGATCGCATCGGAATGGAAGATCACGCCGGTCGAAACTTACATGCGGATCGTGAAAGCTACGGAGGCTGAAGTTAATTCCGGAGATCAGATGGAAGACATCATCGGCACTACCATGAGCGAAGATGACGTACGGTGGTTTGTTGCCCAGGCCAACATAATGTTTTGTAGCGACGGGGAACTGCATGGCGCGCATCCGCGCGGAGCGGGAGCGTTTCCTCGCGTGTTGGGGCGCTATGTTCGCGAGCAAAAAGTCCTTCCGCTGGAGGCTGCTATCCACAAGATGACGGGACTTGCGGCCCAGCAACTTGGATTGAAAGACCGCGGCCGGATTGCGGAGGGATTCGTGGCTGATCTTGTCGTATTCGATCCTGCCACCGTGGTCGACCAGTCAACGATCGAAAGCCCCGAAGCGCCCCCTTTGGGGATTCCGGGCGTGATGGTGTCCGGGGAATGGGTCATTGATGACGCCAAGGTGACCGGGAGGCATCCGGGGCAGGTGTTGCGAAGTTCGGCCTTTCGTCCCTAGGAAATCATTGGGGCAATACTTCTATGGCGGTTAATGTCGCATAGCCCTTGACGGGTTCGAATTCGAGCAACAGTTTGCCTTGAGCATTTGGTTCTAGGCCAGCGATCGTTCGCAAGAGTGGCCGGTTGGTTCCTACTTCTCTAAGAATGCTCAGACCTCGAACAACTGCCTTTCCATTGCAGAGAACGTTAAAGACGCGGCCTTCTGGTTCCCCGTCCGTGTGCGATGGCGCGGAGTCAACCCGCGGTACCGAGCCGCGGCTGCGCTCGATGAAGTGAAGAATCAGTGTGTATTTGCCAGGAACGACCGGGACAGCGTATGAGAAATGTTCCCAGTGTTCCGGCCTTGCCTTCCATCACTGGCTTGCTGGCAAGGGCCCCAATATCGCCCAAACCCAGTACCGCGCTCCCATTGGTTACGACCGCGACCAGGTTGCCGCGGGCGCTGTATTTAAAGACGTCGTGTGGGTTTTTCTGGATTTCCAGGCAGGGATACGCAACTCCCGGAGTGTAGGCGAGGCTAAGATCTCGTTGGGTTCGACAAGGCTTGGTGGTGGAGACTTCGATCTTTCCCGGGCGCGCACCGTCGTGGTAGGCGAGAGCTTGGTGCTTGGTGATCGGCATAGACACCTCTGTTTGGCCGCGATTCGCACTGAGGTGACGCCGCCGGGATTGAGACTCTACCAGCAGCGCACGGCTCATTCTGTGTCACCGATGAAGTAGGCGAAGTGACGGGCATCACAGAGTCGAGTGATTCCAATATTATCCGCGCTCAGGTGTGCGTCAGATCACTGAAAGCGATGGCGAGCTTGGGCTACAAATAGGTTGGAGGGCGTCCTCCGCTAGGCAAGCGTTCTACCTCTGCATCCAAAGCGGGCGTGAGCGCGGAAACGCCCTCCCTACCGATCGAGTTCGCTGGTCGCCGCTCTAGGCCTTGCCGTCATGCCAAAGAGCACCCTTTATAATTGGGCGGCCATGAAGCTTCTCTTCAAATTCAATCTCGTTCTGATCTTGGTTTTTGGCACTGGTATTGGGGTTGCGGGATACATTTCCCACAACTTTCTAGAACAGAGCGCTCGCGAGGAAGTGTTGCAGCAGGCACGACTGATGATGGGCGCCGCAGGTGGAATGCGCACCTACACTTCGCAGCAACTTAGCCCTTTGCTACAGGCTCATCAGGCCCGCATCAAAACATTCTTGCCACAGACAGTCCCGGCCTTTTCGGCGACGGAAGTCTTCAACTACCTACGCGGAAGCTATCCCGACTACACCTACAAAGAGGCGACACTCAACCCTACTAACCTGCGGGATCGCGCCGTGGATTGGGAATCCGACGTCATTGAGGATTTCCGCAGTCACGCCGACACCAAGGAGTCGTCCGGCGAGCGCAGTGTTCCGGCGGGCAGATCGCTATTTCTGGCGCGTCCGATTGTCGCGCAGTCGTCCTGTTTAGAGTGTCACAGCACACCTGCAGCGGCGCCGGCAGTAATGATCAGCCAGTATGGCTCGAATAACGGATTCGGCTGGAAGGTCAACGAAACCATTGGAGCCCAGATTGTCTCGGTCCCGATGTCAGTTCCCTTGACGATTGCCGACCGGGCATTTCGAACCCTGATGATTTATCTCGGCGGAGTTGCCCTGGCCACCCTGATTCTGCTCGACGTGGCCATGATCACCATCGTCATCCGTCCGGTGAGCCGGCTGGCGGGTGCGGCAGATGAAATCAGCAAGGGTAATTTCAATGTTCCTGAAATTCCAGTCAAGGGTTCGGATGAAATTTCACATCTGGCCCAATCCTTCAACCGGATGTACGTGAGCATGGTCAAAGCGATTCGACTTCTCGACTCGTAGGGGTCACTTCAGAGGGGAAGAGAGCGAAGAAATTTTTGGCGATCGGCGGGCAAGGGAATCTCCTCGGCAACCGCCTCATATAAATCCTGGGCAGATCGCGCATTTTTCGCTGCGCGATTGACGATCACCTTTGCCAAAGGGCCTATGTAGGCGGCCAGATTTTTTCTCACGGATTCAAGCAATGCGGGATCAAATGCCTTCCCGGTCGTGGGAGTGGGCATGGTTCGTGGTGGCACACTAGCTGCGACAGAATTATCCGTGCGCGAACCTGCCAGAATGCGTGACTGAACGTCCGGGAAAATCCTCCTCAAGGCACTGCTAAAGTCCGCCGCCGTTTGAAAACGGTAGTCCGCGGATTTCTCCAGAGCGCGTTCGATGAGCAACGAAAGCTCCGGCGAAATTTGCGGGGCGAGCTCGATGGGTGCGGGAGGCTTCTGATCGAGATGAGCCCGCATGATGGCGAAAAAACTATCGCCCTGAATTGGGCGGCGGCCGGTCACGATTTCGTAAAGCGTTACGCCCACCGAGTAAATATCAGACCGGGCATCCAGCGGAAGCGCTTTCACCTGCTCCGGCGACATGTAATAAAGCGAGCCGAGAGCCATGCCGGTCGCAGTGATTCTCGGATCGCCCGCCCGGCTGGCAATGCCAAAATCAGTCAGCTTCACGCTGTCATCGGACCGCACCAGAATGTTAGAAGGCTTGATGTCGCGGTGAACGACTCCATGCTGATGGGCATAGCCTAAGGCTGAAAGCACTTGCACCATGTAGTGAACCGCCTGCTTGGTTTCCAGCTTTTGGGATTGCATCTTTTGGTCAAGCGAACTACCTTCCACATACTCCATGATCATCAACATCTGGTTGCCAGCCCGGACTGCGGTGCGCAAAGATGCGATGTTGGGATGTTCGAGGCTGGCAACCAGCTTGATCTCGCGCGAAAAGCGTTCCGCAAGTTCAGGCGTTGCATCAGTCTCGGGAAGCAACACCTTCATGGCTTCAATGCGGTCGGAAATCAGGTTGCGGACCTTGAAGACCTTGCCCATCCCGCCACGCCCAAGCAGTGCGAGGATTTCGTAATCACCGACGGTTTGGCCGACATCCAAATTAACCGGGAGAGGAGGCATACCAGCAGTCTCTTGAGCATACTGCAAAGCCCGGTCGAAGTCCCAACGGAATCACACTTTTCGCAATGCGAAACCCACGTTATTATGGAGTCCCTCTAAGGTATTGTTCATGACTTTGAGTTTGCGCGCGGCCGGAAAAAGCGACGTCGGATTGGTCCGCAGCAATAATGAAGACAATTTCGGCTTTGACACCCGCGACGGAATTTTCGTGGTGTGCGACGGCATGGGCGGACAGGCCGCCGGCGAGCGTGCCAGCAAGATTGGCGTGGATACCGTGTTGCGTCAATTTCGAGGTGCGTTAAAAAATAATTCCGGCCAGGTTCTTGGTACCGCCTTTGAAGGAATGTCAGACCGTGCCAACGCCTTGGCTCGGGCGGTGCAATTGGCCAACCGGGCCATTCTGGATGAGGCCGCGCGCAGCGAGTCACAGGCGGGCATGGGTTCCACCATCGTGGTACTGGCGATCCAGGGAAATTATTTTTCCATTGCTCATGTCGGCGACAGCCGCATTTATTTGATCAGGGGCGCAGTGATTGAGCTCCTCACCGACGACCATTCGGTGGTGATGGAGCAGGTTCGTCGGGGGTTGATGACCCGGGACGAGGCCGAACATTCCTCCCTGCAGAATGTGATCGTGCGCGCGCTGGGTTCCGATGAAACGGTAGAGCCTGATCTGGCCGACCATGAACTGTTGCCTGGAGATCTTCTTCTGTTGTGCAGCGATGGCCTTACCCGTCATCTGACCGACGGCGCGATTTTCTCAATTGCGACCGCAACCGACAATCTCAACAAAATTTGTGATGATTTGATTCAGGCGGCCAAGGACTCAGGCAGTGACGACAACATAACCTGCCTGGTGGTGCGGGCCGCCGAATCTTCCTGGAGCGACCGGATCTTCGGAAATGGGCGGCAGAGCCAGGGTTCTATCTAGAAGCTACCTCGCGACTTGAGAAACGCAGCGTAGGCTTGAGAGTTCTCCTGGCCTCAGGGGATTGAAGCCGTTCACTTGTAGCTGATAGTCGTAAGATTTTGGCTTGCCGTTCGGCAGCATGATCGTTCGGCCGTTGCTTTGCAGAATCCATTCCAGATCCGTCACGCCGCCGCTTCCTTGGATGCGAGCATCCGCCACAAAATGAAAGACTGCCCAAGGCCCGCTATGGCTCGCGAGAATATCTCCGCCCTTGGTTGTGACCTGAACATCTTCCGCGCCTGTCCAGTTAAATGACTTTGCCTGCCCCGGCACGGACAGTGTTTCATTGCCGATCTTCAGGGACAAGCCTTCCAGGTTGCTCGGCATCTGTTTGAGGCTGAAGGCAAGCCGTGGAGTCGGACTTCCCGCGGGAAAGAAGGCATCGGTAACCGCCGCCGCGCGGTTAAAAAAACTAAGGAAGGCTGGCGAAAGATTGACATTCCCGGAGCTGATGGGAACGTATTGCGAGCCGTTCTTGGTCAGGAACGGCTTCAGCTTGGTCTCATAGAAGGTCCACAGTGCCCCGGTTCCGGGAGCAAAAACCTGGGCAAACTGGGCAAGAGGAAGATCGGTCGGCGATGCCGGATTGAAGGGATAGAGCTGGGTGACAGCAGCAAACTGCGAGCAGAACGGCCGGCCGCTGCCATTCAGCGCATCGCGCGGCCCCATCTTTATGAGAGCTTCCGCATGCAGGATCGGCGCTTGCAAAAGATTTTGCGCGACGTTTTCTATGTGAGCGTCAGTGTCTACGCGAAATTTTTGCGCCATCTGACCCACAGCTTTGTCGCCGTCGGTTCCAGCTGCTAGAGTCTGAGTCACAAGTGCAGTATCAGCCGTACCAGTCGGACTATTAGCGAGCAAGCCGATCGCTGACTGCAGGTTGGTGAGGGCGGAAACGTACTGCTCATTAGGGGGCTGAATATATTTGTCTGGAGGACCGGGAGGCTGGACACTCTGCACCGGTTGGAAGGCATTGCGGATTTGAGGCTGATCGACGTCAGTGTTATGCGAAACGAACCAAAACAATTCCAGCAGAGGAGAGCTCGGGCCGGCCAGCTTTCCAAGCTTGTTTCCCGCGTCCTGCAGGCTGTTGTATCCAAGCACTGTGCTGGTCTTCAGAACAGTGCGCCATTCATTGGCGAAGTCTTTGTTGTAGCGCTCCGACAATTGCTGCTGCAGGCGCGTGGCGTCGAGAGATTCTGACGTGCTCTTCCCCAACACCCATTCTTCATTGCTGATGTACCGCGACGGTTGCGCCAGCGCCGTTTGCATGAATGCAAAGCCGCCCTTGGTAAATGCGCCCTTTACTTCGTAACGGCTGGAAATGACGTCGCCAGCATCTTTGAATTGCCGGCTGAAGCTCACCGAAGGATTCTTTTGTCCAGCTTCGCTTATCAGAGGAAGGTAGTAGCGATCGATGCCGGCGAACCTTGACAGGTACGAACGGGCATTCGAAATCGCCTTCGGGCTGTTGTCCGACGAGAACGGATTGTCGATTGTCAGCTCACTGGCATAGAAATCGAATTGCTGTTTGGCAAGCTCCGCCTGATGCGGATCGACCTCGCGGCCCCCGCTCCAGTAGCTCAACAGCACCGGAGAAAGAAACTGCTGCGTACTGCGATCATGATTGGATGTCGTGATCAAATAAGCTTTTAGTCCGTTGTAACCTTTTTCGTAGGTGTCGTTCGGACCCGGCGTATCGGGCAGAGTGCGCAACGAGGCGACAATCTGATTCTGGGTCGCTCCAAACATCATCTGTCGGAAGCGCTCGAAATAAAGCCGTCGCGCCTCGTGGTAAAGCCGATCTCCAATATAGAGTCCCCATCGCAGGTGAAGGGGAGCACCTTCGGCGCGATACTGAGACAAAATTGCTACTTGCTGGCGCAAGCCATCCAGACGCTGCAGATCGTTCGACGAGGCCAATTGCCCTGACCCGAGTTGGGTTGCAGGCACCTGTGCCGCTGCTTCATCCAGATCTCGTTTCAGGGCGTGATTGCCCATGAATGAGATGAAGAACCCGAGGCAGACAATGAAACACAGAGCGAGAACCACGGCCAGCATCACTCGTTGAAACACATTGACCTTGGAGCTGAACCCGCTGGCGCTTAGCGCGACCCGGTCTTTGAGGATTACGTCGTTGAACAACCGGGAAAGAAATACCCACTGCGGTACCTTGCGCGAACCGGCGGAGCGAACCGGAAGCGGCGAGTGCTGCCTGGCCTGCCCACCACTGAATATGCGGGTGGCTCCTTCTGGCGAGGCCTGCGACATCGATTCAAAAGCGGCCGGCGCTACGTCGTCAATGACCACGGCGCGAACACCGGAAAAATAGAATCCGCGCAGAAAGGGATTCGATTGCAATTGGCTAGGCCGAGCCAGGTCAACCAGATATTGCACCAGTAACGTACGGATTTTCCGCAACTCGCGAGGGAATTCGTAAATTCCTGGAAGCTTGTCAGCCTGGTTCTCGCGGGCTAAGAATGTCAGCCTCTTATCGGCCAGGGAATAAAACAATTCGTCAAACGCCTTGGTGATGCGCTTGGTTTCTTCTTCCGCATAGACGCCGGCGGATTGCTGAGACCGCACCGGCAACGTAGCGCCCAGGACTTCGCTGGCTTCGTCCTTGTTCAGATTCTGAGCGTATTCCGCGAAAGAGGGAATTCGATCTATCTTTGTGAATAACACGTACACGGGGAAATTGATGCTGAGCAGGCTGGAGATTTCCTGCAGCCTTGCGCCGAGTTTCCGTGCGGCCGCCGAGGCAGCTTCACTGGCTCCGGCCTGCAAGAAGTTTTCGCACGAGAAACAAACGATGGCGGCGCGGGGCGCCTGTTGACCCTTACCCATCGAGGAAGAGATGCGGCCCGGGCGAACCAGCCTTACCAGGCGTGCCCAGCGCGAAGGCTGTGAAGACAGGTCACCACCAACGTCGGCGAAAACGGCTTCCCGCGTGTACCAAAGATTCGCCGTCCGTGTCGGCACCACCTGCTTATCCTGATATGCGTGACCCGCGAGCAGTTCGGGCTCCAACCCTGAGTTCACGATGGTGCTGGTCTTTACCGACCCGGAATCGCCGAGGACGAATATCAGAGGCAGCTTTCCCAAGCTGGCGCCGCCACCGAGACTGGAACTGCGCAGCCGCTTGACCGCCTCGTGGACAAGAAGATCGACCTCGTCTCCTCCAGCAGGCGATGCTCCATCGGAAGACGCACCCTCGGCTTTTTTAGCGCGGTGATAGAACCAAAGGAAGCTACCGGCGGCAATCAACCCTAGAAATGCCAGGCCACCCCGGAGAATCCAAAGATCGGGGCCCTTCAAGTGCAGCCAGGTACCCAGGAACCAGCTCAGGATGAGATACACCAGTAGCGCCGCTCCGGTTGCCAAATAAACCAAGAAGGTTCCCCCCTAACTGTAGAGTTGCGTTGCCACGGTTGACACCTCAGAGATGCCGGACGTGAGCGTGAATTTGAAAACCAGAAATAGAGCCACGGTAGCGAGGAATGCGATCACCGCGCCGACGGCGAGCTTTCGAATCCAGGGATCGGCTTGTGCCATCCGCACGGCATCAGCAGGAATTCCGCCTCGCGGAGAAAGCGGGGAGGATCCGCGCACTCGCTGGATTTTTTGTTGGACTGCCGACATGATTGAGGTGAGCTCGCCGCGTCCGCCCGCTGCATACTTTCCCTGAAAACCCAGCAACATACACAAATAGAAGACTTCGAGCAAATCAGCGCCTTCTGAGGAGTCGGAGCGGCTGAGGACTTTCTGGAGTTCCTGAAACACCACCTCACCCGCTAGTTGATGTCCAAATAATTCCGCTTGCAGCGGCAGCCGAGGCCATTCGGCGAATGCTGGATTGCGTGAGCTTAAAACTGACTCGTCGAGAAAAGCAACGATGGCGAAGATTGCTCGATGCACATCTTCGGCAACGTAGCCGCGGGACACCGCCTCTTGTTCGGCAGCCCGCAACGCCTGCTTCATCTGGGTACGAAAGACTTCCGCATTGGGGACATCCTGCTTGCGGGAGCGCAACCGCACAATCGCGGTGAATACTTCCTGAAACGACAAGGCCAGATTCCAGCCGCGCCGGTCCATCGCGGGACTGCTGCCGCGGTAACTGCCGAGGGGCGAAACATGTTGGGATGACGACATGAATTGTCAGTCCTGAAAGATGACCACTAATTCCAATTCCGGGGACGGCAAATCGCCGGGGACATAAACGCCCGCAGATTTGGTTTGCAACAGGTGCTCCCAGCAAGGTCCGCTACGGCTTACAGCAAAATATTGGTGATCTACTTTTGCTGCAATTGCTGACGGCGGCACCGGCATATGCGTGAGCTTCAAGCCGGGTAGGGCTCGCTTCACCAGTTCAGGCACAAATTTCTCGGAGCAGACCTTTACAAACTGCTGGGTCTTCACGATCAGGTCGGCCTCTCCCATGGCGGCGTTGATGGCGAGAATCCACCGCGAATTTCCGAAGCAGCGCTCGTCCTTGATTGCGCCCGCGTAAAAGTAGCGCTCCGTTTGCCGTAAAGGGATGACCACGGCCTGTGATGGAACCACAATTTCGAGATGGCGGCGGATATGATCATCCAGTTGTTGGAAGCAGTCGTCGAGATGCGCGTGATTGTACGACGGCAGGGAGCGGGGATGAACGTCCAGACCGAAGGTGCACAAAGCGCCGCCGAGGCGCAGCATCTCGCGGAAAAGCTCCTCCGGGTGCCCGTGCTTCGATTCCAGAAGATGCCGCAAGGGCGTCAGGCTTGAGTTGATGGCATGAAGAAACCAGAACTGAGCCACACTTCGCGATGAGAGTCCCGCCTGAAACTTGGCGCCTCCGGAACGCTGATCCTGAGAGACGACCTCGCTTTTCTCCTGCAGTATCTCGACCAGTCTTGAGAGGATCTTCAATAGGCGGTCACTGGCACTGATCTTCAGGCATGGCGGAATAAAGTGGCTGTCAAATGCAAAGTGTCCCGAGCCGTCGCGCACGATCCGCGCAATCGGCAGCGTCCACAAGTCGGGAGTGATCTCAGTATCGAGAACCAAGCGAATGTTCTTTCGACCCAACCGCACCGGCTTGTCATCGCGCCCAGTGTTTTCATCATGGAGTTCCCGAAGATCTCCGAGGTAACGAGCAGTGCTTCCATTCACCGGTTCCAGTTCGCAGTTATGGCCGTCGGGCGACCATCGCCTAATTGCGAGGCTCACGGTGATGTGACCGGCGGTTGGCGAGAAGGCTTCTGTGATGCTGCGCTGTGCCGGTAGGGGATCGCATTCCGGCATGTCAAACACCAGGCCGTCCTGAAACAAACCGCGTGCATGAATAACGGAGACGGTGCCATTGCGCAGCGCGTCAGGATCCAGTTGGCATGCCGCAACCCCGTGGGCGTCATCCCAGAGATTCGCGGTTGCGAATTGGATGGAGTCCTCGAAATATCTCGACTGCGCCTGAAAGTGATGCGGACCCAGGTACATACCTTCGGACCAGACGATCTTGGAGAGCATTTTCATCGCACACTCAGGCCGATTGGTCGCAAACTGTGGAATCGGTGAATACACAGTTCGCTCCCCGCGCGGAGATACGAACTCCCGGTGACTCAGGTCATTGATGCTAGGGGCTCAACACTTTACTGTCAAGTTAATGGGGTGTAAGCTGCTCAAAAGGCGCGGAACCCGCGGGCTGCGGCTGTTTGACCCCGTCTGCGCGTCTGCGCGATATGAGATCGATCGGCAAATACGACCTGCTTGAGGCCATCGCCGGAGGCGATGTAGAGGTCTTTCTGGCGGAGGAAATTCGAACTCGGCTGCGCCGTCTGGTCTGCATTATCCGCTGGAAGGATGATCCCAAACCGCCCAGTACTCGAGACATCCTTCAGGCCTTCCGGCAACTGGCTCCCGACCCACCGGGGGTGATCATCGATTCCGGACAGGACGCGGCTTCCCGCAGCGTCTATCTCGTCACCAGCTATCCCTCGGATCCGTTGGCGATTGAGACCTGGGTGAAGGCCTACGAGGTATTTGCGGAGAAACGCAGGGGCGACGCTTCAAAGGGATCGGACGACGTAACTCAAGGATTTGTATCCGAACCACCAGCTAAGGCGGCTGCGTTCTCCCCCAGACAACCGAAGCGTGAACCGGCTCCGCCTCCGGTGGCGGAGAAACCAGTCGGTGAGTTCACCCGGATGTTCCACGACAGCGCCCCGAAACCGGTCCCGGTAGCCGACGAGCAGTCGCCTCTGGTTCCGGATTTGAGCCCGAACCAGCCAGCGTCACAACGGGGATCATTCACCCGTGAATTCTTTGCTTCGGCACCTCCCGCGCCTGATTCCGGTTCCCAGCGAGACCCGCGTTCCAAAACGGGGGAGTTCACCAAGTTCTTTCGCGGTGGATTCAATTCAGCGCCACCACAGCCGCCAGTCGAGTCAGATAGCTTTCCTGCGCCATCCTCTGGCAAGCGTGAGGGAGAGTTCACTAGGATGTTCAACTCCCCATCGCAGCCTACGCCGGAGCCCCAAAGGCCTGAGCCGAGTTTCATCCCGGTTTTCGACCGTGGTGTTATGCCGCAAGAAAGCACTCCATTAAGGCAAGACCCGCCGCGCCCGCGAACCCCGGATCCGCCGTCCCCAGACCGGGGCGGATTCATGGCCCCAAAGTTCGACGCTACGAATATCGATCGAGGGCATGCTCCCGCGCAAAACTCAGCGCCTCCAGGTGCAGGTCTGCGGCCAATGTGGGGCAACGAGGAAAAGGGCGAGCAAAGTCGAGTGTTTTCGGCGCCGCCGGCGGAGCCGGTTGTGAATCGTCCGCCGACGCCAGCCGGGCCGAGCGAATTTACCCGAATAATCTCTGGAGGCCCGCGGAACGCTCCGCCGCCTCCCGCTGAGGCTCCACCATCGGCTAGTCCGCCGCAAGTAGTCCGTTCCTGCTTTTACTCCGCCCGCTGTAGCGATGCCGCAAGCTCCGGCCTTCCCCCAGGCGCCGGCCGCTCCTCAGCCGCCCGCCTTTCAAATGCCGTCGGCTCCGCAGGTGCCTCCGCCACAGATGGCGGCTCCTCCGGTGCCCGCGCCACCGGCTCCGGCGCCCGCGGCTAAGGCGCCGAGCTACCTTCCGCTCATCATTGTCTTGAATGTGGTTCTGGTCGTGGCCATTGCCCTGGTGCTCTATTTCGTACTTAAGCCCCACTGAGCGGGCAAAACGATCCACGATCAACTTTGAGGCATGAGGATCAACAGTTCCATCTCTGGATTGGGGAAATCCCCTGGAACATAGGCGGCAAAATTGTGCGCTCGTCCCACTGCTTCCCATGCCGCGCCCGATTGATTCAGACTGAAATACTGGTATTTGAGTTTCACCGGAATCGCGCTGGGCGGATTGGCTAGGTGAGTCAGTTGGATGCCTGGCAACGCCTGCTTGATTAGGTGATCGATATGCGTTGCCGAACAGGTCTTCACCAGTTGCGGGACCTTGCGGATTAGATCTTCTTCTTTAACGTCCGACGATACCGCCAGGAACATGCGCGTGTTGACAAGATATTTTTCCTTGTCGATCGAGGTGGCGTAAATCGAATTCTGGACTTTCTTTAGTGGGAGTGAAACCACGTTGGTCGGGACAACGGTTTCGAGCAGCGAGCGAAGTTTTTCATCCAGTTCCGCGAAAACCGGTCCGATCCGGTCGTGATCGTAGACAGGAAGATCACGCGGCTGAATCTTTTGCGAAAAGGTAGTCAGGGAGCCAGCCAGGGCCGACATCGCAGAGTAGGCTTCCTCGGGGTGTCCGCTTCCATTCTCAAACATGTGTTTGAACATAGGGAAGTGCGAGTTCACGGTGTACAGCAGCCAGAAATCCGCGATGTCGGAAGCCGTGAAATCCGCCAGGCTCTGGTTTTTCTGGCGACGCATTCCCGAAAGCTGCGAACTGCGCGCGGAGAGAATCTCAATTAATCCTCGAAGTATCCCTAGCGCATAGTCGCTGGCACTGATATTCAGCAGCGGCGGTACAAAGCGTGGGTTAAGACGAAATGTTCCGGCATCGGTCTTTTCTATATTGGCCATGCGCAGCGCGGAGTTGCCTTGTAGGCTTTCGCCCTCCGCGAGGATGCGTAGATTCTTGCGCGCCACCTGAACGGGTTTTTCGGTGGCCCCGGTGTTTTCGTCCCGAAAAGAGGTTACCTCCGCCAGGTAACGGGTGCCGGCTTCACGCGGAGTCAGGGATACATTCAGCCCCCGCGAGCGATAATCGGGCACGGTGAGATAAACCTCAAGACTCTGCGTGCCTGGCTCGAAATATTCGGCGATGGATTTAGACGGCGGCGGAGGATCTGCTTCTGGAATATCGAATAGCAAACCATCGGGGAAAATTCCGGCAGCCCGGGCCACCATAATTTGGCCTTCGGTCAGGCGCTCTTGGTCGATAGTGAGTTCGGTAAAACCCCATGCGCAGAACTTGAGCGCTTGCAGGCGGAAGTTGAGCGAGTCTTCAAGAAACCGGTCCTGCACCTGAAGGTGTTGGGGGGTGAGGAAAGTGCCTTTCGACCAAATCACTGGCTGAAGTTGTTTCATGGGCTATAGATTGCCTGCCCACAATAACAACTCTGTAGCCCGGAATCAAAGACCACGGGGACGTTCAAGGGACCCTTGAAGAATCCAAACTCTAATTTGGGGGATAACACGGCCTTCAGCCGCGCCGATCTCTCGTCTTTTTATACCGATGAGGCACACACCCTTAACTCGAAAAAAGCACCTTAACTCTTTTTCCCGATGTCCTTCAGGTCTTTCAAGTCCCCCAAGGGGACTTACGGTGGAAAACACCCGCTTCACCGTGTCAAACAGGCTTCCACCCGAGCCTTTTGGGCGTTTAGGCAGTCCAGTGATTTCCCACGGCGACTGCTCCACGAGGCCGGTCGCGGCGTCGTAGATGTCGTCAAAGGCGTTCTTTTTCATGCTCTCGATGTAGTCCATCCAGCCAGGCGTGCCGAAGGATTCAATTGGGATCAGGTCGCTTAGAGTGGCGCTAATCAGCAAATAGCAGCCCATGAGTGGGTAGGTCCGGAAGAGCCGAATGTCCAATTCTCCAGCGGTGAGAGCAAGATTGATCGCCTGCGTCGATTTCCACTCCGTACCCAGCAGGTACATCTTGTGGGAAAAATCGGCCAGGGCGTTGACTGTGCCTACCACCGGTCCGCTGATCGCGCCTCCGTCCACAAAAGCGAGACCGGTTTTCAATGCGAACGATGAAGTGGCACGAGTAGCGCTGATAGCCTGGTTCTTGGTTTCGTCCTTGAGACAAGCTTGCAAGGCGCTGAATGCGGCTGTAGGTACTCCAGTTTCGATAACATAGCGCCGCTCGGAGATGTTGTATTGAGTGTAGAGGCCTGATCCGACCTTGGCCCATTCAGTGAAAAGGTCGTAGCCGTCTTTCACATGGCCGACGACGGGAGGAATGCTGACAGCGGCCTTGTCCAAAATACCGAGGATCAACCCAGCCAAGCTTCCCAGTTGTTCGATTCCTTCCACGCTGAAGAAAGTCTTCACCATCTCCAGCATTTTCTTACGAAGAATGTCTGCCGCCGAAGGTCCAGCGGTTTTTGGGGAGGGGCCTTTTCCAATTGACTTGAGGTAGGCCGCACCTTTGTTGGCTGCCTCCTGCATGCTATCGGCGGAAGCCTTCAACTGCTCCTTCAATTTTGCGCCTTTGAAGGTGACCTCTTTGCCTCTGAATATTTCAGCAATCACCTTCTTCCGTTCCTTGGCCACATGCTGGAGTGCCATCAGTTCCGGCATGCTGAAATGCGTGATCTGGTAGGTGCGGTAGTCCAGCTTGTCGAGATCTGTGCTCAGCTGGGTGACGGCGCCTTTATTGTTGCGAACGCCTTTGTCCCAGGTGAGGCCCTTGTAGCGTTTCCAGTCTTCAAAAGCGTTCTTGATTTTCCAGACGTCTTTAGGGTTCTTGGTTTTGTCGTACTGCATAATGGCGTCGTCGAGAGCCTTCAGCCTGGGACTGCGCGGACTGGTAAATCCGGCAGCCGTGTCCTGCATCCATTGCTTGTGTGTGGGAATGCCCATTTTTCTAGTCCTCGGCCGAGTGTTCTGTACAGACTGGTCGAATGCAGATGATGTGGTTAGCGCTCTCTAGCATACTTCGAATGTGCGCAAGCGGTTACGCCAGAAGCCCGCTGTCCTTAAGCTGTGCTTCGCTTCGTTCAATGTTAGGAATCAAAATGACTCCCTCCGACCTCGCCCGTCCCGCCCACCTTCCAGCTTCGTCCTCGCTGAGTTTTATTCTCATCAGAAACTGAACCAGATCGTCGTGATTACCTACCTTAACCGGATGAGAATTAATCCGACCTGAATAAGGCACGAAGGTGACCTCAAAGTGAGCAGGACCTTGAGCAGTTCCGGGATTTGTAGTGATTCGAAGGTTGCCCGTCAACTTCGGCATCGACACACCTTAGCATGCCGGTCCACGTGATTTAATGGCCGCCACGCACGGCAGGAATTATGAAAGGACTCTGTACAGTCGTCAAGCGGCTAAAACCTCACAAAGCCGCGATCAATTAATACCCTGGCGATGGCTGCGCACTCTTTTTGCACTTGCTCGAGTGGCGCATCAACCTTGGTCGCCAGAGCGGCGACCAGTTCTCCCATCGTCCTGGTTCCGTCGCACGCGCTGAGAAACTCCACCACCAGTGGTTGAACTGTTGTCGAATAAGGAAGGCCCTTACCGAGGCGAAGGCTAAGGGAAGTTGCCTGCCATTTGCCATCGATGGGGCGTAACTGCTCTTCTAGCCGGGCGTCGGGAGATAGTTTTGGCTTGGCTTGCAGAAGTTGATCGTCAGAGGCATGCTCCTGCAGGAAATTTCGAGCCTCGAACCTGTCTATCACCGACTGCCCGAAGGACTCCTTCGGAGTTTGCGAAACCTCTTCTATGAGCACCCAGTTCTTACCCGGCCGCTTGCGGATTGCCACCATCCCATCGTGAATAGCCTCTACGCCTTTTTCCCGGTAATAGCTCATATAGCTGTCATAAAGCTCGGCATCTCGCTCAGGCGACGGATTGGTTTCTCGGATACGCTCCTGGGCGTACTCGCCCGGATCCTGACTATGTCCTTTCATGACCCAGGCATCGCAGCCGATACCATCGAACCATTCGGAGACCCGCTCCTCCCACGGCTGTCCCCTCAATTGGGCCCATTCACAGAGCATCTGGAAGTATCCGCCGTCGTTTAAGTGAGACGGGGCCTGTCGCACCAAGCTGCGGCACATCTGGTCGAGTTCCTGAGGGTTATCGCAAAAAAGGTAGCGGGTAGCAGGGGTAATGAAAAAAGGCGGGTTCGAGAGGATCAAATCGAACTGGCGGCTTCTGACTGGCTCGAAGGTATCTCCCGTCAGTACCTCGATGTTTTCGATGCCGTTCAGGCGTGCATTGAAAGCCGCGAAGTCCGTGGCCCGGGGGTTCAAGTCGGTTGCAACCACGTGCTCGCTGTGTCCAGCCGCAAGCAGCGCTAAAACCCCGTTGCCGGTGCCGAGGTCCAAAGTGAGGCTGGAAGGCCGAGGCACCATGAACCGGGAGAGCAGGCGGCTGGTGGGATTTGGCCATAAGACACACTGGGCATTGCCAGCCTCAATGTGCCGGGTGTGGTCGGAGGCTACCGCAAGCCCTCCCGTCGGAACCAGCATCGCCTCGGGAACGATTTTCCCGGCATCCTCGCGAAGCAGTCCGCAATCGAGGCCGAGATCGGTGAACCATGGAGGGACCGATGCTTGGGCCGTGGCGGAATCTACCGGCACTCCGATCCAGAACCAGCGCAGCAGGGAATTCAGGCAGGTGTTTTCCCGCGTTCCGTCCAGGAGTCTGGCCAGGTTCCGTAGGCGGCTGGAGGGCAGCTCGGAAAGCCCAAGTTTTTCCCGCAGATGGTCTTCCTCGTAACCGGAGTCGGCAAGAAACTGGCGGAGGCGGGCGGCGTGTTCGGGTGACAGGATTTTCATTTGTTTGGTGGTCTTTCCGCGACCGAAGTATGGAAAGGCTAGTGCCTCAGCTGCTGGCGCCACCGCTCGCAATCATGGGCGGAGTTCGGAGAATACTACATTGTCTCCGAGGCGACACGCCCGCCATATATGGCTTTCCGGGTACAGGCAGGGCTGACACAAAGACGGACGGCAGATAAATTTTTGTTGTGATACCGCTGCAGTTTCTAACTTTGGTGCTACAATTCCCTCGCTCCGGCAGTCCGCTCCTGCGCTGGAGTTCCGTTCCCGTCGATCTCAATAATTTTACGGTTGCGCGGGAAGTGTCGGATATGTTCAATGGGGTTGCCAATGCAGGGTATTGGAGACTGGTTTAGGGCCGCTCCTTAGCTTCTCAACTGTTTTTCTTTCCCCCCAAGAGAGGCATTCCCACGCATTTAGGATCAGCAAGCGCAAAAGTTATTTTCATTCTGTGATCGTTAGGAGATCTGATGGCCAGACAAAGCGCGCAACACAAATTGGACCGCGTGCGTCCACCTCGCGTTCAGATTACGTACGACGTTGAGGTCGGCGGCGCAATCGAAGTCAAGGAATTGCCATTTGTGGTCGGAGTGCTTGGAGACTTCACCGGCCAGCCCGAACAGCCGCTGCCGCGGCTCAAGGATCGCAAGTTTGTCGAGGTAAACCCCGACAATTTTGACAGCGTGCTTGAGGGTATGAAGCCGCATCTCTCTTTCGCGGTGGAGAACAAGCTCAGCGAGGATGCCAACGCGCCTCAGTTGAAGGTCGATCTTCACTTCAAGAAATTGGATGACTTCGAGCCCGTCAATGTCGCCAAGCAGGTCAAGCCTCTCAAGGAGATGCTGGATTTGCGCACGCGATTGGCGGACTTGCGGGGAACTCTTCAAGGCAACGATAAGCTCGAAGAACTGCTTCTTGATGCGGTCGGCAAGACCGAGAATCTTGACAAGTTGAAGAAAGAAATCGGGCCGAAGGAGGGAGAGACCAATGGCTAACCCAGTAGCCTCCCAACCCGGCGCTGCAACCACAGTAACGACTGAGGACAAAGGTCTACTCGATCAGATTGTCGAACAGGGACGATTCGGAGCTGAACCCGCAGCTCGTGAGCGCGGCAAGAACCTGGTGCAGGAATTCGTCTCCCAGGTGCTTGAAGGATCGATGACGGTGGCCAAAGACGCTGAGATGATGATCAATGCGCGTATCGCGCAAATCGATCATCTGATCTCGATCCAGTTGAACGAGATCATGCATCATCCTTCGTTCCAGAAGCTGGAAGGAAGCTGGCGCGGCGTCAAGTACATGATGGACCACAGCGAAACCGGGACGCAGCTTAAGATCCGGATGCTGAACGCTAGCAAGAAAGAGCTTTTGCGCGACATCGAAAAGGCGCCCGAGTTCGATCAGAGCGCCCTGTTCAAGAAGGTCTACGAAGAAGAATACGGCGTCTTCGGCGGAGCCCCGTTTGGAGCCCTGATTGGTGACTACGAGTTTGGCAAGCATCCCGAAGACATGGCGCTGCTGGAAGGGATTTCGCACGTGGCCGCGCAGGCCCACGCGCCCTTCGTTAGTTCTGCAGCTTCCGACTTGTTGAATCTGGAAAGCTTCACCCAGCTTGACGCGCCGCGCGATCTCGCCAAAATCTTCGACAGCACGGAATACGCCAAGTGGAAGTCATTCCGACAGAGTGAAGATTCCCGTTACGTTGCACTGTGCCTGCCACGCACACTCTCTCGCTTGCCCTACGGAAAAGACAGCAAGCCGGTCGACGAGTTCAGCTACGAAGAACATGTCGATGGCACCGATCACTCCAAGTATCTCTGGATGAATGCTGCTTATTCCCTGGGAACCCGGATGACCAACTCATTCTCTATGTACGGCATGTGCGTGGCGATGCGAGGCGTCGAGGGCGGCGGATTGGTTGAGGGTCTCCCGGTCCACAACTTCTCTACCGACGAAGGCGATATCGCCCTCAAGTGCCCGACAGAAATTCCGATCACGGACCGACGCGAAAAGGAACTGGCGGATTTGGGATTTGTGCCGCTTGTCCACTGTAAGGGCACGGATTACGCATCTTTCTTCAGCGTTCAGACCTGCCAGAAGCCGAAAGTCTACGATTCTGATTCGGCGAACGCCAATGCCCGCCTGTCCGCGCAACTGCCTTACATCATGGCAGTGTCGCGGTTTGCGCATTATCTGAAGGCAATGATGCGTGACAAGATCGGCAGCTTCATGTCGCGCGAAGAAGCTGAGCGATTCCTGAACCGCTGGATCACTAATTATGTGACCCCCGATGACATGGCTTCTCCGGCGACCAAAGCGCAACGCCCCTTGCGGGAGGCGCGTATCGAGGTCACCGAAGTTGCAGGAAAGCCTGGAGTTTACCGGGCAGTTGCGTTCTTGCGCCCGCACTTCCAACTGGACGAGCTTACGGTCTCTCTGCGGTTGGTCGCAGAGCTTCCTGGCCCGGCCAAGTAGTTTTTGCTGAATTCGTCGCACTTACGCGTGTGAGTGCTAAACGCCACATTTCTGTCAACCAACTTTGAAGTTTCGGCACAAAGGAGAGAACGATGGCCGTAAACGCATATTTAGTAATTGATGGGATTCCAGGACCCAGCACCAGCCGGTCAAACGCAATCGACATCCTGTCGTTTAGCTTCGGTGCTGCCAATAGCTCCGTCATAGGACCAGGAGCCTCTGGCAGCGAATCGCGGTCGGGACGCGCCGACCTTAGCAATATCAGCGTCATGAAAGTCCTGGATAAAACCTCGCCCAGCCTGTTCGAGCAATGCGTCCAGGGAAACTACCTGAAAAAGGTGGATATTATTTATGACAAACCCATGGGCGATAAACAGGAAGATTACTTCAAGATTCACATGGAAGATGCTTTGATTACATCGGTCCAGGTTTCCGGGTCCAATGAGAATCCGACGGAGTCGGTCTCCTTTGCATTCTCGAAAATCAAGGTCAGCTACAACCCTGAAAAAGATGGCAAGCTCCAGGGCTTCGTGGACCGAGGTTTTGACGTTCTTAAGCTCGTAAAGTGGTAGAAGTGCTCCGGTTGACCTATGCCCAGCCCAGCGACTGCGAAGCGCTTGTTCGAAGAAGGAAAGGTGCGCGAGGCACAGGGAGAGCTCTCCGCTTACTTGCGGGAGCGCCCTGCGGATACCGCCCAGCGCACCTTCCTCTTCGAACTGCTTTGCTTTTCCGGAGATTTTGATCGCGCGGAAAAGCAGCTTGGCGTCCTAGCCCAAGGCGATTCACAAACAGAATTGGGTGCGGTGCTGTACTACTCCGCACTTCACGCCGAGAGACTCCGGCACGGCGTTTTCGATCGGCAAGAATTCCCGGCTGCCAAGTCTTCTGCCTGCCCAGAAGGAAAACTCAACGGAAAGGCATTCAAGAGTTTAAGGGACGCAGATCCCGACATAGGCCCCCGTCTGGAAGTTTTTGCGGCTGGCGCCTATCTCTGGATTCCGTTCGAACATATCGCCTCGGTTGAGATCGAACCACCGAAGCGGTTGCGCGACACACTGTGGACGCCGGCCTTCGTTAAAACCGGGCCTGCGTTCAAGGGAACCGAGCTCGGGGAAGTGTTGATTCCTGCGATCTATCCCTATTCGTGGAAGAACGGCAACGAGTCGGTTTGGTTGGGTCGAGTCACAGACTGGGCGGCGGACGATGAAGGACGCGAGTATCCTTCCGGCCAGAAGACATTCTTCCTGGATGATGAGGAGATTCCGTTCCTCGAGGTACGCTCGCTGGAGTTTGCCGTTGATGAGTCGGTTTCTCCCGCAGCTGATTGATCTGAATTCATTCCATGCCGCTAAGTGAAAACCTCTTAACCCCCATTGCCGGCGACAATCCAAGCGGAACCGACGTCCGCTACGACACCAAGCTGCTCATTTACGACAGGATAAAAGAGGCCCGCCGGCAGGACGACAACCTGGCACAAGGCGACTGGCAGCACGAGCGCAAATCAGCTGACTTTGGGCTAGTGAAGAAGCTTGCCCAAGAGGCGCTTTCCACTCGAACCAAGGATCTTCAGCTTGCTGCCTGGCTCACCGAGGCGATGCTCTGGACCGAGGGCTATTCCGGACTCAATCAGGGCTTGGTTCTTTGCCAGGGTCTAATTTCGAGTTTTTGGGAGACCCTTTACCCGCCCATCGACGAAGGGGACTTGGAATTGCGGGCAGCGCCTCTCGAATGGATCGGTTCGGCCTTGGAAGTTCCTCTTAAATCCGTTCCCATGGTTCGCTCGGGATACGACTGGTTCAAATTCAAAGAATCACGCGTGGTTGGATATGAGCAGGCCGCGCAGACCGATAAAGAGAAGGAGACCCGCGCCCAACGACTTACCGAAGGGAAACTGGCCCCTGAGCTCTTCGACAAGGCTTTCTCAGAAACTTCAAAGGCTTTCTATGCGCAGGCGGAAAAGGACCTCGACGCCTGCCTGGAGACAATCAGGACCCTTGACGAGGTCTGCAGTCAAAAGTTTGGAAATTCAGCACCATCTCTCGGTAAGCTGAAAATCGCGACGCGAGGAAGTCAGGCATTCCATCCACACCTTGCTGCAGAAGAAGCGCGAGACCGAGCCGGATGTTGTAGAACAACCTGCCGCGGCTTCATCAGCCGAGGGCAATGGCCGACCTCTGGCTGGCGCCGCGAGTGCTGCATCAGCCAGCGGTCCCGCTGGAATTCTGATTGGTCTGGCGAGTTCTGAGCCTGCGGATCGCCGGCAGGCAATCGCCGCCATCGCTACTGCCGCTGCATTTTTGCGCAAGCGCGAACCGCATAGCCCGGCCCCCTACCTGATGATGAGGGGGTTGCGTTGGGGAGAATTACGCGCGGCCGCGCAAAACTCAGACGCGACGATGTTGGAAGCGCCTCCCACTGAACTCCGGCAGCACATTAAGCGTCTCGCACTCAGCCACAATTGGGCGGACCTTCTGGAGGCTGCGGAGAACGCCATGTCCCTTCCCTGCAGCCGGGCATGGTTGGACCTACAGCGGGCCTCAATCGAGGCGTGTGACGGCTTGGGGAGTAAGTACGAAGCGATTGCAAACGCCATCCGTTCGGAGTTGCGAACTTTATTGACTGACCTTCCGCAGTTACTGGAAGCCAGCTTGCTCGATGACACTCCGACCGCGAATTCGGAAACCAAAGCGTGGCTGAAACGGCTTCTCGAAGGCGCTGCCGTCGCTCCCTCCAGCGACATCGCCGAAAGCGGTGCCGCCAGTGCTTCCTGGCCTGCAAAGGCCTCAGACAGCTATGCCCTGGCGCAGCAGGCGCTGGCAGCCGGTTTCGCCGACAAGGCATTCGAGATCATGCGCAGCGAAATTGCCCAGCAACGCTCCGGTCGAGGACGTTTTCAGCGCACACTTCAGCTGGTGAATCTGTGCGTGTCATCGGGGCACCAAGCCATCGCACAGCCTCTGCTCGAGGACATCGCAGCCGTTATCGAAACTCACAAGTTGGAAGACTGGGAGGAGCGCCAAACCATCGCGGCAGCCCTTGCCACCATCATGACCGTAAGTGCCCGGGTGCAGGAGGATGCCGCGGAAAAGCAAAGGCTATTCGAACGCATTTGCCGACTCGACCCGGTGCGGGCACTGGGCGCGGGGTAAACCATGGCGAGGACCCCAGGCGACGTTACGGTCACGCTTTCCGTCCTCGACCGTTTAATCGACAACGAACCTCATAGCCAGGTTGAATCGCCCCTTAGCCGGGCACAATCGGTGCGCGTGCTGAAGGCTGCGGTTCGTCGCGACCTAGAATGGCTTCTGAATACACGGCGCATCTTTGAGGAACCTGACGAGGCGCTCAAGGAAGTGAACCGTTCGACCTACGTTTTTGGTTTGCCGGATTTTTCTTCCTTCACCATGGTGTCCGCGTCCGACCAGACAAAACTCGTCCGCCAGTTGCTGGCTGCGATCAAACTGTTCGAGCCGCGGTTGGGTAACGTACGCATAGTGCCTATCGAATCAGGGGCAGCGGGAATCCAGGAGTTCCGGCTTCGCATCGAGGCCATGCTGCTCATGGATCCGTCGCCCGAGCCGATTTCGTTCGATACCGTAATCGAGTTGAGAAGTGGCGCATGCCGCCTTTCGGGAGGCGCCCATGCGGGATGATCTGCTGCTCTACTACGAGCGGGAGCTTGACTACCTGCGCAAAATGGCTGGCCAGTTTGCGGAAAAGAACCCGAAAGTCGCGTCGCGCCTCGTTCTAGAGCCGACCAAATGCGAAGACCCGCACGTGGAGCGGTTGCTCGAAGCGTTTGCTTTTCTTGCTGCCCGCATTCATCTGAAGATGGATGACGAATTCCCCGAGATCAGCGAAGCCCTGCTGACGGTTATCTATCCTCAGTTGATTCGGCCAGTGCCTTCGATGTCGGTCGCCGAATTCCAGCTTGATCCCAGCAAAGGCAAGCTGACGACGGCTCTGCGGATCGACCGAAATTCAGCTTTGTATTCTCGTCCGGTGGGCGGAGTGCCTTGCACCTTCCGCACCTGCTATGACACCACGCTGTGGCCGTTATCGGTTGCCGCCGCAGAGTGGAAGACACCCGGAAGACTGCAACCGGCAGTGAAGGCGTCTGATTCTTCCGGCGCCATTCGCCTGGAACTTCGCTGCGCGCCCGATGTGAATTTGCAGGAGCTGAATGTCGGCAATTTGCGTTTCTATCTTGACGGCGAAGGCGGCTTCGTTAACACGGTTTACGAACTTCTTTTCAGCCGGGTCAACCGAATCCTGGTGCGCGATCCGAACCCCAAATCAAGAGTCCTTCCGGTCACTCTGCCGGCATCAGCGCTAAAGGCGGTGGGATTTGGCGAGAATGAAGGCATGGTGCCCTATTCGCACCGTTCCTTCATCGGGCACCGTTTGTTGATGGAGTATTTCAGCTTCCCAGAAAAGTTTTTCTTCGTTGATCTCACCGGGCTGGAGCGAGTGTGGCCTGCAGGGTTCAAGGACGCCGTCGAATTCATATTTCTAATTTCTGACGTGGAGGGCGAAGACCGGCGGGAACGCCTTGAGATCGAACTGTCGAAAAAGACCTTCCGTTTGGGATGTTCGCCCATCGTCAACTTATTCCCTCAGACGGCCGAACCGATCCAATTGACGCAGCGCAAGTACGAATATCAGATTCAACCGGACGTGCGGCGCCCATACGCAACCGAAGTTTTCTCGGTTGACGATGTGACCTGTATTAACACCGGGACACAGCAGACGACGACTTTCGAGCCCTTTTATTCGCTCAAACACACGACCCGTGGCAACAAGCAGCAAAGTTTCTGGCTTGCTCGACGACGACCTTCGAACCGTCCGAATGATGAGGGAACCGACATGTTCCTGTCGCTGGTCGATCTCTCGATGCGTCCGGTCGATCCCGAGGGGACTATTATTTCCATCCGCACCACCTGCACCAACCGGGACCTTCCGGCTCGGCTTCCTTTTGGTAATGAAGAGGGAGACTTTGAACTCGAAGGCTCGGGTGCCCTCAAGCGAATTGTCGCACTGCGGAAGCCCACAGCGACGATGCGTCCACCAATAGGCAAAAGCGCATTGTGGCGGCTTATCTCGCATCTTTCGTTGAATCATTTGTCGCTGGTGCAGGAAGGCCGGGAGTCACTTCAGCAAATTCTGCGGTTGTACGATCACGGGCGATCGGCGTATTCACAGAATGTGATCGACAGCATCCTTAATGTGCAAAGCAAGCGGCACTTCGCGCGAGTCTCTTCCGACGACGGCATCACCTTTGCACGCGGTATGCGGGTGCAAATAGAACTCGATGAAGATCAGTTCACGGGCGGTGGGGCGTACCTTTTCGCGAGTGTGCTGGAGCATTTTCTGGGACTGAGCGCTTCGCTGAACAGCTTTACCCAGTTGGCGGTTACGACTCCGCAAAGAAAGGAGGCTTTGCACGAATGGCAACCCCGGGCGGGAAGGAAGATTCTGGTTTAATCGAATCCGAAATTGAAGAAGCTTTGCGTGAAGACGCTTGTTCTTTCGAATTCTTCCAGGCGGTTCATCTGTTGCAGCGGTTAGGCCATGGACGGCAGCCGGTCGGGCAGTTTTTCAATCCCGACGATGAGTCCGTGCGCTTCGCGGTCAATAACGGGCTGGCCTTTCCTGCAAGCCAGGTGCAGTCGCTGGAGTGGGCGGAGCACGCGGCGCCGCGTATGAAGGTTAACTTCATGGGCATCACCGGGCCGATGGGAGTGCTGCCGTATAGTTATACCGAGCTCATTCTGGAACGGAAGCGCGCCAAAGATCACACCCTGGAATCTTTTCTCGATATCTTTAATCATCGTGCGATCTCACTTTTTTACCGGGGATGGGAGAAGTACCGGTTCCCGGTCACCTACGGGGTGGAAGGCCGGGACGTATTCAGCCAGCACCTGCTCGATCTTATAGGTCTTGGAACTCCGGGGTTGCAGGACAGGCAGCCGCTTCCGGACGAAGCATTGCTGCACTATGCCGGGCTTCTGGGGCTGCAGTCACGGTCCGCGGCGGGATTGCAGCAGATGATTGCGGACTACTTCGACGTTCCCGTAGAAGTCGAACAATTTGCCGGCGCCTGGTACCCGCTGACTCCAGATACGCAGTGTTGCATGGATGAGTATGATAGCGACTCGCAACAGTTGGGCGGCGGAGCCGTTGTTGGCGACCAGGTTTGGGATCAGCAGTCGCGCATCCGATTGAAACTGGGTCCCCTGACGATGGAGCAATATCGCGAATTCCTTCCGGAAGGAAGCGCGTTTGAGCCGCTAAGAGCGTTCACGCGATTTTTCTCCAATGAAGAGTTTGATTTTGAATTGCAGCTGATTCTGAAGCGCGAAGAAGCGCCCGCTCCTGAAATTGGATTCGAGGGCGACTCCGCAATGCGGCTCGGATGGGTAAGCTGGCTGAAATCTTCGGCCATGCAGAGAGATCCGGACGAAACGATTCTCAACCTGTAGGTAAATGGAGGGGATCTTTATGGGCCTCAATCTGAAGTCTCTTATCGGCAAGCTGAACGATCAGGCGCGGTCCGCGCTGGAGGCGGCCGCTGGGTTATGTCTATCGCGGACTCACTACGACATCGAAATCGAGCATTACCTGATGAAGCTGGTCGATTCCAGTGACGGAGACTTCGCGCCCATTGCCAAACAGTTTGGTGTCGATACCTCCCGCCTGACCGCAGAGTTAAGCCGCGGCCTCGACAAACTGAAGTCGGGGAATGCGCGCACCCCGGCGTTGAGTCCAACGCTCTTAAAGATGTTGACCGAAGCCTGGACCTTGGGCTCGATAGAGTACAACGCAGGCCAGATTCGTACTGGCTTCACCGTGCTCGCCCTCGCCAGCAACGATGAACTGGCGCGGATGATGCGCGATATCAGCAAGGAATTCCAGAAGATCGACGCTGAGTCGTTGCGAAAAGATTTTCTCGCCTTCGTAGCCAATTCCCAAGAAGAAGCCCGCGGCGCTGAATTGGAAGAGCCGGGCGCCGAACCCGCAAAAAAGGCAGCCGGCGGGAAGACGCCAAATCTCGACCAGTACACCGTGAACCTCACCGAGAATGCGCGGCTGGGAAAGATTGATCCCGTGCTAGGCAGAGATTTCGAAATACGTCAGGTCGTCGACATTCTCACCCGCCGCCGTCAGAATAATCCGATTCTGACCGGTGAAGCTGGCGTCGGTAAGACGGCAGTAGTGGAAGGTTTTGCTCTGCGGGTAGCCAATGGCGACGTTCCGCCAATCTTGAAAAACGTAACCATTCGCACCCTTGACCTTGCCCTGCTTCAGGCCGGGGCTGGGGTCAAAGGCGAGTTCGAAAATCGGCTGAAGGGGCTAATTCAGGAGGTAAAGTCCTCGCCCACTCCGATCGTGCTGTTCATTGACGAAGCGCACACGATGATCGGGGCCGGCGGCCAGGCTGGACAGAACGATGCGGCCAATTTGCTTAAGCCGGCGCTCGCCCGTGGCGAACTTCGCACCATTGCGGCGACGACGTGGTCTGAATACAAGAAGTTCTTCGAGAAGGATGCTGCTCTCGCTCGCCGCTTCCAGGTGGTAAAGGTGGAGGAACCGAGCGAAGCCCAGTGCATGGTGATGATGCGCGGTATCGTCACGCCTCTGGAGAATCACCATAAGGTCCGGATTCTGGACGAGGCGGTTGCGGCCAGCGTACGGTTGTCGCATCGCTATCTCGCGGGCCGGCAGCTTCCCGACAAAGCTGTCAGCATTCTCGACACGGCGTGCGCTCGACTTTCACTCGGCCAGAACACAACCCCGCCCGCCATCGAAGACGCCACCCGTCAATTGGATGATTTAAAGGTGCAGGAGCGGGTGTTAAACCGCGAAGTTGCCGTGGGTGTGGACCACAGCGAAAGATTGCAGAGAATCAAAGAACAACAAGCCAGCACTGAAGCACGCTTGGCAGAGTTGCGCGAACGTTGGGACAAAGAGCGTGATCTGGTGACTCGCATTCGTGAAGTCCGTTCCAAGCTGGAGGCGAATGGTGCACCGGTTGCCGTTACGGAGAGCGGTGGCAACGGAAACGGCGCGTCCGGCGGAACGGCTACCATCGCCGCACCGGCAGCGGTGGCGACTGACCTGCGCACTCAGCTCGGACAACTCGAAGCCGAGTTGTCGCGATTGCAGGGCGAGACCGGCCTGATCCGGGTATGTGTCGACGCGCAAATTGTGGGCGAAGTGATTTCGGGATGGACGGGAATCCCCGCTGGCAAGATGCTGAAAGACGAGATTGCTACCATCCTCAGTCTGAAAGATCTGCTAGGCAAGCGGGTGATAGGTCAGACGGACGCTCTGGAGATGATCAGCCAGAGAATTCATACCTCCCGTGCTGGGCTCGACGATCCCAATAAGCCTGTCGGAGTGTTTATGCTGGTGGGGCCAAGCGGCGTCGGAAAAACCGAGACCGCGCTGGCGCTCTCTGACCTTCTCTATGGCGGGGAACACAATCTCATCACTATTAATATGTCGGAATTCCAGGAGCCGCACACCGTTTCCACGTTGAAGGGATCGCCTCCGGGATATGTGGGTTACGGAGAAGGCGGGGTTCTCACTGAAGCGGTGCGGCGGCGTCCTTATTCCGTCGTGCTTCTCGACGAAGTGGAAAAGGCTCACCCCGACGTCCTCGAACTGTTCTTCCAGGTGTTCGACAAGGGCAACATGGAGGACGGCGAAGGGCGTCAGATCGATTTCAAGAACAACATCATCATTCTCACCACCAACGCCTGCACGGATCAGCTCATGAAGTTGTGCGCGGACCCGGAAACCGCGCCCAGTTCGCCGGCGCTAGTGCAAGCCCTGAAACCGGAATTGAACAAGATTTTTAAGCCGGCATTCCTGGGGCGTATGGTGATTGCACCGTATTATCCGGTGCGCGACGAGGCCTTAAAGAAGATCATCGTGCTTAAGCTGGCGAAAATCCAGCGGCGCATTCAGGAAAATCACAAAATCGCCCTGACCTATGACGATAAGCTGGTCGAGGAAGTGGCCAAGCGCTGCACGGAAGTCGAGAGCGGCGCCCGCAACGTCGACAACATTCTGAGCAACTCGCTCCTCCCTGATGTCTCGCGTCAGCTGCTAGGGCGCATGGCCGAAGGCGAGAAGATGTCGTCGATCCACGTGGGTATCGGGGCGGATGGTGGATTCACCTACAACTAATCGTCAGGAAAGCTAATGGACTACAAGCAGGAAGAGAGATTCATCAAGATCAAGACGCCCTTGGGCGACGACGTCCTGCTCCTGCAGAGTTTTGCCGGAACTGAGGCCATATCTCGTCCATTTGCTTTCCATCTGGAGCTCTTGTCGGAAAAGAAAGATATTGCGTTCAACGACATCGTTGGCAAGGCTGTAACCATTCAGGTAAGACTTGGAGACGATAGCGATCGCAATTTCAATGGTTTTGTAAGCCGGTTCGTTCAGGGACTGAGCGATTCCAAGTTTACCCACTACCAAATGGAAATTGTCCCCTGGCTTTGGATGCTCACCCGCAAGGCGGATTGCCGAATTTTCCAGAAGATGACTGCCCCGGACGTCATCGCCAAGGTTTTCAAGGATGGCGGATTTACTGACTTTAAGAATTCGCTGACCGGCTCGTTCGAGGAGCTTGAATATTGCGTGCAGTACCGGGAAAGCGATTTCAACTTCGTTTCGCGGCTCATGCAACAATTCGGCATTTTCTATTACTTCGAACACGAGGAATCAAAACATACGCTGGTCATGGCCAATTCCCCCAGTGCTCATCAACCTTGTCCCGGCCAAGCCAATGCCGATTACAACCAGGTTTCAGGCGGGCTTGAAGATGCGGATGTGGTGTCTTCGTGGCAAGCCGCCCAGGAGTTGCGCACCGGCAAATACAGCCTCGACGATTACAACTTCAAGACCCCGAATGTTGAGTTGGTTTCAAGCGAACCCACTGTCTTCGCCAATGCCAACGGGAAATTCGAAACCTACGACTACCCTGGATTGTTTCTCAACAAGGCGCAGGGGCAAACGGCAGCCAAGATTCGCATGCAGGAGGAGGAAGTCCAGCACAAGATCCTGCGCGGCGCCGGAGTCTGTCGCGCGTTCGCCCCGGGGTACAAATTTGAATTGCACGAGCACTACCGTCCAGACATGAACGCCAGCTACGTGCTTACCGAAGTGCAACACGAGGCGACGGTCGGTGACAGCTACACTTATGAGGGCGATCAGAAGGGCGAAAAATATACCAATAAGTTCGCATGCATTCCTGCGGAAGTCCCGTTTCGTCCTCCCCGGACCGCACCCAAGCCGTTTGTCCAAGGGCCGCAACCTGCGGTGGTGGTAGGGCGCAGCGGGGAAGAGATCTACTCTGACGAATTTGGCCGGGTGAAGGTGCAGTTCTTTTGGGACCGCGTGGGAAAGAAGGACGAAAACAGTACCTGCTGGATCCGCACCTCCCAACCCTGGGCTGGAAAGAACTGGGGAGCCATGTGGATCCCTCGGATCGGCCAGGAAGTCATCGTCAGTTTTCTCGAAGGCGATCCCGATCAGCCAATCATCACCGGGCGTGTGTACAACGCCGACCAGACTGTTCCCTACAAACTTCCCGACAACCAGACCGTTAGCAGCTTCATGTCGAACAGCTCCAAAGGTGGCGGGGGGTACAACGAGCTCCGCTTCGAGGACAAGAAGGGAAGCGAGCAGTTATACATTCAAGCCGAAAAGGATCTCGATGTTCGGGTTAAGAACGACTCCCGTGAATTCGTGGGCAACGATCGCAGCCTGATCGTCAAGAACGACCAGAAGGAAAAGATATCCGGCGATCAACATAGCAACGTGGTGGGCAATCGCCAGGAAAAAGTCGGCCAGGGGATGTCTTTGCAAATTGGGCAGGACTTCAATGGGAAGACCGGCACCAAGCTCGCCTACGAAGCGGGCACTGAGATTCACCTTAAAGCCGGAACTACGTGCGTTATCGAGGCTGGGGTACAACTCAGCTTGAAAGTTGGCGGGAACTTCGTGGACATAGGTCCTGCAGGCGTCACGATCCAGGGCACAATGGTAATGATCAACAGCGGAGGGGCATCGGGCTCCGGCTCCGGCTCCAGCCCGCAGGCTCCCAAAGATCCGGATGAAGCCGATTCCGGCAAGAAGTTTACGAAAGCTTAGGAGAACGCATGCCTCCAGCAGCACGATTGCTCGATCCGACCACGCACGGGGCTCCGCTCAGCCCTGGTACCGGAAGTCCCAACGTCCTGATTGGTGGTCAACCTGCATGGAGGGCCATGATCGACCAGCACGCCTGCCCAGCGGTGAGCATCACCGGTGCCGATGGAGTGGGTTCGGTGATGATGGGCAGTCCGACCGTTATGATTAACAACCAGATGGCATGCCGATTGGGCGACATTGTAGTTGAGAAGCCCGGCCTGGCTATGGGACCAGCCAACCCCATCATCATGGGCTGCCCGACCGTAATCATAGGTCCTTAAGTTCTTCCTTTATCGCCGTATGCCTGATCCGTCCACCTCACCCCTTCAGATTCTGCCAAGTAGCCGGGATCAGCTGCGCAAATTCGCGGCGGGCGGATATCTCTACGCGATCCTCGACTCCTATAATGCCCCGGCGGTAACGGAAAAAATCCAGGAGTTGGGGAATGAGAGGGCAGTTTGCCTTTTTATCTCCCAAGCTGATAACCAGTATTGGCATTGCCCGCCGTATCTGATGTTGGTTGACGAAGTAACTCTCGAATGGATGTTACAGACTCTGGAAGACTTGCCTTGGGGCACATTCGTCTTTTCCAAATCTGGATTGGAAACCTTGCGCACGCATCTCCGCAGGTTTCTTATTCTCCAACTGGTGGATGGGGAACGGTGGTTCTTTCGCTTCTATGACCCACGCCTGCTGAAGGGGTACCTGGAAAACTGTCATGCCGTCGAGGTTGAGCTCTTCTTTGGACCGGTACGGGCCTTCGGAGTAATCGAGCCGGGCGGAGAAAAGGTAACACTCTTTCACATTGAGAGCAAACGCCTCTCCGCCCAGGACTCCCAACGATTTCTGGACTCGCAGCGGTTGGTCGGGCAAGCACCAACCGAGAATTCGGCCGAAACTGAGTTCGAAGAGACAATGGCCCGCTTTGTACGAAACGCTTTTCCTGCACGCTGCCAAGCATTAGGCGATGTGGGAGTCCGCGAGACCATCCGCTATGGCTACCGCCGGGCAGCGACCTACCGCTTTACCCGCGAAACCGACCGCAGTCACTTTGTCGAATTGCTGTTCCTGCTTGGTCAAACCTTTGACCAGAATTCGAGTCTCGACTGGGTTCAGACCATCCTTCATGATCCATCCATTTCCGACCCTAGCGTCCGCATGGCGCGGCTTTGGGAAGCCGCCTGCGAGGTGCTAGCGCAAAACACTTTCGCCGGAGGGAAATGATTTCCTTGACGAATCGTCCATAACTAGATAAAAAACAATGATTTAAGTTTCTGCGCACTTGCGAGGTGCCACGTTCGTCGCACCTCGCCACACGTAGCCAATTTGTTAGTTCGTTATTGGCAAAAACGGCATATATTTATCTTCCCTCTGAAGGTGGGTTCGAAATATGGCGGCTCCGGTTCTCCCGAGGAAATTAGCCGGTCGTTATGAGATCAGGGAGGTCCTCGGCCAAGGCGGTATGGGCCTGGTTTACCGCGCTTATGACTCGGTGATCCGGCGCGAGGTTGCGCTGAAGACCCTACGCGACATTCCGGAGCCTGCGGCGCTCCAGTTGTTTTACAAAGAGTGCGATGTGCTGGCCTCGATGAGCCACCCTAACATCATCGAGATCTTCGATATTGGGGAATTCGACGAAGATGGCCAGCGCAAGCCGTACTTCGTTATGCCGTTGCTGCCGGGACGGACCCTGGACCACCTTATCAAGAATGCCGGACACCGGCTGACCGTGGAGCGCACGGTCGAAATCATCTCCCAGACATGTCGCGGTCTTCAGGCTGCCCACGAGCGCGGGCTGGTGCATCGCGACCTCAAGCCCAGCAATATTTTCGTGATGGAAGATGACTCAGTAAAGGTTATTGACTTCGGCGTAGCCCACATGACCAGCAATCTCTCGACTATGGGGCAGAAGGGCACCTTGCTCTACATGTCGCCAGAACAGATCGAGATGAAGCCGCTGTCGGCGATATCCGATATTTTTTCGCTGAGCGTGGTCTGCTATGAGGCCCTGACCGGTCGCCAGCCATTTCGCTGCGCCCGGGAAGAGGAGATCATCGAAGCGATTCTTCGCCAGATTCCCCCGGCGGCGTCTGAGCTAAATCCCTCGGTTAATCAATCCATTAGCCGCGTGGTCCATAAGGGAATGGCGAAGCAGCCTTGGCACCGTTTTGCCACGGCTCGCGATTTATCGGACACGCTGATCAAAGCTCTGCGAAATGAGCCCATCGAGATTTTTGACCCGGTTCGCATACGGCCTCGGATTGAAAGGGCCAGCCGGGCTCTGGAACAGGGCGACTTTCAGTTTGCCGGAGAAATTCTCGGAGAGCTACAAGCCGAAGGCCATATCGATACGCAGATTGGAACTCTTCGGCAGCAGTTGGATCGATCGGTTCGGCAGAAGACAATTTCGCAACTGCTGGAGAGTGCGAAGGCGCGCTACGAAGAGGAAGAAGATCCGCTCGCACTGCAAAAGCTGCAGGAAATTCTGCAAATGGAGCCGGACAACGGTTCGGCGCTCCATCTGAAGAGCAAGATCGAAAACCGGCGTAGCGATCGTCAGATCGACAGTTGGTACCGGCTCGCAAACCAGCACATCGAGAATCATGCGTACACGCATGCGCGCGAAGCCCTGCAAAACGTGCTCCAGATCAGGCCGAAAGAGTCACGCGCTCTGCAATTGTTGAGCAAAGTTGATCGGGATGAGCAGGACTACAACAAGCTGCGACAGGAAAAGGCCAATCTACACAAGGCCGCAGTCGACGCGTGGCAAAGGGGCGAAGTCAGTGCGGCATTGACCAAGATGGCCTTGGTGCTCGACCTCGATCGCCGCGCTCCTGATTCGTCTAATCCCGAACGTAGCTCGGCCTACCAGAACCTCTATAACCAGGTCCGCTCTGAGCATGATGCTCTCAACAATGGTCACGCTGAAGCGCGGAAGCACCTGGCGGACCACAATTTCGCCAAGGCCTCGGCAGTATGCGAACAATTGTTGGCAAAATACCCGGGCAACGCACTGTTCCAGGCTCTAAAATTTGATATTGAAGAGCAGCAGAGACAGGACCTTTCAGCGTTCATCGCCAGCATTGACCGGCAGGTTGAGTCAGAGTTGGACCTCGACAAGCGCGTCAACATTCTGAAAGACGCGATCGAGCAACACCCCGAAGAAACCCATTTCGGAAAAGCGCTTCGAATTACGCAGGACAAGCGCGACCTGGTTAATTCCATTATCGCCCGAGCTCGCCATCACGAGGAACAAGGGCTTTTTGCCGAAGCCCTCGGCGATTGGGAAATTCTTCAAAACATCTACAACCAATATCCCGGACTGAAGTTTGAAATCGAACGTTTGCAGAAGCGCCGCGAGCAGCAATCGCGCAGCGAGGCGAAATCGCGCTGGACGGAGCAAATTGACGCCTGCATGCATTCCAGCGACTACTCTCGGGCCCTGGATCTGCTGCAGCAAGCGCAAGCTGAATTTCCTGAAGACAACGAGTTGGTGGAATTGGAGAAGGTGGCACGCGACGGAGTAACCCGCTCTGACGAGGCACAGCGGCTGATGCAGGAAGGGCAGGACTTGTGTGCCGAGCGGCAATGGGACGAAGGAATCAAATTGCTCCGGCAGGCGTATGAACTGGATGAGCACAACGCCATCAGCCGGGCCGTCCTCTCCGATGCGTTGGTTGAGCAAGCCAGACTGGTTCTGGATCGTGATTGGAAAGCCGCAGAAGGGCTGGTTCGGCAGGCTCTTGATCTGAACCCTCTGCACGCGGTTGCGAAGAGCGTGCGCATGCTTGTACTCGACCGTAAGCGTGAGGACTTTGTTAACGAAATTCTTTCCCAGGCGCGCAAGCTGCAGGCCAGCGGTGATTTGCCCGGTGCCCAGGTGTGTGTTGGGCAGGGGCTCGCAGCATATGCAACCGATCCCCGGCTGCTGCAATTGCGGGATTCGTTGGAGCGAGAGAGCGAACAGTCCCGGCGCCGGCAGGATCGCCGGCGCGATCTGGAAGAATTACGGCAAATCGATCGCGAGGCCGAGAGCGCAAGTGATCCTGCAACCTCTCTCAATCTCGCTGAACGGGCGCAGGCCCTTGCCAGCAAATATTCCGAAGATCCTGAAGTCGCGAGCGTTGCCTCTGATCTTGAGAAACGTCTCGTCGGGCCCGCTCGTTCTCCGGGTTTCGATGATTCCATGGGCGCGCCATCGCAGGTCGGAAACGCGACCATGATATTTTCTCCGGCTGGCGGGGCGGCCGCGCCGCCGCCTTCAGAACCGCCGGTGGCTCCCTCAACCGGAGAGGCAACCGATTGGAATAAGATCCCCGCTCCAAGGCCGGCCAAGGAGCCATCGCGATTTTCACTCGCGGTAATTGGTATTGCTGCCGGAGCGATTATCGCTGTGGTCGCCGGATTCTTCATCCTAGGAAGGAACAAGAACACCCAGCCTACCACCGAGACCAAGGTAGTCTCTCCGGATGCGACATCTGTGGCCACCCAGCCACCACCTCCGGTAAGTGGCCCAGAGAAGTCCGGCGGAACCGTTACCGCTCGACCGGTCGCTGCCGTACCCGCGTTGAGAGTGTTTGCTGAGAGTGCCGGAGGAAAGGTCTGGCTCGACGACAATGCTCCTGCCGCCCTGGATGGTGCGCAATGGGCACTGGACAGGATCGTTCCAGGAACACACAAGCTGAAGTTCGCCGGACCCAGTGGCGACACCACATTTTCTTTCACCACGAACGCAAATGCCGTTCCCGTCTTGAACGGTCCGCTAAGCTCGAACGGAGTGCATGCGGTCGTGGTCAGCAATCTCGGCGGAGATGCACGAGTTTACTGCAGTTTCTGCCCGGCACAGCTCAGCGTGGACGGCGACCCTGCATCGGACATTGGCCGCGAGGGTACGGATCTTTCGAATCTTTCGCCCGGAACACACAAACTGGCATTCAAGCAGGGAGATGACGAGCACGTCGTCGATTTCGATACCGGTCCAGTTGCGACTCTCACCGCGTTCGTCGCGACGGATCAGAACGTCGGTTCTTTGATGGTGGTGACCGGAGTGGATAAAGCTCAAATACTGATTGACGGTCAGCCGTACAAGCGGACGACCCAGGGGGGGCAGGTTCGCATTACAGAATTAGCACCAAAAGACTATACGGTGCAGGTGGTTAAGCCGGGATTCCAACCAGTGCCCGAACAACATGTGAGAATCGCAAAGGGCCAGCAGGTGCGGTTGGCAGTCACTCTCGTGCCGGTGGACCGACTATCCGTTCTGGTAATACAAAATGCCACGCCGGGAAGCGAAGTCCTGGTCGATCAGAAGGAGGTCGGCGTCATTCTCTCCGATGGGACGTTCCGGCTGCCGACAATAACCGCTGGCGACCACGTCATCGAACTCCGGAAAGAGAACTTCAAGCCGGTTCGTGTGCAGAAACAATTTGTAGCCAATGTGCCAACAACTCTAACTGATGTTGCTCTGCAGTCGACCGCTTCCGAGCTGAAAATTAACTTCGTACCGGTGGACGCAACGGTAACTTTGTCGAAGCCCGGTGACGCGCCATTCAAAGTGGTCAGCGGCACCACGCTCAATCTTGCACCAGGTGCCTATACGCTCGTCGCCCGAACCAGCAACACGGTGACACGGACGGCGGTCATTCAGGTGGCGGCCGGAGAGTCCCGAAAGTTAGACCTGTCGTTGGCCCCACTCGGGATGGAAAACTGGGGCGCTTCTGGCGCATGGCGGCCTGAAAATAATTACTTCGTGCGGCGGGGTGGCGGATTCATTCTTTATCGCGCAAGCTCCACGTCGGGAACATTTGTGTTCTCGGCATCGCTGCAAAAGGGCAAGCGACTGCAATGGGTAACGAATTTTGTCGATGACCGCAATTACGAGCTGTTCTCCACCGACGATAACTATTTCTATCGCAGCGAGGTTCGTGACGGGCAGACCACCGAGGGGGCCAGGGTACCCCTGAAGATCGACAAGAAAAAATTCAGAACCCTGCAGGTGCACGTTTCGAAGGCGCAGATCGTCCATCAAGTACTGGAAGGCGACAAGTGGGAAGTGCTTGATTTTTGGGCGCCTCCCAATCGCGATCTCTCAGGGGGCTCGTTCGGCTTCTACATTCCAAGCAGCGATGAAGTCAATCTAGCCAACTTTAGTTTTTATGCGGATTTGGTTCCGCGGTGATTTGGAACTTCTGTCGACAGCTCACTAACTCACCATCGTGTTCAGCAAGCCTTAGACGATGGTACGTCCGCCCCGATTGACGAAGCCGCCGGGGAATCCCTGGTCAAACGTGCTCCATAGCGATCGAGGACCTGATCCAATTCTGACGGGCATCGGTTTGGTTAGACAGCCGTCCATACCCGCGGCCAGATATTTTTCACGGTCCCCCTTCATCGCGTTGGCGGTCAAGGCGATTATAGGGACATGCAATCCGGTCGATTTTTCACCGTGCCAGATTTCCCCCTTTCCCCCCAACATAGTTACCAGGCGTCGTCGAAATCGTTAATCCCAGGCTGGTACCGACATACTTCCGGGTGGTGGAGCTGTCAGCCTGCGAGAATGGTTTCAAGACGATGTCCGGCTTGTCTTTTGGCAATGCCGATTCCGGTGTCTGAGACGGTAAAGCGCAATAGACATAAAATTGTTTTCCTGACCGCGACGTCTGCTTTCAGGGCAACCTCACCCTCGTCGGTAAACCTAATTGCATTTCCGATAGGGTTGACTACCACTTGATGCAGCCTGTTGGAGTCTCCATTCATGATCTCCGACACGTCGGGAGCGATTTCGCACAATAATTCCAAGCCCTTTTCATCGCTTCTAATTCGTCTGCTTGTACGGTGGGGGAGGTGGTGCGGAAGGCAGATTCGGTAGCTACGACAAGGCGATCAACCTCTACTCTTTGGCCAGAGCAATTGAGACAGCTGATTTATTCGTGTTCTTTTTTCTTGACCAGTGATCCTTAGCGTTTGTCTGCTTCGCCGCTCTGCTGAAGCATTTTTGTTACCAGGCTTGTCCATCCAGTCTGGTGGCTGGCGCCTAGACCGGCGCCGGTATCACCGTGGAAGTATTCATAGAACAAAACGAGATCTTTCCAGTTTGGGTCGCTGCGAAATCTCTCCGAGTCCCCGTAGAGCGGCCTTTTTCCCTGAGAATCGCGCAGAAAAATTCCGGTTAAGCGACGGGAGAGTTCGGCTGCGACTTCATCCAGGGTAATAAGGTTTCCGGAGCCCGCGGGGAATTCCACCTTGAACTCTTTCCCGTAGTAGTAATGGAATTTCTGCAAAGCCTCTACCAGAAGGAAGTTCATGGGATACCATACCGGTCCGCGCCAGTTGGAGTTGCCGCCGAACAAGCCGCTGCTCGATTCTCCCGGTTCGTACGCGACGCGATGTTCCATGCCGTCGATGTTGAGTGTGTAGGGATGGTCGCGATGGTATCGCGAGAGGGCGCGAACCCCGTGGGGGGAAAGGAACTCACTTTCATCCAGCATGATTTGCAGAATCCGGCGCAACTGGTTGGCGTCGACCACCGAGAGCAGCCTTCGCTGCGCCATTCCACCACTTTCCATGCTGGCCACATTTTCAGTCAGATCTGGTCGGTTTTTGATGAACCAATCCATGCGGCGCTTAAAGGCGGGAAGCTGTTGGAGAAGTTCAGGTTCCAGAGTTTCGACTGCAAAAAGAGGAATCAGCCCGACCAGAGAACGAATTCGTACAGGAAACTGTTGGCCGTCGGGAAGTTTAAGAACGTCATAGAAGAATCCGTCACGATCGTCCCATAGGGCGATGCCGTCCTGGCCACGGTGGCTCATGGCATAGGCGATGTAGATAAAGTGCTCCCAGAATTTGCTGGCCACGTCTTCATACGCCGGATCGTAGACGGCGAGTTCGGTCGCGATCGCTAGCAGGTTCAGGGTATAGGTCGCCATCCAGCTGGTTCCATCGGATTGCTCGATGCTGCCGCCAGTCGGCAGAGGGTCGCTGCGATTGAAGACGCCGATGTTGTCGAGCCCCAGAAATCCGCCCTGGAATATGTTTCTGCCATCCGCATCTTTGCGGTTCACCCACCATGTGAAATTGAGAAGCAATTTATGGAATACGCGTTCCAGAAATTCCTGGTCGCCGATTCCGGTACGTTTCTTGTCGATCTTGTAGACTCGCCACGCCGCCCAGGCGTGTACCGGAGGATTCACATCACTAAGCTCCCACTCGTAGGCCGGAATCTGTCCATTGGGATGCTGGTACCATTCGCGCAACAGGAGGACCAGTTGTTCCTTGGCAAAATCAGAATCGACCAGGGCCATGGAAATGCAATGAAATGCCAGATCCCATGACGCGTACCACGGATACTCCCACTTGTCGGGCATGGAGATTACGTCAGAGTTGTAGAGGTGAATCCAGCTATGATTTCGCCCATGCAGGCGCTCGGGTGGCGGCGTTGGCTGGGCGGGATCGCCTGCCAGCCATTCCTTGACGACGTAGTGGTAGAACTGCTTGGACCACAACAGTCCGGCAAATCCCTGCCGCATTACGTTTTTCGCGTCGGGAGAAAGGTCGTCGGGAATAATCGTGGCGTAAAATTCGTCGGCCTCCTCCTTTCGAGTAGCGACGGTTTCGCCAAAGCCCGCAAAGGCAGACTTCGCCGGGAAGTCGCGATCAGTGAGGCGAAGGCGGATGCTGACGGTCTCCCCCCCCGCGAGGTCCAGTTGATAGTGGGCTGAGGCCTTGGTTCCGCTCTGCGCGCTGGACACCGCCTCTTTAATCCCCGACACCACATAGTCGTTGATGCCATCTTCTTGCAGAAAGAACTTTCCCTTGAGCCGAAAAGTTTACTAGCGTTGGTATCATTTTCGGTGAATAGCAAGTCGGGAGAGCCGTCGCAGTACAACCAGCGGCTTGCAGACTCTGGATGGCTAATCTGAATTGCGCCTGCTGATGCCCGCAACATGGGCGCGGTTCAGGTCCCTGCCCACGACCAGGTATTGCGGAACCACAAAGTCGGAAGCAACTGAAGCCGGCCGTCTCAGGCGCGCGGTTGGCGACGCGTGATTCGGATCAGGATGTCTTCGACGATCTGCCTTCGCGTATTCCACGAACACGTCGAAGTAACGGTTGTCGTCAAAAATTCCAGTGTCGAGCATCTCGTATTCGGCTTCGTTCCTGCCGCGACGGTTGTTTTCATTCAATGAGTTCGTCGTAGGGAAACGCGGCCTGAGGATATTTGTAGAGGTACTTCATGTAGGAATGCGTGGGAGTGTTGTCGAGGTAAAAGTAGCATTCCTTTACGTCCTCGCCGTGATTGCCTTGTTTGCCCGTGAGGCCAAAGAGACGTTCTTTGAGGAATGGATCACGGCCATTCCACAGGGCGATGGCGAAGCAGACCTGTTGGTGGCGGTCGCAGATTCCGGCCAGGCCGTCTTCATTCCAGCGGTAGGCTCGGGAGCGGGCGTGGTCGTGCGGGAAATAATCCCAGGCGTCGCCGTTGGCGCTGTAGTCCTCGCGGACCGTGCCCCAGGAGCGTTCGCTGAGGTAGGGTCCCCAGCGTTTCCAGTTCTTCCGGCGCTCCCGCGACTCGGTTAGCCGGATTTCTCGTTCGTCATGGAAAGGTGCGGACGGCTTATTTCTTCGAATCACTACAACTTGTTGAGACCATCCAGGGCGGCGACCTTGTAGGCTTCCGCGAGCGTTGGATAGTTGAAAACGGTATCGCGGAAGTACTCCAGGGTTCCTCCCAGCGCCAGCACCGCCTGGCCGATGTGGACGATTTCCGCGGCGCGGTCTCCGATCACGTGGATGCCCAGAAGCTTCAAGAGTATCAGGGTCGAATAAAATCTTCAGCAGCCCCTGTCATCGCCGAGCATCTGCCCTTTCGCCAGCTCCGCGTAACGCGCCAGTCCTACTTCGTAGGGGATCTTTTCCTTGGTCAACTGTTCTTCCGTGCGTCCTACCATCGAGATTTCCGGAATTGTGTAGATCCCGTACGGAATCAAATTCGGCGGCATTTTTCCGGCTTTGCCGAACATGTGGCAACTGGACAGGCGGCCTTGTTCCATGGAGGTACTGGCCAAGGCGGGAAATCCGATTACATCACCCGCAGCATAAATATGTGGAACGGCGGTCTGGAAATGTTCGTTGGTCACGAGTTTGCCGCGAGCATCGGAAGATAGTCCGGCGGCTTCGATGTTCAGCAGATCGCTGTTGGCCTGGCGACCCACGGTGTAGAGAAGCCCCTGGCCGTGAACATTCTTGCCGCTCTCGAGCTTGGCAAAGACGCGGTCACGCTCCTGATCGAAACCGACCTGAAACCACCTTTTCTCCGAGACGGAAGACGCTTCCCAGCTGGCGCAATTGGAAGCACAGGCTTTCCACGATTTCGCGATCAACGAAATCGAGGAGAATGGGCGCTGGTCGAGCAACGTGACTTTTACGCCTAGCGGCAGCGAACATGGAGGCGTACTCAAGACCGATAATTCCCGCACCCACGATGATCAAATCGCGGGGCAGCTCCTCGAGGCGGTGGAGTTGGTCGGAATCGAAGATGCGTTTTCCGTCGATGCGAAATTCGTCGCTGTGCGCAGGACGTGTGCCGCATGCCACCAGAATATAGTCGCCGCGCAGAAGCTGCGCTCCGTCCTCGGTCTTCACCTGAATGGTGTGCGGATCCATGAAGGAGGCGTCGCCCTCTAATGTCGTGATGTGATTGCGGCGCAGCTGAGCTTTGATGACTTCGATCTCGCGTACCATTACCGCCTGGGCACGAAAGGTGAGGTCCGACATGGCAATGCGGTCTTTTAACACGTAACCGCGCCCGTAGAAGCTGCGCTGGCGGAATCCGCTCAAGTAGAGGACCGCTTCTCGCAGAGTCTTGCTGGGGATCGTGCCGGTATGAACGCAGACGCCGCCAATCGTTTTCTTCCGATCGATGATGGCGACTTTCTTGCGCATCTTCGCGGCATTGATGGCGCCCTTTTGCCCGGCGGGGCCGCTGCCGATCACGATCAGGTCGTACTCGTTCGCTTCCATCAAAGCCTCATAAGACGTCGCTTATTTGTGCCACCGACAGGCCGCATCTCACGTTACGCAATTGCCGATGCAAGAAGCTAGCATTTATTGCTATAGAACGGAAGGGCACTGAAGCAACTTGTCATCCGCCAGTAACAAATTGCTGTCGGTGAGTTTCAGTTCGCGCGGGTCGACCAAGGCAGTCCGCGAGATATCTTGTCTTGAATACTGGGCTTTCCCACTGCCTGGATGAAAAGCTGGTAGTGTCCTGGCGGAACTTTGGCCGGATCGATTTCCGCGGAGTTTGCGCCGCTGGGCGCCTGGGCGAGAGGCAACAACGTTTCGCCATCGGGAGACGCATACACCATGAAATGATCAATGGCCGCGCGATTTCCGCTGACGGACCAGCTCAAAGTTGAACCGGATAGCGAGGGAACAATCTCTACGCAGTCATCAATTCCACTCTCGATCTCGGTCCCTTCCTCATAGTCATTCCAGGTGACAATCTCGAGAGCCTCCAACGGACGCGCCGGTGAAAAGTACCGGTTCACCCGCGCGAAGGTATCGAGCCACAACTGGCCGCACTCCTGATTGGTGACGCGGTTCTGGCTCCAAGAGGCGGCGCGATCATCGAATCCTTTATAGACGCTGGCAAACATCAGCGCCGGTCGGGAACGCTGCTGGTCAATGGATTTCTTGTAGAACTCGTGAAGGTAAGGCATGTCGCGGTCACCCGTGTGGTCGACCCAGGCGAATGCGCCGTCACTTTGCGGCATAGAGAACGCCTTGGCGTTGCGAAACACGAAAAACGGATTTCCTTTCACCGAGTTCCGCACGGCCTGCCAATCAATCGGATCGAGATTTACGTCGAAAAAGAACAAGACGGGCCGTCCATCCTGTTGCAAATAGGCCGGGCTTCGCTCGAAATGGTCGTAGGCGTAGTTGAGGTCTTCGATGAGGAGACGGGTCGGATCGCATCCCGGCCTCTTGGCACAATGCTTGAGAGCGCCTTTGTCCTCGCTGATGACGAATCGGAATCCAGCATGGCTCTCCGCCTGTTCGCGATAGGCCTCGGCGCTGCGACCGAGGTCAGCGTTCTCGGTGCCGTACCAGTCGATGATGGCTCCGTCGATGCCGCGGCTGATCATGTCTTCGACTTGGCGTTGGGCTTGAGCGCGGTCATCCGAACGATAGCCTACATCCGCGTGTTTCTGGGTACTTAAGAAGAAGGGAACGACTCGAGCGTAAATCTTCGTGGTCGCCCCTCGATATAGAAGGCTGCGTAACGGGAGCTTACTGACATGTGATGCTGAAGCGTTGCCGTTCTGCATACCGCGGAAGTTGTCGGCCGCGCTGGTGTTATTGGCAGTTTCGGATTGCAGGCTGCTTGGGGACTGAGCGAACAGAAACGAAGTAAGAAGAAAGAAGGGGATTACAGCATGACTGCGAACCATTAACTCATTATCTACCCTGTGCGGCGGGTACGGTGTAATACTTAGAGATTACGCATAGGCATGTACGTACAGGGAAAGAAGGGAAAAGCTAGGGTTCCCCGTTCGCGCTTTGGGCGGGGCGTTTCGTGAACCTAAAGATACCCTACGGGAGGTCAATCCGTGGTCAAACTAGTAGCAAAGGATACGAAGAGAAGCTGCGTCTATATTTCGCCTAATAACTTTTCGATACCACCAGTGCCGCGGCGGTATACCCCACATCTGCTTTGCCCTTGACATTCGCTTTATCTTCGCCAACAATTGGCCATGGCGATAACCAAACGGCAGCGGCAGGTCTACGATTTCATTTCTGAGTTTGTGCAGAAGAAGGGATACTCGCCTTCGTTCGAAGAGATTGGCGGCGGCCTTGGACTAAATTCGCTCGCCACGGTCCACAAACACATCTCCAATTTGGAAAAGAAGGGCTTGCTCACCCGGGATTACAACCGCAGCCGGTCCATTGATCTGCTTCCGCCGAAAGGGCGGCTGAAACAATCCATGTCGGTGAACACCGGGATGGTGTTGCCGTTGCTAGGCAGGATCGCCGCCGGTCAGCCGATCGAAGCTGTGCACAATCCGGAAACCATCTCGCTAGCGGATTTTGTACGCTCGAAGGAAGTCTTTGTGCTGGAAGTGCGCGGCGACTCGATGCAGGACGAACACATTCTTGATGGGGACTTTGTCCTGGTGGAGAAGGCCCGCACCGCGCACAACGGAGACATTGTAGTCGCGCTGGTCGAAGGCACTGACGCAACCCTTAAACGCTTCTTCCACGAAGGCGATAGCATCCGCCTTCAGCCTTCCAATGTGAACATGAAGCCGATTATCTTACCGGCTGCTGCAGTAGAGGTACAGGGCCGGGTTATAGGGGTTCTGAGGAAGTATTAATCTTGCTCGCAGCGACGACGGCCTGCCTTGTGTAATTTGGTTCTTAGCTTTCTAGTTTTCGGTTTTCAGCGCAAAAAGAAAAGCGTCCAGCCATGACTGGACGCTTTCTAATTTCGAATTGCTTCGTTAGCCGACGTGCTTGTCGAGGGCCTTCTGGATCGTTTCTTTGGCGACGTATCCGACAATCTGCTCTTTCACTTGTCCACCCTTGAACACCAGCAGGGTTGGAATGCCGCGAACCCCATACCGCATTGGCGTGGCACTGTTGCGGTCGACGTCCATTTTGCCGACCTTTACCTTACCTTGGTATTCGCTAGCAAGCTCATCCACGATCGGGGCTATGGCGCGACACGGGCCACACCAAGCGGCCCAAAAATCGACGAGCACGGGCTGTTCTGACTTCAGGACATCCTGGTCAAAATTCGCGTCATTTACCTCGAGAATTGCTTCGCTTGCCATCATTCCTCCGTAGCCGGCTGTCGCATCGTGGCGTCATGCCAGCGTCATAGTTGAGCCCTAAAACCATCCTAACACTTGTATTGGATGCAGCGAGGTGGAAGAAGTCGCAAGCCGTCCTACGCGGCAGGTTCGCTGGCTAACAAAGACTTTTGAGCCAAAAAAGAACGTCCCAAACCTCTCGGTTTGGGACGTCTTCGGCAGCCCTCCCCCAGAACTGCCAAACCACGAGTGTGATAGTACGGTGGGGGCATCTGGACGGTAAACGTCACCTCCGTAATCCACTTAGCGGTTACAGTAATGCGTAAACAGTAACTGCGATCGCTGTCTGGGTAGAGGCTATCTGTCAGGATTTGCGGGGCTTACGACAGTTCGACCCTTCCGAATGGTAACGCTATCTCTGCAGGCCGTTCGAGAATTTCCACAGCGCCCTATCGTTGCAGGCGGTGCCAGGTCGCGCCACAGTTTTCGGTGGTCCATTCGCTGTGGGGCGTGATCAGTTTGCCGTGATCAGCGTCGGCGAACTCCAGACGGACAATGTCTTCCGTAAGCAGTTCCTCTCCCGCCGTCGGGACGACGTGTACCCAATGTTTTCCATTGTCGGGAGAATGGTAGAGAACCCCATTCTTGCCGCCCACCCAGAGTTCTTCTCCCAGCACGGACAATGCGCGGAACACAGAATTCTGATCAATCGGAACGATTTCCCAGTTCACTCCTGCGTCGGTCGACCTGCGCAGCTTGCCATCCGACAACGTCCACCGCATGAAACTATTTATAAGAGCAGAGTCGAAGGCAACGCCGGTTCCGGTTCCGGTGGCAACTTCCGCGGCGGCTAAACTCTTCTTGTCCTTTGCTTCCGATTGGGACGAACGCTCTTGGCGGGGCAAATCAGGAGCTTCGTTTCCAACCTGCGCCGTTTTTGCAATTCCCATGATGGCTGCTCCCGGCTGCCGATCGGGTGCTGGTGCCGCCGGAGTTTGCGCTTTTGCCATCGTTCTGTCGAATTCGCCTACTGGCGACGGAGGGGCCACCGCACGGTCGCCGGACTCGGTGACGGCTGGACTTGTAGAGGCGACCTCGCGGCCAGGATTCACCAACGCGGGTTTAGGCACGATCTTAAACCTGCTGCCCGCGGTAGGACTCTGCTTGGGCGCAGCCATCTGTTTTTGGCGGCTTAACTGAGAACCCTCTTCCTTTGCCTGCGCAAGTTGGAGCTCGTCGAGTCTTCTATCGCCTTTCGCAGGGGACACTTCTTGAGGAGGCAGAGCTGACACTTCTTTATGCGATGGCCGCAGGCTCCAGGTTGCGGCGGCGACAATGACCGCAACGGCACCGAGTGCTCCCCAACGCAGATTAAAGCTTCGACGCGGTGCTCGGGCTAGGGCTAGAGGCGCAGCCGCACTCATGCCCACTGCTACCGCGAAGGCCTTCTCTTCCTCAGGCTGTGCCAGCGAGTTAACTTCGCGGCAGAAGGAACATACCGCTAAATGCCGGACAATTTCGGCGCGCTCGCGCGCACCGAGCGCGTTTTCGCTGAAAGCGGTCAACAAATCAGCATCGGGGTGATCGCTGGGCGCGGGTGCCGCCAACCGGTCTCGAACGATTTTTGGAAGATCTTCCATTGGCTCTATTCTTCAGGCTGATCCGTCTCCCATCGGATCCTTCTTCTTAGGGAACGGTTGAACTTCCGTTTTTTGCGTCAGATGTTTGCGGATATTCACCTGTAAATCCCGCACATCTGTGTCGAGCGCTTCTTCTGCCTGACGGCGACTCATGCCGCGTTGTGTCAAGCCATTCAGGATGTGCTTGCGCAATGACTTAGCCAGCTTATCTAGCTTGCGGCTGATCGTCGATTCGTGGACGCACAAAGTGCGTGCGACCTCGGCCAGGGTGCGGCGATCAAGGTAATACGAGGAGAGTACAAAGCGGTCCGCATCTTCCAGGCCGGCCAGGGCCTCCGCAATTGCTGACTCCAGCCTAGGGTCGATTTCGATTGAGGATTCAGTCCCTTTCGCAGCGAACTGAATGCCATCTTCCTCTTCACCGTCGAGGCTGACCAGCCTGCGCTGGCGGCGGTACTTGTTGACGAACTCCTGCGCCATGACTGTGCGCAACCAGCCTTCGAGCGATCCCCGGCCGGTGTACGAAGCAAGCTTCGAAACCCGCTGGCCGTCGCGATTGGCGGTGCCATAGAGATCACCGTAGATGCCGTCCGCCAGTTCTCTTGCGGCGGAGCTTTCTTTGGCGATGTAACCGGCTATGTCATAGAGTTTGGCGCGAAAACGGGTGAGGAATATTTCCCATGCGCGCTCGTGTCCGTTGGCGCAGGCTCGGGCCAAGGCGAGGTCCTCAATGCGCAGGGAAGAGTAAAGCTCGCGCAGGTCGAAAACCGAGCCTGATGGCTGATACTTGGCGGCAATCTCTTCCAGTATTGCGGTGAACTGCTCGCAGCTAAGATCGAAGGAAGCAGCGCCACTCTTGGCGTAGAGACCGGCAATGAGTGTGTTCAATCCCTGGGAAATCTCCACTACGGGTTGTACGGCGTCGCTCATGCCAGATGAAATTTTAGATGCAAGACGGGGAACCCAAACCGTTCTCTAGACAGGCGTAATTGTAGCGCGTAGACCCTGGTCGGACGAGCGATTCCTCCCCGACAAGGAGCCGGGCCGGTTACGAGGAGGGTGCTATGAACTGGAAGATCTGGGCCATTTTCGTGGCCATCATTGGAGGAGCAGTTTGTGTAGTAATTCCATGTTTTAAGGCGCACGCGGGCGAGATCCCCTCGACCTCCGGCTACAAGGTTCTGCCTCCTATACGGCACGGAAACTTGACGGTGTTTCCCGTGTTGGCAGAACGATCCCACGACACCCGGGACTTCCTGACCCTGGATGAAGGGCTGCGTTCTGGCGAGGTGGTTGTAAGCGAGCTTGGCAGCGCCCAGCCTCTGATCCGTCGGCGCCCTCACTACCCAATGGGAGAACGTCAGGAGGGGGCGGAAGTGAATCGCCTGGTTCTAGTGAATAACGCGCACAGGCCGCTAATCTTGCTGGCGGGGGAGATCGTGACCGGTGGGAAGCAGGACCGGGTGATTGGCAAGGATAGGCTGGTGCCGGCGGAAAGCGATCCCGTAGATCTCAGTGTTTTCTGCGTGGAGCCTGGCCGTTGGGTCGCGACCAGCGCCCAGTTTGGCAGCATGAAGTCGGCAATGGCGCAGCCGAAAGTGCGGGCGCAGGCCATGGCTTCGAAGAATCAGGAGATGGTGTGGTCAGAAGTGCGCAAGGCCCAGGCCGGCATGGCGAAGAGTCTTTCCGCTCCAGCCGCGGCCGAAGTGCGGGACACAAGTTCCTATGCGAGGGTTATGCAAAACGACGAAGTTCGCGAAAAGGTGGATTCGGTTGCGGCTCCGATGGAGAAAGAGTATCGGAGCCTGATCCAGCAGTTGCGAGACCGGAATGCCGTGGGCGTAGTGGTGGCTGTGAATGGGCGGATCATCTGGTCCGACGTGTTTGCCAGCACGGAACTGCTGCAAAAATACTGGCCGAAACTCGTCCGATCGTATGCGGCGGAGGCGGTGATTGAGCGCGCCAAGAGTGGTGACGCCGATCTGAAGTCTGCACAGCAATTTCTGGACGATATCGAGGGCCGGCATAAGACAGTGGAAAGTGAACCCGGACTCTATCGCCATACCGAGATTGCCGGGGATGGATTCGAGGCGTTCGAGCTGACCTCGCTGCTTCCAAAGACAGGTTTCGATCTGCATGTCGCCAAGATGAGCGACTAGACGTGGTGAGTGGGTTTGCGTCCGCGATTTCCCAGCCCGATCAGCAACTGCGAAAGCTCCAGCCAAGCGGCCCGAGCAGCGGTGGTGGTGTTGATCAAAGGAACCCCAAACAGGGCTACGGTCGCCGCATTAGCGAAACCGTGCCAGCGCTCCAGTCGCAAACGCTCGGAATTGGCCGGCGACTCGTCGTTAAGTGCGGGATTCATGAGGAGAGTCTAAGGTTGGCTTGCAAATAGGAAAAGTTACGTGCGGGGGAGAGAGCGGTTACCAGCGGGCCAGTTAGCTTTTTTAATACGCCGCCCGCCGTTTATACTCCCCTAATGCTTTGGGGACAGATTCGGAGGTCAACGAAGGCAGCTGTAGTGCTAGCTCTCTTCTTTCTGATTTGTCCTTACCTCGGCCAGAGTTATTCCGTACTCACCCACGAACAAATCGTGGACCTATTGTGGAAAGATCAGATTGAGCCCCTGCTGAAAAAGCGTTTTCCTCAATCCACCGAGGATGATTTAAAGAAGGCGCATGCGTACGCCTATGGCGGATGCGTGATGCAAGACATGGGTTACTACCCATTTGGAAGCCACTATTTCAGCGATCTGGTGCATTACGTCAGGAGTGGAGATTTTGTGGAGAATCTGATTCACGATTCTTCCGATCTCAACGAGTATGCTTTCGCGTTGGGAGCCTTGGCGCACTATGCTTCCGACAACAACGGGCATCCAACCATCAACAAGGTCGTGGCGATCGAGTTCCCCAAGCTCCAGAAGAAATATGGAAACGAGATTACGTATGCGGAAGACCCGAAGGCCCATATCCGGACCGAGTTCGGTTTTGATATGACGCAGGTAGCAAAGAATCGCTATACCTCGGACCGCTATCACGACTTCATCGGGTTTGAGGTCTCCAAACCCTTGCTGGAAAGGGCATTTGTTGAAACCTATGACATCAAGCTAAGCGATGTTTTTGGGGATGAAGATCTCGCCATAGGCAGCTACCGGCGTGGCGTGGCCAAGGTGATCCCGGAAATGACGCGGGTGGCGCTGCTCTCCCGGAAGGAGCAACTGGTAAAGGAGACCCCGAACTTCGACCGCAAGAAGTTTATCTATTACCTTTCGCGCACCGGCTACAACCGGGAATGGGGTACCAAGTATCGCAAGCCCGGCGTGGGTACTCGCATCCTGGCCTTCTTTTTGAAGTTCATGCCAAAGATCGGACCCTTTAAAGCGGTAGCCTTCAAGATCCCTACGCCGCAAGCGGAGGACATGTACATCAAGAGTGTTAATCAAACAGTAGAGAGCTACAGCGCGACCTTACACGATGTATCCAAGCCAAATTTTCAGCTGGAAAACACCGATTTTGATACTGGTCGTCCATCGAAAGCCGGCGAATATAGTCTTGCCGACAAAACCTATGCACACCTGCTGGACGATCTCGCGAAAGACAATTTCAGCCACCTAACCCCGGATTTGAAACGATCCATATTGCAGTTTTACGGTGACGGCACCTCCCAAGTCGCGATCCAAAAAAATAAGAAAGAAACCAAAGCATGGGAAAAACTGCAAGATGAACTGCAAAAGCTCAAAGCCGCTCCCACGGACGAGCATCCTCCCGCTGAGCCTGCCGCAAACTAATCACTAGAAATAGTGCAAGATTGTCCTGTAGACTACGCGCTACTTTTTTCCAATATTTGCGTGAACACTCTTCGAATGCCAACTTCTGACGATAAGTTTTACCGGGCCAAAATAACCAGCCGCGTGGAGTTTGCGCCGGACCTGTGGGCCGTGCGGCTAAACCCTGGTGGCGAGTTTAAATTTGCGCCGGGGCAGTATGCCACGCTGGGGGTAGAGAGCGCAGAAAGGCGCTGGGAGCGGCCCTATTCGATCGTTTCTTCTCCTTATGAGGAGGAGTTGGAATTTTTCTTTGAACTGGTGCCGGAGGGGAAACTAACTCCGTCACTTTACAAATTGCAGTCGGGCGACGAATTGCTAATGCGCAAAGTGCCGAAAGGCAGATTCACGCTTGAGACAAAGAACGAGCGGACGAATCATCTGCTAGTTTCAACCGTGACCGGAGTGGCTCCTTTCGTCAGCTATGTCCGCTCCTTCTATAAGGACTGGAAGGAAGGCAAGTTTGGCGGTGAGCACAAGCTGTTTCTGCTGAATGGGGCGAGCCGGTCATGGGAGTTTGGCTACTCAAATGAGTTGCAGAAGTTCGCAGACGAAGTGCCGTGGCTGAAGTACGTGCCCACCGTGAGCCGGCCGTGGGACGATCAGGAATGGACTGGGGAAGTTGGGCGCGTGGACGAGCTGTTACGCAAATACACCGACCAGTGGGGAATCACGGGGAAGAATTCCGTGGGGTATCTTTGCGGACATCCGGCGATGATTGAGAACGCCAAAGGCATCCTGCAGCGCATTGGCTTCACTAAGGAAGTAATGAAGGAAGAGATTTACTGGGTACCGACAAGGGAAGAAGCAAAGAGCGCTTAGAAATACTCCTTGCGGCGGCATCAGTTGCCTAGTTTTGAGATTCGTCCAGCAATTCCTTCAAATACTGTCGCCAGACCGCGGCGTGAGTGTGAGTTCCGTGCCCGTAGGTTTGTTCAGAGGTTGGCAACAGCACAAACTTTCCTCTCTTCACACGTTTGATCTCGCGCTCCGCGATGCCCAGGTCCGGTGGGTTGATGAAGTCATCAGCCGAGTTTACGAACATTACCGGAGCCTTGATAGATTCCAGTTTGAGCGAAGGGTCGTAGTCTCGCGAGGCGCTGACCGCATAAAGAAAATCGTTGGCGTCAAGGCTCGACGTTATCCGCTTCATTGAGCTATCAAGAAATTTGTCGGCCGCATCTCGGGTGGGGAGATCTTCCTGCATATGCAGAGGTGCGCTGCCCGCAATCATCAGGAAATCTGCCGCAATCTGCAGGGCTGCGCGGGGCTGAGCAGTGTAGTCGCCATTTTTCCAATCGGGATCCTGACGAATTCCGTCCATTACCATCTTGCGCCAGAGGCGGTTTCGTCCGGCAATCTGCACGGGTTGGCACGCCAGAGGCATCAGCGCGTCCACGACCTCGGGGAAGGTTTCACCCCACATCCATGTATGCATGCAACCCATCGATGTTCCCATCACCAGGCGCAGGTGGTTGACGCCCATGCCCTTCTCCAGAAGTTGGTGTTGCAGAGTGACCATGTCGGCATAGTTATATTGCGGGAAATGCGCGCGCATACCGTCGCTTGGCTTACTGGACCTTCCGTGTCCCACATTGTCGGGAAGAATGATGAAGTATTTGGTGGCATCCAGCAGTTGCCCGGGGCCAAACAAGACTCCAGCAAAGATTGGGATTAGAAGGCCGCCTCCCGTGCCGCCAGTGCCGTGAAGAACGAGCACAGCGTTGGTGGTATGTCCGCTTGCATCCTTCACCGGTTTTCCCAGAGTGTGGTAGTGCATTCGGATTTCGGGCAGTGTGTCGCCAGATTGGAAGCGAAAGTTTTGGACAATGAAATCGCCTTCGTTGGGGGCTGGCCATGTGGCTGGCGGCTGACCCACGCAATATTCCGCTAGCAGCAACGCGACCCACGAACAGACAAAGCATAGCAAGGTTCTCATCAAATTCCTCCAACATAGCACCGGAAATATTGGAGTCTACACCTGCGACGCGAACATTTACCGTTTTGACGGGCCGGTAGATGAACAAGTCGCCGTCACCACCACTCCATCGCACGAAAGCTTCCCGTCGGCAAGCGGAGTGCAAGGACGCGTGAAGCTCTTTACCGTAATCCTGACGCATTGGCTGGGAACCACAAGGGCAAGTCGCGAGGGATGCAGACACCCGATGAACGGAAAGAAAAGGGTAAGAACGGCGGTGAGCCTGAATGTGGAACTGTTGCAGAGACTAAGCCGAAGTTTATCCATGAGTCATCGTTGGAAGTGTTTTCTTCCATCGGCGCGCCGGACGGTCTCATGAGGGCGATCTGTGGAAATCGCCGGGAGACGCGTTCGGTCACCACTACTTCTTTAGCGCCTCATCGAGGTGAATGGCGGTCAGTGGTTGATGATGGCGAACAAAAGACGAATACGCTAGAATGGCTGTCGCCATGGCGCGACGGCCGAACTTGGAAAAAGAGCGAATGCTGAACGATGAGGAATTGACGCAGCTAAGAGAAAACCTGGCGCATTTGAGCGAGTCGGCGGTGAAGGATTTCTACAACCACGCGCACCGTGACTGTGCAATCATAGGGCCGCATTTTCCGACGGCCATCTCCATCCAGCAACTCGTCACGGCGTGGAAGCAGTTGAGGAAGTGGCGGAAACAGTAACGATTCCTTGGTTCTCTCAAGCGGCCTTCTTGGGTCGCGCTGATCACTTCGGAGGTCAAGATCGAGGGGATCGTTTGTTATGCTAAGGAGTGATAGAAATTTCCTGCAGTGGTTTGCTGTTTGACCTTGATGGAGTGCTGATCGACTCTACCCCGGCCGTCGCCCGCGTATGGAAAAACTGGGCAATCGAGCATGGATTCGATCCCCAGGAAGTGATCGAGCGGGCCCACGGGCGTCCCAGCCTGAGCACGATTCGTGATTTCCTTCCGAATGCCGACCACCAGGCAGAGAACCTGGTAGTGGAGCGCCGCGAGATTGAAGATCTGGAGGGCGTGGTTCCATTGCCTGGCGCGAAGGAGTTACTGCTCTCCCTGCCGTCCGACCGTTGGACGATTGTAACCTCCTGCACGCGAAAATTGGCCGAGACCAGAATCAAAGCGGCGGGCTTGCCGCTGCCGAAACTCCTTTTGACCAGCAGTGAGGTGACCCATGGCAAGCCGCATCCCGAGCCCTATCTGAAAGGCGCGAAAATGCTGGGGCTCGACGCAAGCCATTGTGTGGTGTTCGAGGATGTTCCAGCGGGGATCCGATCCGGCAAGGATGCAGGAGCGAGAGTGATTGCATTCCGGACCACGGCAGGCGACTCAGAACTGAACCAGGCCGGCGCCGATTGGATCACGCAAGGATGCAGCACCGTCTCTGCTCAACCAGTGGAGAACGGCATGTTGATTGCCCTTTCCGAATAATTCAACTGGTGCATCCTAAAGCTTTACCCCCAGTCAGCCGATAACCGCAGTGGGAAGGGTGTACCCATGGGCTTACGGCTGTGTTTTTTCCTCGCGCTCATCGTCATGTCCACAGGCTGCGGATCCAAATCTTCCTTCCTGACCGGTACTTCGGTGCCACGTTCTTACAACGGCTCCGCTTCGGTTGGCGATCCTCTTAACATCACGCTCGACCCTGCCACGCAAACTGTGATGTATACCGAAGTTTCCAACGGAGACAGTGGCATTGTCCATACACCTCAATGCCGACGGAAGCTGTACGCTGAATGATCCGCAAGGGAATCTGGCCGCAGCTTACCAAATGCGGAACTATGCGCTGATACTGCAAGCTGCCAAGAACGGCCCCACTCACGATGTTCCGGTGCTGGTGACTGTCCTCGAAAAGGGAAATATCTCGACAGCGACCTGGGCGGGCAAGGAATACAACTACATGCAGTTCCGCACCAGTTCGGGTGGTATGGAACTAGGATCGGCGATCCTCGATGCGCACGGTACTGTGTCGATCTCTTTGGCCCTAGGGCGGGCTGAATCAGTGCGGGGATGCGTTCCATCAAGGCGGATTTGATGTGAGCATGTTTCAGTCTGACCCGTCTGGGACATTTCTTAACTTGGCGGACGACAGCAACTCCTTTGACCACATCTTCGGCACCGGGACGTATGGAGCTCGGCACGCCTAGTTTGTGAAAGGCGACAATGGTGACTGGCACTTCAGGGCAGATAACGCTTCAGGACTCAAATGGCAACACCATGCTGCAGGCGAGTCTCACGCCAGTTGCGGATACGAACCATCTCTGGGGATCAGGAAACACATATGAACGTCTATGGAGTCGGATTGAAGTGATCAACCTGCATTGCCTTGCAATTCCTGTTGCAGCGCGGCTTTCAACTGATCTTGCTTTTCGAGGCTAAGCTTGGTGCCCGCAGAAGTCAGGTAGAACACATCAATGGCCATTTGTCCTTCGGTATCGATCAGGGCAATCTCGATATTGCAATCTTCCTCGGAAAAACACGAACTGATGCGATGCAGAAGCCCGGGCTGGTCCTGGGTGATCACCTGCACCAGCGTGCTATGGGAAGATGAAACGTCATCGAATTCAATCTTGGTGCGGACTTTTACTTTGGCGATGCCCGGCTTACGCGACATCATGCGATTGCGCAGCATCGTTTCCAGATCGGATTCGCCCATCAATACATCGGAAATGCTGCGCTTGAAACGGTCCCATTCCGGAAGGTTCAATTCCAGGGTTCGGAACGTGTCTGTGAAGTAGAAGGTGTCGATCACGACGCCGGATTCATTGGAGCAGGCGTTCGCTTTCACAATGTTCATGCCCCAGGCGGCGAGCACGCCCGCAACCGCGGCGAATAGAAATGGACGATCAGTGGTGACCAAGGTTAAATCGTACCAGTGGCGGCCGCGCTGCAAATCAAGCTGGACGGGAGCTTCGCCGATCTGATCCGCCATTTTCAAGTGCCGCAATATCTGGTCCGCGGGATAGACCCGCAGATAACGGGTAGGCACGCCTTCGAGAAATGCCTTAAGCTTCTTGCCCGCCGTTGGCGCCAGGCTTCGAAGCTGCGCCATGTTTTCCTGATCAGTTTCAACGTGCAGGCGCTGGTCGACACTGTGGGTAAGGTAGTTGCTGGCCGCGATATACAGTTGCCATACCGACTCCGCTTTCCACGGTGTCAGCGCCTCAGGATTCACCGCTTTTATGTCCGCGTAAGTCAGCAGGCATAGCATCTTCAAGCGTTCCGGAGTTCCCATCTTTTCGCTGAAGGCCTTGATAGTTTCCGGATCGAAAATATCGCGGCGCAACGCTGCTGACATGTCCAAATGGCTGCCAATCAGAAAACGCACCACGTCCGCGTCCGCGGAACTCAGTTCAAAACGCTTTAAACAATCTTCCGCCAGTTCGAGGCTAGCGGTAACGTGGTTGGTGGAAGGCGTGCCTTTGCCAATGTCGTGCAGCAAGAAGGTCAGGTAAAGCAACTCCGGCTGTTCCAACTCGGCCAGGATCTGCCCGTAGCGCTGGTCCCATTCAGATTGCGATTGCTTGGCGCGGTGCAGGCTCTCAATCGCTAGAAAGGAATGTTCATCGACCGTGAATCGATGATAGAAGTCGCGCACTACGAGCGAGTCAATCAGCTTCAGTTCCGGCAACAATAACGTGAGCACGCCAAGCGAGTGCATGGCACGAAGCGCATCCGCCGCATGAGGCTCGGTCAAAATGTCGCGCAAGCCGCGCCAAACGTCCGCCCCGGAAGGCAGGGAGCCTTCAAGTGACGCTAGAATTTGTTCTACCCGGTGTTCCGTAGTGGTGCTGAGCTTGAGTCCGTGGTGGGCCATGAACTGGAACATGGACAAAAGTTTTTCCGGGTCCTGCAGGGAGGAAGGCTGTTGCAGATAGATGAGCCCATCAATGACGGAAAAATCTGCATTTGAAAGCCGCGTACGCCAGTTTTGGAATTGACGATAGAGAGAGGAGCGTGCCCCCGGCACTTCTTCAAGAATCTGCGTAGTCACGCGATGAATGGAGCGCGCATATCCAAAGTAAAGCCGCATCCAGTCCGCAGCTTTAAGCGATGGCTCACGATCCGTTCCAATATTCGATTCAGCGGCTTCATCCTGTGCTTCCCAGGTCAAGGTGTTGTCGTCTCGCCCGTGACGAAAATGCAGGAAGCATCGGACCGCGAAAAGAAAATCCAGCGCCGGATCGAACTGCCGCCGAATCTGAGGATTGAGCAGGCTTTCGGGATCAGGCCAGTGCCGCTGCTGGTCCATGGCTGAGATGAGCGCCAGCCACGAAGTCACGTTATGGTCGCGGAGTCCACCGGGAGCTTCCTTGATATTCGGTTCAAGATGAAAGACAGTGCCGCCATATTTTGCATGGCGCGACCCGGTCACCTCGGCAAGATTCTGGACCAGGGTCTGCGATTCGCGCATCACCAGCTTCGGAATCAGGTTGTCATGCAAACGATTGAAAAGATCGCGGTCTCCCGCTAGGTAACGGCAATCGAGAAGCGAAATGGTGAATTCCAGGTTACTAGGATCGAAGCGATCACACTCGGCGAGAGTCCGTGTCATGGGACTGACCTTTAACCGGAGGTCCCATAGCTCCTGAGAAAAGAGCCGGATATTGTCCTTCTGGGCGTTTTCAGTATCACGGTCCGCGGGAAGAAACAGCAGATCGATGTCGGAGTGGGGGAAGAGCCATCCGCGGCCGAAGCCGCCGGTGGCGACCAAGGCAAAATTCCGCGGCCCAGCGGCCCCCTTGGGCGATGATGTCGTTCCAGAGCTGGAGCGCGAGGGTTTCGACCAGTCCGGAGCGCTGTCTTACCGCCGCTCGGCCATCGCCTGACGCGTCGAAATCCTGCTGTATGCGCGACGATTCTCTGGCATAGAGTTCGCGAAGTTCACCACGGTGTGAAATTGCCAGAGTCATGCGAAGTTTCGGTGACAGCGCCCTCAAACTACAGCCGCTGGCACCCGTTACCAGTGTAGTGCCAGCGGCAGAATCGTGGCGCGTCTTAGGTGATCACTGTACCTGCGTAAAACTAATGGGCGAAATCAAAACTATTTATTGGCCTCATTCGAGTTGGTTATCGGGCTCCGCCCCATTTACACGAGCTTGACCATTCTTTACCTGTTTTTGCTCGGGGCGCTCCGGGAAATTCTATCGAACACGCATCCCACAACTGATGCTGATTACCCCTGGAGGACTAAGGAATGCGAAAACGGCGGTTCGGGCCTAGCGCTGGAATAGTTACATTGGCAACGGTTTTCCTTGCCAGTGGTTGCGGAGGCGGAACCCAGGCGAAGCTTAGAGTCGTAAATGCATCACCCAACGAGACCGGCATCGATGTCATCATCGACGGCAAGTCCGTCGCCACTGGAATTGCATATGGCAGTAATTCTGACTATCTGTCGGTAGACTCCGGCTCGCGGCATTTGCAGATCGAGGCCACGGGTACGACGACCATGCTGCTGGACCAGAATTTGAGTCTTAGCAGCGGCTCCGAAACAACTTACCTCGTCACCAACGTCGCGGCCAGCATTTCATCGGTGGTGCTCAGCGACAACAATACCGCTCCAGTTTCCGGCAGCGTCAATGTCCGGGTGGTGAACGCCGGGGCTGCGCTCGGACCGGTCGACGTCTATATTGTCCCTCCTGGAACCGATCTTGTTGCTTCCACGCCCGTGATCCGTAGCATGGCGTTCGACGCAGCCACTGACTATCAGACTCTGACCGCCGGTAGCTATGAGGTCTTGCTGACTGTGCCTAATTCCACGTTTCCATTGGTAGATACCGGAGCGTTGAATCTCTCCTCAGGCCAGAACCGAACCGTGCTGGCGCTTGATGGAGTCAGCGGAGGATTCACGGCGACGCTGCTTTCCGATCTGAACTAATCTGCTATGCTCCTGCGGAGCATGGTCCATCTTGCCCCAGCCGCAATGTCAGACGCAGGCATTGTGGCCGCCTATGTCATCTTTCTTGCCAGCTATCTGGTTTTTGCCCTGGGAAAGTTTCCGGGCCTGAAGATCGATCGTCCTGGAGCCGCAATTATCGGGGCGGTTGCCATGGTTGCTACACGGGTCCTGCGCCCCCACGACGCGCTTCGCTACATCGATTTCTCCACGCTGGTGCTGCTGTTTTCCATGATGCTGATTGTGGGCACCCTGCGCCTTTCCGGTTTCTTCGAATGGAATGCCGAACTGGTTTTGCGGCGGCTGAAACCTTTCTACCTCTTGCCGGCGGTCATCTTCACCAGCGGTATTCTGTCGGCATTTTTCGTGAACGACATCGTGTGCCTGATCATGGTGCCGTTTGTCCTGACCATTGCGCAGCGTATGAGACTGGCGCCGCTTTCGTACCTCCTGGCTGTGGCAACGGCTTCGAATATCGGAAGCGTGGCGACGATCACCGGTAATCCGCAGAACATTTTGATCGGGTCATTTTCCGGGATCAGCTATCGCGAGTTTTTGGTTCACCTTGGTCCGGTAGCGCTCGATCGGCTTGCTCCTGGATTGGGGGATTCTGCACTTGTTCTTTTGTCGCAATGCTAACTCGGTTATTCCGGCAAACGGAAGGATCCCGCTACCTGTTCTGGATCTTTCGCAACTTGGCAAGCCCGTTATCGTAGCGACCGCGGTAGTCGTCGGGTTTTTCTTCGGGGTTCCTCCAGCGATGATGGCAGCCTTGGGCGCAGCAGTGTTACTAATCAGCCGCACGCGTGACCCGCAGGAACTTTACAAAGAGGTTGACTGGGGCCTGCTGGTATTTTTTGTTGGGCTATTTCTTATTGTCGGCGGAGCCGAAAATGCGGGAATCGTTAACAATTTGCTGAGATTTGCCCAGCATTGGAACCTGCAGCGGATGAGTGTATTCACCGGTGTTGTGGCTGTTCTGAGCAATCTGGTGAGTAATGTTCCGGCAGTGATGCTCCTGAAATCCCTGGTGCCCGGATTCGCGCAGCCCCATACAGCTTGGCTGGTGCTGGCGATGGCCTCCACTTTGGCTGGAAATCTGACCATCACCGGCAGCGTGGCGAACATCATTGTGGTGGAAACGGCCAAGCCCGAAGTGCAAGTGGGCTTCTGGGACTATTTCCGGGTAGGCCTTCCCATCACCCTGGCGACCATTTTGGTCGGTTGGGGGTGGCTAGTGTTGGTCAACTAACCTTACTGCGGCGCCGTGCCCTTGATGATGAGGGCGAATGGCAGGGAGTCGCCAGAGGCAAGCTTCAGCGCGGCGGAAAACACCCAGCGTTCTGCTTCGTCCTTTGAAACCGCTGCCGCGGAGCCGGAAGCCTGGACCAGGCTCATGGGACCCGGGTGTTGGCTTCCCGTCGCCTTACGGCTCATGGTCACCATTTCGTCAAATTTCAGCACAGTATTGGGATCGGAATCAGCCGCGACGGGAATCAGGAGAGCAAAATCACGATTTTCAGAGACTCCCAGGTGATCGCCATCCTGCGGGATCAACTCATAGCGCAGGGTGTAGATCCCAGCCTTTATGGGTTGGCCACGAAAGTCGGTGCTGGCCTGGGGGAAGGAGATAACTCCCAGCAAGGTAGACTCCGCGAATTGCGGATATAGGGCGCCCGGGACATCCTTTTTGGGCTGCGCCGGAACCTTGTCCCTCAGCCACACATCGCATGCGGTACTGCCATCGTCAAGGGTGACATGATAGCCCTTCGGTTCTAACGCCTTTTTCACAGCGTCAGAAACGCTGGCATCAGAAAGCGCCGTTCCAGCTTCAACCTTGCCATTTTGAGCGAGCGCTATATAAAGAAGCCAATAAGGTTAGCGAACAGAACAGTCTTGCGGCTAGCGAGTTGGCCATTTTTGATTGCGTCCCTGTCTTAGTTGCTGAAGGTGCCGACAAATGCACTGCGCTTGCCATGGGATTCCCAATCGACTCCAAGCCCCGGTCCCCGGTATTTGTCGGTAAGGGCGACCGCCGGCATTGAATGCGCCAACTGCGTCAACGGAGGATAGAAAGTCTCTTCGTTGCCGCAAAGGTGATCGGTGTCATTCAACGAACGCGTCTGCACGGTGGCGAAACGCCCGGCGCGCAGCATGGCGACTCCGTGGCGCTCGTGATTTACCACTAACTCCATCTGCACCGGCAACACTTGATCGGCATTGTCAAGCAGCTTTCCTCCCATATGCCTGGCAAACGCTGCCAGTGCTGCCTGTTGCTGAGGATTGGCCTGGTCATCCACCAGCAGCACAGACCGGGCAGGATAAGGGTCGGCATACGGATCGCCTAGAGTCGCTTTGGCGTGGACTGCTGCTGCCACGGTGAATCCCTTCAGGTCGACACCATTCCAGCTTCCATCCTGTATGCGCCATGCCAAGATAGCCTCGTTGCCGACCAGATTTACCTCCCCATTCGCGAAGCACTGGCCGGTGTAAACATCGGCGCTGCGGGTTTCCACATAGTCGCCGCTAATTTGCTGGGCAAAAAACGGTACTGAAAACGCAAGCACGGCAATGGCAGTGCCAATCAGTCGAAAACGCATAATGCCACCCTCCAAAAAACAATATAGCTATTTTCCTCCCAAACCCTAGCCATGGGAAGGGGGGTACCAAATGATCGGAGTCTTCCCGAAAACGCACCGGTTCCGGAAATGGTAGGGCCCGGTCGTATGATGCCAAAGCGACCGGCATTGACCAACGTGGACCGGTCTCTTGTCCGATGTAACACTTAGCATGGAACCGGGCACTTGAAGGGTGGCAGCAATTTCCAAATGCGGATGCTGTTAATGGGGAGTGGGGAGTCGGAGTTTGTCCGGCCGGGACTTCCGCCTCGCAAATCCTAAGTCTGCGCCCCTCCCTTATAATGAGGGCCGGACACTGCATGGTAATTTCCCAGGCGCAAACCTCCAGTCTTTCCGAATCTTCTTCCGATAAAAAACTTCGCAGCGTCTCAGTTTTGGTGTTGGTGTTTCTTTGGGCGGTGATTTACGCCAGCAGCATGTTTACGCCGGCCCTGCTGGACGACGCAGACACCGTACACGCAGAGGCAGCGCGCGAAATGGTGCTCAATGATGATTGGGTCACGTTGCATGCCAACGGCATTCGTTATCTGGAAAAGGCCCCGCTCATCTATTGGAGCGTTGCGGCAAGCTATCGTGCTTTCGGAGTCAAGGATTGGAGCACGCGGTTGCCGCTCATGCTCGGTGTTTTAGCCCTGTTGCTTGCGACCTATCTCTTAGGAACGGAAGCCTACGGGGAACGTGCGGGCTTTTGCGCGGGTGTGGTCATGTCCACCTCGCTGGGGCCGTACCTGTTTACGCGATTCTTAATTCCCGACGTATTGGTCGGCTTGTGGCTGGCGCTGAGTTTCTATTTCTTTCTAAAGTCGCTCAACGAGGGCCCGCCAGCAAGGTGGACATGTTGGGGTCTGGCGGCAGCTTGCGCCTTAAACGTCCTGACCAAGGGATTGATCGGGCTGGTTTTTCCGGTCGCGGTCATCGGGCTGTATTTGCTGTTCACGCGAAACCTGCGCCATTTGCTGAGACTAAGGCTGTTCTCCAGCACCATGGTTTTGTTGGCAGTGGCCGCGCCGTGGCATATTATCGCCGGGCTGAGAAACCCTGACCAGGGCGCGATGCGCGGATTCTTCTGGTTTTATTTCGTCAACGAACACTTTCTCCGCTATCTGAACAAACGCGTTCCTCGCGACTACGATACCGTGCCCCTGCTTTTGTTTTGGGCCTTATTGCTGCTGTGGTTGATCCCATGGGTTGCATTTCTGCCGCAGGCGGTTCGAGGTATTCGCTGGCGTTCCCGCCTGGATTCACGTCAAAGAGCGAGTTTGCTCTTCCTGCTTTGGGCACTTGTAATCCTTATGTTTTTTAGTTTCTCGACGCGGCAGGAGTATTACACAATTCCTGCTTTGCCTGGATTGGCTCTACTGGTAGGTGGTTGGCTAGCCCGGGAAGACGCATCGCGCAATGATAGCAACGAAAGGCGTGCGGGAATTCGTTCATCGATAAGTCTTTTCGTGGTTGGCGCAGTTTCGCTGGTGGCGGGTCTTTGGCTGCTTTCGCTTTCCAAGGTGCCGGCTCCAGGTACAGATTTGTCCGAATTGTTGAAGAAGAATCCGCAAGATTATGCACTTTCCTTCGGACATTTTCTTGACCTTACCCCCCAGGCATTGGGTGCATTTCGCGTACCGCTCCTCGGGTTTGTTCTGGCCTTATTCTTAGGTTCCGGGCTTAGTTGGCTCTTTCGCAGGCGCGGGCACTCCGGCTTGGGAAACGCCGCCCTCGTGGCCATGATGATTGTTGTGCTGGCCTGCGTTCACTCTGCATTTGTGACTTTCTCTCCCATCCTGTCCTCCAAGCAACTGGCACTGTCCATCAGCAAGACCTATCGTCCCGGTGATCTGATAGTGATTGATGGCGAATATGAAAACGCTTCCACCCTAAACTTTTACACCGGGATTCCTCTCCGGGTCTTGCACGAGCGGGGAGGAAATCTCTGGTACGGATCGCAATTTCCCGATGCTCCTCACGTTTTCGAGACCCAGTCGTCTTTCGACGCGCTGTGGTCGTCCCCGACGCGGATCTTTTTCTGGACCGACCAGGAAAACCCAAAGGAACTGAAAGGGACGCCGCGATACATGCTCGTGCAAGGTGGGGGAAAGTCCATCCTGATGAACCACCCTCTCAACAATTGATTCCAATTGCCACGGTTATAATCCGCTTGGAATTCATGGGCAGCGCGATTTCATTGACGGGCTGGCTGTGGCGGTCGTTGCTGCTTCTGGCGGCCGTCGGCACCCTTAGCTCCACTGTTTTTCTGGGGATGGTCTTTGCCGCGGCAATGCGATACCGTCGTCTGTCTCGAACTGCCCTGAAGGCGACAACCTCAGCTCCGGACTCGTCGCTTCCTGCGGTGACTTTGCTTAAACCGGTCCACGGTATGGAGCCCCGGCTTGCGGAAAATATCGAGAGTTTTTTCCGGCAAGATTACCCGAATTTTGAAATCGTCTTCGGAGCCCGAGATCCCGAAAATACTGCACTTCGCGTTGCCGAAGAGGTCTGCCGTCGGCATCCTGAGGTAAAAAGCAAGATCGTGCTCTCCGGCTATCCCACATGGCCGAACGCCAAAGTGTTTTCGCTCGAAAAGATGATCGCCGATTCCTCCACCGATTATCTGGTCATCAGCGATAGCGACATTCAGGTGGCCCCTGATTTCTTGCGGAACGTAATCCCTCCTTTACTGGAGCCGAAGAATGGACTGGTGACCTGCTTCTATCAGGGCGTTCCAGCCGAGGGACTCTGGTCAACGCTGGAAGCGCTGGGCATGTCCGTTGAAATGCCTTCAGGGGTCATGGTTGCCGACATGATGGAGGGTATGCGTTTTGCCATGGGAGCAGTCATGGCGACGCGCCGTGATGCTTTGGAGAAGATTGGCGGCATCCGCTCGACCCGCGATTATTATTCTGACGACTTTGTTCTGGGCAACGAAATCTGGGGCGCCGGTTACCACGTGGTGCTATCACACCATGTGGTTAAACATGTGCTGATGCCACGCTCTTTCCAGGAAACCTGGGGCGATCAGTTGCGGTGGATGAAAAGTACTCGCTACTCGCGACCGAAGGGTCACGTGGGGACCGGACTCACGTTCGCCATGCCCTTCGGCCTCCTAGGCTTGGCCTCGGCTTCCGCGCTGGGACATCCAATCGTGGGCGCTGCCTTCTTGGGTTGGGCTTTCCTCAACGGTACGATCCAATCTGTAACCGTGGGATGGGGCGTGATCCGCGACTGCCGTGCCCTCTCCTACTGCTGGCTCTATCCCGTCCGCGATCTGCTGGGGTTCTGTACCTGGGCGGGCAGCTTTCTGAGCCGGACGTTTTTCTGGCGCGGTGAGACTTATCTATTCGGCAAGGGGGGCAAGATTATTCCGCAACGCCGGCCCGCAGGGGATGCGCCCGCAGACCCATCGTAACCGGAAGCTCGACCGGTTCGAGCTCAGCCTGTTTGCTGGCGATTACTCTCGATATGATCTCTCTCAGCTTGATCTTCGGTGTGTAACCCAGGCGCGAAACCTTGGCAATATTCGGTACCCTTCGCTCCATATCTTCGAAGCCGGGCTGGTACGCATCATCGTAGGGGATTAACTTGATCTCTGATTCGCTGCGGGTCTGTTTCTTTACCAATTTGGCTAATTCGCCGATCGAGATCTCTTCCGGATTTCCCACATTAAAGACTTGCCCGACGGCGGCGGGATGGTCGGCCAGCAATAACAGCGCACGAACCACATCAGAAACATCTGCAAAACAACGGGTCTGCCGTCCGCTGCCGAACACCGTAATCGGCTCTCCCCGCAAGGCCTGTTCGACAAAGCGCGGCAATACCATGCCATAGCGCCCGGTCTGCCGCGGACCAGTGGTGTTAAACAGCCGCGCAATCACGACCGGGAGGTTCTGAGTATTGTGGTACGCCAAGCCGAGAAATTCATCGATAGCCTTTGAGCAGGCATAGCTCCAGCGGCTCTTGGTTGTCGGACCGTAGACCACGTCATCGTCTTCCGTGAAAGGCTGCTTTGTGCTCTTGCCATAGACCTCTGAGGTAGAAGTAATCAGGCAAGGTTTGTTGTAACGGGACGCCAGTGTCAGCACGTTGTGGCTGCCAAGAACGTTGATCTCAATCGCCTCAACCGGAACCTTGATGATCCTTTCGACACCAACAACCGCGGCAAGGTGAAATACGGAGTCCACCTTCTTGATCGCTGATTCGAGCAGGGGGAAATCCAGAATCGATCCTTCAATAAAATGGAACCCCTTCCTCTCCTGCAGATGGAGGACGTTTTCCATCCGTCCGGTAGAGAGATCATCGACTACGAACACCTCGTCATCTTGCCGCAATAAGGCTTCGCAGAGATGGCTGCCTATGAAACCGGCGCCTCCAGTCACTAACACTTTGCTCATTCGGTTGTCCTCGGATACACCTGTAACACGTCTAGGGCACAATCTATTATTGTAAATTAATGTAAACAAACCATGTACCTCATGGGTTAATACGATGCAACTTCCCATTTTTTAGAGAAAATTGCTCTTCCCGCCAGCGAACAGTGTGCCCCAAAAACCCTGTCAGCCAGACGGCCACCGCAAGCAAATCCCTTACCGGGATGAAAGCCAGGTACTTGAAGGTACGGCGGTCATTCAAGACGCCATAGCCAACGGCAAGGGCGGAGGTCATGCGGATCATGAAAGCAGCCCCAAGCAGGAACCATGCCCAGACAGCGCCCCCGGTGCAGAGAAGCGTCAACAGCGCCCAAGGCAGATAATAGGTGAAGACCATGCCGGCATACCCCCAGCGTCGGGAATCCCTGATTGTGCGCGCCCAGCGCAATTGGTGCGATAAATACTCGCCTAGGGAATAGGCGGGAAGCACCGTCTCGACCACGTTGTGGGCGAGTTCTCCGTTAGCTCCTTGGCGGGTCAGGCGGTGTCCGAGCTGATAATCGTCGGCCAGGAAGTCGGCGATGGCCTCAAAGCCCCCAATAGCTTCAAGGTCCTGCCGTCGGAATGCAAGAGTCGAACCCAATCCAAATTGGATGCCACCATCTACCTGCCGGGCAGCCAGCACGCCGCTGGCAAAGTCCACAATTCCGGCAGCTTCCAGCCATGAGCCGAGGGTTGCCGCAGGGGCCCCGCGATACAGGCAGGTGACGAGCCCCGTCCTGGGGGTCGCAAGCGGTAACATCACCTGCTGCAGATAATTTGGATCGATCCGGATGTCGCTGTCATTCACCACCACATACTCGTAGCTCGCTACGGGCACCATTTGCGCCAGATTGCTGACCTTGGCATTCGCGCCCAGACTTCGTTGACTTACCACCAGCCTGATTGGGCGGGAAGGGAATTCGAGTCGAAGTTGTTCAACCGCGGCGATGGCAGGATCCTTGGCATCAGTCACGCCGAAAACAATTTCATAGTCGGAATAGTTTTGGCGGCAGTGGCTGCGAAAGTTCTCCAGCATCTCAGGGTCGCGCCCTTTTAAAGGCTTGAGAATTGACACCGGAGGAAGCATGGTTGCCGCCACGTCTTCTCTTTTCCACAGGAAGCGCACCGCACCCCACATGGACAGCACCGTATAGCCGAATCCGCAAAGTGTGGCGATGGCAGCGAATGCCGCGCAGATGTTAAGAACAGAGTGGAGCATGTGGGTGAAGCTTATCAAAGGCAACAGGCCGAGTAGTGCTATTCGTAGCGGAGGGATTCGATAGGATCGAGGTTGGCAGCCTTCCACGCCGGGTAGATGCCGAAAACCAGACCAATAAAGGCCGAGGCGCTGAAGGCAAACACGGTCCAGAACATGGACATACTGGCCGGCAGGGAAGGAAACATGAGAGGAATAACCCCGGTTACGGCGGCGCCAATGAGGATCCCCATAACCCCGCCTGCGGCGGTCAGCATGACCGCCTCAAAGGTAAATTGCAGTAGGATGTCGGTCTTTCGTGCCCCAATCGCCTTTCGGACACCGATCTCGCGGGTGCGCTCCGTCACTGAAACCAGCATGATGTTCATCACGCCAACTCCCCCAACGATTAGCGCAACACTTGAAACTGCGAACATGAAAATGAAAACCGCGCCGGTAATCTGGTTCCACACGTCCGAAATGGAATCTTGGGTGAAAACCGCAAAATTATCCGGCTTGCTATTAGGAACCTTTCTTCGTCGACGAAGCAACTCCCGGATCTCGTCGATCGCCTGTGGAATGGCCGCGTGAGAGGTCGCCTTTACGCTGATCCAGTGCTGCTTCAGCTCGGGATGCAATTTCTTGAAGGTGCTTAACGGGAAGTAAACGATGTTGTCGTCGGGGTTCTTGCCTCCGCCAAACACCGACTTCACTTGCTGGTTAACTCCGATGACCGTAAACAGCTGGCCTTCAATGTTGATTTCTTTGCCTAGAGGTTCCTCGCCGGGGAAAAGCGCCTCCGCCGTGTCATGGCCGATGATGATCACCGAAGCATGGCGTTCATCATCGACATCGGCGAACCAGCGTCCTTCCGCCAGCCGCAAGTCGAAGACATCTTTCACCGCCGAGGTATCGCCTTCCAGAATCGTGTTCTTGATTTTGCGTCCCTGGTACTTGATTGCGTAGGTGCCTACACCGAGTTCGGGTCGGAAATAACGGATACCGGCGCTCACTGCCTTCACATGCGGCAGATCCTTCATTGCCTGGGCATCGTCGAAGGTCAATTCCCGACGCAGTCGCATCTCTTCTGTCGGTCGGCCAAAAGTGAAAGGCTCAATGTGGAAAGCGAAAATAATGTTCGAGCCCATGCTGGTAATCAGCTGGCTCACATTGTCGTTCAGGCCGCGCACGATGGACGAAATGCCGATCACAACGGCAACCCCGATTACGATTCCGAGTACAGTCAGTCCGGAGCGCATCTTATTGGCGCGCAGGGTATCAGTGGCCATCTGGAACACTTCGCCGTATTCGCTTCTGCCTATCATGTTCTATAACTCAAAACGCAACGCTACGATGGGATCAAGCCGGGCTGCGCGTTTCGCGGGATACACGCCGAAGAATACACCGATACTTCCGGAGACAAATAACGCTATAGGCACCACCCAAACCGGGAGCGACGAAGGCATGCCGATAAGGAGGGTAACCGTCTTAGAGATCACGGTGCCCATCCCAACTCCCCCCGCACCGCCGATCAGAGTGAGCACCACAGCTTCAATCAAAAACTGCAGCAGGACGTCCTGCCTGCGTGCGCCTAATGCCTTACGTACGCCAATCTCTCGCGTGCGCTCGGTAACTGCGACCAGCATCATGTTCATGATGACAATTCCACCCACAACCAAAGAAATGGATGCGATGCCGATCATGGCGATAAAAAAAGTGCCGGTGAGGTTTGACCAGATACCAAGCAGGCTGGCGTTAGTTTCGATATCGAAGCTGTCAGCAGCCCCAGGTAAATCGTGGCGTCGCGACCGCAATACGACCCGTGCTTCATCCATGGCAGCGGTAAGCGCCGGGCCAATGCCTGTGGCTTTGCCGGAAACCCGAATGTCCTGATGCTCGCCGTACTGCTTCATGTACGAGGTGATCGGAATCATCACGTAATTGTCCAGGCTCTGTCCCAGTGTCTTGCCCTTCTTCACTCCAACTCCGACGATCTGGTATGTCCAGCCGTCCACGCGGATCTCTTTACCCAAAGGATCGGCGCCGGATAATAGGTTATCCACGATGTCGGGTCCAACCACGGCGACCGGGGAACGATTATTGAGGTCGGTTTCGTTCAACATGCGGCCGGCGGCCAAATCGACATCGAAGATCGGACCCATCGAAGGCGTGAGTCCCTGAATGATTACGTCATTGATCGCTTGCTGCGTGTACTTTACATGTCCCGACATGTTACGCAATGACGCACCCACCGCCGTGCATTGCTTGCATGCCTCGAGCACAGCCCGGTAATCGTCTAGAGTTAAATTCTTGCGCTTTTCCCCCTCAATCACGTGGTCAGGATCGGAAGAGGCGGGCGAGGACCGAAACACAATGAAGACATCGGTGCCCAAGCGAAAAATCCTTTCCGCCACGTAGTTGTTCAAGCCGCTGACGAAAGTGACTACGGCAATCACGGCTGCCACGCCAATGACCACTCCGAGGAGGGTAAGTGCAGAGCGCAGCTTATTGGCCCACAGCGACTGCAGCGCAATGCGGATGGCTTCGGTTGTGTGCATAGACTGCGTGTAAATTCTCCGCCAGAACAGCGGAGAAACTGCCCCCAAGTCTAGCAGAGTCAGCCACTGCCAACGGCGATAAACCCGCTGGAAATCGGGTCTCTCTCGCTAACACCTATATAATGTCAATTGTTAGCAGCCGGACCGGACGGTCGCTCTCGATGCGTCAAGCAGAGGGGGAGGAAAGTCCGAACTCCGCAGAGCAGTGTGCCGGATAACGTCCGGGAGGGTGGATTCAAGTCCACTCGACGGCCAGTGCCACAGAGAATATACCGCCCCGGCAACGGGGTAAGGGTGAAAAGGTGCGGTAAGAGCGCACCGCCGCCGCAGTAATGCGACGGGCATGGCAAACCCCACACGGAGCAAGACCAAATAGGGAGGAAGCCCAGCGTCACAAGCGCTGGCACGTGCCGGCTCGGCGCGTCAAACCTCCGGGTAGGTCGCTTGAGCCCCGCAGTAATGCCGGGCCCAGAGGAATGACCGTCCCGCCGCGAGGCGGACAGAATTCGGCTTACAGGTCCGGCTGCTTTCTTTACAATGGTTTGCCGGGGGATGAGGCAGCAAGTGTGTCAGTCTTGTGCCCATTAGCTGGCTCACCCTCGCCATTTTCCGCCTCGGATTTCCTTTCAAAATCGGGAGCAGATTCAAGCCCTTTCCTTATAGACGATGATGCATAGACGATGATGCGCCGCACGCGGCCTCGCAGCCTAGCCACGAAGGGCGAAAACACGATGACGAGGTGCGTGATGCCAAGGGGTATTTTGTTTCTCACCGCCGCTTTCCTTCTGGGAATGAGTGCTACCGGATTTGGCAAGACAGGTTCGACGCTAAAGAAAATTGCTGCGTTCGATTTGCCTGGCCCGGCCGGAAAGCGTTCGACTACCTTACGATTGATGAGGATGACCGCTACCCTTATAGAAAAATCAGTCCCGCAAAATCATGCTTTCAGCCACGCTTTCCGGACTTCGTGCCGTGATGGCGAGCTGGTGGCGGATCGAGGTCTGCCTGGATAACGGTCTGAAATATCGGTCTTACCCAGAGTACCCGGGAGTGTCGGCCCCAGGTCGCTATTTCGAGGTGGCGGCTAACTGGCGCACGGTGCTGATGAAGGTGCTGGTGGCGCGGGTTAGGGTGCGGTCGCGGCGGTAGGCAACGCCCAATTCGCGCCACAACTCTTCATCCTGAATGCCGATCAGTTTTACGCGTCCGGCCAGCACCTGGTCACGGGCGAAGCTGGCGCTGATCAGCGAAACTCCCAGACCGGCGGCAACAAAACTCTTGATCATACCGACGCTGGGCAGTTCCATACGGATCTGTAACTGCGATGCATATGGACGGAACAACTTGTCCATCAGGCGGCGGCTGTATCCTGTTTTCGGCAAGAGCAGCGGTTGCTTGGCCACATCTGCAACCGAAACCACATCGTGCTTGGCAAGTGGATTCTGCGGGCTGACCATCACCATCAGCTGATCGCGATAAATGGCGTGAGTCTTGAGGCTGCTTGATTTCACCGGCAGAGTCACGATGCCTACGTCGAGCGCGCCGTTCTCCAATTTCTCCACGATTTTGTAGCTGAAGTTGCGGTAGATGCTGATTTGCACTCCGGGATAAAGGCTGGAAAATTTCGCAAAGACGTCGGGCAGCACATAAAGACATGTCGCTTCATTGGCGCCGATGGAAAGCGTTCCCCGCGGCGATGCCCCCTGATCGGCGACGGCCAGCAACGACTCATCCCGCATTTGAAGAAGGCGTTCGGCGTAGGCGAAGAGTACGCGTCCGGCAGGGGTGAAGGTCACGTCTTTACCGGAGCGGTCGAGCAGGCGGTCGCCGTATTCCTGCTCGAGTTGGCGAATCTGCGCGCTGACCGCGGATTGCGAGCGGAATACCTTCTGCCCGGCGCGCGAGAAACTCCCGAGCTTCGCCACTTCCATAAACGTGGTTAGCTGGTCAAAGTCCATGAGTAGTGCGGATTATAACTGACGACGCGCGAACGACAGGTAAAAAGCAACCGTGATGGCGCACCCGTCGTTGTCACGTTTTTTGCGACCAGGGCGGGGATTGCTTGGCATGAAAAAACCCCATCCTGCGTTTCCCAAAAACGGGAACGTCGAGAATGGGGCGCCCTCACTATCATCGTCGACAAGCTAGTCGTTTCCGACTGCTGCGCCGATTTGAATCAAAGGTACTGACTGTTCCGAGGTCTCAAGATGCAATCCGCATTCGGTTTTCGCGAAGCCTGCCCAGCGTCCGGCGCGGCTGTCTTCCCCCGGCAGTACGGCGCGGGTGCAATGGGTGCATCCGATGCTGGGGTAGTTCTGGTCGTGCAAAGGGTTGTAGGGCACGTCATGCTGGAAGATGTAGTTCCAGATGTCCTGCTTGGTCCAGTCGGCCAAAGGGTTCACCTTCACCAATTGGAATTTGTTGTCCCACTGAATTTTGCCTGCGTCGGCGCGGGCGCTGCTTTGCTCGCGGCGGATGGCCGCGATCCAGGCATCGAGGGAGGCTAGCTTTTTGCGTAGCGGCTCGACTTTTCGCATATCGCAGCATTGATCGGGTGTCCGACTCCACAAGGCGGGGCCATAAATGCGTTCCTGCTGCTCCGGCGTTAACTCTGAATAAAGGCGCTCGACCTGGATCCCATAGCGTTGCTCGACCCGGTCGATGAGGGTGTAGGTTTCGGGAAACAAGAACTCGGTGTCGAGGGTGAAGACATGCAGATTCTTAGTGATGCGGGAGGCGATGTCGATCAGCACCATGCCTTCTACACCAAACCCTGAGGCGATCCCGATTTTGCCGGGATAACTCTTGAAAGCCCAGCCGAGGACTTCCCCGGCGCTCCACTTTTCGGCCTGCAGCTTCAAATCGTGCAACTGCTCTCTTACTTGGATTGCCACTTGGCTTGCTCCTCGATCCCCTCGTAGGGATATTCCTGCGTGAAAAAATCTTGATCCTGAGGCAAAGATTTGTGATCCGCTAACGCCGCCACCGCACCCACGATCAGCAGATTGGGTGTCGGCAGCTTAGGACAAGCCGCAAGCCGCTCAATCGTGGTTACATGAACGCACTGTTCGGGAGACGTCGCCTGCGAAACAATTGCGCATGGGGTATCGATGGCCAGGCCATTGTCGACCAATTTTTGTGCTGTGGCTTCGTAATCCTGACCAGGCATGTAAATCACCAGTGTGGCGTTTGTGGGGAGTGGTGACGGCCAGGGATCGGTTTCCCCCGATTTCGAACGATGGCTGGTGAGGACCAGCAACGACGAAGCGATATCGCGATGCGTCAGCGGGATGTGGGCCGAAGCGGCCGCGCCAAGCGCGGCAGTGATTCCGGGGACAATTTCGAAATCAATGCCGCCTTGTCGCAGGGCCTCGATCTCTTCGCCGCATCGGCCGAAGATGAGGGGATCGCCGCCCTTAAGCCGAACCACTTGCAAATCGAGCCGGGCATAGTTGATCAGCGACTGATTTATGTCCTGCTGCAAGGCGCTCTTCCTACCGCAGCGCTTGCCAACGTTTTCGAGGATCGCCCGGTGGGGTATGAGCGCCAGAATTTCCGGACCGATGAGAGCATCATGCAACACCACGTCGGCGGCCTTGAGCACGCGCAACGCTTTGAGCGTTAAGAGCTCCGGATCGCCCGGTCCTGCACCGACTAGATAAACCTTACCGGGCATGCAGAAGCCCCTCCCTTTTTTGCAGGTTGCTCTGTCGGATCTCGAACGCTTCCTGGCTGGCAACGGCGTGCAGCAGGGATTTGCGACGCTGCGAATCCATGTCCTGAGAAAACAAATCCTCACGGGTCGCAGCCAATTCTCGTAGCCAATCGGAATATTCCGGACCGAATTGCACTTCGAGCTGCTTGCGGAGGCGTTGCGCGAGTGCGGGACTATGGCCGGCAGTTGAAATCGCGATCTGAAGATCGCCGCGGCGCACGACGGATCCGTAATAGAAATCGCAATTTCCAGGATCGTCGACCGCATTGCACAGAACGTTGCGTTCGCGGGCCGCGCGGAAAACCTCAGCATTTACACTAGGGAGGGAAGTTGCGGCAATCACAAGAAAGACGCCGTCGAGGTCCGACGCTGCGAACGGCCGCGGCTCCCATGAAATCTTTCCCGAACGGGCAAGTTCCGCGATGGGCCCAGTCGCCTCCGGCGCAACCACTTTCACTCTTGCCCCAGCTTCGAGCAGGCTGGGCAGTTTTTCCTGGGCGATAACCCCAGCACCTATCACTAGGCACGGCCTGCCTTCGAGCTTCAGAAACATCGGAAACAAACTCATAAGTTCCCTGCGATCCTTCGAATCCTTTTGGGCACAAAAAAGCCACCGCCAGGTATCTCTCCTGGCGGTGGCTGAAATCCGTGTCGTTTCTAGAGGATTCTTAGGTCAGCAGCCTCACTTGCCAGGGAGATGGGGCCATACAACAACATGCACACATCGTCTGGCAGGAAGCTCGCATCGTGGAATCAATGCTATTGGGGAGCGAGGGGCATGTCAAGATAACCGCCCGTGCCAAGCATGAAAAAAATGAATAGCGGTGATTAGAGTTTCGGCGATGGCAATATCCGCGAGGCGAACCTTTGCTTGTAACCCTCAGAGCCACTATAATTTGCCTGCACTCAAACGTAACCAATCAGGAGCTTCTTCTGCATGTCAGCACCTAGCCGTCGTCCCGAAATTCGCCGTCGCCGTACTCGCAATGAGAAAATTTCCAAGTTACGCAAACGCCACGCCGCAGCTTCCTCCGACCAGGATAAGACCCGCCTCGCCGCCAAGTTGCATCGCCTAGGGCTGAATTCCCCCGGGCAGACGCTGCTCAAAGCCTAGAATTCCTCCGACGCTAAAGCACCGTTCTGGGGCCGCGGTCGCGGCGCTGAACTGCCACGCTTCCACGGGGCAACGCGGTAGGTTTTGGCGACAACCTCATCACCAGGAACCAGCGTGAAAGCGTCGGACTTCTGGTGAAAGGATGCAAGGATAGACGGCATTGAGATCGCGCTTCAGCGCCAGCTGAGCTGACGGGCCTCGTGGATGCCAAAGCGCCACGCGTTGCAGACTCTAGCGGTTTCCGGCCAGAGATGGCACTACGGGCCTGTGGCGGCTAAGGGCCGCTTACTACTCTTCCTACGTTTTCTTCTTGCACAATACGGGCAGAGCGGTGTTGCTTGTCGGCAACCGCGCGGTAGGCGTCAAGCAGTTGCCGTGCTGCTATGTCCCAGGAAAATTTCTTAGCCTGTTCGTAGCATCGGCGCTTCATACGCTCGCGCAATCCCTGATCGCAGAGAACGCGGTGCATGGCGCGCATAATTTCAAAGACATTTTCCGGATTTACCAGCACCGCAGCATTTCCCACGACCTCGGGCAAAGACGACGTGTTCGAGGCGAGCACCGGCGTCCCGTGCGCCATGGCTTCGAGTGGCGGCAGTCCGAAGCCCTCATATAAGGATGGAAATACAAAAATCTTGGCGGCGTCATAGAAAATTCTCAGAACTTCAATCGGAACGAACCCCAGGAAGCGCACATCGTTCTGCACGCCGCCGCGAATCACGGTGCGGCGCAGGTCCGGATTCTTCGAAAGTTCGTCGCCGATGATGATGAGCTTGAGGTCGGGATATTTGCCTTCTTTCTCCAATTCGGCCCGAAGGGCGGAGAAGGCCTCGATGATCCTCACCAGGTTTTTGTGTGGACTGATCCTGCCGGCGTAGAGCAGGAACGGGTAGTTGATCTGGTAACGCTGCTCCAGTAGCTTGCGATCGGCTTCCGTGGTGTGGCCATGCAGAAAGCGCTCATCGATAGCGTTGTAAATCACTTCGATACGGCTGGGCCGGATGTGAAAGATGCTGGAAATCTCATCCTTGGTGAAGTTCGAGACTGCGAAAATGCGCGCTGCACCTTTCAGTACCCGGCCGGTCAGATGAAAATGCAAAGACCTGCGTAAGCCGGAACGTCCTCGAGTGCGAGCCATGTGATCGAAGACGTCGTGGACCGTTACTACGTAGGGACAGCTCAGGTAGCGCGGCATCCAGAACAGATGGGGCACGTGCACCAGATCACACTGCAAATGCTTCAGGATGGAACGTGACTCGAGATAACCCTTCACGGTGGTGTCGGGTTGTTCCAGCGGCACGCTGTGAAAGTTCGGCGGGAGCACGCCCATCTCCGCCACCTTGGCGGGTGGGCCGATAAGAAAGTATTCGTTGGAAAGGTCGATACGTCCGAGCGCCCGCACTACATTGCGCGTGTATGTGCCGACACCGAAGTCGGTCATCCGCCGGATATCGAGAGCGACTCTCACAGGTCAATGATAAGTCACCCTTGCACCCGGTGCCGTTAACCCTTCAGGCGCGGACTTCCAATTGCGCGTGTGCCCTGCGCTCGGGATAGAGCGGGAAAGACTCGGCCAATTCGAGCACCTGCCGGCGAACTTTGGAGAGTACCGCCGCGTCGGTGCGATGCTGCAACACTTCGGATATCCATCGGCCAACCTGGCGCATTTCTGATTCCTTCATGCCGCGGGTGGTGAGCGCGGGAGTTCCTATGCGCACCCCGCTCGGCTTCATGGGTGGGTTGGCGTCGAAGGGAATGGCGTTCTTGTTGACGGTGATAGCGGCTTCGCCGAGAGCTTTCTCGGCTTCACTGCCGAACATGCCTTTCGAAAATACGTCGATCAACAGAAGATGCGTGTCGGTGCCGCTGGATATGATACGGAAGCCTTCCGCCGCCAGCGTCTCAGCCAGCACTTTGGCGTTAGCAACGATTTGCTTTGCATACTCACGGAAGCTGGGCTGCATGGCTTCCCTGAAGCAGATGGCTTTCGCCGCAATGATGTGCATCAGCGGTCCGCCTTGCATTCCGGGGAAGACGGTCTTGTCGATGCCAGGGCCGAACTTTTCGTTAGCGAGAATCATGCCGGAGCGAGGGCCACGTAATGTTTTGTGAGTTGTCGAAGTAACGATATGGGCGTGTGGCACCGGCGAGGGATGTGCGCCCCCTGCGACCAATCCAGCGAAGTGCGCCATGTCGACCAGGAACAGAGCCCCGACCTTGTCGGCGATCTGACGCATGCGGGCGAAGTCGATGATCCTCGGATAGGCGCTGCCTCCGCCGATGATCATCTTGGGATGTTCTTTTTCGGCCACTTTTTCCAGGTCGTCGTAGTCGATGGTTTCGGTGTCTTTCGTGACTCCGTAGGGAACGATGCGGTAGGTCTTGCCGGAAAAATTCAGAGGATGGCCGTGTGTGAGGTGGCCGCCGTGGGCGAGATTCAATCCCAGAATGGTGTCGCCGGGCTGAAGCACAGAAGCGTAGGCCTCCATGTTGGCCTGCGATCCGGCATGGGGTTGAACGTTCGCATATTCGGCTCCAAAGAGCTGTTTGGCGCGGTCACGGGCCAGGTTCTCGACCACATCGGCGAATTCGCATCCGCCATAGTAGCGTTTGCCGGGATATCCTTCGGCGTACTTGTTTGTGAACACCGATCCCATGGCTTCGAGCACGGCTTCGCTGACGAAATTTTCGGAGGCGATCAACTCGAGGCCTTCATGCTGGCGCTGAGCTTCATGGTCGATGGCCGCGGCCACTTCGGGATCGGATTCAAACAGGGAGCGAGACATCGCGGAATTTTTCATGGTGGGCATTTCCTGAACTACTTGATTCCTTCCAGGGCTTGAATTTTTCCAATCCGGTTCTTGTGGCGCTCTCCACCGGGGAAGGGCGTTCCCAGCCAGCGGTCGACGATGTTGAACGCTGTCTTGTCGTCAAGCAGGCGGCCGCCAAGGGCCAGCACGTTGGCATCGTTGTGTTCACGGCTCAATTGAGCCTCCACTTCGCTATGGGCGTTGACGGCGCGAATTCCGTGAATTTTGTTGGCGGCTATCGACATTCCTATGCCGCTGCCGCAAACCAGAATTCCGTAGTCAGCTTTCTTGTTTACGACTTCGTTGCTCACCAGCTGAGCGTAGTCGGGATAGTCGACTGAAGCGGTGGAATTGGTTCCCTTGTCGTTGACGGTGACCCCGGCATCGGCAAGATGCTGCTTGAGCTTGTCTTTAAGTTCGAAGCCGGCATGGTCGCAGCCGAGGGCTACTCTCATGGAATGATTTTAGCAAGCGGCCGGGGGATAAGGCTGTGCAAAGGTGGTGGGGCGGTTGCCGCTGCTCCTAAAAGCGATTTCTCCCGTTGATCGAAATGACAAGACCCTTACTGGAAACTTAAGCTCTTGTTATTCGAGCGCTTTATCACGTGCGGAATTTGCTTTTTTGCTGAGTGCCTACCTCTCGAACGCGGTCCGCAAAAACGATGCCAGCCGCCAGCCATCCATGTATTTATATGGCGTCTCACCTGTCGTGTAGTGGCCACAGGGCAGCACCGACACCTTGTGGTCGATTCCGTGGCTGGCAAAGGCATCAATGGCCTGCCGCGACAGCTCGGGCAGAAAAGTCAGATCGTACGCTGCGTAAATGATCAGCGACTTCTTCGGCCAGCGTGCGAACTGCTTAAAGTAAGACATCGGGCTGATGCTGCTCCACATGGCGCGCAAGCGGTCGGCGTCGAGATGGGGCTCGAGTCCCTCGCGGATGTGGCGGGTGGATTGCCCGTGCCATACCACATCGGACACGTAAGTCGAAGCGTGATTGAACGCCGCCACTCGAATACGGGAATCATGCGCCGCCGCCAGGAATGCGTAACACGAGCCGAGGCTGGTGCCCAGAACGCCAAGCTGGGTGTAGCCATGTTGCTCCAGCCAATCCAGACAGCAACGTACGTCCAGCACGCCTTGGCGAGAGGCATCGAGGGTGCGTCCGATGTTAGAAGAGACGGCGTAGTCGGCGCGTCGAATCTCGGCCGGCATTCGAATGTCGTGATACGGCATGGTAAGCCGCAACACCGCGATACCCATCATGTTCATCACCCGGCACAGGCCGGAATAGGCCAGCGCATCGGAATTCCAATGAGGTAGAACTACCATGGCGCGGCGGCCGCGGGCGGGAAACCAGCGAGCGTTGACCAGATTGTTTTCCGGGTACGCGGTGTGTACCGGTGAAGTAAAGCGCAGGAATGTCCCGTACTTTCCCCGGACCTTTGCCTCGAGTTCAGGGTCCGGCACTTCGCGAGTACTAAATACCTTCAGCTCACGCTGTTCCAAGCGGAAGTCCGTGGGGACCTTATACGCGTAAAACTCGTCGCTATTGGCAATGACCCGGCGATTGTAATCGCGGAAAAACTCCTCGGGATCGCTGGGCACATAGCCCGGCCCGTGGCCATTGCGGCACGGCCACGCATGGGCGTACTCGAGACCCCACTCCAGCGGACGGACAACACGGTTGTTGTCCACCGAGGTGAGTTTCGACTCCCATTCGTACATCCATTTGGCGTAGCGGGTGCGCATAAGCTCAACAAAAATATAGCAATTTCAGGTAAGAAAGGCTTGCTGCGGCAAGCGAATGGGTGCGATTAGGAGTTGGTGGTTGGCATTTGGCCAGCGAACGGGCAGGCTGACAAATGGGTCTAACCAAGAGAACATAGACGATCACCACAGAGATTGGCTGCTCCTTTCTTGGGGCTGAGGTAGTGTGTGTCACATTTGATTTCTAGGGTCGCGACTTATTTTTTGGTCTTCTCGGATAGCGCCCAGCGTCGCCACCTTTCGGGTAGAACTGAGAGTTGGTTGTAACCAGTGCTCTCGCCGCGAGATACGCGGATCAGCAGGATGAGAGCAAGCACCACGAGGTATGCCGCGAGCAGCAGCAATAGCCCGATGTCCAACCACTTCAACAAACGACGTTTTCTCCGAGTGCTTTCGGGATCGGCTATGGTCAATGCACTTCGGGGCGGAATGTTTGGGTGGGCGGTATGGCGCACATCCCATCCAAGCTCCAAGCATTGACATCAATCACCTTTCGGAGTAGCGTGGGGTGCCTTTTCCGGCAAATCCAACAAAATAGGAGATCTAACGTGCGAGTATCCCTGTGGCTCTGTGGCGTAATGGCGGGTGCATGTCTCGTTCCAGCGCTTTCGGCACAAGATGCCGTCAAAGTGGACCCCAAGCACTACTCCGTTGTGACCGAAAATGATCAGGTGAGGGTTCTAAAAGTCCACTACGGCCCGCATGAGAAGTCAGTGATGCATAGCCATCCCGCCGCGGTTGCAGTGTTCATGACCGATGCCACCGTGCAGTTCAGCTATCCGGACGGCAAAAAGGACTCGCGCATAGTTAAAGCGGGCGATTCGCAATTTACACCCGCAGGCGTTCATCTGCCGGAAAACATGGGCGACAAAGCGATGGAAGTGACTCTGATTGAGCTAAAGGGCAAAGCGGCCAAAGCGAATTCCATGGAGAAGAAGTAGCCCGAAAAATGGGGGCGGGTACCCTCGCCCGCCCGCGCGGGCGAACCCTCACCCAGATGCCGGAGCCGGAAAGTTCCGTCTATTTGCGCGGACCGGAGTGTCCGCCCTACACCGCCGGGCGGCGCTTGCCGACTTCGGTGGCCTGCTCGAAGGCATAGCCCAACTGCAGCACACCCCAGTCGTCGTGGTGCCTGCCGACGATCTGAATTCCGATGGGCAATCCGTTCTCGGAAAACGCGCAGGGAACTGACATCGCTGGATTTCCCGCTGTCGAGATGTAATAGGCCGACTTCATCCAGGCCAGATAGTTTTCCATCTTCACCCCGGCAATTTCTGTCGGGTAGTGCCGGTTCACATCGAAAGGTAAGACCTGGCTCACCGGCATAATGAAGAAGTCGAACTCGCCCTTGAAATTTGTCAACCGCTGGAACAAAGCCGTGCGCTTGGTTTCGAGGCGGGAAAGCTGAGAGCCAGTGAGCTTGCGGCCTTCTTCCACGTGCCAGTGGATGTATTCGTTCAACTGATCACCTTTCGTGGCAATTAGGTCGCCGAACGAAAGCTCAACTGACCAATGCCGCCATGCCAGGAAGCATTCGTTGGAGTCGGTGAAGTCGGGCTCAGCATCGACCACGATGCATCCCAGGGATTCGAAGACTTTGCGCTGGGCCTGAACCGCGCTCTTGACCTCCGGGTCCCAGGGAAGCCCCATATCTTTGAACATAGCCACGCGCACGCCTTTGAAACTGCGCTCCAGCGGCTGAGCAAACTGAGCCCCGGGCTGGTCAATGGAAATTGGCGAATGATGGTCGTAGCCTGCCAACACGCTCAGCAGGAGCGCACAGTCGGTAACGTTGCGGGCAACTGGACCGGAAACCGACAGAGTGAACCATCCCAGGTGAGAGGGCACGTCGGGAACACGGCCGGGGGATGGGCGCAGTCCGACTACGTTGCAGAAGTTAGGCGGGTTGCGAAGCGATCCGCCCATGTCGCTGCCATCGGCGATGGGAACCATGCCGGTGGCAAGTGCTACGCATCCACCGCCGGTGCTGCCTCCGCAAGTCTTGGATAGATCGTACGGGTTGTGGGTAGCGCCGAAGACGGGATTGAAGGTTTGCGATCCCAGCCCAAATTCCGGGACATTGGTTTTGCCGATGACAATTCCACCGGCCTCCTTCTCACGCTGCACCACTCGGCAATCGAAGTCGGGGACATTGTCTTTGTGAAGGGGGGAGCCGAAGGTGGTGCGAATTCCTCTGGTTTCGTGCAGGTCTTTAGCGCCAACCGGCAGACCGTGAAGCGGACCGAGCCATTTGCCTTTGGCGAGAGCTTCGTCGGCGGCAGCAGCCTGGGCCATCAACTCGTCTTCCGGGACCATGGTGACCATCGCGTTAACTTTGGGATTGACGCGATTGATCTGCTTCAGGTGAGCTTGCATGACCTCGCGGGCTGAGAGCTGCCTCTTTCGGAGTGCGTCCAGAAGATCGACCGCGCGCATGAAGCAAATGTCGTCGGTTGCGTTTGGCGCCGCATCAGCAAAAACGGGCGACGACAATAGCGGAGTGGCGGCCGCCGAAATTGCGGCACCGGTGCCGAATTTTATGGCGTCACGACGGGTAATCAAGTTCTTCATCGTACCTTCTCCCAAATAACTTTCCAGCGAACCGCCCCGGGTTCTTCGGTCTCCACGTCACTGAGCACCAAACGGCCACCCTCAAATTTGTACGGTCTAACCTGACGCGAGCCGGCGTAATCAGGTCGCGAGGCGACTTCGGGTAAATGAACGATCTGTTTCCTGGCTGCGTCGATTTCGTAACGCCCGCAGTACGCGAAGGTACCCTCCGCCGCCGATAGTTTTTCTTCCATCGTCGGATGGACTACGTCGCCCCACTTAGGCCGATCGGGATTCACCAGGTCAGCGCACATGTATCCATCTGCCGCGTACATGAGAAATCCCTTTCCTCGGGGCCCAAGGTTTCCATAGGGGCGTTGCGATCCGTCCTTCATCGTGTATTCCGCGGAAACCAGTTTCCAGGTTCCGACGAGGCGGTCGCGAATCTGCGACTGGCTCTCTGCGCATAGAAACCCGCTGGCCGAGAGCACAACGACAATGATGGAACTGAAAATCTTCATGACGATTCTCCGCTGCTTTCCGAAGCCTGGCGAGACGACTGGGTCAGCCTACACTCTCGCCACTGCAAAATGAAGTAGCGGGAACTCAGGGCGGAGTCTAAGATCGTGGCTCCGATGATTGATCGCCGCGAATTCCTCCGCGCTTTAGCTGCCGCTTCGACTGTTGTGGCTGCTTCCAGATTTGAACTTTGCCCAGGGAACTGGTCTTGGGTTGCGCGTTAATGCCAATCGGCTGCGGGAGAGCCTGGAAGGCCTTAGCGTTTTCGGGCGTCCAGAGGGTGGCAGCTTTGCTGACGGCGTCAGCCGCAGTGGCTTTTCAGACGCTGCAGTCGCGGGTCGAAATTACGTGATGCAGCTTATGCGAAGTTTTGGCTTAGGGCCGCGCATCGATGCAGCTGGAAATATTTTTGGCTCAACAGCGGGGTCTGACCCGGCCTTGAAACCAATTCTGTTTGGCTCGCACATTGACTCGGTGCTCAGTGGAGGTAACTTCGACGGGGACGTGGGATCGATGTCCGCGGTTGAAGTCTTGCACACGTTGAAGGAACGCGGTGTCACCACGCGGCATCCGCTGCAGATGGTCATCTGGACAGATGAGGAAAACACCTTCGCCGGAAGCGGTGCCGCGGCAGGGCTATTGTCAGCTGCCGACCTCAAACGCATAAACAATGGAATCTCAACCGCGGACGGCATTCGCAAACTTGGCGGCGATCCAACCCGGCTGGCCGACGCGCGCCTCGTTCCCGGCGCAATCCGGTGCTACCTCGAATTGCATATCGAACAGGGCGGCGTCCTTGACAAGGCCAAGGTGCCGATCGGTGTGGTAGAAGGAATTGTCAGCATTGACCGCTACGAGGTCGAGATTCATGGCTTCGCCAATCATGCGGGAACGACCCCGATGAAGGAGCGTCGCAATGCGCTTCTCGCAGCCGCCAAGCTGATCGAAGCGGTGCAAAATGTAGTAATGCAAGAACCGGGGCCGCAGGTGGGCACAGTAGGCAGGTTGGAAGTGTTCCCCAACGCTCCAAACGTAGTGCCCGGCACCGTAAAACATTCCATCGAACTGCGCGATCTCTCTGCAGAAAAGATCGCAGTGCTGGGACAGGATATCCGGAAACGCGCGCAAGACATTGCCAAAGAAACCGGGACTGAGATCGTGATGGAGAAAGTGGAGCAGCACGCTCCCGCAGTGGCTGATCCGGCAATGCAGAAGAAAATTGAAGAAGCCGCGTCGCGCCTTGGGCTGAAAACCATGCGACTGCCCAGCGGCGCCGGTCATGACGCCCAGATGATGGCGAAGGTCGGTCCCATGGGGATGATCTTTGTTCCCAGTGTCGATGGCATCAGCCATTCGCCCAAAGAACTCACTCGTTGGCAGGATTGCGCCAACGGAGCCAACGTTTTGCTGCAGACGATTCTGCTAATCGATCAAGAGGCTTGAAGTCACGCGAGCATTGGGAGATTTCTGGTTCTCAGTGCTTGGTTCTGGATCCCCAGTCAAAGGCTACTTCTTCAGATCAGCCATCCAGTTCGTGACCATCACCATGGGTGACGACACGCCTTCTGGCAGCATGCTGAAGATGAAGCGTTGTCCGTCGGGGCTGACATCGTAGGGATTGCCCAGCGGTGCAGAGAACCCGATGGGGAAGAGCGTATGTATTTCGTTTAAGGAAAATTCAGGGCCCTTAGTGTTCACGCTGGCAGAGTGCAGGGAGCCGTCCAGTCCAAAGAAGTAGATTTCGCTGCTGTCCGCCCGCCAGGTTGGATAGGTGCCACCCGCCTGTGAAACCTGCCATCGGCCCTCGCCGCTGGGGAAGTGTGTGACATAGAGCTCTTCGGTCCCGGAGTCGGTGGAACTGTAGGCCAACCAGCGCCCGTCGGGAGAAAGCCGGAATTGAAAGATTCTTCCCTGGGGAGAACGCGCCTGAACGATGTCGAACAATTTTCCGTCTCCGGTTTCAGACAGAGCCACCAGGCGGGCGCCGCTGGGACCGTTCTGTTCGAGGTGCAATAGATACTTGCCATCCGGCGACCACTGCGGCGAAAGCAGGGTTAGCGGCGGGTTCGCCGGATTGGGCTGCATCAGGATTTCCTCCTGTCCTCCACCGTTAGCCAACCGGGCGCGCAACGAGGTTCCCGACATGACGGTCGAACCGGCCTGTTGCACATAAGCGACTCGTTGCCCATCGGCAGACCACGTCGGCGCCAAGTGGGTTCCTCCGCCAAAGGTGAGCCGGGTACGGCCACCGTGGGCCAAATCGAATACCCAGACGTCGCCTTGAGGTTCGCCCATGGTTACGGCCAGACGCTTGCCGTCGGGCGAAATGCGACCGCTCCCTTTATAAAAGGCCCGATCACCAACCTTGCTCAGCACTTTTCCGTTGCGATCGAGCCATGCCAGGTCGTTTCCAAGTCCCTTGGATCCAGGTTCGTAGATCAGAAGGCCGTTCTGACTCACGGCAAAGGTGGTGTGCCACGTACCGGCATCGTATTCCACCGCGTTCAACACAGTAATGGGGTCGCCGGAGAGCTTTCCCGTGGCAGAGTCGAACTCCTGAGCCAGCAATTGCGACTGCAAGTGATACAGGAGGAAACCCGATGCGTACTGGCCGCCGGAGTCGGAGTCAATTACATGTTTGTACGTACCATTTTTCAGATTCCCCATGTAAATTCCCTGTTGGGATCCGCCGGAGTGATTGGTGGCGAAGAACAGGAAATGCTTGCCGTCGGGCAGAAAAACCGGCCACCGATGAGTGGTGTGATTCCCAGTATCGAGTTTCGTCAGCGGCTCCGGAGTGCCCCCTGAGGCGTTGATCTTCCATAGTGAGTCGCGATAGTCCGGCTCGTAGATGATGACATTTTCATGGCTCCAGGAACCGCCCCGAGCGTTTGGTGCGTCAGCGAGAATAGTCACCGGACCACCGGCTGAGGGCACTTTTTTGAGATGGCCGCCCGCGAAGAAGCCGATGAATTTGCCGTCCGGAGACCAGAAAGGAAAAGAAGCGCCCTCAGTGTCTTCCAGTTTCTTGGCAGTTAGCTCACCCAGAGGCTGAACCCAGAGGGAAGACCGCTCTTTCTGATTGTGAGCACAGAAAGCAATCATGGAGCCATCAGGTGTGATGGCCGGCGGGCCAGAAGAATCTCCGGTGAATGCAAAGCCCACGTCGGGAGGCGCGGGCAGATAGGACCGCAGGGTGCGGGCCGGCGGATGTTCCTTGAGGCCGGTGGAGACGAACGCCGCTGCCAACGAGATGGCCAATGTAGCCCATAGTGCGCGTTCCAGCCAGCGGCGCCGCCTACGGCGTGGCTTGACTGGGGTGACATTAGAACCGCCGGTTGCGATCCAGCGCAGCTCGCGGGCTACATCAGCGGCGCTTTGCCAACGCGATTCCGGGTCTTTTGCCAGGCATTCAATAACCACGTGATCCATCGCGGCCGGGGCCATCGGCTGGACTTTCGAAATCGGCTCCGGCTCTTTGTCCAGAATTGCCGACGCAACGGAAATCTGGCTCTTTCCTTCGAAAGCCCGCTTGCCGGCCACCATCTCATATAGCACGGCACCGAAGCTGAAGATGTCGCTGCGAGCGTCCGCCTCCTGGCCCTGCAGGACTTCGGGCGCCATGTATTGAAAGGTCCCCACGATCGTGCCTTGCTGAGTCAGCGACCCCGCGGGAGAGGTAAGTGCTGACATATGCATGGTTGGGCTCGAAGGAGTCACATGGGACGAGACCGGCGCGACCATTCCTGCGGGTTTTGCCAGCCCGAAATCGAGCAGCTTTGCCCCGGAGGGGGTAAGCATGATGTTGCCGGGCTTCAGGTCGCGATGCACAATGCCTGCGCGGTGAGCTTTTTCGAGTGCGTCGCAAATCTGCATGCCGCACTCCAGAGCCTGCTTGAGCGGCAGGGGGCCTTTTTCCAGTCTGGCTTCGAGTGTCTCTCCTTGCACGTACTCCATCACCAGATAGGAGGTTCCATTCTGGTCGCCGACGTCGTGCAGGGTACAGATGTGTGCGTGATTCAGCGAAGAGATGACGCGGGCCTCACGCTCAAAGCGTTGCTTGGCCTCCGCATTGGATGACAAATGCGCCGGCAGGATCTTGACCGCGACGGTGCGATCCAGGCGCGTGTCGCGGGCCCGGTAGACTTCGCCCATGCCACCGGCACCCAAGGGCGATTGGATTTCATACGGTCCTAATTTTGTGCCGGGAGGCAGAGACATTCGTGTGCGTCATTATATCCTCGTTAAATCGTGTGGGAAGAACGGTCTCTGTCTTCGGGGAAGGAGCTGCTTTAAAATGCGCTAACCACGAAGCAGATTAGGGTTCACTACGGAAATTCCTTGGTGCCTGCGTGGTTAAAGTTTTACCGTGCGCATGCGACGGCACCTACGTCTGGTGTTTGCGGGGGACGCGTTTGGAGATGCCGCAAAGGATTTCGTAGAGTACGGTGTCAGAGAGGGCGGCGTGCTCGCGGGCGTCCACGCTCAGTCCATCGACCGATCCCAGCAAGATCACTTCGTCGCCAACAGAAACTCCGTCCAGGTCGGTTACGTCCACCAGCGTGAGGTCCATCGAGATGCGGCCCACGATTGGGGCAAAGTGTTCGCGGACGATCACGCGGCCTTGGGACGATAGTTTACGGTTCAATCCATCGGCGTAGCCAACTGGAAGGACCGCGATGCGGGCCGGAGCTTTGGTGACGTAGGTACCGCCGTATCCCAGAGCTTGATTGGCGCGGGCTTCGCGCAGCGAGAGGATTCGCGTCTTCCAGGTGAGCACCGGTTTAACGTCGAGCCGAAGGTTGCTGCCGCTGACCTCGCGTCCGGCACGCTCGAAAGGCAAATAGTATCCGTAAAGCGCAATTCCGGGGCGGACCATGTTGTTCCAGGTTTCCGAGCGCGAAATTACCGCGCCGGTGTTCGCGGCATGAATGTATTTCGGTTGCAATCTCTGATGAGTAAGAAGGCCGCGAGCTTCGGCGAATGCACTTAGCTGGCTTGGCACCGATGGCGCGTCTAACACCTCTGACGAAGCCAGGTGAGTCGAGAGTCCATCCAGAACCAGATGAGGGGCCTTCTTTAACCTCGCGCAGATTGGTGGAAGTTCTTCGACCGCTACTCCCAGCCGGCCCATGCCGCTGTCCACTTTCAGGTGGATGGGATGTTTCGCTGTTCCTAATTTTGCGGCGGCGCGCTCAAGCAGATCGATCTGCTCGCATTCCCAAACCGTGGGCGTCAGCCTGAGGCGGATGATTTCTTCCTCTTCACCACGCCAGAACCCGGTCATTAGAAGAATGTTGGCGCGAAGACCTCCGTCGCGCAACGGGATCGCTTCATCAAGAGAGGTCACCCCAAGCCAGGTCGCACCTTCCTCTTCGAGTGTGCGCGCGCACTCGAGAGCGCCGTGGCCATAGGCGTCCGCCTTTACTACGGCGCACACAGTCACGCCCGGGCCGACGTGGTTCTGCACGGAACGGAAGTTGTAACGCAAATTGGCCAGCGACACTTCCGCCCACGTGGGCCGGGTCGCAACTCGCCTGACGATTTCAGCGGTAGCCATTTAGCCCGATTATAGTGGCCACACCGGTACATTCCTGGTTACTGCAGTGCTTCCCCTTCTAGCGCCCAAGAATAAAGTTGACTGTGACTTGCGTTTCGACCTCTACCGGCTGGTCGTTGAGGTAGTAGGGACGGTACAGCCATTGTGCGACCGCATCGACCGCCGCTTTGGTTAGCAAGGGATGTCCGCTGACCACCTGCACATGTTCAATCTTTCCATTGCGGCCAATGACCGCTTGCAGCAATACCGACCCTTGGACGCCGGTGCTTCTTGCCAAGGTCGGGTAGAGTGGCTGCACTTTGCGAATCAAATTGCCTTCCATCCAGCGGGAGAGACGACGGGTTGGCGCCGGTGTCGGGGCCGGGGCGGACGCGGCGGGTGGCGCTAAATGCGAAAAGGAATTTGTCAGACGGGATAGTTCCGTGGCATGGAACCCTTGAAACACGCCTATGTCCGATCCGCCCAAAGGGATGTCTGGAGCAGATTCGGGATCCTGAATCATGACTGTTTGGATAGGAATGCTGCTCGGAGCTATCATCTCCCGTCTGCCATGTTGCTCGGCGCGGGCGGCGTGGTATGAGGCACGCGAGGCGCGGGTGCTGATGCGGGCGGCGGGGTAAGAAGCAAATCCCGGAGACGCACTTGCGGCAGGACCTCGGTGTAGAAGATTGGCAAAGCCAGCAGCACGCTCAGACCCACCGCTTGTAATGCGAAGGACGCAAGCGTGAACCATCCACGACGGGATCGATCTAGAGAAGATGGACTACAGAAAGAGTCGGCAAACATAGGGTCCTCCACTGCTTGTAGAGACACCGAGGAGTGGGGCAGGTCAGGTATTTTTTTCGAAATTGAGAGTTGTCATCCTGGAGGAGCGCTCTTTTGCAACGAAAGATCTCTGCCCCCCGGCAAGACGCGACAGTGCAATTCTTCGATTTGCTCAGAATGTCAAGATTGAATTGATGGACGTCGCCAAAAATGAAAAGGCCGCGCAGTTTCGCGGCCTTCCTGGAACTATTCAACAACCCAGGTGTCGGATCTATTTAGGGGTCGGAGTTGTGGTTGCCGGTTTGGCGGCTGGCTTCGGAGTCGTCGCTCCCCCAGGAGTACCTGCTGCGGGGCGAGTGGGCGCCGGAACGCCTGACTTCGCGTTGTAGCCGTCCACGATAGCCTTGGTCACGTCCACGGCCTGTCCTGCCCAGACTACCGGCCCGTTCGGCCAGGGGTTGGAGGTGTCGAGGATCACGCCGAAGCCATTGTCCTGGGCGTAGGTGACGAGCATGGGAGCTAGTTTCTGCAGGATGCGTTGCGCAATTTCATTCTGCTGACCTTGGGCGTCTTCCCGCGCGTCCTGCACCTGGCGGTCGAGACTCTTCTGCTTGGTCTCAATCTGCTTCACCAGGGTGGCGCGAGCCTGATCGTTCATCTTGTCGCCCTGGGTGTTGAGCTGCTTCTTAAGTCCATCGACTTCGTCATTGATGCCCTTTAACTCGGTTTGCTTGGGTTCGAGCTTCTTGCTGAGCGCTTCGAAATCACGTTGACCTTCGTTGGTCGCGAAGATGGCTTGCTCGAGATTGATGGTTCCGATCCTGGTGCCGCCCGTGCCGGTCGCCGCCGGGCCTGCGGAAGGGGCGGAAGGTAGCGGGGCTGACGCACTGGGAGTTTGGGCCATCGCCACGGTCGCAACGGCGAACGCGGTGGCCACGATAAATCGCACAGACTTGCTAATCATTTGGTTGGTATGGACTCCTTAAGCGATGTTCCGGGATTTCTCACGGATGATACTGGACCGCGCATCCCATGTTCACTCAGGTTTCTGCACATCACGGGAAGTCATGCTGGTCTACCAAGCGCCACCTTGAAGGCGTGGTGCCACCCTACTCTTAAGTTTACAGGGTGTGGGTGGATGAAGGCATTATAGGAAGCGGCGGGCCTGCCGTCAAACCTCGCATCGCCTAAAAAGTGGTTCCCACCGTGAAGCGGAACGTTTTTCGTGGTTCCCGCAACCGGTAAGTGGGGGAGAACGAATTGACCGCCAAATTGTAGGTGTAGTCACCGGCTGCTCCAGGAGGAAACATATCACGGGTGACTTGTACCGGCGGGACACTGGTGGTGTCTAAACGCAATGGGTTATACGCCCAATAGATACGGAATGGCGCATTGATAACCGGGAGCATCACCTGGAACTCGACGCCCGTCGACATTCTGGGAGCCCAATTGGTGTTGTCAACCGGTTGCAGAATGTCGTTAAAGGGATGGAGCTGGCCACCCAGGCAATTCAGGCCGATATCGATAGCAGGGCAACCGAACTGGGTGTTGTTGATGTCGGCAAGCTGTCCGGAATTAATGCGTAATTGCGACTTACGCAAAATCGGGTCGACCCCGAGGTCCATAAACGGTGCCACCACCAGAGGGCCAAATACGGTGAACCGGTACTCCAGGTTTCCGGCGAGGCTGAGGTCGCCCCCCGGAAAAACAATGCGGTCGACCGGAATCGGCACCGTATAGGAACCGCGAAGCGGATTGCTGGGGTCACGGGGTACGCTGGAACCGTCCGGATTAACCAGAGTAATTGCACTCCGATCCGGCAAATAGGCAACCGGTGATACCGAACGAATGTCAAAGCCGCGAAGGTCGTACTCGCCGCCCATATAAAAGCGCTGAAAGGGAGGAGCCACCACGCCACCGTAGCCGGTGATGAACGACCCGGTGAAATTGGTCGCAATGGCGTTGTGCCCTTTCTGCACCGGGGTGAAGTGTTTTACCGATACCACTGGACGTACCGAGCGCACGGTCCCGCCCAGACCCGCGAATTCACCCGCCAGGGAAAAGCTGGTGCCTCGGTGCGGGTTATAGGCGGCATCGATAGTGTTGAACGAGAAGCTGGGGACGATCCGGCTGGTGACGATGCCTTCCAACGAGTTGGGACCGTTGATGCCGCGGAAAGCAAGATTCGTGAACAGTGATTTGGACGCGTCGCTGACCGCAGTAATAGAAGAATCGTCGTAGGAATAACTGAGACCGAGGCGCTTGAAGGATCTCCGCAGAGGATAGCTGCCCGAGACTGAAAAGCCCTTGCTGGACTGGGTGTAATTCTGTAGGCTTTGCAGCAAAGCCGAAGGCAGATTCAACTGCTGCCCGGTGAGAATCGAAGTTTCTCTCGCCTGGTCGTAGTTGAAACGCCGGGTGTAGACGGTAAATCCGAGATTCAGGGGGCGTTCGAAAAGATAGGGCTCGCTAAATCCGAAGACGAAATCTCTCTGGCGGCTGCCGAGGTTTATCTGCACGCTCAGCGTTTCCCCCAAACCCAGGAAGTTATTGGTTGCGTAGTTGATGCCGACGAATGAACCGGCTAGTCCGCTGACGCCTCCAGTGAGGCCGATGCTGTTCTTGCCTCTCTCTCTTACCTTGAGTGTGAGATCAACATAGCCTTCCTTCTCGTCGAGATGGCGTTCGGTAATCGTCTGGTCATCTGGCTTCAACTGTTCGAAATAACCCAACTGGTTGAGACGAAGCAGACTCAATTCCCACAAATGCTGGTTATAAACCTGGCCTTCTTCCAAGGCGATCTCGCGGCGGATGACTTTATCGCGCGTTGTAGTGTTGCCGCGGAACTCAATCCGACGCACGTAAAAAGGCTTGCCTTCGTCGAGGTCGATGTCGAGGAATATCAGCTTTTTATCTTCGTCGAAGTTGGTGTTTGGAACCGAGGTAAAATTGATGTATCCCAAGGTTCCATAAGCTTTGCGCAGATTTTCCAGGCCTTTGCCAACTTTTTCCCGGCTAAAGACCTCGCCATCCTTAATGGGGAATTGCGCGCGTAAGGCGGCAACATTGGCCACTGCTTTGTTGTTCTTGAAGGTGATGCCACCCAGTTTGTAGCGATCGCCTTCCTCGATCTGCATGGTAATGTCTACGGCTTTCCCAGGCCCGTGTCCAATCAACGGTACGTGGAAGCCTTTACTACCGGTGTCATGAATCTCAGTCTTGGGATCTTGAATTGCGACTTTGAAGTAGCCCTGGTTTTGGTAGGCATCCCTGACCCGCTCGGTGTCTTCTTCGAGTTTGGTGGCGTCGTAGGTTTTAGCGAATAGGCCCTCGAGGAAGATGGAGTGCGGGATTCCGATCGGCTTCAAGTTCTTCATCGCGGCCCGCAAATCGCGGCTGCGGATGTTCTTGTTGCCTTCGAAGCGGATCTTGCCGACTTTGACCTTGGGTCCTTCCTTGATTACGAACGTCAACCCCACCGAACTGGGTGGAATTTGGCGAATCTCGGTCCGGATGGTGGCGAACTGCCGGCCGTGCTCTGAAAGCAACTGTTTCAGCACGACTTCGGCCTTCTTAACCTTCGTGGGGTCGTACTGGCTTTCTTGAGAAAGTCCGACTTTAGCTTCTTTGAAGCGGTCCAATACGTCGCTGGTGGTAACCGAACTTAGGCCGGTGTAAGTGATTTCGCGAATGTTGGGCCGTTCTTTGACGTAAATGTGAAGAATCCAGCCCTTGGGGGTCTGCTCACGTTCAAAACGGATGTCTTCGTAGTAGCCGGTATTCCACAAAGAGTTGAAATCACGCTCGACTGCAGCCGGATCATACACATCTCCTGCCTTGGTGAAGATTCTGGCTTTGACGGTATCGACCGGGATGCGGCGGTTGCCGTGGACGCGAATGTCGGTGATCAGATCCTGTTGGCCGAGGGCGACGATGCAAAGCAGCAACAGACACAGAAACAGGCTCAGAGCGGTCCTCTCGATCTTTCTGCAAGGATTTGCAAATGAAGGAGATGAACTCGACTGAGAGAACAAAAACCGCATCCGGTGGCGCCTGCTTTTCTGCAAAGCAGGGCTTTCCTGACGAGAACGAAGAATCGCCACTACCTCAAGCTTATAGGATTAGGAAAACCGCAATTATACGGTAGAGCAGTCAGGAGCGTCCAAGTAGAGCACGATTACAACCTCTTTACAAACTCTGCTTTAGCAAGCTCCACTTCAACCAAGACGGAATAAAACGTCGCAGAGTTGCCTAGGTCTGTGAGTTTTTCGGATGTGAGCACATTAATGTTCCGGTTTCCCTGTGTAAATTTGGCCCAATAGAGTTTTGCGGAAACGACTCCCGGCTGAACTACCCCATCCACGCGGGCTTTCAGCAGGATATCGCCACGGTGATTGAATACTCGCACATTATCGCCATCGTGTATGCCGCGAGCGTTGGCGTCTGTCGCGCTCATCTCTAAAAGGCCCATTTCTTCCATGGTCTGCACGGTGGGGAGATTTGAGAACGTGGTGTTCAGAAAATTGTCTGGCTTACGCGCCAGCAGTTCCAAGGGAAAGGCGACTGCCTCGGGAGTGTGGCGGGACTCGGTCGGTGGAATGAAATCAAGAACCGGGTCGAGACCTAGAGCCTTCAGAGCTTCACTGTAAAGTTCGGCCTTGCCACTCTTGGTAAGGAAGTTCCCATTTGCGAAGGGAAGAAACGGGTCAGCTTTAGCCGAAGGCTGATCCCCGAAGTTCAAGCGAACGTGGCTCTCCCGCTCCAACCTCGCGCGGTCGATCCCCTTAAGCCACGGGTTGGGCGACACCAGTGCCTGGTCGATCATCTGGTCGACGGAATCGTTAAAGCAAGTGTCTTCGAACCCCATACGTTGTGCGAGTGCGACGAAAGGTTTCCACATTCGAGCGGCATTCGCCAAGCGGTTCGATTGCCTGATCAGATACCTGGAGGAAATAGTGACCGTAAGCAGTTTGCAACTCCTTGTGCTCGAAGAAGGTGGTTGCGGGTAAAACAATGTCGGCGAAATCGGTTGTGTCGGTAAAGAATTGCTCGTGAACCACGGTGAACAAGTCGGGTCGAAGCAGACCGCGCACCACCTCGTTGCGATTGGGACAAACTGCTGCCGGGTTGGAGTTGTAAACGAACAGGGCCTGTACTGGCGGATCCTTGAGCTCATTGAGCGCCTTGCCCAACTCCACCATGTTGACTATGCGAGCGGGGCGTCCCAGAGATTTCTCCATCAGGTCGGTACGCTTGATGGCTTCGCGGTTCAAACCGAAGGCGCCGCTGATAGACATTTGAAAGCCGCCGCCCACCTCCTTCCACGAACCGGTGATACAAGGCAGCATGGCGATAGCGCGTGTGGCCATGCCGCCGTTTTCGGAGCGCTGCACGCCGTAATTGAGGCGGATTGCCGCTGGTCGCATCGTCGCGTACTCTCGCGCCAGTTTCACGATGTCTTCGGCGGAGATTCCTGTCCACTTCGCAACCAGTTCGGGAGTGTATTGCTGAACTTTGTCGCGTAGTTCGTTGAACCCAAGGGTGTAGCGCTCGACGTAATCGGCGTCGTGCAACCTTGGTGGATGATGACGTGCATCATCCCTAGTGCGAGTGCCGCGTCGGTGCCAGGGTTGATGGGTAGATACCAGTCGGCGCAGCGCGCCGTGCGCGTGCGATAAGGATCGATTACCACCAACTTGGCGCCCTTGCGACGGGCCTCTTCGACAAATGGCCACAAATGAACGTTATTGCCATGAATGTTCGCAGCCCAGGCAATGATGTAGCGGGAATGGGTGAACTGCTCAGGTTCGGTGCCGAGGGATCCGCCGAGTACTGACTTCATGCCCGCATCACCCGCGGCAGAGCAAATGGTGCGGTCAAGCTGTGAGGCGCCCAGGCGGTGGAAGAAGCGGCGATCCATCCCGGCCCCGTTCAGAACGCCGAGGGTTCCGCCGTACGAGTAGGGAAGGATGGCCTCGCTGCCAAATTGGTTTATGACTCTTTGGAAGCGTGCCGCGATTTCGTCCAAAGCTTGGTCCCAACCGATGCGCTCGAACGGCGAGGCTTCAGCTTCAGCCCTTGGACCTTTGGCGCCAACTCGTTTCATGGGGAAGAGCACGCGGCTGGGGGAGTAAACCCGATCCAGATATTTCGCTACCTTGGCGCAAAGAAATCCTCGGGTTACGGGATGGCCGGGGTCGCCTTGGATTTTGGTCGCCTTGCCGTCGTCCACGGTAACAAGCACTCCGCAGGCGTCGGGACAATCATGAGGACAGACAGCATGGACGACCTTCTTCATGGAGTGATTATAGAACTCTACTGTTTGTCATCCTGATCTTTGTCCTTATCCTGGTTTCCTTCTGGTTCTTTCTCTCCGCCCAGGAGATTGTATTTTTCGAGTTCCACCTTGTGGTCGCGGACGAACTGGATGTTGATCGGATTGACGAAGTCGGGCGGCTGAGCTTTCAGGTCTTGAGCGGCGGTTGCGAGCGCCGCGGTCAGAACGGTGATGGGCGTGAAGATGAATTCTTTAGCGGTAATTCCGTTCGTTTTCAAAAACGCGGAGAGGTGCGGAGATTTCTCGAGCAGCGCTGCCTTGTTCACATTGGAGGTGTCGCTGTCGGAAATTTTCTTCATCTCCGCCACCATCACCGGATCGCTATTTCCGATCTCGTTCATCTTCTTGGCAACGTCAGAAAACTTCTGCACCTTCGCCATGGTGAGAATGAATTCATGAATGACGGGTTCGTCCGGATCAGGAGTCGTGCTCTTGGCAGCCTGCGCAAGAACTTGGATCGAAAGGGCAGCGATGATGAGGGTAAGCGAGCAAAAGCGGAACGAATGGCGCATAGCTTCTCCTGGTTAAAGATAGAAGAACCATTTTCGTTTTGTGATACCGGAAAGTCACGCAAAGAATGCGGACTGGGGTTAATGACTGTCGGCAACGGCTACGTATGCTCCAAGGCCAATCAGGGTGAAACCCGTCGCCATGCGTTGTCTCTGGCGGAGAACTGCGGATGCCCGCAAGCGGGCGCCGATGGGTGCGGCCAGCAGGGTCACGATCAAATCAGCCGACGTATTCAGAGTTACCGAGACGGTCCCCAGCAGAAGAAATTGCCACAGCACGGCGCCGTGGTGCCGATCTACGAATTGCGGAATCAGCGCAAGAAAGAACAGAGCGGTTTTGGGGTTCAGGACTTCCGTCGCAATACCTTGCCAGAACGGACTTCTTCGAGTGGCGGGAAGTTCAACGTGTTCACTGGTTTTCGACTCAATGACCATTCGCAGCCCCAGGTAAATCAGGTAAGCAGCTCCGGCATACTTCACAACGGCGAATGCTGACGCGGAAGCGGCCAGCACCAGCGACAGGCCCGTCGCCGCGGCCACCACGTGGACCATTCCTCCTGCGCATGTCCCCAGAGACGACAGCACGCCTTCTCGTCTTCCCCCAGCCATAGTGCGGGCCAAAACGTAGAGCATTCCCGGGCCGGGAGCTATGGCCAGAAGCACTGCGGCTCCCACGAAGAGCAACAAACGATGCGAGTCAATCATGTTGGAAGTTTACCGTACCGGGAACTCCGGTACTGCAATCGTGTACCGTTGTGCTGTGAAAGTAAGGAACGTCGGACTGGCGCGGGCGCTTTCGAAATTGGGATTCTGTTCCCGCTCGCGTGCTTTTGAGTTGATTCGTGCAGGTCAGGTAACGGTGAATGGAAAGCTGCACTGCGAACCTGAGTTTCCGGTGCACTTGGAGATAGATCGCTTCGAGGTTCAAGGTCAACCAATCCGATCGGCAGAAAAGATTTATATGGTGCTGAACAAGCGGCGGGGAGTGGTGACCACCGCTTCCGACGAAAAGGGCCGCGAAACTGTCTATGCGGCGCTGGCTCCCGGCATTCCATTCGTGGGGCCGGTGGGGAGGCTGGACAAAGCCAGCGAAGGCCTACTCCTATTGACCAATGACACCGAGTGGGCGGCCCAAATTCTGGCTCCTGAAGCACACCTAGCGAAGAAGTATCACGTGCAGATGAGAGGGAACATAAGCGCCGCGCAGATGACGTCGATGCGGAAGGGAATTCGGGCCAACGAGGGAGACTTGCTCCGCGCAGCCAAGGTTGAAGTCATCCGTAGAGGCAAACACAACGCATGGCTGGAAATTGTGCTGGAGGAAGGTAAGAATCGCCATATTCGCCGTATGCTGAATGCGCTTGACATCGAAGTCCTGCGTTTAATTCGTATTGCCATTGGGCCGCTGGCATTGGGAGAACTCGCCAAGGGAAGATGCCGCACCCTAACCTCCGCAGAAAAGCGAGCGATTGATCAGTCCATGAATATGCTAATTTTAAGGAAGACTATTTCTTCGAAGATGGTTGCAGGAAGGACGCTTTAGAAAGCACTTTGGCAGCGGCTTGAACCAACTTGATGTCCGCAACGGTAAAATCGGGTCCGGAACTGGAAAGGTCCGAGCCTTTACGCGAGACCTGAAGCACTCCCAGCACATTGTGATGCTCATCCAGTACCGGGGCAGACATCATCTTTTGAATTGCCTGTTTTTCAGCTGAAATTCCCAGCTTCACGGTTTCAAAAACGCTGGCGTGCTTTACTTCCGCGAAGTTGTTGAAGGTTTCTGGCTCCCCGCTCAATGCGGTGTGGGCTGCAATGGAAGGTGATGACAGAGGAATCATTCCCATTGCCTTCAATTCGTGGGGGAAGAGGAACCTGAGCACTTTACTATCGAGATGAAGCAGAGCAATTTCTGTAAGCCGGACATGAAAAATGCTGGCCATTTCTTTACAGACAGGCTCGGGGCCCGCGCCCGCCTGTAGCAGCGTTTGTAAAGCATCTGTGGTAAATGCTGCTGCCGTTGCGTTACCTGAACTTCCCAGATTATTCACGGATCCCTCTAATTGCTGAACTCTGTTCCGGCACACTGACTGCGGCGATCCCAGAACGTTGCCAACTTCTTCCACCAGTCGCGCCGAACCAGTATCAATTCCCAGACTTGCTTTCTCGAAGAAGGCGACCGCGCCCTCGCTCTTCAGTCGTTCCGCATTGATCTGCGGCAGGCTGCTGAGCACGATCACCGGAATCCCGGAAGTGCGTGGATCATTCTTCAGTTCGTGCAGCAACTGCTGGCCGGGAACTTCGGCAACATCATGTCCAGAACGATCAGGTCGGGGGACTTTTTCGCAAGCGATG